>JAJZJX010000006.1 GCA_021850985.1 bacterium
ACGGAAGGACAGAAAGTAGAGTTCGAAATCACCAACGGTGCAAAAGGACCGCAGGCTGTCAACGTAACCAAGGGTTAATCCCTAGTTTATCGTTTTAAGCGGAGTATGCGCGCCACTTGCATTAAATAATAGTATAATTAAAAAAATCAAAAAAATTATAATATATATAAGTTAGCAAGCGAATAAAAGCATACCGTTTTAAAATCATTTACCCCAGTAAATAAATTAAATTTATTGGGGTATTTTTATTTAAAAAAAATCGGAGGATAAATAATTGAATTTTCAAGAAAAAATTAGAAATATAGCAGTAGTTGCCCATGTCGATCACGGCAAAACGACGCTTATCGACAAAATGTTAAAAGAAAGCATAAGCAAAAGAGACTTTGAAGCTCTTTCCGAAAGGGCGATGGACAGCGACGAATTAGAAAAAGAAAGAGGAATAACCATTTTATCGAAGTGCACCGGCATTAAATATAAAGATTACAGAATTAACATAGTCGATACTCCCGGTCACGGAGATTTCGGCAGCGAAGTAGAAAGGGTACTTGCAATGGTGGACGGAGTTCTGCTTCTCGTCGACGCTTTCGACGGACCTATGCCTCAGACCCGGTTTATTCTTAAAAAATGTTTTGAATACAACCTTCACGTACTGCTTGTCATTAATAAAATAGACAGACCCGGGGCGAGACCGGAAGAAGTGCTGGAAATGGTTTACGATCTTTTTTTAGAGCTCGGCGGGGAAAACGTAAATTTGGATTTTCCGGTAATTTATGCTTCCGCAAAAGAAGGTTACGCTATTAAAGATTTAAAAGTTCAAGGCGAAGAAAGATTTAAAGACAAGCTTAATCCTCTTTTCGATGCGATAATAGATTTTATACCCCATCCTCCTATACTTAATAAACCGGAACTTGAATTTTTAGTCACTAGCATAGGCCACGACGATTTTCTCGGAGCTACGGCTATAGGCATAGTTAAAG
Organism: bacterium; assembly: GCA_021850985.1. Classification (GTDB taxonomy): domain Bacteria; phylum SZUA-79; class SZUA-79; order Acidulodesulfobacterales; family Acidulodesulfobacteraceae; genus Acidulodesulfobacterium_A. The sequence goes on from JAJZJX010000006.1 coordinate 978, forward strand.
CCGGAAAGCTCAAAGTAAACGATTCGGTTTATCTTTATAACGCCAAGGATGAATTGATAAAAACAAAACCCAACAAGATTTTTCTGTTCGACGGATTAAAAAGAACTGAAACCGATGAAATTAACGAAGGAGACATCGCCTTAGTGGCAGGTTTAACGGGCGTAAATGCAGGAGATTATATAGTTAACGACAAACCGATAGCGCCTCTTCAGAGAATAAAAATAGACGAGCCTGTAATACTCGTTAATTTTATAGTAAACAAAAGCCCTTTCTGCGGAAAAGAAGGAAAATTGGTAACAACGAGACAGCTAAGGGAAAGACTCTTCAAAGAAGTGTCTAACAACGTCGGATTAAAAGTAGTCGAAACCGGAGACGAAACGGTATTCGACGTTTACGGCAGGGGGCTTCTTCATCTTTCGATTTTAATAGAAAAAATGAGAAGGGAAGGTTTTGAATTTGCCGTTTCTAAGCCTAAGGGCGTGATAAAAGAGATAGACGGCAAAAAAATGGAACCTTACGAGCTTTTATACATTACGGTAAAAGACGAATTTACCGGAGGAGTTCTTGAAAGGCTTTCTTCCATGAAAGGCAATCTTCTCGATATGACTAAAGACGATAACGGCAATACTTACCTAGAATTTGTCATACCTTCGAGAAGCATAATGGGATTTCATAATGAATTTCTCACTATGACTAAAGGTACAGGCACTATGAATCATAATTTTTATAAATTCGACGAATATGCTTTCGATATTTCCCCAAGGAAAAACGGAGTAATGATTTCAATGGAAAACGGAGAAGCCAATTCCTACGGTTTGTTTAATCTGCAGGACAGAGGAAGCCTTTTTGTTTCCCCGCAGGACGAAGTTTACGAAGGGATGTTAATAGGAATACATTCCAAGCCCGGAGATATAACTGTAAATCCCTGCAAGAAAAAACAGCTTACTAATATGAGGTCGAAGGCGTCGGACGAAATGATAACGCTTACTCCGCCTATAAAACTGTCGATAGAATATGCGTTAGAATTCATAGAAGACGACGAGCTTGTGGAATTTACGCCAAAGTCTATACGTCTTAGGAAAAAAATATTAACCGAAAACGACAGAAAAAAAGAATCAAGGGGACTCCTTAAAACTTGACGAAAGATTGTAAATATATTACAAAATATATACAATATACAATATTGTGTATATTTTGTAATTTTAAAATTATTTAAAATTTAAAATCGGGCATATGAGAATTAAAATTTGCGGCGTACAGATGTTTCCTTCCGCGGATATACATTCATCAGCTGTTAAAGCTATAGATTTCTTGGCTATGGCGGCTAAAAATAAAGCCGATATAGTCTGCTTTCCTGAGCTTTTTCTAATGAACTGGTTTTTGCAGAATACTTCTATCGACGATATGGAGGCGCACTATAAAACGGCCGAAGATTTAAGCGGAAAAACTATAAGTTTATTCAGGGAACAGGCAAAAAGATTTAATATCGTAACGATAGTTCCTTTTTTTGAAAAATTAGAAAACAAATATTACAACAGCTCCGCCGTTATAGATGAAGAAGGCGGGCTCATAGGCGTTTATCGCAAGATACATCTTCCGGAATTAGAATATTATAAGGAAAAGTCTTATTTTTCGAGCGGCGCCGAAATTCCCGTTTTTAAAACTAAATACGGCAATATCGGAATACAGATGGGCTGGGATAATTTTTACCCTGAATCGGCAAGGATTTTGGCGCTTAAAGGAGCGGATATTATTTTTGCTCCGACGGCATCGGCATTTAATACTAACGGTAAATGGTTTTTGTCTATATCGGCTACGGCTTTTCTTAACGGTTTATATATCTTAAGGGTTAACAGGGTAGGCAGGGATAAGCCTCTGGATTTTTACGGAAAGTCTTTTTGCGTTTCCCCCGACGGAAGCATAATAAACGATTTTGCCGGAATAAACGAATGCGCCGTTATTTATAACATCGACACTAATGAAGTCAAATCGGCGAGAGAAAACTGGCCGTTTATTGAAAACCGCGCTAAGACATCATATAAAGATATCGTTAATTATTAGAAAGACGTGAAAATAAATTTTTTAGACCTGAAAGAATTAAATTCGATGCCTTCGGGAAATAACGGAGGGAACGATATTCTGACGGAATATCTTATCGGCAGGATGTTCGATATACACATGGAGTCTTCGCAGACCGTATGGGACAGAAAAATGTTTGACGAAGAGCTGAAACGCGAAGGCTCGGGATTTTTAATATGCTATTCCGATTCAGGCGATGCAGACGGCGGCGATAACCGGCTTGCTTTAAAAAAATTCACCGAAAAAGACATAGATCCCGCCTTAAAAATAGGATTGCAATCGTTAATCGCCGGTTTTTTTATTTATTATAACGTTTTAGACGAAATGCATATACTCGATATAACGGTTTCTAAAGAAATACAGTCTAAAGGCGTAGGCTCTTTAATGTTAAGCACGGTAATAAAAAAAAATTCGGAAGCAGCCGGAATAAAATATTTCTTTCTAGAAGTCAGAACCTCAAACATTACCGCAATTAATTTATATAAAAAATTCGGTTTTAAGATATTTATGTTAAGAAAAAACTATTATGAAGACAACGGAGAAGACGCTTTATGCATGGTAAAAGAATCGTAAGCGAAAAATGTCTCGTTACCGTAAATAGAAAAATAAAAGATACCGAAGGCACTTATATTTTAAGAATAAAAGACGATTTTATCGCGGCAAATTTTAAGCCGGGGCAGTTTGTTATGCTTAAAATTAACCCGGACGGACTAAACCCCCTTTTGAGCAGGCCTTTTTCGATATTCAATAAATTTAACGATTCGGAATTTGAAATTTTATACAGGGTTTTCGGAAAAGGCACGGAGATATTAAGCAATATTAAGGAAGGAGCCTATTTAGACGTTACCGGTCCTTTGGGAAACGGGTTTAAAAACGAAAACGCCGGCATTAACGTTCTGATCGCCGGAGGCATAGGCATAGCGCCCCTGCATACTATTCCGCTTTTTTTAGGAGAACCCTTATCTTCGGCAGTTCAATCTCCCGCTCAAGACAAAGAATCCGTAAGTTGCGGCAAAACCGTTTTATACTACGGAGCGAAAAAAGCCGAAGAACTTTATTTCAGGCACAGCATTCACGCTATGTTCGACGAAGTTTACTTTGCTACCGACGATGGCTCTTTCGGCTATAAAGGCAATGTCGTAGATTTGCTTTACGAAAATATAGGCGCTTATAAAAATTCGGAAAATACGTCTTTTTATGTCTGCGGACCTAAACCTATGCTTAATTACGTAATTTCCAAATTTTCCGCGGACGGGCTTTCCGGAAAACTGCAGGTATCTCTCGAAGAAAGTTTCGGATGCGGCATAGGCGTATGTTTAGGATGCGTAGTGAAAACTAATATAAACGAAGGCATAACTTCGGACGGCGGCGGCAAAAGCGTTGAATTTCAGTATAAAAGAGTATGTAAAGACGGACCCGTTTTTTACGCCTCCGAAATTTTCATTCCGGAAAATGAAAATAACCCCGATTCTATCAGCAAAACCGGAAAAACAGGTAAAGACGGCGGCACCGATTCTGGCCAGCCATTGCTAACGCAGGGAATCAGTCATTCCGATGCCGGCTCGGAGCAGTCATTGCGAGCAGAGCGAAGCAATTCCCGCACGTATTCATCGGCTATAGACGGTGTTCAGAATATTATCCCCGACGTTTCCGTAAAACTCGGAAAATTAAAATTGGACTATCCCGTTATGCCTGCCTCAGGCACATTCGGATACGGAGAAGAATTTTTCGATATTATAGAATATAATAATTTCGGAGCTCTCGTCACTAAAGGAATTTCTCTTAATCCGTCTAAAGGAAACGAAATGCCGCGAATTTGCGAAACTTCATGCGGCATGATTAATTCGATAGGACTTCAGAACGTCGGATACGATAAATTTATAGAAGCTAAAATGCCGTTTTTAAAAACTTTAAATAAACCCGTAATAGTTAATTTTTACGGAAGCAGCATAGAAGAATATGTCATACTCGCAAAAAAATTGGCGGAAACTGAAGGTATAAGCGCCATAGAAGCAAACATATCATGTCCCAATATAAAGGAAGGCGGCAGGTCTTTCGGTTCCGATCCTGAAGTAGTTTATGAACTCGTTTCTTCCGTAAAGGAAAGCACCGCCGGCAAAATTCCGTTAATAGTAAAGCTGACTCCTATGGTTGCCGATATATCCTTTATAGCGGAGGTTTGCGAAAAAGCCGGAGCGGATATTATTTCTTTAATAAATACTCTGCCTGCGGCAAGCATAGACATAAAAACCAAAAAATTTAAACTTAGCAGGGGATACGGCGGACTTTCGGGAGCGGCAGTTAAACCCGTAGCTATTAAACTTGTAGGCGATGTTTATAACGCAGTAAGAATCCCTGTTATAGGCATGGGCGGCATAAGTTCATGGCAGGATGCCGCAGAATTTTTTCTTGCAGGAGCTGCGGCGGTAGCCGTCGGAACCTACTCTTTCGTAAATCCAAAAATAATACCGGAAATTTCCGCCGGATTAAAAAATTATTTGGCGGAAAACGGATTTGACGGTATTTATCAAATAATAGGATTGGCGCACGGCAGGCGCTGAATTTAAAATGCTTATTACATACCTTTTTTTATCGCTGTTTGTTATTTTTTTTGCGGCTTCGGTTATTCTTGCCGTTTATTTTGTTTTGTACGTAAAAAAGAGTAAAAAGACCGTCGACGGATTAATAGACGCAAGCCGCGATGAAAAAGACGGACTTATAAAAAAAACTATAACGCAGGAAGAAGAACTTAAATCATTAAACTCAAGGCTTGAGGCTTTGGGCGCCGAGCTTAATTCGGCAGCCGTTCTAACCGAAAATCTTAGAGAAGAAAATAAAAATTTGTTTGCAAAAATTTCGGAAATATCAACCGAGAACAAAAACCTTCTTGAAAAAATAGAAAATATTAAATCCGATTACGAAGACAGATTAAAACGCCAAAAAGATGAATTTATAGATTCTAAACAGGCTTTTGAAAATTTGTCCTCAAAAATACTGGAAGAAAAAAGTAAAAAACTTATAGAAATAAATAAAGACAGCATTAGCGGCATACTCAGCCCTCTTTCCGAAAAAATTCTGGAGTTCCAAAAAAAAGTTGAGGAAACCTACGATAAAGAGTCTAAGCAAAGGTTTTCGCTTCAAAACGAAATTAAAAAACTCATAGATACTCAAGACGTTATGAAGCAGACGACCGACAATCTGACTTCGGCGCTTAGAGGCAGCGGAAAGGTTCAGGGCGACTGGGGCGAGATGATACTGGAACAGCTCTTGGAATATTCAGAACTCATAGAAGGAATGCAGTACGAAATCCAGAAGACCGTAAAAACCGTAAACGAAATGGACGAAAAAATAAATTTGAGGCCTGACGTTATAGTGCATCTTCCCAAGGACAGGGATTTAATAATCGACTCAAAAGTTTCTTTAACGGATTACGAAAAATATATGAGTTTGGCATACGGAAGCGGTGCAGATTCTTCGGCGGTTTACGTTAAATCCGATTCTAATTCGGATGACGACCCCGAAAAATTTCTTAAATCGCATATTCTTTCAATTAAAAGGCATATAAACGAGTTAAGCGACAAAAAATATACCGCTCTATACGGATTAAAAAGCTTAGATTCGGTTATTATGTTTATACCGATAGAGTTTGCATATACCGCAGCCGTAAACTACGATAGGGATCTTTTGGCATACGCATACGGAAAAAAAGTTATAATAGCTACACCCTCCATTATTTTGCTGATTTTGAAAATAGTTTATAATTTATGGATTCAGGAAAAAAGCCAGGAGAAAGCGGCCGAAGTAATGGTGCTCGCCGGTCATCTCTACGATAAGTTTTGTTCTTTCGCTAAAAGCATGGAAGATATAGGAACTTCTATAGAAAAAACGTCTGCATCCTATAATAACGCAAAAAGTCTTCTTTCGTCCGGAAAAGGCAATATAATGTCCAGACTTGAAAAAATGAGGCTTCTCGGCGCAAAAACTTCTAAAACGATAGATGCCTCTAAGTTCGACAAAGACGATATTCCTTCAATCGAGCAAAAGGTGTCAGATTAATTTTCCGCAATGAATTTTATGCGTTAATATTGACTTTTCCGGATGCGGAAAATAAAATCCGACGCCTTTTGCCTTAATTTGATTCCTGCATTTCAGCGAAAGCAAGTATTATTGAAACTTAAAGAAATTAGCAATATATCGGTAATTTTGGGTAATTCCCCCGTTTGTTTTAAAACCGCCAAAAATGTTATAATATAGCATTATGGATTTATTTAATCTTGTTTCCGAAAACAGTCCCGCAGGCGATCAGCCCGCAGCTATTAAAGCGTTGACCGACGGGATAGAAAAGAAAAATTTTCGTTATCAGACGCTTTTAGGGGTAACCGGTTCAGGTAAAACTTTTACGATGGCTAACATCATAAAAGAACTGCAAAGGCCGGCTCTTATAATAGCGCCCAATAAAACCCTTGCCGGACAGCTATATTCAGAATTTAAAGACCTATTTCCGGAAAACGCGGTAGAATTTTTTATAAGCTATTACGATTATTACCAGCCTGAAGCCTACGTTCCTTCCAAAGACCTTTATATCGAAAAAGATTCTGCTATTAACGACCAGATAGATAAAATGAAACATTCCGCTACAAGGTCTATACTTTCCAGAAGAGACGTAATAGTGGTTGCTTCGGTATCCTGCATTTATGGTTTAGGTTCGCCGGAAAGCTACGCCAATATGCTGCTTGAGGTGAAAAAAGGGGATGAGATAAATTTAAGCGATGTACTCGGCAAGCTGACGGATATAAGATACGAAAGAAACGATATCGATTTTCATCGCGGCACGTTCAGGGTGAGGGGAGATATAGTCGATGTTTTTCCGGCGTACGAAGAAGAGACTGCCATAAGAATAGAATTTTTCGGCAGCGAAGTTACGATGATTGCGGAAATAGATCCGTTAAGAGGGGTTATAACCCGCAGGCTTTCCAAAGTTGCCGTATATCCGGCTTCCCATTACGTGGCGGATGAAGTTACTATGAAAAGCGCGGTTAAAACCATAAAAGAAGAATTGAAGGAAAGGCTTATGGAGCTTAAAGCCCTCGGCAAACTTGTAGAAGCTCAAAGGTTGGAACAGCGGACGATGTACGATCTTGAAATGATGCAGGAGATGGGGTACTGCTCCGGAATAGAAAACTATTCGAGGCATTTGACCGGAAGAAAAAAAGGAGAACCGCCGCCGACGCTTTTAGACTATTTTCCCGAAGATTTTATAATTATGATAGACGAATCCCATGTCAGCATTCCGCAAATAAGAGGGATGTATAACGGAGATATTTCGAGAAAATCTACATTGGTCGAATACGGTTTCAGGCTGCCTTGCGCTTTAGACAACCGCCCTCTTAATTTCGAGGAATTTTCGTCGCATATAAAAAATCTTATTTTCGTTTCCGCGACTCCGGCAGACTACGAACTTAGCGTAAGTTCACAGGTAGTCGAGCAGATAATACGCCCTACCGGATTAATAGATCCGGAAGTAGAAGTCAGGCCGGAAACAAATCAAGTTGACGATATAATAGGGGAAATAAAAAAAACGGTTGCAGGAGGCGGCAGGGCGCTAGTAACCACGCTCACCAAAAGGATGTCCGAAGACCTTTCCGAGTTTCTTATCGACAGCGGCATAAAGGCAAAATATCTTCATTCCGATATAGATTCTTTAGAAAGATTTAAAATAATAAGAGAGTTAAGACTTGGAGAGTTTGACGTACTCGTGGGCATAAACCTGCTTAGGGAGGGACTTGATATTCCGGAAGTAGAACTAATCGGAATTTTAGATGCGGATAAGGAAGGTTTTTTGCGCTCCAAAACTTCGCTTGTCCAGACTATAGGCAGGGCGGCAAGAAATATTAAAGGAAAAGTAATACTTTACGGCAATAATATTACGGATTCTATGAAATTCGCAATTTCCGAAACCCAAAGAAGAAGGAAAATTCAGGAAGCTTATAACAAAGAAAATAATATTACTCCGAAAACTATTAAAAAAAACATAGCGGGACTTTTGACTACGATATTTGAGCAGGATTACATAGATTTATCCGGCGGTTTCGACGAAAATTCACCCCTTATAATAGATACTAAAGAAGCCGAAAAACTTATTAAAAATTTAACCAAAAAAATGAAAAAAGCGGTAAAAGAGCTTAATTTTGAAGAAGCGGCGCGCGTTAGAGACGAAATCAACAACATCAAAAAAAATATGCTTTTAATGGATAAGGTTTAATAGCTCCCCTCCTTTGAAAAAGGAGGGGTGTCGGCTAAAGGCCGACGGGGTGGTTCGCGAAAAATTAATCTGACGCCTTTTCTCAGAATTAGGTATATATATTTATGAACGAAGATTTACTTAGCAAAATTAAAGGCATTTCTGGTTCGCCAGGCGTTTATATTATGAAAAATATAAACGGAGAAGTAATTTACGTAGGTAAAGCAAAAAATTTAAAAAAAAGAGTTTCCCAGTATTTTTCCGGCAAAAATTCAGGCGTAAAAACGGAGCATTTAGTTTCAAAAATAAACGATATAGAAACTATAATCTCCGGCAACGAATTGGAAGCCTTTTTACTGGAAAACACTCTTATAAAGCAATATAAGCCGAAATACAATATAAGCCTTAAAGACGATAAGTCATATCCTTACATAAAAATAGCCGATTCAAAAACCGGTTTTCCTTATATAATTAAAACAAGAAGTTTCAAAAAAGGCGACGGACTTTATTTCGGTCCGTATTCAAGCGCTTTTGCGGTAAACGAAACCATAAAAACCGTCAACAGAATTTTTAAAATGCGGACTTGCACCGACAATAAGTTTAATTCCTGCGCCGCCAAGAAAAAACCTTGCCTTTATTATCAAATTAAAAGATGTTCCGGGCCGTGCTGCGGCTTTGCAGATATAAACGCATACAAAAAATCTATAGAGGGCATTACGATGCTTTTAGAGGGCAAAAACAGGCAGTTAATAAGAGATATGAAACAATCGATGGATAATCGCGTTAAAGAATTAAATTTCGAAGCGGCGATAAAATTAAGGGATAAAATAAACGCTATAATTAAAATAAACGAAAAACAGGCCGTAGTGTTTAACGAAGAAAAAGATATAGACGCGGCCGGTTTTTATTCGCAAAACGACAAAATAGACATAACCGTGCTTATTATAAGGAACGGCAGGGTTACCGGCACGAAAAATTTCTTTTTTAAAAATGCTTATCTTAACGACGCCGAAATGCTTTCCGCCTTTTTGGACAGATACTACGTTAAAAATTTAGAAATTAATGCCGATATTCCCGACGAGATATATGTTTCCGTTATAATTGACGAAGAGAATAAAAAAAGCCTTTACGGGTATATTAAAAAATATTCGGGAAAGAAAGTCAAAATAGTCGATTCAGAAAGTTTAAAGAGAAATAAAAACAGATATGACACGGTAATCCAAATGGCTTCCGAAAACGCAAAAAAGAATTTTTTTGAAAAAAACGGAGAAGATTCGGAAACCGGCAATGCGTCTGACGCAAAGCCCGCTTACAAAACGGAAGAAAACGCCGGGTCGGCTGGAGCAGTTAACGATAGAGATATAAATAAAAGGCATTATATAAACAGTAAAGATAACGCTAATTCTAAGAAACTGTTAATATTAAAAGATATTTTGCGCTTAAACAAAATTCCCGAAATCATAGAATGTTTCGATATATCCAATATTTCAGGCACATATGCCGTAGCTTCGAAAGCCGTTTTAAAAAACGGCGAAAAAGATACCTCTTTATACAGGCGTTACAGGATTCAAACCAAAAATACTCCGGACGATTATGCCATGATGTATGAAGCGTTAAGCAGGCGTTTTAAAGGCGCCGCGTCGGGAAAAGACCCTCTTCCCGACGTAATTATGGTTGACGGTGGAAAAGGGCAGCTTAACGTTCTCGTTAAAGCCGCTAAAGAGTTTACAGAGTCGGAGAATATAAAAAAAGAAGATATGCCGGCGCTTATTGCGATTGCAAAGTCAAAAGACGCTTATACTTATAATAATTATGCAGGACATAATCATAACAATTTAAAAAGCAAAACAGACCCTTACGAAAAAGGCGGCATCGATAAAATTTATCTTCCTAACAGGAAAAACGAGGTGAATTTCGGCAAAAACAAAGAACAGATTTTAATGCTTATGGGACTAAGAGACGAGGCGCACAGGTTTGCGGTTTCTTATTTTTCTAAAATTAAGGCAAAGTCCCTGATTACTTCTGATTTGCTAAATATAGGCGGAGTAGGAAAAAAAATTTACGGCAATTTAATAAAAGAGCTTGGAAGCGTAGAAAGTATAAAAAAATGTTCAATAGAAGAATTGTCTGCGATTGAAGGCGTAAATAAAACGACGGCAAAAAATATTTACGACTATTTTCATTCAAATTTTTAATTTTTTTAACTGCTTTATAAAATAATCGTTTTCCGATTTTTTTCTTACGGCTATCCTGAAATATTTGTCGTTTAAACCTCTGTAGCCGCCGCAGTTTCTTATTAAAATACCGCTTTCTAAAAGATAACTTTTAAGGTTTTCCGCATTTAAGCCTTCATCATTTATTTTAATTAAAAAAAAGTTAGCAGCGCCGGGTATTATTCTTAAAAACCCTATTTTTTTTAATTTATTTTCAAAATCTTTTTTTAATTCTTTAATTTTCAATCTGGAGCGTAAAATATAATCGTCGTCGCATATTGATAAATAAGCTGTCTGTTCGGATAGAGACGTGATTTTCCATGGGACGGACGATTCAGACAGCCGTTCGGTTAGAAACGGGCTTGCAAATGCGTAGCCTATCCTAAGTCCGGGCATAGCAAAAAACTTAGTCATAGACCTGATTATTATTAAGTTGTCGAATTTATCCGTTCCGTTTAATTCTTTATCGTCCAAACTTGTTCCCTCAATAAAATGTTTTGCCGAAAAATCTTCGCAAAAATCCATAAATGATTCGTCTAATATCAAAAAAGCTTTTTTTTCTTTAAGTTTTTTTAATATTGCGGTTATGGTTGGAAGCGGAGTTATATTTCCTGCAGGATTTGAAGGGCTTGCTATGAATACGGCATCGTTTTCGCCTATATTTTCGCTTATGCAGTTAGTCAGCTTAGATAAACTTTTTTCTTTCAGTTCAAAATTTTCAGATAAATATGTATTTATATGAAAAATTTTTGGCTTTGAAATTATTGAAAGAGCTGCTCTTTCATATTCATAAAATGAAGGTTCTACTATTATTACGTTTTTAGGATTTAATTGTGCGGTAATATTAAATATAAGTTCCGAAGCTCCTGCGCCCTCGCATATAAACTGTTTTTCTATGCCGTGATAAAACGATAAGGCATTTATGAAAAGTCCGGGATAGTTTTTTGGATAATTTTCCGTAAAAAATTTTAATTTTTTGAAATCTTTTAAAATTTCCGATGCTTTTTGGCTTAATCCAAGCGGGTTTATATTGGCTGAAAAGTCGATTATGCCGCTTTCGTATCCGTAGTCGAGAATATTTCCGCCGTGAATTTCGTTATATTGATAATTTATAGGATAATTTTCTTTTACGGGAACAAAAGTCGCCGGTTTTTTTTTAAACACGGTTATTATACATTCTTTAAACTTAATATTTTTTGTAAATATATCGCTTGTTTAGCGCTTTTGCAGTTTCGCGGCTTTATTTGCGAAAAGTTCGAGAAAACCGGCGGAAGTTTTTACGGCTTCAGGTAAAATTCTGTTCATTGCGTTAAAATATTCCAATTTGGTCTTTGTGTACAGCAACTCCGGCAAATAAAGCGAAGAATTGTGGGCATTATAATCCACCCATCCGAAAGGATGAGCATCCCTGTAATGCCCTCTTAAAGGCTTAAATTTATATACTCCCTTTTCTAATTTTAAATTTGTTTCTAAATAGTGAGAAGACATCCATCTTTCAAAAAGAACGTGTTTTTTTAGCGCAAGATTTGTTGTATGAAAAGGGATGCATAAATCTTGAACAAGATGAACCGCGCCGCCGAGGTTTATAAACGATTTTTTAAATTTCCCTTTCTCCCAATCTTTCAGTGCTATATTGAAAAGCTGAACGCATTTGGTTCCGGCATCGGAAAAACCGCTGATATATCCGGCATGGGAGTGCGGATAAAGATAATGCCCTCCGAACCAATGAACTCTTAGTTTTTTTATAGCAAGCCTGTCTATTATGTATGAGCCGTGATGCATAAGTTTGATTCTTTCATCCGCTTTAATGCCGGAAATGCGTTTATCGAGAAGAGTATCGATAACGCTGAATTTAGAATCGTTGTAAAGAAGCTCGAACGTCTTATCTATGCAATAATTATGTAATTTTGGCTGCATGTTATATTTATATCATATTTCAAAAAAAAATCAATAAATATTTGCTTAAAATTGCCGATAGAAAGTTGTAAAGTTAGATAAAATAAAGCAATAATGAATGAAAATCGGCAATTTTGGGTTTGCAAAATAAGTATCAAAAATAGTATAATATTAATTACAGCTTAAAATTTAATAAATAAAAAAAAGGAGAAAAAATGCCTCTATTAAGCGAACAGGATACCGAGTTCCTGAAAAAAGATTTTAGCGGAAAATTAAAAAATAACGTTAAGTTAATTTTTTTTAAAGCCGAAGATGCCTGCCTTTATTGCAAAGAGGTTAAAGATATATTAACCGAGGTTGCAGGGTTAAGCGATAAATTAAGTTTGGAAGAATACGACTTCGACAAAGATACCGATAAAGTTAAACTTTACGGCATAAAAAGAACTCCGGCTATAGTTATAGAAGGCGATAAAGATTACGGAGTCAGATTTTACGGTATGCCGGCAGGCCATGAATTCATGACCTTAGTAAACGGAATAATTAACGTTTCTACCAAGGAAACCGGTCTCTCTGAAAAAACCGTCGAAAAATTAAAAGAAATAATTAAACCTTATAATATTCAGGTTTTCGTTACCCCTACCTGACCTCATTGTCCGCCGGCGGCGGTTCTTGCACACAATTTTGCTATAGTAAACGAAAATATTACGTCAGATGTAATAGAAATTCAAGAATTTCCTAATCTTTCGGATAAATATGAGGTTTTCAGCGTGCCTAAAACGGTAATGAACGAATCCGCCGAAGTGGTAGGCGCGGTTCCGGAAGCGGTTTTTCTAGGTAAAGTCATGGAAGGATACGCTAATAAGCAATAAAAAAAGAGATAGATGTATATTATCGTTTGCAGAATTAAATTTTATTAATGTATAAAAAATGGAGGATCGTAACGCATATTTTGTTTACGCCCTCCATTTTTATTATTACGATATTTGAAATTTAGAAAAATATTTTCAGAAATTATTTTGAATTCAGCATTTTTGACCGGTGCAGTGGTATAAAAGCACAGGAATATTCGATTGCCTTACGATGCTTTCCGCCATAGAACCCAGCACTAATCTGGTCAGTCCTTTTTTTCCGTGCGTTCCCATAACTATCAGGTCGAATCCGCCTTCTTTAATCTCGTTTAAAACTATATTGACCGGTTCGCCGTGCGTCAAAACGGTATTAACTTTTATGCCTTTTTTTTCGGCTTCGTCTTTAAGCTTGCTCAGTACCGGCTTTTCTTCTGCTACTAAAAGATCAAGGTCGTTTATGCCGCCGCCGGATAAATCCGCTATATTTTGCAGAGTTTGAACATCTATAACGTGAATAAACGTTATTTCCGCTTTAATTTCGGAAGCAAATTTAATTGCGTTATTTGCGGCATCCATTGACGTGTCGCTGAAATCGACGGGGCATAAAATTTTTTTAAACATTTAATCTCTCCTTTTTATTTAAAATTTGATTTGTTCTATATCATAATATTTATATATCTTATTCAAATATAAAGTCAAGAAAAATATTGAAAAAAATATAAAAATTGATTTTTACAGCCGATAACGTATATAATAAATATATAAAAAAATAAAATATTAAATAGAGAGGTAAAAATGCGTAAAAGCGTGACGGATAGACCTATAAAATATTTTTTGTTTTTTGCAGCCGCCGTATCGATGTTTTTAATTTCGGTCTCATTTTACGTTATTCCGTCAGCGGAGTGTTCGGCATTTTCAGCCTCCGTGCTAAACGGGCATACGTCCGCAGTTAAGAAAAGCAAAAAAAAGAAATATTATACCGAAGGCAAGATGTATATAATACTCAAAATCTCCAAAAATTTAAAGGCGTATATAAACAAAAAAAATCAAAAGGTTTATTATTTTTATAAAAAAAAATATTATTACTGGGCTAACGGTATATGGTTCGAAGCGGCAAGAATTAACGGAATGTATTCTATTACTCCGCAGAACGCGATACCGCATCCCCTCAAACACGGTCCGCTTTTGAGGGTCAAAAGAAAAAAGATTCCGGCCGGATTTGCCGCTTTAAAAGTGCCTCCAAGACTCGTTAAGAAGGGATTGCCTAATGCGGCTACGGAACACTTATATAATCTTCCTCTTACTCTTCACGGACTTATAATTTATCAAAAAAGCCTGAATTTTAATAAAATAAAATAGGCGGTAAAAATATATATAAGGGAGGTTATGCAGTAATTTCGGCAATGGAATTTTTAAATATCTTAAAATATCCCGACCCAAAATTGAGGGTTAAAGCAAGTCCTATTGAAATCAGCGATATTAAAAACAATGTTTCTTTGATTAAAAGTTTAGTTTATACTATGTATAAAGCTGACGGTATCGGGCTTGCGGCTACGCAGGCGGGTATAAATAAACGTATAATAGTTTTAGACTTAGCCAGAAAAAAAGATAAGGAAATATCGTTTTCGCTCGGCGAAGATAATATTATTACGGCAAATAAAGACTTAATAATAGCCGTAAATCCGGAAATAATATTTAAAGAGGGAAAGACGACCTATGAAGAAGGGTGCCTCTCTATCCCTAATTTTAATGCAGACGTAGATAGATTTTTTGAAATAAAAGTCAGGGCATACGATATTTCGGGAAATGAGTTTATAATGGAAGCAAAAGATTTACTTTCTATAGCTTTTCAGCATGAAATAGACCATCTCGACGGAATTTTATTTATAGATAAAGTTTCTCCGCTAAAACGTTCCTTATATAACGCTTCGCTTAAGAAAAAAAAGAAATTAGAGCATGCTGCCTCTTAAAACGGTTTTTATGGGGACGCCCAAAATTGCGTCATATTCACTGCTTGATATGTTGAAGCTTCAGGGAAACGGCATCGTAGATATACAGGCAGTTTATACAAAGCCCCCCGTATGGGATTCTAAAAAAAAAGAATACATTGAATCGCCGGTCGAAAAAATTGCCCGCGAAAACCGTATTGATTTAAGGACGCCTAAAACATTTAAAAATAACGCCGAAGAAACGGATTTTTTAAAAACCCTTGCTCCGGATATTATAATCGTCGTCGCTTTCGGGCTTATTCTTACGCCGGATATTTTAAACATACCCATATACGGAGTATTAAATCTGCATCCTTCTCTTTTGCCGAATTTAAGGGGTCCAAGCCCCATACACTATACGATATTAAAAAGGATGAAATTCGGCGGAGTTACTATAATGGCTATGAATGAAGGCGTAGATACCGGCCCTTTAGCGGCTCAGCAAAGAATTCCTTTAGACAAAAACGAAAACTTTTCCGGTCTTTACGAAAAATTATCATCAGCCGGTTCTCTTCTGCTTTCCGGAGTCGTAGAGACTGTATATAGCCATAGAATAAATTTTTTTAAATGCGGATATGCTCAGGATTCGGCAAAAAAAGAAGGCGATACGGCGCATGATTTAACCGCTTTAATAAAGCAGGAAGAATTGCGCATAGATTTTTCCAAGGAAGAACCTGATGCTATATATGCAAAAATAAGGGCTTTTTCCGAAGCGGGAGGAGCTTTTTTTATTTTTAAAAACAAAAACGTAAAAGTATTGGAAGCAGAGTTAATAGTCGATGATGCGTGCGAAAAAAAAGACTTGCAACGCCCAACATTCGAATATTTTGATTATTGCGGCGGTTTTTCGGATATTTATAAAAAAGAAATAGAAAAAATATCTTCTAAAGCCGATATTATTCCCGGTACGGCTGTCGTCGCAAACAAAACGGGACTTATTATTTCCACCCAAAAAAAAGGGGTTTATATACGGCTGGTAAAGCTTAAACCGGAAGGCAGGAACGTTATGGGCTATAACGATATCGTCAACGGATTTAGAATAAAACAGGGCGACTCAATATGTCTTTAAAAAAAGAACATGTTTATTTTTTGAAGATAATATCAGTTTCTCTCATTGTTATTTTATCCGTATTTCTGCTTCTTTTCTGGATAATATCCGGCGGGTTGGAAAAAATCAGCCCATATTTGCCGTTATATATTTTTTTTGCTTTAGATTTTGTACTGCTTTTGGTTATTCTGATTTTTTTTGCCGGTTTGATAGGCAGGCGCAAAAACGGCGGAAAATCTTTTCTTGTTTATCCTGCGCGCTATATTTTGATAAAAATTCTTTATCCGATGGCATTTTTCATCACTTCCGTATTCAGGATAAATAGAGATAAAATGCAGGCTTCGTTTGTCGAAATAAACAATTTTCTTCTTTTTTCGTTAAATAAAAACGTAGCTTTCGACAGAATATTAATCCTGCTCCCCCACTGTCTTCAGCTCCATAACTGCAAGGCTAAAATTACCGAAGATATAAATAACTGCTTGAATTGCGGAAAATGCAACATAAAAGAGCTTGCGGCGCTTTCAAAAAAGAAAGGCATATTTATGGCCGTCGCTACAGGAGGTACGCTTGCTCGCAGGGTTATAGAGGAAAAGCGGCCTAAAGCCGTTATAGCCGTTGCATGCGAAAGAGATTTAAGTTCGGGAATCATAGACAGTTTTCCGCTTTTTGTTTACGGTCTGCCCAATATGAGACCTAACGGACCTTGCAGGGATACCCTTGTCGATGTCGGCGCTCTATACGAGCTGATAGAAAAGATTTGCCCTCAGAAAGAGACATCGGTTTAATTTTTCGCAGATAGATGCGTAAAACCTCCAAACTCAGACGCGAGTATGCAAATAAATAAATCCGGCACCTTTAAATAATGGTTTTTAGCTCCCTCCTTTTTAATGAGGGATGCGGTTTTGGGACGACATAGCTAAAATTGTGGTTTTTAGCTCCCCTCCTTTTTAAGGAGGGGAGGCGGCCTCTGGCCGCCTGGGGTGGTTTGCTACAGCTTTTTCCTCAAGTCGTTTATTCTTTTGGCTTTACCCTGGCTTCTTTCGATAGTTTTAGGCGGAACGGCGGTTATTTTCGTCCTGATACCGATAAGTTCGTATATTTTGTGGGATATTTCTTTCGTAGCCGCCTCTATTTTAGCTTCGCCGCCGTTAAAAATTTCTTCTTTGGGTTCAACTATTATGTTCATTTTATCCAAAAGATTTTCGGTATATAATTCTATTAAATAGACGGGCTCTAAATAATCGAGCTTCAATAAAACGGATTCTATCTGAGATGGAAAAACGTTAACCCCTTTTAAAATTATCATGTCGTCGGTTCTTCCTTTTATTTTGTCCATCCTGACGAAAGTTCTGCCGCATCTGCACTTTTCTCTAGTAAGCCTCGTTATGTCTTTTGTCCTGAATCTTATTAGCGGCATTGCTTCTCTGTTAAGATTAGTCAGTACAAGTTCTCCCGTTTCGCCGTCTTTTAAAACTTCCCCCGTTTCGGGGTTTATTATTTCCGGAAAAAAATTATCTTCGTTAATATGAAGTCCGTCTTTATAAATACATTCGTATGCCACGCCGGGGCCGATTATTTCGCTCAATCCGTATATATCGTAAGCATCTATTTTAAGCGAGCTTTCTATTTTTTGCCTGAGTTCGTTTGACCATGGTTCCGCCCCGAAAATACCTTTTTTTAATTTAATATTTGATTTATCGCTTATTTTTTTATTTATTTCCTCGGAGAGAAAAAGAGCGTAAGAAGGAGTGCAGAAAAGAACTGTTGCGCCGACGTCCTGCATCATGGTAAGCTGCCTTTCCGTGAAACCGGTCGACATAGGAATAATCATTAAACCTAATTCCTGCGCCCCGTAATGAAATCCTAAACCGCCGGTAAAAAGTCCGTAACCGTATGCATTCTGAGCTATATCGTTTTTAGAAATACCGGCTGCGCAAAAAACTCTCGCCATTAACTTTGACCATATTTTAATATCGTTTTTTGTATATCCGGCTATAATAGGTTTTCCGGTCGTGCCCGAGGACGCGTGTATTCTTATTATTTTATTTAAGGGCTGAGAAAAAATTCCGAACGGATAATTGTTTACAAGATCTGATTTATATGTAAAAGGCATGTTCTTTAATTCATCGGTCGATTTTATTTTTTCGATATCGCCTGAATTTTTAATTCCGTATTCCTTTAATCTCTTTTTTAAGAAACCTCCGCCGGAAAATACAAGTCTTAAAGTTTTTTTCAATCTTTCCGTTTGAATCTGCGACAGTTCGGAACGGTCGATAGTTTCGTATTTTTTTTCGTAATATTTTATATTCATAATGAAGCTCTTCCTTTCAGAAACGCTTTTATATTTAAATCCACCGTTTTTTCGGGCACGTTTTTTTCAATAGTTTTCAGCCAAATATTTTCTTCTATGTCCGTAAAAACGGATAACGCTCCAATGAGTATAATATTTGAAACTTTGATGTTTCCTATATTTTCAGCAATCAGTTTATCGTTCAAAAGAATCAAAGATTTAAAATTATCCTTTAAAAGCGATGCGGCGGAATATGTATCGGTAAAATTATTTCCGATTGTATCATTTTTGGTTTTAGAAGTCCACGCAGGAGTTTTGCCGTCGTTAGACGAAACTATTATCGTATCTTTGTTTGCGAAACTGCCGGTATATCTTAAAGTTTCATAAATATCGAAAGAAAGAATTGCCGTAGCGCTTTTTTCCGGTATGAGCGGGGAAAATATTTTTTTTCCGAATCTTATATGTGTCGAAACCGAACCTCCTCTCTGCGACATTCCGTGAACTTCAGAGGTTTTAATATCCATACCGCTTTCAAATGCCGCGAAACTGATAATCCTGCCGGCAAGTACGACGCCCTGTCCTCCTATTCCGCAAATTAATATGTTTTTAGTTGAATTATCCATTTATTTTATAAATTTTAATTACGGAAAAGGTGTCAGATTAATTTTCCGCTAAAAACTTGTTATATTAATTTACCTTACTATATGCGGAAAATATAATCCGACGCCTTTTCCGTATATTTTCTATTTCAGGATTAAGTTATATTTCTTTTATAAAATTAAAAATACATATATCTCTGCATATAGAACATCCTATGCAAGACGAATCTATAAATGGAACGGGTTTTGCTGCGCCTGTTTTTCCATGGGGCAGGCGTATAGAGGGACACCCAGTCTGCATACACAAATCGCATCCAGTGCATCCGTCCGATATTTTAAATTTTTTTCCCGTATCTATCTTTTTGGGATATAATACGCAAGGCCTGTTAGTAATAACGACATTCAGATTGTTTGAATCAAGCGCTTTTTTTAAAGTTTTAAGCGTTTCATTGTAATCGTAGGGGTCTACGGCGTAAATTTCATCGATGCCTATTCCTTCTATAATTTTTTTAATATCTATTTTGCATGAAACGGATTGATTAAAGGAGAGGTTTTTCCCCGTTCCCGGATGATCCTGCCCTCCGGTCATCGCCGTAGTGGAGTTGTCCAAAATAATAGCGGTAAATTTTGCGTTATTATACTTTGCGTCTATGAGAGATGTTATGCCGGAATGAAAAAATGTCGAATCACCCATAATTCCTACGGTTTTTTTATGCGAAGATTTTGTAACCGACAAACCTTGCGCGGCGCCGAACGCAAGCCCCATCGAAATACAGCTGTCCATAGCATTAAGAGGCGGAAGAGCTCCAAGGGTATAACACCCTATATCGCCCATAACGGGAACTTTTAATTTTTTAAGAGCATAAAATACCGAAGTGTGAGGGCATCCGCTGCACAAAGCCGGAAATCTCGGCGGCAGGGGATTAGGCAAACTAATGCGCACGTTTTTACCGGCATTTTTTTCTTTATCCGCCGTTTTTTTGTCTTTAAAAAAGCCGGCTTTTTTAAGTCCTGATAATACTATGTCGGGATTTAATTCTCCGTCCCTCGGAAAATATTCTTTGCCTTTTAATTCTATGCCGAGCGCTGCGGTTTCGTTTTGGATAAAAGGCTCTAATTCTTCAATTATAACTATGTTTTTAACATTTTTTACAAAATCTTTAATTAATAAATCCGGAAGCGGATAAGAAAAAGACAGTTTTAAAAAAGAAGCGAAAGGCGCAATTTCTTTAGCGTATTGATAAGAAATACCGCTTGTAATTATACCGAATTCTTTATCGTTGTATTCAACGGTGTTTAATCCTGAGCCGTTAGAAAAATCTATAAGCCGTTTCAGCCTTTCTAAAGCTATTTTGTGTCTTTTTCTTGCGTAAACCGGAACCATAACGAATTTTTCTATATCTTTTTTGTAAGTATTTTCCGTATTTTTTCGTTCTCCGTCAAACGGAAATTTGCCGGAAAAAACGGCGATGCTTCTTGAATGGGATATTCTCGTAACGGTTCTTAAAATAACCGGAGTGTCGAATTCTTCGCTTACGTCGAAAGCTTTTGAAGTAAAGTCTAAACATTCCTGGCTGTCCGAAGGTTCGAACATAGGTATTTTGGCAAATTTTGAATAAAGCCTGTTGTCCTGTTCGTTTTGGGAACTGTGCATTCCGGGATCGTCGGCGGTAACTACGACTAATCCTCCTCTTACTCCAGTAAGCGCAAGAGTCATAAGAGGGTCGGAAGCGACGTTTAATCCGACGTGTTTAGTCGTAAACATTGCCCTTTTACGACCTATAGACGTTCCTGCGGCTATTTCTAACGCTGTTTTTTCATTGATAGACCAGTTTACTATTGCGCCGCTGTTTAATTTAGATAAATAAGGAAGTATTTCCGAACTCGGCGTTCCTGGGTAGCCGACGGCCGTATAAACGCCTGCTTTTGCACCGCCTAAAGCTATTGCTTCATTTCCGGTAAGAAGTAATTTTGAAAAGTCTAAAGTTTTATTATGCAAAAAAATACGTCCGTATTTATTATTTACGTTATATATTTTTATACAGCAATATACAATATAGAAGATGCACAAAAAAATAAAGGAAAAACAAAGAAATATATATAATCGCATATTTTACAGACAAAAAAAATAACTGCCTGCAGTATGTATAAAATATATGGATATATATAATGACAAAAGAGTAATCCGATTAAATACGCGCACCTTGAATCGATACCGTTGCTTTCTTTCGAACCTGGCGGGGTTTTCGGTCTTAATGCCGTACCGTCGGATTACTCTATAAGATTATAACATAGGCGCAAGGTTTTAAAAAGCATTATTTTTAATCGTGATGAAGAAATTTGTCGTCCTGAACCTTGTCGTGTTTTCTTATATATTCCATAAGCATTGCGGCATGCTCTTTTTCTTCGTCCCTGTTATGCGCAAGAATATGTTTTAATTCTTCGTCCGCCGTATATTCAAATCTCTCCTGATACCAGTTAATTGCTTGAAATTCTTCAATAAGCGATTGCCTTGCCATTTCTAAATTTCTGGTTTCTTCGCTTAAAGCGTCGTCCAAATGGTGTTCTTCGCACATTTTGCCGTCCCCCTTAATAATTGATTAATATGATTAATCGGTTATATTAAATTCAATAAATTATTTCGTTTTTACAATTATAGCAGAACACTGCATAAATTAAAAGCCGCCTTGAAAAAAACGTTTCAATCGTATAATATTATTATATGGAAAAAGAAAAAAAAATTCTTTTAGCGGTTGATCTAAATTTTGAAACGGGATTCGTGCTTTCTTCTGCGGCATCTTTTTTCAGGGAATCCGCAGCGAAATTTCAAATACTGCACGTTATCCCTTACGATATTTTTTCTTTTTCCGGCAAAAAAAATTCTATAAAATCAAAAGCGGAGGAAGTGCATAAATCTATAGAGGATAAATTAAAAGAATCCGGCTTGTATTATTTAAATTATGAGATATTCGTATATACCGGCAATCCGCAGGAAGAGATTATAAATTTTGCAAAAAAAAACGCTTCCGATATAATTGCGGTCGGAACTCATCAAAGAGTCGGAATTAAAGAGATAGTATCAGGTTCCGTTTCATTTTACGTCGCCAAACATTCCGTGTGTCCGGTGCTTTTAATTCCGCTTAAAAATACGTTGAAATTAACTGCAAAAGAGCTGATAAAAGAATCCGCCCTGTCTTTAATAAACCCTTCCTGACGCGATGTCTATATGATTCTTATTTATGATTTTAAAATACCGGCGGAAACTAAAAATCCTAAAATTGCCGGATTGGAAAAAGAAGAAGAAATTTTTCGGGATTATTTTTTGAAATATTTTAACGAAAAATTTTCAGAGAAAATAAACGATATTAATATTAAAGATTTTATAAGCAAAATAAAAATAATTAAAAAATCTCTCGATTTTAGGCAAAAAGAACCGAAAAACGTTTATAAGGTTTTAGTAAAATTAGATTTTTCGGGTAAATTTTCAGGTAAAGACGAAGACGAAATTATAAATATTTTAGACGGTATAGATATAAAAGCAAGAAAAGCAAAGGACGAAGAAGAAAAACTTTTTTATGGAGAAAATTCGTTAGATTTTGATAACGTAAAGCAAAATAAAGATAGCGGGAAAACCTATCAATATAAAAATAAAACAAAAAAAAATAACTCCGGTAAACCTGCGGTTTTAATAACAGGCATGGGTCCTGCGGGTATTTTTGCCGCGGTGTATTTATTGAAACAAGGTATAAAACCTGTTTTGATAGAAAAAGGAAAATGCGTAGAAGAAAGGATAAAAGACGTTGACGCATTGATGAATAAAGGAAAATTTAGCAAAAAAAGCAACGTTGTTTTTGGGGAAGGCGGAGCTGGAACTTTTTCGGACGGAAAATTAACGACGAGAAAAAACGATGCGGCGGTATCTTTCGTTTTAAATTTTTTGGTAAAAATGGGTGCGGATAAAAAAATTCTTGTGGAGCATAAACCGCATGTGGGCAGCGATATTCTAATCGATATACTCAAAAATACAAGAAATTATCTTATAAACGGCGGAGCGGAAGTATTTTTTGAAGAAGAATTGAAAGATTTTGAAACAGATGATAAGAGCAGCATAGTTTGCGCGGTAACCGACAAAAGAAAAATTCCTGCCGATTTTTTAATTTTAGCCTCAGGTTCTAACAGCTTAGGCACTTATGAAATGCTGAAAAATAAAAAAGTATTTTTAGAAAATAAACCTTTTGCCGTAGGATTCAGGATAGAGCATAAAAGAGAATTTATAGATTCTCTGTTTTTTAAAGGCGGCAGAGAAGAAAACGATTTAAAATTCAGCGGAGTGTATTATAATATTTCGTCTAAGCAATACGGCGGTTATTCTTTTTGCATGTGTCCGGGCGGAGTAGTTATAAATTCCAGTTCAGGCGAAAATATTCTTTCGGTTAACGGAATGAGCTATTCAAACCGCGATATGGAAAATTCTAACAGCGCTATCGTAGCAGCCGTCAGGGCAGATACGATAGCGCTGTTAGAAAAAAATGAGTATTGTTTGGACGGCGGTTTTCTATCATTTAGAAAAGACTTAGAAATTAAAGCCTTTAACGCAGGCGGAGGGGGCTACGGCGCGCCTTATCAATACACGCCTGAATATATAGCGGACGTAATAGGCAAAACAAAAACAGAAACAGAAACGGGATTTAATTTTAATTCCTTTTTCAAATCCGATAACGGTTTTAAAAGGAAAAATCAGATTCCTAATCCTTCATATAAACCGTCGGTAAAATATTTTAACTTGTTCGAACTTGTACCCGATTTTATTAATCGTTCTATTGCAGGCTCTCTTATGGAATTTGAAAAGAAATATAAGGGATTTGTTTCAAATTCGGTTTTAACAGCGATAGAGACCGGAACGTCGTCTGCCGTTAGAATTAAAAGAGGCAATGATTACGAATCTATATCGGTAAAAGGTCTGTATCCTTGCGGAGAAGGTTCGGGCTATTCGGGAGGCATAATAACAAGCGCTATAGACGGTATAAAATGCGCATCTGCCGTAGCAGAAAAATTTTTTTAAAAATAATCAAAAATATAATAAAAACTCTTGCAATAAATTTTACAAAAATATAAAATCTTATTAAATCGAAATTATTTTTTATATAATATTATAAAATTATAATTACTAAACTCATATTTTAAAAGCGGGTGCTTTATATGAAATTTTTATCAAGCGGCGAATACAAGAAATTAATCGACGAAATCAACGAACTTAAGAAAAAAAACGGCGAACTTGAAGTTTCTTTAAAACGGAAAGACGCCGATAACGCTTCGGCGATAGACGGATACAAAAAAGAAATCGAGTCTTTAAGGATGAAAGCAGCTTCGCTTGAAGAAGATATCCGCAGCAAGGATAATCTATTAAACTCATGCGCAAACGATTCCGAAGAACTTCCAAAAATCAACGAGCAGTTTAATCAGTTCAAATCAAAATGCCTTGAATCGAAAATCGGAATTAAAAATTTCGTAGATTCGCTAACCCATATGTATTCAAGTTCTTTTTCTACGCTGGAAAAGACTTACCAGGATTCCGTAGAGCTTTATAAGCTGACTCTTTTTACCGATGAAATTTTAAGCGCGATAGTGTCTATTACCGACCAGATTAATCTGCTGGCGTTGAATGCCGCTATTGAAGCCGCAAGAGCGGGAGAAGCAGGAAGAGGGTTTGCCGTCGTTGCTGACGAAGTCAGAAAATTATCCGAAAAATCGTCAAGTTCTACTAAAGAAATATCCAACGTTCTTTTTGGAATAAGAAAAGTCAGCGCCAAGCTTAACGATACGCTAAGAATAGACAGCAAGATGAACGAAGGACTTATGAAAACTATTAAAAATATTGACGGTAAAGTCAACGATATATGCGTTTAGCATCAAGTATATTATAAATTTATTATAAGAGGTATTCTAACCATGGTGTCAGAAGTATTATACGAATCTCCAAATCATAAGTTCGTTTATATAGGAAAAGATGCCGACAGACCGGATTATATAATTGATACAAACCAGTATCTGCTCGTTCACGATAAAGTAGCGACGATTATGGATCCCGGAGGAATAGAAATGTTTTCTTCGGTTTCTTCAGCTTTTGCCGGAGAAGTAAGGATGTCGGACGTAAAATTTATATTCTGCTCGCATCAGGATCCGGACGTAAATTCCTCGCTTGCTTTATGGCTTTCGATTACCGATTCAAAAGTTATTATAGAAAGGATTTGGTCGACTTTCATTACACATTATGGAGCAAGACCGGAAAATATGATAATGATTGATGACGGTAATACCGTAAAGTTAAACATGACCAAAGATTACGCTTTCGATATTATTCCGGCACATTATCTTCATTCGCCGGGACAGCTTAATTTATACGACCCGATATCAAAAATACTTTTTACCGGAGATATAGGAGCCGCATTGCTGCCGAAGGAAGATTTGAAAGGCAAAAGAAAACCTAACGTTTTTGTACAGGATTTCGATTCTCATATAAAATATATGGAATATTTTCACAAAAGATGGATGCCTTCTAACGAACCCAAAAAAGTATGGATAGATAGAGTGTCGAAATTAGATATAGAAATTCTGGCCCCGCAGCACGGTCTTCTTTTTAAAGGAAAAGATATGATAAACAGGTTTTTAAACTGGTTCGACGGTTTAAACGTAGGACTTTATTCTAAATAAATATAGAAAAATTTAAAATAATAACTTATAAAATTATAAAATATTTGGCAATGTAAAACTGTACTATAAGTTATAAAAAATTTTTTAAAATTTATATACGGGAGCCGGATTTAAAGTCCGACTCCCTTTTTACGTTTTATAATATATGCATGGGTATGGATCGCTTTTATGACGAACCGAATATTGCTTAATAATTACGGCGACGATTTCGATTCTTTGGCTCCTGCTATAGAAGCCGTTATTTTTGCTTCTGAAGAACCGGTTCCGTTAAAGAAATTAACGGATTTATTTAAAGTAAAAAAAGAAGAAATATTAAAAGCCGTTGAATCGATAAAACTGGAATTTAACGAGAAATCGAATCACGGAATATACCTTTCCGTAAACGATAACGGTATAAGTTTTAAGACTAAGCCCGAATATTTCGATGCAATATCCGGCAGTTTGGAGATAAAACCTATAAAATTTACCGGTCCCCAGCTTGAAACGCTTTCTATTATAGCTTATAAGCAGCCGGTTACCAAAAATGAAATAGACGCCGTAAGGGGATTCGATTCATCCGGCACCCTAAAATTTCTTCTTGAAAAAAACCT
Source organism: bacterium (assembly GCA_021850985.1). Lineage (GTDB taxonomy): Bacteria > SZUA-79 > SZUA-79 > Acidulodesulfobacterales > Acidulodesulfobacteraceae > Acidulodesulfobacterium_A. Next base: position 27,481 of record JAJZJX010000006.1, read on the forward strand.
TATTAAAGTCGCGGGAAGAAAAGAGATAGTGGGAAGACCGCTGATATATAAAACCAGCGATTATTTTCTGGAAGTTTTTAGTCTTAAAAATCTTAAAGATTTGCCTTCCGTCAAAGAAATGGACGATTTTGGCAGGAAAAGCGTGTTAGAAGCGCTGAACGGCAATGATAACGGCTCCAACGACGAAACGAAGGAAGAACCGGCTTTGTTTGAATAGTTTTTATTTTTAAAGTGTTTTTGCTTATATGTTTTATGAATGTTTTAGCAGGATTAAATTTTTTAAAAGTTTCTTGGCTTATAATAATGACCGCATAAATTTGTGGTATAATTAATTAACAAATATAAATTTACGCCGCTAATTAAATATATAATACAATAAATAATATAAATAATATAAAAATTTTAACAGGAGGAAAAAATTGAAAAAGATTGCGCCTTCGATATTATCGGGCGATTTATTAAATCTTTCCGAAGAGATAAAACGACTTGAAGAAGCCGGCGTAGATTTTTTACATATAGATATTATGGACGGCATATTCGTTCCCAATATTACCGCTGGATGGAATATCGTGGAGGCAATTAAAAACCGTACCGATATTCCTTTAGACGTTCATTTAATGATAGACCGTCCGGAAAGATATATAGAACAGTTTGTCAAAAGCGGCGCAGATATATTAACGGTTCATTTTGAAGGCACTACGCATCTTCACAGAGTAGTCGAAAGAATCAGGGAGTTGGAAGCAAGCCCCGGAGTAGCGATAAACCCGTCAACGCCGGTGGATTTTTTAAGCGAGATACTCAACGACGTAGACCTCGTTCTTATTATGTCCGTCGATCCCGGCTTCAGCGGACAGGAATTTATATATTCTGCTTTGTTCAAAATCGAGAAACTTCACTGCATAATACAGGAAAGAGAACTTCAAACCCAAATTGAAGTGGACGGCGGTATAAAAGTAATAAACATAGCCGAAGCGGCTAATTCAGGCGCTGATATTATAGTAAGCGGCTCAGGAATACTTGGAACTAAAAATTATATCGAAACTATAAACGAAATGCGCGAAAGAATTTAAAAAAGAATAGATGCCGGATTTTATTTTCCGCATAAAAAACAGCCGATTAATGCTGAAAATTGTTTGCGTCCAATTTGTTACGGGGACAGAATTGTATTCCGTCCGCGTATTTAGATAATCAGGCACCTTTTCCTGACGGTTTCCGTCGGCAATGAACAGTATATTAATTTTAATCAAAAGCTGACATTTCTATTTTGCCTTGACAAAAAACAAAAAAATAATGGAAAAAAAATAAAATAAGTAATATAATAATAATTTATACACTTCATTTCGGGACGTAGCGCAGCTCGGTAGCGCACTTGCTTCGGGAGCAAGGGGTCGCTGGTTCAAATCCAGTCGTCCCGACCATTCAAAACCGCAGTAAATAAGCAGTTTCAGCAACATTCCGCTTGACAGCAATATGAATCTGGATGTAAAATTATGAATGAAAATGAGGCAAAATGTAAAAATTTTACTACTTATTTACTACCATTACTACCTTTAAGAGGAGTAGAAAATGGCTTCTATTTACCGCAAGAAAGGCAACGATATCTGGTATTACAGCATAACCTACGGGGGCAAAAGATATCAGGGAACCACTAAAACCACCGACAAACAATCCGCAAAACTAATTGCAGAGGCAAAGCAAACCGACATAGCGCGGGAAAAGAACTACCTGCCGGCTTTAAAAAAGACGGTAGTAAGATTTACTACCCTTAGGGATAAATATCTTAACTCCGACAGTGTTTGAAGATGAAGAACTTAAATTGTCTTCTAACGATTTATATTTCTTATATGGAAAGTTCCTAAAAAAGGTTGATGTTGACCCAAGGAAAGACATTGAATTTTTACTGAAAGAGGGGGGGGGGTCCTATTACAACATATTTAAACTTTTCAATAATTCGTTATCCGGCGTAAGCGGCAGGGATTTCAGGACGATGACAAAAACATTCAAACGTCCGGATGCAAAACCGCATAAACAGAAAGCCAACGAAGAAGCTATTAAAAAAATAATTACAGAAAGCAAAATGAATGCCAATATCGTCAATGCGGTAAGATTAGTTCGATTCTTTTCAAAAAGGGATGCAAACAACATAGTCCAAATACTATTAAAAAATTCTTCCGATTGTTCAAGCACGGAGGTCGAGAAAAAAATAGAAATCCCAATGGATGTCCTGTTTAAAGTCGGATTGTGCGTATTATACGACAAAATTTGATTTTCCGTAAGATTTTACATTCATTTTTAATTTTTATATAATATAATTATACACAGATATTGTTACATATTTGTATAAAATATGTAACAATGATATTACGAATTTTGAATGGGACAAGTCTAAAAGCAACGCAAATAAAAGTAAACACGGTATTGATTTTGAAACCGCAAAAAATATATTTTTAGATGAAAACCGTGTTGAAATTATAGCCCCGTATCCAATAGAAAATAGATTTATTAACATAGGAAAACTTAAGGGATAATTATGGACCGTCATTTTTACAATAAAAGGAGATGCTATAAGAATTATTTCCGCAAGACGTTCAAGAAAAAAAGAGGTAAAACTATATGGAAATAACGTTTGTAAACGTCGGGGCAGGGAAAAAAAATATATGTTTATATCCCCTTAAACCCACTGAAAAATCGAGAATAAGAATGAAGAAAAAATCCTTTATTATTTTAAAGAACGGCGGTATAATTTAATAAAGAATTAACTTAATTTAGGAGGTAAAATCGATGGCGTCGGTTATTGTTTTGCCCGAAGCTTTGATTAAAAATACAAATAAAGAAGAGCAGAAGGAACTTGCCGAATTTTTTAATGGAATTAGTAAATCGGCAAGCGAAGCAACTATTTTGACCGTAGAAGAAAAGTTTGAAAGACGCTTAACGGAAGAAATATCTAAAGTTAATGCAAGAATTTCAGAAACAAAAACCGATATTATTAAATGGATGTTTATATTCTGGGTAGGACAGATAGGCGTATTAGTGGCTATTTTAAGTCTGTTTTTTAAACATTAAAAATAACTTTTGTCTCAAATTTGTCCCATAACATTTTTTATAAAGAAAATTACTTAATAATATTAATAAGTTATAATATGCAATAACTTGCTTCGGAAGCAAGGGGTCGCTGGTTCAAATCCAGTCGTCCCGAACATTTACAGACGTTAAAAATCACCGTATAGGATTTTTCATCTATTTACTTACTTTTATTAGCGAAACATCTAAATATTTTTAATAAATAATTAAAGTTAGTTATTCCGATTATTGTCATTACGTTTTACAATTTTTTGTTTTTATGATATAAATAAATAACACGCAAATACATAAAAAGCGGGCATAGCTCAGCTGGTAGAGTACAAGCTTCCCAAGCTTGGTGTCGCCGGTTCGAACCCGGTTGCCCGCTCCATTAAAAACCGCAATTATAAGAAATATACTAAGACTGCTTTCATTGCTTAGGAAAGAATGACTAATAATAAAAAATAACATGACGGCTTGAAATTTCAAAAATATGCGTTATAATTAAATTAAAGAAGAAAAAAATAAGTTTAAGGCAAAGAAATTTTAGAGTATATGTTTTTATGCAGCATGCCGCCGTCAGTCAGTTTAATGCTTAACTTTAAGCACATTGGACGTTAAAAACCAGTGACTGCAACGGCGGTACTTTTATTTCTAAAATACGAATTTGCCTTAATGCCTCAATCGTAATCCTGCCGAATATCAAATAAAGCAATTGTAATTTATCGTAATTCCGCACTTAAATTATAATCGTAAAATTTTATTGTTTAAATTTCATAAATTATTTATAATAAAAAATTATGAAATTTAAAGAAGACTGCATTTTTTGTAAAATAGCGAATAAACTGATACCTGCCGAAATAATCGAGGAAACGGACGGTTTTATCGTAATAAAGGATATGAATCCGGTAGCGCCGATACATCTTTTGATAATCTCCAAGTTGCACTACGACAGCGTTTTAGATGCCGGGTGTAAAGTTGACGCCGATAAAAACAGCGGTGATATAAGTGAAGAAGACGGCAGCAAAAATAAATCAAATCTCAGCGAAAATTATAAAAGCGGCGATACTGCCGATGACGATGATTTGGAAATCTGCGGCAGCGGTAAAGAACTTTTTGGAATATTAGGTTCGCTTGCCGACAAATTCAACGTTGCGGATAAAGGCTTCAGGACGGTTATCAATACTAAAGAAGACGGAGGACAGACCGTCAACCATCTTCATATTCATTTTATGGCCGGCAGGGGATTCGGCTGGCCGCCGGGTTAATCCAAATAGTTACTATACATGCCGAATATAAGGAAAAGGCGTCAGATTTTATTTTCCGCATATATAACGGTCAATTAACATAAAATTTATTTGCGGAAAATTAATCTGACGCCTTTTCCGCTAAAAAAATAAAACTTGAAACATTAAAACAAATGGGAAAAATTAATGGAAACTTGGTTTTTTGAGAATCAGACGGGCAATTTCGGAATAAAAATTAGGGTTGAATCTATATTGTTTTATGAACATTCGGATTATCAGGAGATAGCGGTTTACGATACTTTAGAATTTGGAAAAGTACTCGTTTTAGACAAAGCGGTTATGTTTGCGGATAAAAATGAGTTTGTCTATCATGAAATGTTAGGTCTTGTTCCTTTATTTTCCCATAAAAAACCTGAAAGAATTCTTATAATCGGCGGCGGCGACGGCGGAGTAGTCAGGGAATGCCTAAAAAATCCTTTCGTCAAACACATAGACCTTGTAGAAATCGATAAAAAAGTAATAGAAGTTTCCAAAAAGTTTTTTCCTGAAATAGCCTGTAAGCTCGACGACGGCAGGGTAAGAATACTGGCGGAAGACGGCATAGAGTTTATTAAAAGAGTCGATTCCGGCGGCAGAGAAGAAGAAAAATACGATGTTATACTTATAGATTCAACCGATCCGGTAGGTCCGGCTGAAGGGTTGTTCAGGCGCGATTTTTACGAAGCTGCGGCCGGCGCGCTTAAAGCAGACGGAATATTTGCGGCGCAGACTGAATCTCCGTTTTTTAATAAAAATTTAATTAAAGACATAGGAAAAATTATAAGGGAAATTTATGAAAAATCATCGCTTTATCTGGCTTCTATACCGGTTTATCCCAGCGGTTTATGGAGTTTTACGGCAGGCTCCAAAAAATATGATACTAAAGTTATAAACGAAAGCTACGATAATTTTGATTTTGCGGGTCTCGAGTCGGATTTAAAATACTATTCACGCGAAATACATCGCGCCTCTTTCGTTTTACCTAACTTTATAAGGGAGATATTAAAATAAAAAAAATTATATGATAGAAACCAACTTATCGAAAACCTCTTCATTTTTTAATTCTGCTGATTCTTACGAAAAATCCGGCTTAATCCTTCTCGGAATTCCTATGGATTATACCGCAAGCAATATTCCCGGTTCCCGATTTGCTCCCAAAAGAGTAAGAGAATTGTCTTATACGCTTGAGAATTACAGTCCCATTTTTGACGATTTCATCGACGAAAAGTTTTACGATGCCGGAGATATAGTTCTGCCTTGGGGAAATACCGGTAAAAGCATAAAATTTATCGAAGAAACAGCAAAAGGAATTCTCGACGACGGCAAAAAAATCGTCAGTATAGGCGGCGACCATTTAATTACTTATCCGGTAGTAAAAGAGTATGCCGACAAATATAAAGATTTAGTAGTTTTACAGTTTGACGCCCATACCGATTTAAGGGAAGAGTGGAACGACGAAAAATATTCCCATGCTACCGTTCTAAAACTTGTTCACGATATTATAAAAAAGGGCAACCTTTATCAGTTCGGAATTCGTTCAGGTTCTAAAGAAGAATTCGATTTTGCCAAAAAACATTGCCATATATATAAAAACGACGTTTACGAACCTCTTAAAAAAGTTTTGGGCAGTTTGTCGAACAAAGACGTTTATATTACTATAGACATAGACGTTTTAGACCCTGCTTTTGCGCCTGGAACGGGATATATAGAAGCCGGCGGAATATCCTCCAAAGAGCTTTTGGATTCCGTATCGCTTCTGTTGTCGGAATCAAACGTAAATGTAGTAGGAGCGGACGTAGTGGAAGTTTGTCCTCCTACCGATAATTCGGACAGGACATCCGCTATTGCTGCAAAGCTATTGAGGGAAATAATTATCGGAATGTCTAAGAACAACAAAACGAAATAAAAAGTTAAAAGCAATAAATATTAAGTAAAACAAATTAAATTATTAAATTAATTAAATAAAAAAGTAAAACGGAGGGAATAACAGTGTTTGAAACACCCGATATATATACTTTGGCGGCTGGTACGTCGGAGGGGACTTCAAAATTGGGGGCATTCGATAATGCCATTTTAAAAGCGGGGGTCGGCAATACTAATTTAATAAAACTCAGCTCAATTCTTCCGCCGAAAGCTGTTTATAAAGAAAAAATAATTTATCCCAGAGGTGTATTGGTTCCTATAGCATACGGGGCTATTTCCAGCGATAAAAAAGGAGAAAAAATCGCCGCCGCCGTGGCGATAGCCGTTTCGGTAGAAGACGGCTTCGGAGTAATAATGGAATTTTCCGGCGTAACTTCCGCTCAAAATGCCGAAGAAACGGTCAGGAAGATGGCTGAAGATGCAATGAAACACAGGAATATAGGAATTAAAGAGATAGTTTCTAAAAGCTCGGAGCATACCGTAGAAAATTTCGGATGCGCGTTTGCTTCGGTTCCTATGTGGTATTCCAAGCTGATATGATATAATAAGTTCTCGTAATGCTTTGTTCTTTCGTCGATTAATTATATTCGATTAAGCATCTTAAGATAATTAAACAATGGGGGATTAAGGCGCGGCAAAATCGGTGCTTTCAGTTTTTTATGCATCGCCGTATGTCCGCGCCTTAAAAAACAGTGAATAAAACCTTTATAATTTCGACGTTTCTCGGTTTAACGTTTGTCGTCGTTTTAGTAGTTTTAGTAGGTCCTAAAAATATAATTCAGATGGTTGACCGCCTGAATTATATCGATTTTCTTATTTTATTTTTTCTATCTTATCTTGCGCTTTTTTTGTCGGCTCTTTCATTTAACAACGCTTTAAACGTATATGATTCTAAAATAGGTTTAATAGATCTTTTAAATATAAAGCTTATAGGATACAGCGCGAATTATATAGCGCCTTCAGGTATTTTTGCAGGTTTTATAGGCGGAGACGCCATAATGGCGTTGATTCTTAAAAAAAGAACGTCGCTTGATTTTAAACGGGGTTTTTCTGCCGGTCTTGCCGCAAAGGTTATAGAATTTGCAATATTTCTTTTATTTATTTATCTTGGGCTTATATTAGGGTTTAAGTACTTTTATCTGCCGCCGGAAATATGGTATCTGCTGTTAATCGCGGCGATATTCGTAGGAGTCGTAACTCTTATTTTTTTAATAAATCCGATAATAGACAACAGGTTTTTTACGAAATTTTTAAAATATTTGACGAGATATAAAGTTTTAAACAAAATAATTTTTAAAATACTGAAACATATAAATAATTTTGAAAAAGAGCTGCATCTTTTTTACGTTAAAGGTAAAAAGTATCTCTTTTTAAGTCTTTTTTTAAGTTTAATAGAAACAGTCTTCCTCATATTCCAAATATGGCTTTTGGTTCATTATCTTGGCGTAAATATGGGATTTTCTAAAACTTTATTGGTATTTTCCGTATCTATGCTGGTGTTTGCGCTGCCCCTTGCTCCCGGTTCGGCCGGAACATACGAACTTTCGCAGGTCGGCCTTTTCGATATACTCGGACTCGGTTCGGACGTCGGACTTGCTTTTAGTTTAATAATGAGGGCTATAAATATACTCATGGTAGCGATATCTTTCTTTCTCGTGCCGCATTACGGTTTTCATTTTTTTAAAAAAAGAGACGGTAAGGAGGCAGTTTGAAAATAATATATTCTCTATGCAGTTGGGGATTGGGACATGCTACGAGAGGACTTCCTGTTATCAGACGGCTTGTAAAAGAAGGGCATGAGGTAATTATTTATACCTCAGGCAGAAGCCTTGAACTTTTGAAATCCGAAATTGGCGGCAATGCAAGATATATTCCTTCCGTCCCCTATCCTTCGCCGTATTCCGATAAAATAGGGTTTGCATTCAGATTTCTTAAAACCGCGCCTAAAATTTTGGCGCTTATAAAAGAAGAAGAGAAAGATATAGCTAAGATAGCGCAGGAAAACAAAATAGACATTATTATTTCCGACTCCCGTTTCGGTTCGCACTGCAAATTTGCGCCGTCCTACCTTCTGTTTCATCAGCTAAGATTTATCGCTCCTTTTAGGCTTCGACCCGCGGAGATGTTTACCGAATATTATAATCATTTTTTACAGGATAAATTTGAAAAAATAATAGTTCCGGATTATGAGGATAATTCTCTTTCAGGCGATTTATCCCATAATCTAAGATATTTTAAAAAAGAAAAAGTTGAATATATAGGCATACTTTCCGATTTTGAAAAAATACAGACCGACGACGACATAGACTATCTTTTTTCTATTTCTGGTCCCGAACCTACGAGAACTATTCTTGAAGAAAAGCTTTTTTCGCAGATAGACCGCCTAAAAGGAAATATAGCCGTTTCGCTTGGAAAGCCAGGAAAGTTTACGAAAGAAACTATAAAAAACGCCGTCGTGTATTCTTTTCTTGAAAAAAAGAGAAGAGACGAACTTATGAACAGGGCTAAAATGGTTGTTTCCAGATCCGGATATACGACTATTATGGACGTAGCGGAAATAGAAAAAAAAGCTTTTTTCATTCCAACGCCCGGACAGACGGAACAGCTATATCTTGCAAGCCATTTGGAGAAGGCAGGCTTTTTTCATTCGGTAAAGCAAAATAAATTAAAGATTGACATTGATACAGAAGAAGCTTTAAAATATAAAGGTTTCACGCCTCCTTGGAGAACCGCCGAAAGCATAGAAAGGTTTCTTAAAATAGTAGGCGTTAATTAGTTTTATTTTAAATATATATATATTATTTTAATTTAAATTTTTAAACTAAATGGTTTCGATAATAATACCTGCGCACGAAGAAGAAAAATATATAGGAATTTCAATAGAAAGACTTTTAAGTCAGAGCGGGACGGTTTTTTTAAAAAAAGACGACAAAAACGCCCTGCATTCACAATCACGACTAAACAGCTCGGGTAACTCCGAATATACCGGAAAAGTTTTATGCGAATTGACGGTCGTTGTAACCCACGGCAAAGACGATACCGAGGGCGTCGTTGCAAAATATAGAGAAGCAGGCGTTAATCTTATATCGGGAAATTTCAGCGGAGTATCGGAAGCGAGAAATATCGGCGCATCCGCTTCCGAAGGCGACGTTTTCTTGTTTTTAGACGCCGACACTCTTTTAAACGACGGTTTTATAAAAAGGCTCGACGACTTTAAAAATAAGTCCGATTTCATAGGGACATCTAAGCTGCTGCCCGATATTAACACGCTTAAAGCGCGTATCTTTATGTTCTGCAATAATATAGCTCATATAATAACCAAAACGTCTATGGCTTTAATATTCTGCCACAGGGACGTTTATAAAAACGTCGGAGGTTTCGACGAAAGTATGCAGGCCGGCGAAGACCTTAAATTTATCAATTTAGCGGTAAAAAACCGATTCGGCAGGTTTAAATATCTCGGAGACATAAGCGCCGTTACGTCGATGAGAAGATTTGAAATTAACGGATATTTCAAAACCGCCATTGAATGGATGGGCGGATATTTTTTTAAACCGCCGGAACATTACGACGTTGTAAGATAACGATATGAAAGTATTAATAGCTATACCGACTTATAACGAAAAAGAAAATATAAGCCGGATGATAAATTCCGTTTTAAATCTTAACGAAACCGCAAAAGCCGCAGGCGGTTCAATTTCCTTGCCTCTGCATATTAACGTTTTAATAATAGACGATAATTCTCCAGACGGCACTGCAAAAATAGTTAAAGAATATATTAATTCGCATAAGCGGTTAGCCGCAAACGCCGATATAAACACAAATGCAGCAACAAACGTAAACGTAAAAGACGGCGGAAATAAAAATGCTAATTTAATTTCAAACGCAGACGTCAATTCAGATGAACGCGTTTTTATTATAGAACGCGAGAAAAAACTCGGGCTTGGAACGGCATACGTAGCGGCGTTTAATTTTGCTTTAGATAACGATTACGACTACGTTATCACCATGGATTGCGATTTTTCGCATAATCCTGAAGAAATTGCGGGATTTATAAGCCATATGCAGTCCGAAAAATGCGGAATGATAGTCGGTTCGCGTTATTCGGGCGGAGTACGCGTAATCAACTGGAGTATGAAGAGGCTTTTAATTTCGTATTCCGCAAATATTTATGCAAAATTTATTACCGGCATTAAAATTACGGATTTGACCGGCGGTTTTAATATGTACGACGTAAACTGTCTGAAAAAAATAAATTTAAACGGCATAAGTTCGCGCGGATATGCTTTCCAGATAGAAATGAAATACAGAATGGTAAAAGAGGGAAAATGCAATTTTAAAGAGCATCCTATAATATTTTACGAAAGAACTTCCGGCAGATCAAAAATGTCCAAGGGTATTATTTTTGAGGCTTTTTTCAGGGTCATAAAACTGAGGCTCGGGCTTTTTAAATAATCGTCAAATAATACTTGACTAATTTAGTCAAGTATGTTTTAATCAATATATAAAACATTAAATATTATTAACATTAAATATAAATAAAGCGGAGGTATATTATGCCTGTATATTCGGAAAAAGTAATGGATCACTTTCAGAATCCAAGAAACGTAGGGGAAATAGAAAATGCGGACGGCGTAGGTGAACTTGGAAATCCTACGTGCGGCGATATAATGAAAATATATATTAAAGTTAAGGACGATAAAATAGAAGACGTCAAATTTAAAACTTTCGGATGCGGAGCGGCCATAGCTACGAGCTCTATGGTAACCGAACTCGTAAAAGGCAAGACTCTCGAAGAAGCCGAAAAAATATCTAATGAAGCAGTTGCAGAAGCGTTAGACGGACTTCCTCCGGTAAAGATGCACTGTTCAAATCTTGCCGCCGATGCGCTTCATCTTGCCATAGAAGATTATAAAGCCAGAAAAGAGGGCAAAGGTCCTATAGGCAGAGTTGAAACGCCGGAGCACGACGAAGACGAACACGATCTGCTCGAACAGGCTTAAACGAAAGGTCTGCTAATTTATACAAGCAGCTAATTAATATAATATCATATATATACAGGCAATATAATAATTATTATGGATTACGATTACGATCTCGATACTTTCGGTCTGATGTGTCCAATGCCGATTATGGAAGTTGCCGAAGAGTTTAAAAAAATACCGGACGGTTCGGTATTAAAAGTGACGGCGTCCGACGAAGGTATTATAGAAGACTTAAAGAGTTACTGCAAAAAAACCGGACATGAATTTCTGTCTTACGAAATTAATTTGCCCGAATACATAGTTTACGTTAAAAAATAAAAACGATAATATATAAAATAATTATATAAAATATAGATTGCTGCATATTTTTTAAATTTGGAGGCAAAAGTGAAAATAATAAATTTCGACCATTTTGCTGCTACGAAAATGAGGCAGGAAGTAAAAGATGCAATGGAACCTTACTTTATTTCCGAATACGGTAATCCCCAAAGCATTCATACCTTAGGCGACGAGCCCAGAGAAGCCTTATCTAAAGCCAGACTGCAGGCCGCCGAACTTTTAAACGCTTCAAGCAATGAAGTTATATTTACCGGAAGCGGTTCCGAATCGAACAACCTGGCAATAAAAGGAACGGCTTTTGCTAGAATGGACAAAGGCAGACATATAATAGTTTCTAAAATAGAACATTTCAGCGTTTTAAATGCCGTTAAATCTTTAGCGAAGCTAGGTTTCGAGTTCAGCGAAGTTCCGGTTGACAAATACGGTACGGTCGATCCGCAGGAAGTTAAAAACGCTTTAAGAAAAGATACCGTACTGGTAAGCATCGGACAGGCATCTAACGAGATAGGCACAATTCAGGATATTAAAGAAATTTCAAAAGTCGTTCATGAAAACTCGGCGGCGTATATGCATACCGATGCCAATACTTCATGCGGTTTTACCGAAACTGACGTAAAGGATCTCGGCGTTGATATGCTTTCTGCGGCGCCGCACAGATTTTACGGACCCAAAGGCACGGGTCTTTTTTACCTTAAAAAAGGGATACGCATAATGCCTTTGATAGACGGCGGGATTCAGGAATTCGGCCGCAGGGCGGGTACCGAAAACGTGCCTGCTATTGCCGGAGCGGGAGTTGCATGCGAACTTGCCAAAAAAGAGCTTAAATCCAGAACATCCCATCTACTGCCTATTCAAAAGGCCATCAAAGACGGAGTACTCAACAGTCTTGACGAAGTTTATTTAAACGGGCATCCCGAAAAAAGACTTCCTAACAATCTCAATTTTGTCGTAAAATATATAGAGGGCGAGTCTATGCTTATGTGGCTCAACAACAACGGGATTATGGTTGCGAGCGGTTCGGCCTGCACGTCTAAAATACTAAAATCGTCGCACGTATTAAATGCAATCGGAGTCGATGCCGCGCTTGCCCAGGGATCTCTCCTGATATCCCTCGGTGAGGACAACACCTTGGAAGATGCTGAATATTTCGTAAAAGAGCTTCCCGCCGTAGTCAAAAAATTAAGGGAGATGTCGCCTCTTTACGAAGAGGTTATGAAAAGGAATAAAAAGTAAAAACCAAGATGCTATTTGATTTTCGTTCATTTCTATTTGGCTGCAAATACTTGCGAAAATCCTTGAACGAATATATTTTAAATTGTATAATAATAAATTAAATAATAAACCGGGCGCGTAACTCAGGGGTAGAGTGCCACCTTCACACGGTGGAAGCCGCAGGTTCGAGACCTGCCGCGCCCACCACGCCAAAATAAAGAAATAAAGCCTTTAGATTTTTCCGAATAATTCCTTTCGTTTAAATAACATTTTCAACCTAAACTTTCGCAGATGCCGGATGAAAAATGAATCCATGCGCAAACTCTTTCGCTAAGCTTCAAGAGTATTACTACGGGTTTTCGTCCGCCCTTAACAGTATATTAATTTTAATATTAATTTTAACCTAAAGGGGACATTTCTACTTTGCTAAGAAGGGGACATTTCTATTTTGCCTTGACACAATCGTTAGAACAGAACGTTAGAACTATCTTGATTAAAATTACTTTAGTGATATAATAAGAAATAATTAAAAAATAATAAAAATTATTTTTATTGCATATTTTATTCCATTTTATTGTGAATTTTAATTAATACAATTTATGAACAATACTGAAGATTTCAAACCTAAAAACCTCGACGCCTGCGGGCTTATCGAAGCATTGTTCGGTTCAAAGTCCCTGGGGGTTTTTATCTACCAGAAAGACTGCAGGATAATCCATTCTAATAAAACATTCAGGGAATTTATAGGCTATTCCGAAGACGAACTTAAAAGATTGACGCCTTACGATATAGTAGCCGACGAATATAAAGAGGAAGTTAAAAAACTTAACGAAAGGAGAATAAAGGGAGAATTTTTTGCAGGCGAGCAGATTAATCATATGCACGTTACCAAAGAAGGCATGTTTAAACCTACCGTCGTTTTTGCATATACGGTGCTTTACGACGGCAAACCCGCAGGCTTGGTTATAGTGCAGGACGTTTCAAAGCAGAAAATGTACGACAGTTTGTTTAGTTCTTTTAAGTCGCTTCAAACTATGTACGCTACACTGTCTGAAGTTAACCAGATTATCGTAAGGGCAAAAGATGAAAGTATTTTATTTTCCGATATATCCAAAAAAATAATCGATAAAGGTTTATTCGTAGATTCTTTTATAGTTCTTTTCGATTCCAACCTTGATATAATTGCTTCCTTTTCTAACGAAAAAAGCAATTATTTAAACTATTTAAAAAATCACCTGAGTACGTCCGAAGCAAAAAAAGGACCGCTTATTACGTCATTTCTAAAATCAAAAATAGTTATCAACAACGATACCTTAAAAAATTCTTTAATGCTGCCTTGGAAAGAAGAACTTGCAAACAGAGGTTTTCTTTCAAGCGCCGCCGTGCCGGTTATAAAAAAAGGAAAAACGATAGGTGTTCTTTCGTTATATGCAAAAGAAAAAGAATTTTTTAAAAGAGATGCCTATAATTTGTTAAAAGAAATGATGACGGATATAAATTATGCCCTCGATAAAATAGAAGACGGAAAATGGCATTTTATGATTCGCACCGCATTAAATTCCGGTTCGGATTTTGCTATCATTTTAGACAAATATTTTAAAATATTATTCGTAAATGAAAGCTCATATAAAATATTCGGCTATATAGCGGACGAACTTATAGGCGAACATTATTCCAAAATATTTGAAGGCGGCTCGGGCAAAAAATCGATAGCGGAAAGATTTCTTGCCACGATTATTTCCGGGGAAATATTAACTGATATATTTGCTTATAAAACGAAAAACGGCGGCGATATATACTGCTACACGACGATTACGCCTTTTAGCGCCGGTAATTTTTCAAACGGCAGCGGCAGCGGCGCAGGCGGCGTTATCGAATATTATATAGCGACGGGAAAAGACATTACCGGCGAGATCAAGGCGGAGGAAACCATAGAGCGCTTGATAAATTTTGATCCTCTGACAGGTTTTCCGAATAAAAAACTGCTGAAAGAAAAGATAGACGAATATATAAAAGAAGCATGTTATGCCGGCGTTTCGTCACATTGCGCCTTTGCCATATTGAATCCCGTCAATTTATCTTTAATAAACCATACTTACGGCTTTGAAACCGGCAGCAGGATATTAAAGGAAGCAGGCGATAAGATAAAAAAAATTATAAAAAATTTCGATATTTTGGCAAGATGGGAAGCGGATAAATTTGCAGTGTTTTTAAAACGGTTAAAATTCGATGAAGATGCGCTTCATATAATAAACAGAATTTTGGCGGTTATTAACGAACCGTATTATATGATGCAGGACGGCGAAAAAAAGATAAATATATCTTTTAACGCCGGAATATCCGTTTATTCTAAAGATACCGGCACCGCGCAGGCTATGTTCGACCAAGCCGAATCGGCGCTTCTTGACGCAAAATCAAAAGGAGAAAATGCCGTAAGTTTTTTTAAAAAGGAGTTTGAGGAATCGGCACGAAAAAAAGTAGAGCTAAAAAACGGTCTCAGCGAAGCTTTTGAAAAAAATCAATTCATACTGTACTATCAGCCCTATTTCGACATAAAAACCGGTTCGATAAAAGGAGCCGAAGCTCTTCTACGGTGGCAGAAAGACGATAAACTGGTTCCGCCTATGGAGTTTATACCGTTCATGGAGCAGAGCGGGATAATTACCAAGGTTGAAAACTGGATTTTAGAAGACGTATCGCTCAATATCAGAAAGTGGTCGGACGAAGGGCTTAAAGTAGTACCTATTTCAGTCAATATATCCCCAGTCAGTTTTGCCGACCCTAATTTAAAAGACAATATGCATGCCGCGCTTAATAAAAACGGCGTAAAACCGGGTATGTTTAATTTGGAAATCGTAGAAAGAACATTTATAAATAACTTAGACTACTCTTCAAAACTTCTGGGAAGTTTAAAAGAAAAAGGATTCGGACTTTCCATAGACGATTTCGGAACCGGATATTCTTCTCTTTCCTATCTTGCCGACCTTCCGTTCGATATACTTAAAATCGATATATCTTTCGTCAGGAAAATGCTTGCGGATAAACATTCCAGATATATAGTCGAAACTATAATTTATCTTTCAAAGAAATTAAATATGCAATCTATCGCAGAGGGCGTAGAGACCGTTGAGCAGTTCAATCTATTAAAAGAATTAGGATGCGATTATATTCAAGGGTTTTTGCTCTCAAAACCATTAGAGATTGAAAAATTTAAAACAATGCTGGTTTAAAAAAATATGGCTAAAATTTTTATAACGGGCGGAATTTCTTCCGGCAAGTCGCAGTTTGCCGAAAATACGGCGCTTGCGCTTTATAAGTCCAATATTATTGCAGACGCCGGCATGTCGGGCGGAATGGCAGGAGGAGCGGAAACCGATGCCGATAATTTCCGGCTGCTTCATTTTATAGCTACCGCAAATACGAATATTAATATAAAAGACGGCGAAATGATTTTGAAAATTAAAAGGCATAAGGAAAAGCGGAATAAAGCTTTTGCCGTGCATGAAAATTTCGGCGATTTAACTGCCGAAATAGATGCAGTACGCAATTATTTTCCCGATGAACGGGTTGCGGAAAGGTGCGTAATATTAATAGATTCAATGACGTTATGGCTTTCGTCCGTTTTTACCGGCATAGAATATTTTGATTCTGCCGAAAAAACAGTCTTGAATTTTGCCGAATATATTTCCCGTATAAAATGTTCCGTAATAACGGTTTCCGATTCTCTCGGCTTTAATTTGGTTCCCGCAGATGCATACGTCAGAAAATTCGTAGAATTAAACGGTTTAATGGAGCAGAAACTTTCCTCCCTTTCGGATAAAGCCTACTGCGTTATCGCAGGAAATCCGCTTGCGTTGAAGTAGAATCTAATTTATAATTAATCTTATATGAACACGAAATTGAATCATAAGGAACGTCTATTTTCTATTGCCGATCGAATTAAACCGGTCGATAAAAAAAAATTTTATAAAATTGCCGAAAACAGGCTGAATAAGCTGATTAAACCCAAGGGCAGCCTCGGCAGGTTAGAAGACTTTGCAAAAGACGTAGTGGCTATAACGGAGGAAGAAAGACCTTTTTCGGCTTGTTATAATAAAGAAAATAAATGCTTAAATCTTAATAAATACGTCTGCGTTTTTGCCGGAGACCACGGAGTAGTCGAAGAGGGCGTCAGCTTGTTTAAGCAGGACGTTACGACCCAAATGGTCGTTAATTTTCTTAGCGGCGGAGCCGCAATTAATACGATAGCCGCTTCCGTAGGCGCCGATGTTTTAGTAATCGACGTAGGAATAAAAAACGATGCGCCGTTTCAAGGAGACAATTTCATAAGCGGAAAAATAAAAAACGGCACCTTTAATATTTGCAAAGGTCCGGCAATGACTGAAAACGAAGCCGCAGAATCTATTTTAAAAGGCATAGAAACCGCCGATATAGTAATTAAGAAAAAAGGCGCCGATATATGCGCAACCGGCGATATGGGCATAGGCAATACGACGCCCGCCTCTGCGATTACCTGCTTTTATTCAAAAAAATCTCCGGAACTCGTCTGCGGAAAAGGGACGGGCGTGAGCGCCGCCGTAATTAAGAAAAAAGCGGCGATTATTAAAAAAGCCGTCGAATTCAATATAAAAGGCGGCGTAAAGGGCGATGCCGTGGACGTTCTTGCCGGCGTCGGCGGATTGGAAATAGGCGCTATAGCCGGATTTATAATAGGCTGCGCCCTAAACAGGACGCCGGTTGTAGTGGACGGTTTTATTTCTACGGCCGGGGCGCTGATTGCTTTAAATATTAACCCCGCAGTTTCCGATTATATGTTTATGGGTCATCTTTCCGAAGAAAAAGGACACAAGACCGCGGTTGCTATTATCGGCAAAACCCCTATATTAAATCTCTCTATGAGACTCGGCGAAGGAACCGGAGCCGTTATTGCGATGAAAATAATCGAAACTGCGCTTAATATGTATAATAATATGCTTACGTTTGACGAAGCAGGCGTGAAAGCTTCTAAACTTAATGTTTAGTCCTCTATGTCTATATTGAGCGAATTTTTAGAGTCCGTAAATTTTTTGACCGTATTTAAATTCAAAAACAAAAAATACGCTGGTGTTACGCAGACGGAACTTTTAATAAAATCTATTAAATATTTTCCCGCCGCAGGTCTTTTTATAGGCATTGCAACAGCTTTCGTCTTTTATGTATTTAATAAATTTTTGCCCTTATATCCCTCTGCTTTAATTTCTATTTTCTGCCTTTACGCCGTTACGGGCGGTCTTCATTTCGACGGTCTGTCGGATACTTCGGACGGTTTTTTCGCATATCTGAAAAGCGGAGACAGAAACAGATTTTATAAAGCTATGAAGGACGTTAACGCAGGCGCAGCGGGAAACATTGCCGTTATTTTTTACGTTTTAATTATGTGGTCGCTAATTATATCGGCAAATCAAACATACAGCCTTTACGCTTCAATGCCGCCTTTTTTAGCTTTAAAACATTTTACCGGAATTTTTAGCTTTCTTGATTTTAAGTTTAATTTTGTATATTTAGTTTTACTGCTTTTTCCTGCAGCCGGAAGATATTCCATAGTAGTTGCATCTTATTTTTCGGAAACTCCGGAAAATTTTAAAGGAATAGGAACGGTTTTTACCGAAGGAACAGATACGAAAACTTTTTTGTTTGCCTCCTTCATCGCTTTTTTAATTATATGCCTTCTTTCAGGGCTTGCCGGTTTTTTTTCTATTTTAATTACTATTCTTGCCGTTTTTCTGATATCGCTGTATTTCAGAAAAAAATTCGGCGGCGTAAACGGAGATATGATAGGTTTTACGGTTAAATTATCCGAGCTTGTTTTTGTAGCGGCTTTGCTGGGATTTCATAAAGCGCTGTATTAATTTGCGACGAGAACAGATTTGCGACTGGGACAGAATTGCATTCTGTACCAGTAATATAATATAAGAGGATTTTTATGTTTGCTGTTTATTTTGCTTCCGACAGGTCGTCTTCGGGAAAATCCACGGTTACTCTTGCTTTTTCGAGAAAATTAAAAGACGAAGGATATTTTTTAAGCCTTTATAAAACTGGACCTGATTTTATAGACCCCGTCATATTGTCGAAAGCTTTAAACTCCGAAATTCGGGTTAAAAATTTAGATCCGTTTTTAATTCCCGACCGATTTTTAAAGGAATGGTTCTTTAAGGAAATTTCCCCCGAATTTGGTTCAGCCGTTAACGGAACTAACGCCGGCTTAAATTTTAACGCCGGTGAAAGCAAAAAAGCGTTCATAGCCGAAAGCGCAATGGGGCTTTACGACGGAAACTCTTTTGCGGTAGCAAAAAAGTTTAAATTTCCGGTCGTATTAATAATGGACTGCAAAAAAATTTCTTCTACTATGGCTTCCCTTATTTACGGTTTGAAAAATTACAAAAAAGGCATAAATGTTTGCGGCGTTATCCTTAATAATATTTCTTCCGAAAGGCATTATGAAATAATCCGCGATGAAATTAAAGAAAATATAAGCGGAGTAGAGGTTTTCGGCTATATTAAAAACGACGAAAATATTTTTTCAATTAAAGAACGCCATCTTGGACTTATAGTTCCGGAAGGTGAAGGCGGATATAAAACCGGAGGCTGGCATAAAGACGCAGGCGTATCCGGAGGCGAAATACGAAAAGAAATAAAAATAAGCGGGTTTGAAAAAACTGTTATAAATATAAAAGATGCGGTATTTAAAAATGTTGATTTTAACTTTATGGTAAATATACTGGAAAAAAATTCCAAAGATTTCATCGGGTTGATTTACGGCAAAAAGCCGGAATATAAAAAACAGACATACAAAAAATACGCCGGCAAAAATAACGACGGCAACGAAAATGAAAATAGCGGGGGCGGCAAAGATAACAAAGACGGCGCCGGCTGTAACGGCATAAGTAATAATAAAATAGATAAAAAAGCTTCAAAAATAAAAATAGCCGTGGCTTTCGACGAAGCCTTCTTTTTTTATTATAATTTCAACTTTGAAATACTGAAAAGTTTCGGAGCGGAAATAGTTTTTTTCAGCCCTTTAAAAGACAAGATGCTGCCTTCGGGAATAAAAGCGGTTTACATTGGCGGCGGATATCCGGAAATTTACGCCGCCGCTTTGGAAAGCAATAATTCCATAAAAAAAGAAATTTATGAATTCCATAAAAATAATGGTATAATATATGGCGAGTGCGGCGGTCTTATGTATCTGTGCGAAAAAATTTCCTATAAAGGGGAAAGTTACGGCGCATGCGGAATTTTTCCCTTTGAAGCCTCTATGGATAAAGGGGGATTATCCCTTGGCTACAGAACGGTAAGGCTGAAAGAAAATACGTTTCTTGGGAAAGCCGGTTTAACTGTTAACGGGCATGAATTCCATTATTCAAAACTTCTGCCGTCGGCGACACATCAAACCGTCGTGCCGGTTGCTAATGAGCATGCCGGTTCAACGGAGTTGAAGACGGCGTTTCCGCCGGAAGTAAAGGTATCGGCGGTCAAAACCGTTACGGAATACGCAAGTTTAAGCGCTCCTGGGATATGGAAACAGGAAGGATATAACATTTTGAATACTATAGGCAGCTACGTACATCTGTCTTTTTATTCAAACAAGATTGCGGCGGAAAGTTTTGTGAAATCGGCTAAAAATTTATAAAATAATATAAAAATATATTTATAATAATATAAAAAATAAAAGGAAAATAAAAAGATGACAGAAAAAGAATATGCGCTAAAAAACGTCGGCAAGAATGTTTATTCAGAAGGAACGGCTTATGCCGCTTCTAAGGAAAATATAGAACAGGAAAATCTTAAAAAAAATATTATTAACGGCAAAGCGGTTATTCTGCACAACAAAGATAAGAATAAATTCGTCGGAATAGGAAAAGGCTTGACTACTAAAATAAACGCAAGCATAGGAACTTCCACCAACCATATAAACATAGAAGAAGAGATAAGAAAAGCCGTTATAGCCGAAAAATCGGGAGCGGATACTTTAATGGAACTCAGCGTAGGCGGCGATTTAGACCTTATAAGAAGGGAAGTCCTTGCGAATACGTCCCTTCCGGTAGGAACCGTTCCGCTATATCAGGCATTCAGGGAGGCGATAGACGCTTATAAAAATCCAGTAAAAATGCCCGAAGAATTAGTTTTCGACGTGATAGAAAAACAGTGCGCCGACGGGATTTCGTTTATGGCTATCCACTCTGGTTTAAACATGATGTCTTTGGAAAGATTAAAAAAGCAGTCGTACAGATATGCGGGTCTCGTTTCAAAAGGCGGAGCCTACATGATTGCGTGGATGATTGAAAACAACAAAGAAAATCCATTATACGAAAGATTTGAAGACGTGCTTAAAATTTTAAAAAAATACGATACCGTGCTCAGCCTCGGCAACGGTTTGAGGGCGGGAGCGACGGCGGATTCTTTCGACAGGGCGTATATGCAGGAGCTTCTTATAAACTGCGAACTTTGCGATATTGCAAGAGATTACGGAGTTCAGGTTATAGTCGAAGGTCCCGGGCATATTCCCATTGACGAAATAGAAGCGAACGTGAAAATTCAAAAGAAAATGTCCGGAGATGCCCCTTTTTATGTTTTGGGTCCTTTGGTAACCGACGTGGCTGCAGGTTACGACCATATATCATCGGCTATAGGCGGAGCCCTTTCGTCTTCTTTCGGGGCCGATTTTCTTTGTTACGTTACTCCGGCCGAACATCTTGGTCTGCCTTCCGAAGAGGACGTGGCTATAGGCGTAAAATCGGCAAAGATTGCGGCTCATATAGGAGATATGATAAAATTAAAAAAGACGGACGACGACTTAAATATATCCAAAGCCAGAAGAGACGTTGACTGGGAGGGACAGTTCAGACACTCTATAGACCCTGAATATTCAAGGAGTATTTTTGAATCTAAAAATAATAAGGACGAAATAGCAGGCTGCAGTATGTGCGGCGAGTTCTGCGCTCCTTTAAGGGTTAAAAAATATTTTAGATATGAAATCAAACAAGGAAAAAAAGCATAATATTAAATACGCCCCGTTTATTATATTTTCGGCCCTATTTATTTTAATAATAATTTTCAGCGTAAAGGGCGTTATTAAAGTTTACACGCTAAGGTCGGAACAGCTTGCCGTACGGAAGAATATTGCCGAAATTAAGAAAAAAAACGAGAAAATAGAAAACAGGATACGCGAACTTACCTATAACAAGCAGTATATAGCCTATATAGCCCGAGAAAAACTAAATATGATCAGGCCGGGTGAAATCGTTTTTAAATTTATAGGCAAAAAGCATAAAAAATAGCCTTACTCTATAAAATTTCAAAATATTCGGGATAAAATCCGTCCTGCATTTTTATATTTATCTTTTTCTTTATTTTAGATTCAAGGGCGTTAAGCATTTTTTCGTTTTCGTATAGTTTGCCCATAACGCCCGGATTAACGGTTACGGTTATTTTTCTTGCCTTAGTTTTTTTAGCAAATGCGGAAACCGCCCTTAATACTTCAAAACATATTGTTTGAACGGATTTTATCATACCCGAGCCTTCGCACATAGGGCAGTGTTCCAGAAACATAGAGACGAGGCTGTTTCCTGTTCTTTTCCTCGTCATTTCGACGAGACCGAGTTCCGTTATTTTATTTATAGTTGTTTTAACCCTGTCTTTTTTAAGGTATTCTTCAAGCGTTCTGTAAACTTTTTCTTTATCCGCCTCTTTATTCATATCTATAAAATCTATAACTATAATTCCGCCGATATTTTTCAGCCTAAGCTGGAACGCAATTTCCTTTGCCGCTTCTAAGTTGGTTTTTAAAATAGTATCGTCAAAATTTCTTTTGCCGACGAATTTTCCGGTATTTACGTCGATAGCCGTAAGGGCTTCTGCGTGATCGATGATTAAATAGCCGCCGGATTTAAGCCATACCTTTTTGTTTAGCGCTTTAGCTATTTCCTTTTCTATGCCGTACGTATCGAAGAGCGATACGCCGTTTTTATTTTTATAAAGCTGGAGTATATCTATGTATTCAGGCGATTGAATCGAAAGGAAATCTACAATGTTTTGGTATTCGTCTTTATCGTCTATAATTATTTTATCGAATTTTTTATTCAGGAAATCCCTCAGGACTCTTAAAGAAAGGCTTATATCTTTGAATATAAGTTTAGGCGCTTTTGCGTCGGTCTGTTTTTTATATATATCGCTCCATAGGTTTGTAAGAAATTTAATGTCTCTTTCTATGTCTATTTCGGAAGCGTTTTCGGCGGCGGTTCTTATAATAAAGCCCGTTCCTTCTCTCCTATATTTTTTAACTAAGCTTTTAAGCCTTTTTTTCTCTTCGTCGCTTTTGATTTTTCTGGAAATTCCTATGGACGAAGACGTCGGCATATATACCAGAAACCTTCCCGGCAGGGAAATATGGCTCGTCACTCTTGCGCCTTTGGTTTTTACGGGTTCTTTCGCGATTTGAACCAGTATCTCCTGATTTTTTTTAATCAGACGGTCTATTGTAAGATGATTTTTTTTGCCTTTTTTAGCTTTACGGTTATTTTTTTCCGTTTCTATAACGTCACTGTCGCCGTCTTCGCTTAAGCCGCTTTCGGATTCAAAAAAATCGTAATCTGCGTTTTCTATTTCGTAAAAATCTCCCGCATAAAGAAACGCGGATTTTTCCCATCCTATATCTATAAAAGATGCCTGAATTCCGGGAAGCACCTGGGTTACCTTTCCTTTATAAATATTTCCGTGCTTGGGCGTAGATTCGTCGCGCTCTATAAATATTTCCGTAAGTATTCCTTCTTCTATCAAAGCTATTCTCGTTTCAAAATCGTCTTTACTTACGACAAGTTCCGTAGTCAAATTTATCTCCGTATGTCCGCAATTTTATTTAAGTTTTATTAATTTATTAATTATATCTTATCTGTAGATAATATTTTATCATATTTACGGTTAAGTTTTTATAAATTTATGCAGATATATAATATATATTTTTATAATATTTTTTTGTTTGGATTTTTTTTAATAATATGTGATATGATATAATAAAAGCATTAAATTATTTTATGTTTAAAAAAAAGAGGAAATATATATTATGGACGAAAATGTGGTATTATGCGCTGTATGCAGCTGGCGGAGCGTTTGCAAAAAGAAATACAGCATATCGGGAATCGAAATTTTTAACTGTCCGGATTTTTCAAGGGATGTTTCAATTACTATCTCAGGCATAGAAGAACTTATGAACTTTATTAATAATTTTAAAAACGACAGGTTGAATTAATTTGAAAAAAGATAAAATTACCGCGGTAATAGTTTTTTTAACCGTTATATTTATTGTTTTCGTATTCGGGCTTTATATAGGAAAAAAGTTTTCGGCAAAAAGCCCTAAAGAAGGAATAATAAAAGAATCTGCGTTAAAAAAAGGAAGCGGATCTTTTTTTCAAGGAAACGGTAAAACGCAAAGCGGAGGCACCGCACCGGGAACTGCCGGCAAGATAAAATTTGCTCCGATTTCCAAACTTTCGGCTTTAAAAAAAGGAAAAAAATTAAAAAAACCGGCGGAGAAAATTACGCATGAGAAACCGGCTCCGGTCAAACCGGTAGTAAAAACTAAGATAGTTTACGTAAAAAAACCGGTATATGTTTACAAATATAAATACATTAAAACTCTGCCATCCGCATCGGTATCTGCACCTAATCCTTTTAATTCTAAAGTTTACTATACGATACAGGTAGCGGCTCTTTCAAAATATTCGCAGGCTAAAGCTATGGCGGATAAATTAAATTCCATGGGTTTTTTTGCCTATATAGTTCCTATTTCGGTCAGCGGAAAATCTGGAAAAGCAGTTTATCAGCAGGTAAGAGTAGGAAAGTTCGCAACGGAACAAGGCGCAAATTCGGTAGAAGGCGTAATTGCCAAAAAATTTAAAGTTAAGCCCTACGTAATAAAAGTAGATTAGAATAACTTATTTTTAAGTCTATTTTTATAACACCCCAAATATTCTTTTTTACTTTTCTTATTTTAACCCTTGACACTTTTTTAAAAATAATATATATTAATTATTAATTAATAATCATTACTAATATTATTATACGGCGACAGAATTCAATTATGTAGCCGTCACAAATTTGTGATTTAATAACAAAAAAAACAGGAGGTATTTTTATGTGTGAAAGTTACGAAGAATTTGAAATTGCCGCTCTCGGAAAACCGGTTCCTTCTTTCGGGGAAATTAACACTTACGAGCCTAAAACCGGAGGATTCGGAAAATTCAGCTTAGAAGAAGCCAAAAAAGATAAAAAATGGACTATTTTAGTATTTTATCCTGCGGATTTTACCTTTGTATGCCCGACTGAACTTGCGGATTATGCGGAAAAACATGAAGAGATAGAAAAAATGGGCGGACGTATAGTTTCCGTCAGTACGGACACGCATTTTGTCCATATGGCATGGCAGAGAGACGAAAAACTTTTAGAAAACGTAAAGTTTTCTATGGGAGCCGATCCTACCGGAAAAGTTTCAAGGCTGTTCGACGTTTACGATGAAGCGTCGGGACTTGCGTTAAGAGGGACTTTTATTATAAATCCCGAAGGAATTCTCGTTGCGTCCGAAGTCAATTTTTATAACGTCGGAAGAAACGCAGACGAACTTGTCAGAAAATTAGAAGCCAACATATACGTTGCGGCGCATTCCGACGAAGTATGTCCGGCAAAGTGGCATAAGGGCGGAAAAACTATTAAACCGGGACCAAATGCCGTAGGCAAAGTTTACGAAGCATTGAAATAAATAATTAATTTTTTACCCTCGCCTGCGGCAAGAGCTAACCATGCCTGCCGCAGACACCTTTTCCTTCGCCCGCTATTGCTCGCAATGACATAATAGGCGTTATTGCGAGCAATAGAGAAGCAATCTTAAATTGTTAAGAACATAATTCCTTATGTTTTTATTTTATATAGACGCCGTAATGTCGTAAACTCTTTTGTAAGCCTCTTCAACGCCTCCCAGATCTCTCCTGAACCTGTCTTTATCGACTTTTTCCAAGGTTACTTTGTCCCATAGCCGCATAGTATCGGGTGTTATTTCGTCGGCAAGCAGAACTTTGCCGTTTAAAGCGCCGAATTCCAGTTTGTAATCTACCAGCATAAGTCCGTTTTTATCGAAAAAATCTTTTAAAATTTCGTTGACCGTAATAGCAATTTTTTTAGCTTCTTCTACGTCTTCCGGTTTTCCGAGGTCGAATGCCTTAATGTAGGTATCGTTTATAAACGGGTCGCCGAGCTCGTCGCTTTTAAAGCACATCTCCACTACCGGCGAAATAAGTTTAACGCCTTCTTCCACGCCCATTTTTTTTGCAAGGCTTCCGGCGGTATAGTTTCTGACTATAAATTCTACCGGCAGCATTTTTAAATGATGGACGAGCATTTCCCTTTCGGACAATTTTTCGATAAAATGACTTTCGATTCCTTTGCTTTTAAGCAGTTTAAAAAGAGAAGACGAAATTGCGTTGTTGAATTCTCCTTTCTGCATAATTGTTCCTTTTTTCTGGCCGTTAAAAGCCGTGGCGTCGTCTTTAAAATACGTCACCAATTTTGTTTCGTCGCCGCCGTAAACGTAAAGGATTTTAGCCTTGCCTTCGTAAATTTTTTTAAACCCTTTTTCTTCCGAAACATTTTTCATAAACACCTCCTATGTTTATAAAAATTTAAGTTAAACTAATGCATATATTTTAAATCTAAATTAATTTAAAATCAATTTAAATTACGTTAAAATAATGCTAAAATAAAGATATAAATTTAAAAAATATAACTTAATAAATATGCAGAGCAATAATAACAAAGTACTTGTATATGCCGTTATAATATCGGTTATAGTCCATTCGGCGCTTATTTTATTTTTACTGGAATATCTTAATCATCCCAATAAGCATAAAAAAATCCGCAAATATACCAAACCTATTCTGGTGGAGCCGTATAAATTTATTAAAAATTTTGAAAAACTTAAAATAAAACATCCTAAGTATGCAAGTATTAAGCCGCACTATGCCAAGAAAAACACAAGGCTTAACGCGCCGGCTTCTTACGCAAATTCGTCTTCTGCGCCGGTACCTTACGCGCCGCCGGCTTTTTTAAACAGGAATTACGCAAATAATTACAGGCGCAGGGTAAACGCGCCGAGATACAGCAGAGTTATGAGCAATTCCCATATAATTTCCGACAACAATTCCGTTCGTCCAAGACCCAGACGAAGACTGAGCAATCTTTTTCCCATGGGAAAGTTTTTTAACCAAACAGCGCCGAACGCGGCGGGACAGGGTATAAAAAATCCATCGCACGGAATTAAAACTGCTACGGTAAACCTTAATACGACTACGATAAAATATGCCTCTTATTTGCTGGGCGTAAAAAATAAAATAGAAAATGTTTGGGAATATCCTTACAGGGCAAGAAGGGAAGGTTTATCGGGCGAGCTCGTTATAGAATTTTCGATAAACAGTAACGGTTCGCTGCACGGCGCAACTATTTTAAGATCTTCCGGAAAAAAAATATTAGACAAGGCGGCGGTTCAGGCGATATACAATGCGGCAAGATACAATCCTTTTCCTCGTCAATGGACGATAAAAAGACTTAATATCGTAGGCACTTTTATTTACAGGCTTTCCGGTTTTTACGTTTACTGATTTTTACCGATTTATATTTATATTATTATGTATTTATCTTATTAATTTATTTTCATTCTGCTTTATGTTATGTTAATATAAACGATGTATATAATATTTATAATTAGAGAATTTATAGGAGATTCCGACTTATGAAAATATCCATAGTAGGTACGGGCTACGTAGGTCTCGTTACCGGCGTCTGCCTTGCCGATTCGGGCAATACCGTTTACTGCATCGATAACGACGAAAGCAAAATTAAATCTTTAAAATCAGGCGTTATTCCGATATACGAACCGGGACTGAAAGAACTTACCGATAAAAACGTCAAGCTGGGCAGGCTTTATTTTACGAAAGATTTGAAAGAAGCCGTTAATAAAACCGACGTCGTGTTTATTGCCGTCGGAACTCCGCCTCAGGATAACGGAGAAGCCGATTTATCCAACGTATTTAAGGTAGCCGAAAGTATCGCCGATACTATTGACTGTTTTAAGGCTGTAGTAGTGAAAAGCACCGTTCCCGTCGGAACCTGCAGAAAAGTAGAAAACATAATAGCCAAAAAAACCAAAAACTTCTGCGTAGTATCTAATCCCGAATTTTTAAAAGAAGGCGCGGCTATAGAAGATTTCCAAAGACCGGACAGAATAGTGGTCGGGATTAATTTTAAAAAGGACGGCAAGAAAGAGGCGCAGGCGGCGAAAGAAATTATCGACGAAATTTACGAACCTTTCGTGAGAACCGGAGCGCCCATATATTTTATGGACACCAATTCTTCAGAACTTACTAAATATGCGGCAAACGCAATGCTCGCCGTAAGAATTACCTTTATGAACGAAATAGCGAACTTGTGCGAAAAAACCGGCGCAAACGTGGACAGCGTAAGAATAGGCATAGGTTCCGATAAAAGAATAGGCAAGTCTTTCCTGTTTCCCGGAATAGGCTACGGCGGAAGCTGTTTCCCGAAAGACGTAAAAGCCTTGTATCAGACGGCTAAACAGCATAATTACGATTTTAAGCTTTTAAAAGCCGCGGACGAAGTAAATGCCTCCCAGAAAGAAATTATAGTGGATTTTATATTAAAGCATTTTAAAGGAGATATAGCGGGAAAGACTTTTGCCCTATGGGGACTTTCGTTTAAACCTAAGACCGACGATATAAGGGAAGCTCCGTCTTTAGTTATAATATCTAAACTTCTTTCCTACGGCGCTAAAATAAAAGCTTACGACCCTATTGCCATGGATAATGCTAAGAAGATTTTTTCCGAAATAGAATATGTCGAAGATATGTACGATGCCGTCAAGGGTGCGGAAGGACTTATAGTCGCTACCGAATGGAACGATTTCAGGGTGCCGGATTTCGATAAAATTAAAGCGGCTATGATAACCCCTGCGGTATTCGACGGAAGGAATATTTACGATAAGAAAAGAATGGCCGAAAGCGGATTTGATTATTATTCCATAGGAAGATAGACAATTTGTGACGGGGACAGAATTCAATTCTGTCCCCGTATTAAAATTAGGAGGCAGTTTTATTTTGACGAACGTCATTTTATGCGGCGGCAGCGGAACGAGGCTATGGCCTATTTCAAGGACATATTTTCCTAAACAGTTCTACAAATTTATTAACGACAAGTCGCTTTTTCAGCTTACCGTATTAAGAAACATAGATTTATGCTCCGATTTTATTATTGTAACAAATAAAGACCAGTATTTTATCGCTCTCGACCAGCTGGACGAAATAGGCGTTAAAAACTGCAGGTTTATTCTGGAGCCCATTCCAAGAAACACCGCCGCCGCGGTTGCGCTTTCCTGTATAGACGCCCTTAAAACAGGTTCGGAAACGGTTTTAATTACCCCTTCTGACCATCTCGTAAAAGACGAAAAAACGTATAAAAAGGTAATTAACAAGGGTGTTTCCGAAGCACTTAAAGGCGGTATTATCATGTTCGGCATTAAACCGTCTTACCCTGAAACAGGCTACGGCTATATAGAAGCTCTTGATAAAGAGCAGGGCAGACTTGAAACCGATAATCAGTCTGATATATCCGATAAATCTAATGCGGCGCATAACGCCGCTTCTTTGGGCATGCAGACATCCAACCCCGTATCCCCCGTCGTTTCTTTTAAGGAAAAACCGGATGCGGAAACCGCCGAAAAATACATTTCGAAAGGAAATTTTTACTGGAACAGCGGCATGCTTTTAGTCAGACCTGAAATACTGTTGAGCGAACTTAAAGCCTTATGTCCGGCTATTTACGAAAATTCCGAATACGCTTACGAAACCGCATCCAAGGACGGTTTTATGATAAGAGTAAAAGAAGAAGATATGCTTAAAATTGAAGAAAATTCAATAGATTTTGCTCTTTTGGAAAAAACAAAATCCGTAAGAGTAATAGAATCCGATTTCGACTGGTCCGACCTCGGCAATTTCGACTCTATTTACGGCGAACTTGAAAAAGACGAAAACAACAATGCCGTAAATACAAAAGAAGATATAGTAGGAATTAACTCAAAAAACAATCTTATAATGTCCGGCGGTAAAATGATAGCCGCTATAGACGTCGAAGATATGATAATAATAAATACAGACGACGCTATATTAATCTCTAAAAAAGGCTCCTCTCAAAACGTTAAAAAAGTGGTAGATGAGTTAAAAAAAAGAAATTCCGAACTCCATACGCATCATCTTACCGTCCACAGACCTTGGGGTTCCTATTCCGTTTTATTAGAATCCGCCCTTTATAAACTTAAAAAAATTACCGTAAAGCCCGGCGCAAAACTTTCGCTCCAGAAGCACTTTCACAGGTCGGAACACTGGATAGTAACCAGCGGCACCGCTCTCGTCACTGTCGGGGATAAAGAAACCCTTTTAAGGGCAAACGAATCGACTTATATACCCATGGGATTCGTGCATAGATTGGAGAATCCCGGGTTGATACCGCTTGTTATTATAGAAGCTCAGGTAGGGGAGTATTTAAAAGAAGACGACATAGTGAGATTGGAAGACGATTATAACAGGCTGTAAACCGAAAATTACAAGTAAAAGCTAAGGAGGAAAAGGCGTAAACAAAAAGAAACTATAAAATAAATTAGAATTTAGCTGCAAATCGTTATAGGCAATAGATTATCGTTACAGATTAAATTCGGACTCG
Organism: bacterium; assembly: GCA_021850985.1. GTDB lineage: Bacteria > SZUA-79 > SZUA-79 > Acidulodesulfobacterales > Acidulodesulfobacteraceae > Acidulodesulfobacterium_A. The sequence goes on from JAJZJX010000006.1 coordinate 58,097, forward strand.
TAAATCTCTAAATCGCCTTTTAAATCTTTTAATCTGTCGTCTAATTTATAAGTTTCTCCGTTGTATTCGCAATATCCATAGTTTATAAGGGATTCAGCGGTGTTTTTATTCTTTGTTAAAAATATATGTACGGACAGCGGGTCGTCGATATTATAAAGCGAAACCGTAGAAACGTTACTTTTTGCCTTTTTGCCGTAAAATTGACGCGCAAGTTCTCCCGTCTGCCTGTTTCTGATGCCGTAATATTTCATGATTATTATTTATTATACTTAAAATTTGGGGCAGGCGCAAATAAGGCGGCGAATGACGGTTAATAGCACATAAATTAACATTGTTTTTATTTAGTTTTAGCAAAGATAAATATGAATAAATTTAAATTTAAAGAAAAAACCGAAACGGCAATTATCAACATAATGGGGAAAAAGGGTTCCGGCAAAACCTATGCGTCCGGCGAACTTGCAAAGTATCTCTTAAACGAAGGATATTCGGTTTATATGGATGCTTTCGGGACAGAGCTGAAAAAAATAGCGATGCTGTTTTTCGGCGTATCGAAAACTAATTTAGACAAAGCCGTTACCGGCGGAGCAGAACTGAAGGAAAGAATAAAACGCCTATATTTATACGTATATAAAAATATCGGAAAAGAGCTTGATTATAATGATATAGATGCGGACAAATATATAAATAGAGAAATCGAAAAAGATTCGGAATATTTAGACCGGTTTATAAAAGATAAAGACGTCAGAAAAATTCTGCAATATACCGGCACGGAAATAATAAGAAAAATATATCCCGACTTCTTTACCGAAGCGTTAAAGCATAAGTTAAAAAAAATAAAAGACGAAGCCGATTACATAATTATATCGGATTGCCGTTTTATAAACGAATATGAAATGCTAAACAAAGAATTTCAAAACGTTAAAAATTTTTATATAAAGGCGGATGAAACCGACGATAGCGACAAACATATATCGGAAATTGAAATAAATCAAATAACGGCTATATACGGAAACGAAATAATTTCCGTAAAAAACGATAAAAACAAGGTATTGGACTTAAATATATTTAAATTGTTTTAAAGCGGACATTTCCGCTTTGCCTTGACACAATTTTGGGCTGTATTTGACATTTAAAAAATCTAATTATATAATTTATACATTATAGATTTTTATAAAATTAACTTAAATACTTAAAATTACGATTATGAAGAAATTATTAATTTTAACGTTCGCAGTTATTCTTACGGTTTCAATTTTTGCCCTAAGCGGCTGCGCTCCTTTTAATCCGTCGCTGACTCAAGGCGGAGGACCTGTTTCCGTTAGCGCCGAAACGCCTAATTTTGCATTTTCCTATTCCAACGGCGTAAATGCATACTATGTTCCGTCATATCCTGGGTATGTCTATAATTACAACGGATATTACTATCTATGGAGAGAAGGAAACTGGCTTTATTCGACTTTTTATAGCGGGCCGTGGTCGCCGGTTCCTCCAACTATGATACAGGTTTTACCGCCTTTATTTCAAGGACCGCCTCCTCCGCCTCCAGGACCTCCAGGACCGCCTCCGGGTCAACCTGGTCCTCCTCCAGGACCGCCTCCGGGTCAACCTGGTCCTCCTCCAGGACCGCCGGGACCTCCTCCGGGTCAACCTGGTCCTCCTCCGGGACCGCCGGGAAGAGGATGGCATCGCGGCTGGTGGAGATAAAAAATGATTAAATGAATATTCATATTTAGAAGAAAAAGGTGTCAGATTATTTTTTTTCATAGAAAATAGTTAAATTAACAAGAAAATATTTTCAAAAAAAAATAATCTGGCGCCTTTTTTTCTTAGATTAATTTCTATTGCAGGATTAAGATATAAAAATCTTGTATGTAAATTTGAGCGAAAAAACAAATTGTAATTATTAATTATATAATTGTACTTATAAATATAAATAATTATGCTTGATTTTAATATAAAACTTCACAGAAATTATTTGCCGGCCGATACGGAAGGTCAAAAACTGTTTATACTTTTTGAAATAGATTCAAAAAACAATGATGATTGTGTAAAACCTGCGCCTCAGAAGTTAAATAGCTATAAAGTTATTATGAATATAACAAACATAATAAAAAATATGAAAATAGAACGGGTATCCAAGGTTTATCCTGTACAGTCGGAGATAGACCCGTCGTCAAATCCTATCGTTCTCGGCGACGTCGAAGAGGAAGACTCATCTATATTTTTAATGGAAACGTCGGTTCCCGGAAATAAGCAGGGGAAAATATCTTTGTTTCGAGTAAATTTAGCGTGCAGCAGAAACGACGGCAGCGTAATTTCGGATACTATTAAATCGCAGGATATAGAGATATCAGTAGAATACAGCAATTATAATGCTTTTGCCTACAGAACCGACAAAGAAGTCATGCATTATATTCAACAGCGCAATATATATTCTATGATAGAACAGGCTGAAAACGAATCTGCAAATAACATTAATAAAGCGATAAAAATTCTTAAATCTGCTATGAAAACCGCCGCCTTATTAAATAATGCCTCGATGACAAAGATTTTGGGTTTTGCCATTAAAGACATTGAAGATAATAATGCTTTTAAAGAAGGTACTATTAAAACTCTAAAATCAGATATAAGGACAAGAACCGTTAAATTCGATAAAAATATAATATTTACTGATGAAGAAATTAAAAAAATTACGGGTGTATAGAACCGTCTGAACCGTCACTATCGTTGAAAAGAGCGTTTCTATCTAAATCTAAATCTCTATCTATATTTTTTTTAATTTGGATAATTTCGTCTAAACTCCCTAAAAAAGCATTGAAGCAGTCGGGATCAAAGCATTTTCCCGGTTTCATTTCTTTTTCCATGATGCCTATTGCATTTTCTACCGACATTGCAGGTTTGTAGCACCTTTTGTTAACTAGAGCGTCAAATACGTCTGCTATCCTGCAAATCCTGCCTTCTATAGGAATTTTTTCGCCTTTTAATCCAAACGGATAGCCGCTGCCGTCAAAATTTTCATGATGAGAAACAGCGACAATAGAGCCGTCTTTCAAAATCAAAGAATTTGAATCTTTGAGTATGTCATAACCTATACTGCAATGCGTTTTCATTTTTTCGTATTCCTTTTCCGTCAGTTTTCCAGGTTTTAATAAAATATCGTCCGCAATTCCCACCTTACCTATATCGTGCATTTGGCTTGAATAAAATATGCGTTCCTGACGAATACCGTCCAAACCTATATTTTTAGCTATTATTTTTGAATAATTAGAAACCCTTGCGATATGATTTCCGGTATCTATATCTTTATATTCAGCTATCGACATAAGCATGCCTATAGTTTGCCGTTCCGATTTATAATTATCGTCCATAGACATTTTGTAATATGATTCTATTGCAAAAGCCGTATCGACCGTTAATTTTTTTTGAATGGAATTTACCGTTTTAAGAGTGTCAACCAAACCGAATCCTTCTTTCTGGCAGCATTTTAATGCAAAAGACGAGACGATATTAGCGTAATAACCATATATAACGATATATACGGAAGGCGAAATACCGAGGAGGGCATGAGCTAATCCTAAAGCTATGGTGTTTTTAAAATAATTTTCGTTATAGTTTAGATCGAAAAACGAATTAAGGTATTCTATATTGTTAAGTTTTAACTGCTCCTGAAGATTCGCGTTGATTTTTAGTTTTTCTTTTAATTCTTCTATTTCCGTAATGCGGTTATAAAAAATATCGGATATTTCGTTTGCAGAATTTTTCATGCAAGATTTTATTTTAGAAAAATTATCGATATCGTCGCAGTTGAAGTTAATCAAGCCGTTAAGAAGTTCTACGCGGCTTTTCGATAAAAGCCCGTTTAGTTCCTCCATTCCTTTTGCCGACAAACCGCAGTTTTCTAAAATTTCTTTGAATTTTTCGTCATCCATATAAATAAAAAAAATAAAAAAGTAATTTTTTTAACTTTAATTAATTAAGCTATTAATATTATATCATTAAAATAAAATCAAACAGATTAAAAATTAATGTTAATAACTTTTAAAATGTCTATTCCTTATTAATTCCCTTATTGTAACCAAAACGTAACATAAATTTAATATATTTGTAACAATATTGTCATAATCCTGCAACAATAGCCGTGTTATTATATATCAAGATTGAAATTGAAAAATTTAATTTTAATGTTATAATAAAAGGAGAAATAAAGAAAATGGAAGAAATTAAAAAAAGTGAAGATTATATGAATATGAGTTTTTCTATATCGCCTGAAAAATATTTCGACAGCAGATTTGATGCGCAGGAGAAACTTTTCACCGAAAAGTTTAATTCTCTGCAAACTCAAATTAACTCTATCCAGGCCCAAATTGACGCTATGTCGGATAAGTCAGGTTCAGAATTTTCTAGCCTTGAGAATAAGATAGAATCTGAAGTGAAGGGGCTTGAGAATAAGATGGAATCTGAAGCCCAGAGACTTGAAAATAAGATAGAATCTGAAGTGAAGGGGCTTGAGAATAGATTAAATGAAAAATTAGAAACTAAAATAGATGCTTTAGATAAAAAATTCGAAACTAAAATAGATGCTTTAGATAAAAAATTCGAAACTAAAATAGATGCTTTAGATAAAAAATTTGAATCCAAAATAAACGCTTTAGATAAAAGACTCACATTCGGATTTACTATCATATTGGCAGTCCTTGCCGTTTTAGTGGCATTGCATTTTATAGGTCGATAGAATAGGCATTTCCTGACTTTGACACCCCATCCCATTCAAAGTCAATTTCTTCCCGAAGTATTGGATTTTATAAAATTTTTATTTGACGCCTTTTTTGGATTGATTTTTGATAAAAGTAATGCTAAAATAAAAAAGTAAGAATTTTAAATACAAATTTAAATATTTGGAGGCATTATATGTCTATAAGCACTTTAACTAAAAAAGGCCAGGTTACGATACCTAAAGAGATAAGAAATATTTTAGGAATTAAAGAGCATGACAAGGTAATGTTCGTTAAAAAAGACGGCGATATAATCGTAAAACATATAAGCGGAGATATTTTCGATCTAAGGGGCAGTTTAAAACCCATAAAAGAACCCGAAGATTTTGAAAAGATTAGAAATATAGCAAGAAAATCAGCCGCAAAAAAAATTGTCGAAGAGTCGTTATCGTTAAATGATGAATAAAAAGTTTTTTGTCGATACAAATATTTTTCTAAGATATCTCATAAACGATAATAAATCTATTTCGGATAAAATTGAAGAGATATTTAAAAAAGCTTCTTCAGGTGAGATTTTACTTATCGCAAATTCGCTTGTCATTATAGAAATTATATTTGTTTTAGAATCATACTACGATAAATCAAAAAAAGAAATAGAAACGGCTGTTTTAAAAATTATGAATACAAACGGTCTTGAAGTAAAAGATTCGGGTCTAATTTTAGACGCGCTTACTTTTTATGTATCTAAAAATATTGATTTCGTGGATGCATACAACGCTTTCTTTATGAAAGAACATAGTTTAACCGACATATTGACGCTTGATAAGAAACATTTTTCAAGAATTGATTGGTTAAATATAATAAACATTTGTCAATAAGCATGAATTTTGACCCACTTAATAACCACCTCTTACGCAAGCAAAAAATCCTTACAGCGTCAAAAGATCTGTTTAAAGATATAGGAAAAGGTTTCAGCTGAGCCCTTTAATTGCTGCAAGCAAATAAATAAATCCCCCCCTTTAATCTTGCTCTATCCTAATCTATTTATATATTTGCTATTTCCAATCTAATTTTTGAATGTTACAATTTTTGTCAATTAGTGACAATTTTTGTCACTTTCGAATTTAATAATAAAATTAAATAATTACAAAACATTTATCTAAAATTTTAATTTTATGTTGACAATTTTTGTAAAATATCATATTTTAATAAAGAATATTAATTCAATGTAATTTTGACGTAAAAGCTTTTATTATATATAGAGTTCAAAAATATTATTAAATTATTTATGCTCTGGCATAAATGTTGCATATATAAAAAGTAAAAAGAAATAAAAAGAAAAATTAAAGATTTATTAATTAAAGAATTAAATTATAATTAAATTAATTAACGATTTATTTATTGTGTTTAACTTCAATAAATTAACTTCAATAACTAACTTTTAACTCAAAGGAGGCAGTAAAATGAACATTAACAGACTAAAAGGCAAGAAAGGTTTTACCTTGATTGAGTTGTTAATCGTCATAGCCATTATCGGTATTTTGGCGGCGATAGCAATTCCGACGTATTTAAGCTACGTCAATAGGGCAAAGGATTCGGAAGCGTCCACGAACTTAGGAGCTATATTTACGGACGAAACGGCGTTTAACGCAACGAATTCGACTTATATCAGCGCAGGAGCTATTGCTAATAGCGGGGCTAATGTTCCTACATTCTCTACTACGGCATCTACATCTACTCATCCTTTTTATGCTACAGGAGTTACATACAATGTGGATACCCCGCCTTATCAATGTGTAGGAACTCAATTAGACACCTATGGCGGATATACACCATATACAAATGGTGCAGCAGGAACTGTAGTGGCAGCAGGCACTACACTAACGAAAGCACTAGGCGGATTTGGAGATATCGGTTTCTTGCCTAAAGGAACATTATATTTTTACTACGAAGTTAACACCGCTGCAGCAGCTAATACAGGAGTTCCTGTTTCTTCAACAAATTCACCATGGGTTGCGCCTGCAAATGCCGTTTGTGGACCAGGTTATACGGCTTTAGCGGAAGCCAACTTCACAGGTTCTAACTTGCAGGCTTTTGCGGTAAACGATTATACCACTAAAGCTACATTAATTACGGGAACAGCATATTAATGCTAATAATTAATACTTAAGATATGTAAAACTAATTTTAGCAAATTTCTTAAGATATTAATAAAAAGCACAAAAAATGTAATGACGATTTGCCCCCTTATAAATACAAAATATAAGGGGGCATTTTTTTTAAAAAAGGTGTCGGATTTATTTATTCCCTTACTCCCGACTGCGTTTGACGTGGTCGGGAGTTTTTGTTTAGATTTTTGTTTTTTAATTTCTTTTTTATATAACCGTTATGTTATAATTTAATAATTGCGTAATACTTTGAAATTTTGATTATAAAAAATACGATGAAAAAATCGTTTCATTTGAATGTTTCTAACATTTCGATAGTTTTCCTCTATTTCTTAATATGGGTATTTATGACATACCCTTTAATCTTGCATTTTTCGTCCATTATGCCTGGTAACGGCGGGGACGAATACCTTATGACATGGTTTTTCTGGGAGTTTTACCGTTCAGTTTTTATTCTTCACAAACTGCCGTATTTTACGCATCTTGCTTATTATCCGCACGGCATTCCTTTATACGTAACTACAGATATGCCGGTTAATGCGCTTATAGCTTCAATAATATATTTTTTCACTAAAAACTTAATACTTGCGTTTAACGTTATTTTTCTTTCGGCTTCTATTTTAAACGCATATTTCGCTTATCTTTTGGCTGAAGATACCGTCCATAGCAAAACCGCCTCTTTTTTTGCAGGTCTTATATTTGCGTTTTCGCCTATTTTAATAGAACAGGCACGGTGGGGAGACATAAACATCTGGAGCGCATATGGCATACCTTTTTATATCTTGTTCTTTAACAGACTTTATAAAGACCCTAATATAAAAAACGCGCTGCTTGCGGCTCTGGGACTTTTTTTGGCTACTTATGCCGGATTTTACGAATTTACGGCTATATTGTTTTTATATTCCGTGTTTTTCATTTTATATAAATATATTTCAAACTATCTAATTTATAAAAAATTTTCGGCAAAAGAGTTTTTGAATAATCCTATATTAAACAAAAAGTATTTAAAATATCTGTCGGTGATGATTTTATCGTTTGCCGCAGTTTCGTCGCCTTTGCTTCTGCCTGCATTTTATTACGTATATTTTAAACCTAATTTATTAAACTTTAACCCCAATCTTTTCTGGTCAAAGGCTTATTCGGCGACGGTTATAAATTTTTTTACGCCGCCTTTTTTTAATCGTCTGCTTCTTGGTTTTACAAAGGCTTTATATTTTAACGGAATTTACCCGTTAATGTATAGAGGAGCAAACTCTGTCGATTTTCTGGGTTATATCCCGATAATATTTTTTATAATAGCCGTAATAGGAATAAAAAAGATTAAATTTAAATATAATGATAATGAAATATATAATGAATTAAAATTTTATTTATACGCATTTATATTATTCGTATTAATGAGCCTGTCGCCTCTTATACATATAGTAAACAATATAAGGGTATTCGACCCGTTTGTGTATCTGCTGGATATTATGCCCGTCATTAAAGACGTTCAGGAATCCGGCAGGTATATGATAATAGGTTATCTGTTTTTTGGAATAATTTGCGCTTACGGGATTAAGATATTTTTTGAATTTATTGAACGGTTTAACTTAAAATTTCAAGGAAAAAATGGATTAAGATATTTTTTAAATATATTTTTAATTGCGTTGATTTTTGTAGGAACGCTGGCAGGATATTCCGCCTATCCGTTTGAGATGAGGTCGGAAAAAGTTTCAAAAGGCGTTTATGTTCTTAAAAAAGAGCCTTACGGGGCGGTAATGATTGTACCTTTTATGCAGGGCGGTTTTAAAATGTACGAACAGACTATTTACGATAAACCCATGCTTGGAGGATATATTATAAGATACGGTTTTCACGACCTTTATAAAAAATATCTTCCGGAAAGATTTTACAGTCTTAAGGGTATCCGTTACAACGGAAACGGAATTAACCAGATTGTTATAAACAGGCTCGGCAATCCGGCGGATTTACGGCACAATATTATATATCTTAAAAAAATCGGCGTAAAATATATTATAATTAAAAAAAATCTTCTTTCTGAAGAATATGGCTGGAAAAAGAAACGGACGGAAGATGTTTTAAAAGGATTAATTGCGGAAGGTTCTATTTTAAACGTAATATATAACGGAAAAAATATTATGATTCTTAGTCTTGAATAGTAAATGCAAATCATAAATAATAAATAATAAATAATAAATCATTAAAATTTAAATTATGAAAATTAAAAAAATATGAAAAAGATTTTAAAAACAAGCTTAATTTCCATTTTTGTCTTGGCTTTTTTTGGGCTATGGCTTATCGCTCTTTTTCATATTTCAAAACTATGGAGCGGAGATTCCGATAATGCATATTTAGTAATAGCAGGAAACGCTATTGCAAAAGGAAATTATTTACTGCATGGATATTACTTATCTCAGTTAGACCCGTTTTATTCTATAGACATGTTTGTCAACGCGCTGTTTGTAAAAATATTAGGTTTTAGACCTTTAGTAATGTATGCAGTTCCGCTTTTTTTATATTTTTTCTTTATTCTAACGGCGTCGTTTTATGTATTGGATTTAAGAAATCATGATAATAAAGACGGCATCGCATTTAAAACCGCCGTATTTTTATTTGTAATATTTTTAATATTTCCATCAAGGGGATTAGCTTTTTGGGCGCTTCAGGAAGGAATGCATCTTTCGGCTGTTATCGTGTCGCTTGCCGTTTTTTTGCTTATGGATAAGTTTATAAAAACTCGTTCTTATTTATTTTTAATATCTGCTTTCTTTATTTTAACTGCCGGTTTTGCGAATGATAACGTCAACGTGGTTATATGTGCCGTTCCGCTTATAATTTTATGTCTGTTTTATATTTTTAAAAATTACGGCAAAAATGACGTTTTGCCGTATATATTAATAATTTTATCCGTTATTTCGGCTGCTTTAATCAAAGAATTGATATTTTACGAGATTAAAAACTTAGGCGGCTTCACGACAGTTCCTTCCCGTCTAGCCATTGCATTTGTCCATTTAAAGTATTTTGCTAAAAACTTGTATTTTTACACTAACGGAATGCTTAACCTTTTAGGGATTAAACTATTCGGAAAATACCTTTTTTCTTTAAAAACGATTATAGAAATATTTAAAACAACAGGTCTTATTATTTTTATCTACGGAATCAAAAGCGCAGTAAAAAAAATAAATTATCTAAAAAAAGAAAATTTTTTAGACCTTTTGCTGTTATGCGGAATATTTTTTATGTCTTTTTCTTTCTTGATAAGCCAAATACCGGTTAATAAAGCTTCTTCAAGATATTTGATGCCGGTGGTAATTTTCGGACTTCTTCTGGCGGTTAGGAATTTTGGTTTTATTTTAAACGGTTTTATTAAAAAAAATAATCTTTTATTAAAATTTGCAGGAGCCTTTATATTTATCGTTTACACAAGTTCGTTTATATTAAATTCAATGACCGTTCTTCCTAAAAGTCCTGTTATACCTCTTGGAAAGTGGCTTATAACACATCATTTAACCTACGGCTACGGAACATATTGGGATGCCGGCATCGTAACCCTTGAAACTAAAGGAAAGGTAAAAATCAGGCAGCTTATAGCCTCAGAGAATAAGATAGTTCCTTACAGATGGTTATGCAATAAAGAATGGTATAAAAAGAAAGGCTTTTTTGTAATATACACGCAGCATTTTATCTGGTTTAACAGACAGGAGATAATTGATACTTTCGGCAAACCTTCCAAAATTTACATCGAAGACTTTCAGGGGACGCTTGGCAGGGCTTACGGAAGGTCGAGCGGAAGAGGCACCCTTGCGCCTTATGTTATAATGGTCTATAAAAAAGGTATAATGCCGTAAAAAATTGATTAAAATTAACCAAAAATTAATGAAAAAGGATTAAATTTAAAATATTTCAAAGGCTATAATGCCATATACAAATAGCAATGTTATTAAATTACGTCAACAATACTCTGCCTATAAATATTTATAATAAAAATTATTCTTATAATAATGAACGTTTATTATTTTTATATATTTTAATTTCAATTATTTTATTTTTTTTAATTTTATTTTATTTAAGCATTAAAAAGCGTAGCGAAAGAATAAAATTTAAAATCAAAAGGGTTCTGTTATTTGAAACATTATTTTTAATTCCTGTTTTTTTGTTATTACTTTATTCTAAAGACCATAGAATAAATTTTAATCTTAATACGACAATTATTTTTATTTTTATTATTGATTTTTTATTTATTATTTTTTTACCTAAGCAGAAAAGAACAAGATATATTCCTGCAAAAACAAAGAAAAAGTTAATAGAAAATTTTGAGAGAACAACCGGCAAAACTTATAATTCAAAAAAATATGAAATTCATCATATTATCCCATATTCTAAAGGGGGCAACAATACAATTGACAATCTTAAAATCATACTTAAACATAAAAATAGAGCGATTAGTAATAAATCACCTTGGTGGGATATTTTTGGGAAGTAATCGTTATATTGGCTTATTAAAGAACCTTGTTTTCTCAATATATCAAGTTTATTTTTTGTATTAAAAAACAAAAAAGATGCCAGATTTATTTATTCATTTACTCCAGGCTGCGTTTGACGCTTTCATAGAGACAATGAATCGAATTGCTGAATTGTTAAATAATTTAAAAATTTATATAATGGTAAAATATGAATGGAAAAGCGATAGAAAGTAAAAATTTAATATTTAACGGCACGAGCGGGAAAACAATAAATTTTGCGTGTTGATAATGCATAATTAGGGAATAAAAAGACAATCTGGTTTATTCTTCCCGAAATGTTATAGAAATTACAGGAAGCTATGGACAGTCAAAATATTCACGGCATAACGTCACAATTAAAATCAATAACCGTAGGCATTGATAAAATAGCCGAAGGGGTTAATAATCCTTGGACGGTTTGGGTTCCTTTGGCAGGGGTAATAGTGGCGTTGGCTTTAGGCGTTGACGGAATTTTTCAAGATAGAATTAGATATTGGCTTCGTAAGCCGAAACTAAGAGTTACTTTCAAAGAACCTGCTGCAATTATTACCGACGGGAATTATGGCAATATTCCTCATTATAATTTTGCTTTCAAAATTGAAAATATTGGCAAATCCACTTTAGAAGACGCCGAGGCTTTGGTTAGCGATATTTGGAAATTAAACGGAGGGGAAGAAAAAAAGTTAAATCCCATGCCGTTTAATTTAAGATGGAATATCAACGGCAGCATTACTATACCGAAAATTCCCTCGAATACATATAAATTGTTTAATTTTGGAGACATATTAAAACCCGACCCTCAACTGCCTCAGAGCAGTTTTGTCAATTTTAGACCCCCGTCTTCGATTGAATTTTTTAATAAAGAAATAAATTCAATAAAATCCCCTGGCGAATATAAAATAAAAATTATATTTTCCGGCAATAATGCCGACCCCTTGATAAAAACTTATAAACTTAAAATAAACAATAATTGGGTTGAGGACGTTAAAAATATAAAAGGAATGCTATCAATAGAAGAATGTTAAAGAGTTTTATTTTTCTAAAATAAAATATATCAAGATTATTTTTTTATATGCAATTAAAGAAACTGGCATAAAAAGTATCCGTTTATTTTCACCTTTTTCAATATTAAATTTTAAAGCATAAAAATGACAAAATTATTATGACTATTCAAATGATTTTACTGTAGGAATAAAATATGGAAGAAAAGTTATGGCTTTATGAAGACAGAAAATGTGAATCGAGATTTATGGAAGCGTTCAAAACTCACCCCGGAAATTTATTCTCGCTTACTCATAATATTTTAAGTGATAGTTCTTTGGATTCAGATTTTATATGGCTTTTATTCAATCATAAATTTAACGCAAAATTTAGGATTGAAGACGAAAAAGGTAATTTAACAGACAAGCCGAATATTGAAGTTGATATTGTCGGCGGAAAATGCGGATCCAATCTTATAGACAATAAACTACTCAGCATTAAACCATTATTAGATTTTATTGTAGCAATAGAAGTTAAATGTTCTCGTTACGATTATAATGAAGAAAACGAAGAGAAAAAATTAAAGGCAAAACAGCGTGACGACGAACAAGAAGAAATTCAAAAACAACTATACGATAGATTAAAAATGGGTTTTAATAAGGTTGCTTCGCTGGATATTTTATTTACTAATCCCGGAAAAGGACAGGATATTTGGGCATGGCTTAATGCCTCCGATAATATATTTAATGTTCACAATATTATGAAAAAAGACGGAATTTTTAAAGACAGATTGGATAACGAATCGTTAGAGGCGGTAGGACGATATTTTTTTGGTAAAGGTTCGGTAAGAAATGATGATATAAACGAATTTTTAAGCGGTTCCGGAGAGGCTGTCGTTAAAAAAGAGTCAAAATTAAATCCATTTTTAGAAGACAAAAATGTCATAGAAAATCACAGAAAAATGGAAAAGATTTTTAGGAATATAGGGATAGCTGAACAATTTAATTTTCATTTTGATTTTAAAAAGTATTCGGCTTGGCTTTTTCCACATGTCTTACCTATTAATCTGAATAAAGGATTTAATTTATATTTATTCCATACCAATTCTAATAAATAATAGATTATTGCCTTGAAAAGCTAAAAAATATCATGAGGGATTAAAAGAATAATAGAAAAAATTTAATAAGATTACTAAAAAGGAATTGAAACCGAGCATTACTTATAAAAATTAGCAATTATATTGTTACAAAACGCATAAATTGCTAATTTTGGTTAACGCAGATTGTCAGTTTCTTTTCTTAATTTCTGATATTAAGAAGTCCTAATGCCAAAAGCTTTACGCCCGCTAATCCTAATAATTTCGGGTCTTTGTTTTTTAAACCGTAGTAACCAGTTACTGCAATACCGCCGATTATAAGCAAGTTAAGGAATTTATTCATTTTAAATCACCTTTTTAAGATTTAATTAAATAATTATTTAAATCTTACTCTATTTATTATAATTATATCATATTGTTGAAATTAAATCAAAAAAAGACGAAGCTAAAGCAAACAGGATGAATGGTAATCTTCTGTCCTGCTATTGAAATATGTCCGATTTACGCTGTTTGCAATAAATAAAAACTATCCGATTTATCTTTAATTTTACGGTTTTTTTAATAAAATGATAAATTATTTTTTACTAAGTTTAACTTTATAAAATAAATAGGATATAATTAAAAACATAAGCGGTTATTTAAATAAATTAATTTTTATTTTTTTTGGAGGAAATATGGCTAACAGGGCATCGGGTAAAACCAAAGGCGTTCCGCACGTTCCGTCTAAAGGCGGTTCTGAACCGCGAGCGAGAAGAGAAGATGGGGCATGGAGAAAAAAACGCAGCGATGCAGGAAGCACTCGCAAAAAAAGCAAATAAACAAATTGTAATGCAAAAATAAATTCTAAAAAGCCGCCGCAGTCGCGGGATTTTCAAGATTTATCAAGGTTTATCAATAACGGTTTTTTGTTGTTGATAAACCCTAAGCATGCAATTTTAAAGAATTTGATAACGGCTTTTTGCTGTCAAATTCCCGTTAAGAAATTGCCTGTTGATAAATCGTCAGGCTTCAGCCTGTGAAAGTTCTGCCCGTATTTTTTCTATTTCCGCAAGGGTCCCGTTTCTTTTCCTTAATTTCCTTCTTTTCCGTTTTCTTTTTCGGTTATCCATTTTCTTTATGTCCAATTTTATAGATTTATTGACATAATTAAATTCTTTGATTTTTATCTCGTTTTTTTCGTCATCGCTCATTTCTTTAAAGACTACTAATTCTCCCATGTATTGAGTGAATTTTTTCATACTGTCGGAGTTTGGCATATTAAGCACTTTTACTTTCGTTACACGTCCCGGAATTCTCTTTATGATTTTTATTTCTTCCCCGCCTAAATAACTCCATAACGATTCGCCGAAATATTCTCTGATTTCCTTTTCTATTTTTTTTCATATTTACCCCAAATAAAACTTAGTTTGTGTTAAACTTTCATGCCCTAAATCCTTTGTGATTACGGTTCTGATTTCTTTATCTATTTTGTTAACGTCTTTGACGGTTAAGCCTGTATTTTGCGCCGTTTTTTCAAGCCACTCTTTTTTATCCATTTCTAATTTGCCGTTGCATTCGATATTAAAGCCTTTTCCCCGCCAAAGATGATTATATTTATCGTGTGCCCATGCTTGTCTTTCGCCGTGGAAATGAAATTTTTCGCCTGTTTTGGATTTAAAATCTTTTAGAACATTCTGCATAAAATCCTGTCCTTTTTTCATTGTCCCCAGCGTATTGAGATTTTTTAAACCGTTATTTTTTAAAAAATCTTTCGCTTCTTTTAATGCCGTTTTTTGAATATCGTTATATAGCTCAATTACTCTGCTTCTGCCGTGTTTGGTCTGGTCGTTTTTATTGAGATTAATTTTTTCTCCGATAGGCTTATTTAGTATCTTAATTCCCAAACTCTCCGATAAGCGTAAATTGCAATTCCGCATGAGATTAACCGCATGATGCGCCGCCATATATTTAATATCGCCGGTTTTATTATATTGTTCTTTTAAATACGCTTTAAACTTACCGCTTACCTCTAAAGTATTTTCTTTATTTTTAATATAGTCGTATTTTCTCGTCAATCCCGCCTCCTTCGCATTTATTCTGAGTTCGTTTTTTCCGATATATCTTGCAATATTGTTTATGCTTGAAATATAGCCGTTAATATTCGATAAGCTCATCCCGTCTTTTAATTTTTTTTGAAAAGTATTTATAATTTTTCCTATATGGTTTCCGTCAAGTTTTGCAAGATTTTTTAATCCCGTTTCTACTTTTAGAAACCTGAGCGTCGTTTCCAGCTTTGCCGTCGTATCGGAGCCTCTGTGCAGAA
>JAJZJX010000077.1 GCA_021850985.1 bacterium
AATAACCGAAGAGGACGTTAAAAAAGCCGTAGAAGAAGCTCTTACCAGTTCCTGCAGTATTGCTTATTTAGTAAATAAAGCTTGCCCTATAACCTACAGCATTAAACTTGGTTAGTATCCAAGTGAAACGAATTAATCTGAGGGAGGATTTTTAAAATAATGTTTAATAAAATTTTAGTAGCGAACAGGGGTGAAATAGCCTGCAGAATAATAAGGGCGTCGAAAGAGCTCGGCATACCCACGGCGGCTATTTTTTCCGATGTAGAACCGACAGCGCGGCACGTTAAAATGGCCGACGAAGCTTATATGATAGGCGCAAACCCTCTTGATACTTATCTTAACTATCAACTGATAATAGACCTTGCAAAATCTATAGGAGCGGATGCAATTCATCCAGGTTACGGATTTCTTGCCGAAAACGAAGATTTCGCAAAAGCGGCCGAAGACAATAATATTAATTTTATCGGACCTTCTTCCGAAGTTATAAGACTTATGGGCGACAAAGCAAGGTCTAAAGAAATTATGAAAAAAGCCGGCGTTATTACCGTTCCGGGCAGCGACGGCATATTAAAATCTGCCGAAGAAGCCCTTGAAATAGCGGAAAAAATAGGTTATCCCGTTCTTCTTAAGGCTACCGCAGGCGGCGGAGGAAGAGGAATAAGGTTATGCCGCAATGCAGGAGAAGTAAAAACCAATTATGAAAATGCTTACGCTGAAGCGCTTAAAGCATTCGGCAACGGAGAACTCCTTTTAGAAAAGTTTATCGAAAATCCGAAACATATCGAGTTCCAAATTCTCGGCGATAAATTCGGCAACGTAATTCATCTTGGAGAAAGAGATTGTTCAATTCAGAGAAAAAATCAAAAAATGATAGAAATAGCGCCGTCTATGGTTTTAACTGAAGAAAAACGCAAATTTTACGGCGATGCCGCTGTAAAGGCATGCAGGGATATAGGCTATTACAGCGCAGGCACTATGGAATTCGTTTCCGATTTGTCGGGTAATATATATTTTATAGAAATGAATACAAGGGTTCAGGTAGAACATCCCGTTACCGAAAGCATTACCGGATTCGACATAGTGAAAGAACAGATTAAAATCGCCGCAGGCAATAAATTATCGATAAAACAGGAAGACGTTAAGTTAAAGGGATTTGCCATAGAATGCAGAATAAATGCGGAAGACCCGAAACACGATTTCCGTCCGAGTATCGGCACGATAGAACGCTATTACGTTCCCGGGGGCAACGGTATAAGGATAGAAAGCGCGGCCTCGGTCGGTTTTGAAGTAACTTCTTATTACGATTCTATGATTGGCAAATTAATCTGCTGGGGTAATACGTTTGAAGAAGCTATCACTAGAACTTATGAAGCTCTCGAAACTTATGAGATCAAAGGTATTAAAACCACTATACCTATTATAAAAAAGATAATTAAAAAAGATAATTTTAAAACGGGACTTTTTACTACTAATTATTTAAAAGAAAACCCCGATGTTTTTGAATACGAAGTGCAGAGAGATAAAGAAGATTTTGTAGCTTTCATTAGCGCCGCCTTGTCGGCATATCACGGTTTATAGTCAATAACGGAGGAATAAATGAAAAATATCGAAATTATGTTGCAAGAAGGCTTAATAGAAATTGCCAAGCCTAAAAAGATTTTAATTACCGATTTAACCGCAAGGGATGGACAGCAGTGTAAGTTGGCGACGCGGGTTACGACGGATGATTTGCTTCCTTTATGCGAAAAAATGGATAAAGCCGGACTTTACGCTTTCGAGGCATGGGGCGGAGCGACGTACGATGTCTGTCTAAGATACTTAAAAGAAGACCCGTGGGAAAGACTCAGAAGAATTAAAGCCGTGATGCCGAATACAAAAATACAGATGCTGTTTAGAGGACAGAGCATAGTGGGCTATAGACCTAGAGCCGACAAGGTGGTTTACAAGTTTGTCGAAAAAGCCCTTAAAAACGGCATTACCGTTTTCAGGGTGTTCGACTCTTTAAACGATAATCGCAATATCGAAGTCGCATGCAAGGTTATTAAGGAACTCGGCGGAGAATGCCATGCGGAAATAAGCTATACCAAAAGTCCCGTTCATACATACGAAAAATGGATGCAATACGCAGACGAACTTTTAGAAATAGCGCCTGACTGGATTTCTTTTAAAGACGCTACCGGTATCATAATGCCGTTAGATACTTACAACATAATAAAAGGAATGAAAGAAAAAGTCGGAGATAAAATAAAAATTTTGTTTCACAATCACGATATGAGCGGAACCGCCATAATGAATCATATGATGGCTATATATGCAGGCGTAGATATGCTTGATACGGTTCTTTCCCCTCTTGCTTTCGGTTCTTCGCATCCCGCAACGGAAAGCGTAGTAGCCGCGCTTCAAGGCACGCCTTACGATACGGGCATAGATTTAAAAATATTGGAGGAAGCAGCCGCTTTAACCGGAATTATAAGAAAAAATTATAAAAAATACGAAACTGAATACGGCGGAGTCAACGCTAAAGTTCTTATTCATAAAATACCCGGCGGTATGATTTCAAATATGGCTGCTCAGCTAAAAGAAGCTAACGCAATCGATAAAATGGAAGAGGTTCTTAAAGAAACCCCAAACGTCGAAAGAGACCTTGGTTTCCCCCCTCTTTTAACGCCTTCGTCTCAAATAGTCGGCGTTCAGGCTGTTTTAAACGTTATATCCGGCGAAAGATATAAGATGATAACGAAAGAGGTAAGAGATTATATAGAAGGCAAATACGGCACGCCTCCGGGACCGGTGTCTAAAGAGCTTATCGAAAAAATTATGGGACCAGGCGGCAAACCCGATTACTCCAAACGCCCAAGCGACAGCGCAGACGTAAACGAATGGGATAAAGCGGTTAAAGAACTCGGTTCGCTTGCAAAATCCGACGAGGATATTCTTCTTTACGTCTTGTTCCCGCTTCAGGCCATGGAATTTTTGAAAGCAAGGGAAAACGGCGAATTAGAAACGCCGGAAGTGACCCCTGGTACCGAGGATATGATAGAAACACGCTCCGGAGTTATCGAAAATACTGCGCCCGTGGAGTTTGACGTTACATATCACGGCGATAAATTTAACGTAAAAATTGAAGGCGTAACTCCAAATCAGGAAGAAGGTAAACCTAGAAAATATTATGTCAGGGTAGGCGGCAAATTAGAAGAAATACAACTCTTTCCAAAAGTAGAAGCGGTAGTAGGCGGAAAAGCCGGCGGTTCCAAAACCTCTGCGGGAGGCGCGTCTAAGGGCAAAAGAAGGATTGAAGCCGGAGACGTTTCTGCGCCTATGCCCGGCAAAGTCGCCAAAGTATTAGTAAAAGAAGGCGATAAAGTAACGAAAGGGCAGACAGTCGCTATGGTCGAAGCTATGAAAATGGAAAACGAAATACATGCTGCGTCAGACGGTGCGGTTAAAGCGATTTACGTTAAAGTAGGCGATAATATCACGCCGGACGACCCGCTGTTAAATATTGGATAGTTATAGCCGCGGCAGACGGCGGAATTCAATTCCGTCCTTTTCCGTAAAATAATGTT
>JAJZJX010000078.1 GCA_021850985.1 bacterium
GTTTTAGTGGCTTTTATCGCGATTATGCCGTTTTGCAAATCCACGTCTTCCCATTTCAGTTCTAAAGCCTCGCCTTTCCGGCAGCCTGTATATATTAAAAAGCTTATAAGGTCTTTTAGCGGTTTTGGTTTAATCAGAGATATAAGCTTATAAAAAAATAAAAAAAGGTGTCAGATTTATTTATTCCTTTACTCCCAACTGCGTTTGACGTGGTCGGGAGTTTTATTTTTATAATTTTATCGTAAAAACGGTGCCAAGATTTATTCTTATATTTTTTATATGGTATAATGTATAAAAATAGTTTATAAAATATAGGAAATAAAAACGAAGTAACCCTTAATCGACAAAATCAGAACAATATGAAAATAACATTAGAACTTCCAGAAGATATAACGCGGTATTATTAAACGAAGATGCCCAGAACCTTGCCGACGATATAAAGCTTATGGCTATAATAAAAATGTATGAGCTGGGCAAAATATCTCTCGGCAAAGCCGCCGAATTTCTAAAAGTAAATGAAATGGATTTTATGGAAAAATTAGGCGAATATCAAATACCCGCACTAAATTATTCTCCGCACGAATTAGACGAAGAATTAAAAAACTTAAATAAATTTTTGAATTAAATGGCACGTCAATCGGTCTTTTTCTTGCAACTTATACTGGATTTTACGAATTTACCTGTGAGCAACTTTACAAAAAGCGGTTTAAGATTTCACTGATAATTCGATTATTTATTTTTAATTCTTTCCATTACGAATGATTCTACTTGTTTGGCAATAGATATCGCAGTTTTTTCATCTTCCAAAGATATGATTTTAGAAGATGGGGGGTATTTTAAATTAACAGCATAATCGGTTAATTCACTTGCGTTAAAACTATAAATATTGTCAAAGTCTATATCTATTTCTTTGCAATTTTCTATTAATTCCGTAATATCGTGGGTTTTATTGATTTCTTTATTGTTAAAAATCAAATATGCCTTAAGATACTTTTCTTTTCAACCGCCTGTTCCATATGATAACAAACAATACTTTTGAACTCGTCGGGACTATTGTTGAACAAAAGAACCCCTGCTTTCAAATCATCGTTTGCGTATTTAAGCCATGCTTTTACAATTTTATCGTTCATAACATTACTCCATATTTAAGCGCATAATAAGCAATATTTCCGACATTATTGTTTTCGTTAAGCTCGTTTTTAGAATTTATTAGGATATCATTACTTATTTTTAATTCCGCCATAATTCTTTTTATTTTTGCGATTAAACGTCTTTCGTCTCTAAATGAAATATTTTTATTAATTACGACAAAAAAATCCCAGTCGCTATCTTCTTTGTAATCGGCTCTTGCACGGGAGCCAAAAAGATAAACGGATTCGACTTTATACCCTGCTTTTTCTACTTCTTCAGTTATTATACGTTTTACGGTATTTAAAATATATTCTTTATTTTTCATGTTTTTTAAATTATACCATATCTTTATAAATGATAAATGAAAGATTTATTTGTTCTCATGCTCCCGACTGCGTTTGACGTGGTCGGGAGTTTTTGTTTCCTTCTTCATTTCCGGTCACACAATTTTCTGTTATGTAAACTTGATAATTTTTTGAAATTAAATTATTATAAATTTATGCTGATGAAAAAATTATTTTAATTTAATAATTACTATAACATTAAAGTTCAAAGAGCATAATGCCGGAGATTAGCAGCTTTTTTGGAATTATCGTTAGAATGTTTTATTTTGACCATAATCCTCCGCATATTCATGTTGAATACGGAAATAAGAAAATGAAGCTTGACCTCAAAGGAAACATACTCGCAGGAGATATTGAATCAAGAACGGCATTAAGATTAGTAAGAGAATGGATAGATTTTAACAGGAATGAATTATTAGATAATTGGAATTTAGCTTTAAACGGTGAAGAATTAAAAAAAATAAAACCGTTAGAATAATAATATGAGGATAAAAAAATGGAAAAAATTATAGAGGTTAAAGACATACATTATAAATCGGGTTATGTTTACCGAATAACTTTTGACGACGGTACTTCCGGAGATATAGACTTTGAAGAATACCTTAAAAAAGGTCCTATTTTTAATTCATTGTCGAATGTCGATTTGTTTAAAAAAGCCTTTATAAGCGGTGGAACGATTGCTTGGCCTAACGGGGCAGATATCGCTCCCGAAACAATTTTTGAGAAAATATCCGGCAAAAACTCGATAGCTGCATGAATCAAACAATTAACGGTATCCAATTAAAGTAACCTAACTATTTGAAAAAAACGGTCTCTCGCTGTCCCTATTTTATCTCTTAATTTCATTATAAATGTCGTCTATGCTTTTATTCTTAAACAATTCGTCTTTTATTTTCAGGTAATCCGTTTTTTGATATGCCGTTTCCCTTAAAAAGATTCCAACTTTCGCGATACCGAGATTTTTAATAATATCAGATAGAATTTCTTTTCTTATCTCATTCACATCGGGTAAGGTAATATTTTGCATTTTAAACCTCTTTTTTAAGTAAAATATCGTTTACAAAATCGACTGGATTTAACGCTTTTAATCTTCCGGTATATTTTTTAATTATTCTATCATCACAGGTTAGAAAATATTCTGCCGACGATTTCTCCGCACATGCAAGATGTAAAGCGTCCATTTTTTTAATTCCGTTATTTTCTATTTCTTTTGCCGACGTAAGTATATTTTTATCTATCTTTATAAATTCTTTGACATTCGATATAACAAAATTTACAAAAATTCTTCTTTCTTCAAAAGGATTTCTATCGTTTTCGTATAATAAAATATCGGATGATACCAGATCAGCTATGTTATTTTCTATAAATTCAAATAAAATTAATACCGCTGAAGATTCAAAATATATGCGGGGCTGTGTCTGGTCGTCAAAAATTCTATTTAATACGCTTGCGTCGGGATAAATTATTAATTTGTTATTTTGACCCATAAATCATAAAAGTTGCTGTTACGGCAAAAGCAAATTAATTCAGCACCTTGAAAATATGCTTTTTATTTATTATACCATAATTTGTATAAAGCAAATCAAAATATCTTTAATCTATAAGTTATTCCAAAACTTCTTTATTGTTCGTATTTGTAGAATCATAGCAACTGTGTTTAATGTCAAGTAAAATTTTTTATCTAACTTATTGAAATCGTTAATAATCGTTAATAAAATAAAAAACTCCATTTTTTAGATTTTATTTCTATGCAGAGGTTAATATTTTACCTACTCCGGGTACGGAGTTTAAAATATCCGATTTATGATTTACCGGTCCTTCTTTTTTAAGAAAATCGTCTATATTTTCGTCTATTCTTCTTAAATGTTTCTCTAAGGTTCTTAAGGTTCTCAATATATCGTTCT
>JAJZJX010000079.1 GCA_021850985.1 bacterium
ATCAAAAAAATTATTATTCCCATTGCAAAAAAGTAGCTCATCTGTTTGATACTAAAAGTTTTAGAACTGCGAATAGCAATCATGGTAAATATTATATGGAAAAATGCTTACAGGGCGTTCAAACTTATAAAGAAATCCATAGAAATAAATAAAACAATGAAAATGTCGTTAAAAATCTTTATAATTGCGTTTATCATCTTATCCGCAAATACAGTTTATTCTTTCGGCGTATTCAATATCCCATACAACCGCTCCGACCCGAACTTTAATACCCTTGCTATGAGGGTTTATAATTCAAACGGTCCCTATACTTACACGTGGGGAGCCTATACCTATAACGCTATTCCTATAACGACGATTATGTCTGGTTGTAAAATCATAAGTATAATCCGCAGGACGCAGGGATTTCCTAATCCGAGATACTGGGCGGTAGAGAATTATAAAATATGCAATGGCAATATCGCCGAAGTTAGAAATACGAATATGGCGGGCTGGGATAACCTGCCGAGAGGTATAAAACCCGTTATAAGTAATACCGTTCAAGAGGCAAGGCAGTACGGCCATGCTAACGCTAATTATTACGGATACAGGGTAATAGCGAATACAGGGGCGGCAATGGGGACGGTATTCGTTTACGTGTTAAACGGGATAAAGTTAGAGGCAATTATGAGGTTTTAAAGGGTATTTTGCGGTTTAATATGATCGTATTTAATATTTGAGAGATAGGGGGGGATTGTGGACAATACTGTTTTTATGAACAACATTTTTCTTATTTTCAATAGGATAATTTCAATTCTTTTACTTATATTTGGATTGTATTTCTTTTGGATTGCATTTTCTTTTATTTTTTTAGGAGCCGTCTTTTATGGCGGCGGCTTCGCTATACTAATTGACTTGCTTCTTGAACTATCATTAATATCCATATGGATATTCAGCTATTCTTTTATAAATCAATTTAAGGTAATTAACAAAGAAGCGGATACCGCCAAAGATGTCGCAGGGACGGATGCCGCCAAAAATAAGAAAGCGGATGCGGGCGATCGATATATGAATCAATATAAAGAGTTCGAGGCAATCAATAAAGAGGCGGATGCCACCAATACCGCTGATAATAAGAAAGTCGGTGATATGGGTCTCAATGACGACTTTTGATGCTAACTAACATTGCAGAGAAGTTCTTCCTTTTGACTACCTTTGACTACCTTTAAACTTTATTATTATAGTTGTAAGGGGCGCTGCCCCCTTTTTTTACGTCGCGTCCGCCGGCGGCTGCTTACCTTCTAGTTTTATCCCGTATCCCGTTTCGCTCGCCGTTTAATTTATATAAATCAGATTTTCAGTTTAAATCGTGCCATGTCGGGCATTTAAAACCTTAGAAAAAAATAAAAACAATAGTTCCCGCCGTCGTGCCAGCTCGATTATTTTTTTTATTTTTTTTTTAATATTTTTTAAAATATTTATTGACATCTTAAAAAAATCGATATTCATTTTTCTTGTGGTAGCCATAATTCTTCTCCTTATTTTTTAATTTCCGCAGTTGATTTTTTACTTTTCTTTTTATATACCGCAAATCCTCCGATGCCGATAGCTATCAATAAAATTACTATAACGGCAATCTTTATGTCGTTATCGGTTTCAATTGTAGCTTTTTCATGTTTGACGTAGGCGATTTCCTCTTTTGACGATGGGTTTATGAGCGGATTTTCTATCATTGAGACATAATAAGCCGTTAAAAGCTTATTTTCATTATTGGCAAATCTGCGGTTTAAAGCTTTATATTTTTTGTATTCTTTTTCGGCAATAAATTTAGCCAGCGCCGCTCTTTTGTGTCCGGGTTTTTTGCTGTAGTAAAGCTTATATACGGGGTATTTCAATTCCAGAGATAATTCTTTTGCGGCATGATTAGATTCTCTTATATCGGAGCTTAAACTATCTTTAAACGACGGCGACATATAGCTTCCAAGTAATATTTCAGCGGCGTGCTTATATTTGTACTTGCCTTGATAGAAAGAAGCGGAATAGTTAGAATAAGCGAACCATTTTACCAAAATGGGAATGCGGTCGTATTTATTAATTTTTGTAATATCGAAATTTGTCAGATTATAGTTATTATTGGATATAAGAAATAGCCATAAAACCGGGACGATGCGGTTGCTGTAATACTCGTGCAATAGTAGGTCTGCCGCTTCCATGTAAGAATTTATATTGTTTAAATTGCCGAATATTACGTTTTTAGCGACAAACCTTAAAAGTTGAAGATTATAATTTATATTGATTCCGCCGAATCCACCGCCGGTAAAAGAATTTAGAGATGTTTCCTGATTTTTATTATTTGATTTCGACCCGGTTTGCGTTTGGTTATATGCCTTGCCTTGTTCTTTAAGGTTTTTATTGATACCTTTGGTTATATCGTTTTCAACTTGTTTATAGTTTTCTATGGAAAAAGGCAGTCCTTTTATGCCGGTAACCTGTTGAACGTTATAAATAGCGTTTTCGTTCGTAGCGTTTGGATTTTGCATTGTCCAGTATAGCGTTAGCCTTCCAGCCGAACCCACGCATGAACCGTTCGTGCAATTAATGCTCCAGTTTAAAGCAAAGGCGGTGGAAATTAAAAAGCAGATAGATAGCGAAAAAAACAGCAAGACGATGGTCTTTTTCATTGAATTTCCCCCTAAAGATAATTTTTAATGATAATGTGTGTATTCCGTTTTAATCGAACACTAAAATCAGCAATTAATCCCCGCGGAGTGCAAAAATATATAGCACCTATTGTTTATAATTAATTATATTTCTATTTGCCGTGAAAGTTCAGTCGTTTCTTCCGCCTTTTTCCAAAGATAAGTCAATATCGATAATCCGAGAAAACCGAGCCACAGCAAAATATAGCCTCCGATGGTCACTAAAAAGATAAGCAGCTCGAATTTGCTTCCGGTAAAACTGCCGGACGAATATATCTGGGAATATTTGAACCCGTCCCAAATTAATATGACATTCACGATAAAGAACATGATAACCGATACGGCGAAAGCGGTATGCTTAATTCCACTATTCATAATAAACCCTCTTACTCATTTATTTTTTCGTTTGGTTTTTGATTTTATCAATCATAGAAAGACAGTATTTTGCATCCGAAACATCCTTGGCGCCCGCATATAAATTATAAGCTTTTGTATAATAAATAATGGCATCTTTATTGTTTTTTAAATGCTCATATAAAGAACCGAAATTCTGATAAGCGTGTGCCAAATCATAATCGGCATCTTTTTTATTACCTGCTTTTTTAGCCAAAGTAATGCCGTTAACTATATATTTCTTAGCTTCATTGTATTTTTTTAATTGTATATAAGAAT
>JAJZJX010000080.1 GCA_021850985.1 bacterium
TGATAAAATCGGCCATTAAGATACTGCCGCCGAACGATGTAATTTTTTCGTTGCTCATTTTTAATTTTAGTGATAAACTTTTCATTATAAGCCACCTTTTGGGTTATTGTTGGTATTTGCTTAACACTTATATTTTACAATAACTTGAGGGTGGTTTTCAAGTTTCTAACGGTGGTTTAAGGTATTATAATGTTCAAATTTTATTCTGC
This sequence comes from bacterium, assembly GCA_021850985.1. Taxonomy (GTDB): domain Bacteria; phylum SZUA-79; class SZUA-79; order Acidulodesulfobacterales; family Acidulodesulfobacteraceae; genus Acidulodesulfobacterium_A. Next base: position 210 of record JAJZJX010000080.1, read on the forward strand.
TGTATGTAAATTTTTTAATTTATAAGACATTAGATTAACAAACGAAACCAATAACGTTTACATCATATAAGCATCAGATTTATCGCCTGTAAATACAGGCTTTATATTATGATTGCTATCAACTGAATGATGTAAATCACTGGCATAACCATAGATTTTATCTACCGCTTCTTTAATTTGTTTCGACTTATCTTTTATGGCAAGCGTGTATAAAAAAGATGACGATAGTATGCATTTAACAATAACGGTAAGAAACTCGACGATTTTAAACATTCATTTCATACCGCCTGCCGGAACGCCGAATTAAAAGATATGTATATCCATTATTTAAGGCACGTATTCGGTTCTAAAGATGAATTTGATCATCAAACATTAGCATATCTGTTTCTGCAATAAGTTTATCATAAAAAATATTTGCATAATTAATTAGTTCTGATAAAAATTCTTCTATTTGATTTATGTTATTAAATTTATTAAATTCGTTTTTATATATATTAGATAGGTTGGATAAATTATCATTTTCAGTATCAAATAGGCACCTATTTTGAAAATTATTTTGCGGTACTTAATACTTATAATGTTTATATAATATTCTTAATTTTAAATCAATGAAAATATCTCAAGTATATAGTTTAAATTTTAAAGCCAAACATTTTCTTCAGCCAAATAATTAAACAAATTAAAGTAAAAATTGACGCAACCAAATTAACCCTTATAATATCAGGCTGAAGATTTTATAAATATCTATTTGATGATACACTGCAAAGTTAAATTCTTCGGTTTTCAAATCTAAGTATGTTTAAATCCGGAGAAATAATTATATGCCGTTAATTTTAAGATTTTAGATTTTATTATTTTATCCTCGTAGAGCCGAGATTCGAGCCGTTCCATCCAAATTTTACCCATTCTTTGGTTATATCAACGTTTGGATAATAATATGACTTAGATACTTTACCGTCAGGGTGTATGTCTATTAAAAAAAGACCGGGGAAATTAATTATGCATATCTGTTTTTTATTTTGAGAGTAATCCTTTGCTAACTTAATTGCCTCTTCTTCCGACACCATTCTGCCGAAAGAATATGTTGCATATATCCCGGGTATTAAACGGACAGTGCAAAAAGATGCCTTTCTTGGAATTTTTATGGCTTCTTCATAATCTGATTTGTCCAATTCCGATAAAGATAACAAAGTGTCTATATCTGCGTTAATTGCCTGTAAATATTTTTTAGGAATAGGTCTTTCTAATTCCTGCCACTCATTTAGATGTGTTTTAAATTTGTCGAGTTTAGTATATCCTGAGGCGGCAGCGATATCTTTTATGTCTTTTCCTGATTGTTGGCGCTGCAATAAAAGATAGTCTTTTACGCGCCTGCAATACACGTAATTTTCAACGTCATTTTGCGGATTGCCGAATAAATTTAATTTTAAATCTGAAACTTCTTGATTTTTGTCCATGATTTCCTCCTTGCCGGAAATTAAAATTTTCCGGAATAGTTAATTTCATTAGACCAAAAAAACCCAGTGGCTTTGGGAAATAAGCCGCTGGGTTTCATTGGCTTTTTAGCTTCTTGTTAAGGCGGCTGCAATATGCTCCCAAATCCCCGCCGTAAAAATATCTATAAAATAAAAAACCCGCGCTAAAATTGCGCGGGTAATATAATTAAACCGACGTTTTTTAGCACATTTATTAAGCGGAAGCAATACACTTCAAATCACCGCTTTTATTTTTTACTTTTTTATTTCAATTATTTAATTCTATCTTTTATTTAATTTATATCACTAATTTTTAGGGTTGTCAAGAGCGGTGGGTTTTTTCACTGCAGACGGAGATGTTTATGGAGTATTATGCTTTTCTATTTGTTGCTTCGCAACTTTTAAGGTGGCATGCTTGACTTTATCGTCAGCCGTTAAGTCTTTATCCAATGGGATAAAAAGCGGGTGGAAGTAAGGGAATAAATAAATCTGGCACCTTTATTTGATAGCTATTAATATTTTATTTCGTGTAAACATTCAACCCTATTTTGACTTCCTCCTTGTTTGGCACGGATACATTGCCTTCCGTAGAAGCAATAATTGTTGACTTGCCGCTGCTTGACTTGCCGAATGTCTTGGAAAGGTCAACCTTAATCGTTAAAATATCGCCGACAACATTCATTTCAATATTTTTCATTTTTATATCTCCTTAATTTTATTTTTTAATCATTTTACGAATTTATTTAATTTTTAGGCTCCGCTACACTTTCGTTTCTTTGAAATAATAAAATGCGGGATAAGCATCAAATTTTTTTGAAAGATTTTGCTTTATTCCGTTCTCCGCCTTAAATTCTGTTTATCGTATTTTTCTATTGCTTTTTCGATGTCCATAATATTTATTATACGGGTTTTAAAGGGTTTGAAGTGTCCGCCAGGCGGATAGCAAAAAATTACGATAATTTTGTTATTTATATATATTTTTCCTATGACCTATTCTTAAAATAACGATATTTTCTTTATCAATGTCAAATATAACCCGATAATCGCCAATCCTGAATCTATACGAGCCAAGATTACTATTTGAAAGTTTTTTGGAATATTTTAACGGTTCTGCGGAATATTCTTTAAGTTTTGCGGCAATTCTTTTTTGCGTGGTCGGGTTGATATTTTCTAAATCTTTTAACGACCGGTTGGTAAAAAGTATTTTATACATTGAAAACATCTTCAAACGATTTAACTTTGCCGGCTTTATAATCCTTCCGCGCCTCTTTAATCGACCTTAGATAGTTATCGCTTGAAAGGGCTAAAAAATCCTCTATTGAGTCTTCCATTGCCGCATTTACGGTATCGGATATAAAAACCCGAAATTCTTCTACGGAAAGGTCTATTATTTTTTTTGTTTTCATATCTACTCCCTTTTAACAAAACTATAATTAATATGTACTATTATATTATATCATATTTTTTAATGTTTAAAATTCTTTAACGGTAAAGAATTGATAAAGTTTTTTTAAAAAACGGTAATATTGAAATATTTAGGATAGTGTAAAATATTTTGTGTAAATTCTAATTGGCAGAATAGGCGTACCTCCTATATAATATTTATATCTCAAAATAAAAATTAAAAGGAGGCTACGCCAATGGAAATTAAAACCAGTGTATCAG
>JAJZJX010000081.1 GCA_021850985.1 bacterium
GGCTTTTTTAAAGACGTTTCTTTTAATACCGACTTTTTGCCTTTTTTAATTTCTTCGTAAAATACGACGGATTCTTGCATAATTTTATTTACCTGAAGAAAGCGTTACATATTCACAAGAGGGATATCTGCCGAATTGAAATTTTAAATTAATACAAGCATTAGCGCCAGCAGGTTTATTTTGATTTATAATATTAAAAATATTCACTGGAAGAATCGGGCCGCTATATATCGGCATTTCGGTATAATTACCGTTAATGCTAATCATTATGTCATTATTTCCGTTATTTCTAACTATAGCTATAAATCCATAATCTTTGGCGATTTTATGCCCTGGTATTTTTGAAAGCGTCGAAATAAAAATACCGTTTGAATGAACCAATGCCGAAGCGTTTTTAACGCTGCTAAATAAAAAAACAAAACCGGCAATTAAAAATAAAACCATAAAAAATTTTTTAGATTTTAACATTTTTGAATTCTCCTTAAAAAATTAATTTAAAAAGTTTACATTTAATTGTAATGTAAATATTTATATAATTAGCGAAGTTAAAAAGCAATAAAAAAATTTACAATATAATCTATTTTGTAAACATTTTCAAAAATCATTAAAAAACCGCCTTTTACGGCGGATTAAAAATTAAGCAATTTGATTAAGGTTATGAAATTTTTAAAATTTCAATTTTAATTTGTTTGATTCTTAAAAACTTATTAACAGAAACTGTTTAATTCTTGAAAATCAAAAATAAAGCTATTAATTTGCCTTTTAGGGCGTTTTATTATTTTCTTAATGCAATAAGACTTAAAATGATTTTAAAAGCCTTAAAAAGCCAAATATGAAAGCCGTTTTTTTACTTATTAAAAAAAGAATTTTTATTAAATCTATTTAGCACTTCTTTAATATACTCCGAATGGGTTTTGTTTTCAATTTGCTTCAGTGCATATTCCAAATCCACGTTGCCGTAAACTACGTAAGCCTTATCGTCTATCGTGGTATACGTCTGAGGATTATAATTTACGTCGTAAACTAACGCAGGAACGACTTTAATATTATATTTAGAGGGAATTAAAGGGTCGATATCGACGTGTATATCGTAATAGCCTGACCTGCCTTTGTATTTAATAAGTCTTTCGATATATTTTATAGTAGGCATAAAATATCTGCCGTTATCGGAGCCGGGCAAAAGTCCTCTTAAAATCATTTGCACCGGCAAATTATTATTTACTATCTGAAAAACATAACGCCTTAAGGTTTTAAAAGGAATGGAACTCGATATAACTAAAAATAGCCTGTGTCCGCCCGCCATATCGAAAGGTTTGCTGTTTTTTAGAAGTTTAAGATAATTATTTTTAATAGATTTCGGCACGTATTTGCCGAATTCGCCTTTGCCTAACATCTGTTTTGCAAAGAACGTTATTTTACGGTTAAACGATTTAGTAGCTAAAGTATTTAAAGTAGATTTGACCGCCGCATTTACTTCGGCGTTGGGTTTGGAATACGTTATTTTTTTTTCTTTTTTTTCCTGCTTTTTTATTTTTAATAATTCTTTAGTCAAATTATTCATATTTACGGAATAATGCGGCAAATTTATAGTACCTTTATATTCCGGATTTTTCACTTTATCTATCCAAGACTCTCCGGCAAAAGCGGGTTTGGATAAAACGGCAAGCAAAACCAATGTTAAAACAAAAATTTTAGAAAACTTAATCATGACTTTTTTCCTCTATCAGTTCATTTATTAAGCTTATTTTTTCCTTTAACTCGTTAATAGAATTATGAATAGAAAAAACTTCATCCTTATCTAAATCCGGCAATTTTATATATTCGTTTAATATGTTTATCAGTCTGTTTAATATATTTTTCCGCATTAAATACGCATCTTTCATCGTTAATATAGAAACTTTTCTTTCAATACCGTTAAGATTTACAACCATAAATTTTATCTCTCCTTTTTACATATTTTTTTTGCAAATCAAATAGCATATAGAACAATACAAGCACGCTTGACAATTCAAAGCATCTCTGAAAAAATCGGTTTCTTTTGTAGGACAAAGAAGTCCTTTTGACTCTTTGCAACTTTTAATATAGACTTTCGGCTTATCCGAACCTAACAGGATGTATCTCATATGCGCATATACCTTGATTAACTTTATTTAGCATTATTCCTGCTTAATTCTTTAATTTCTTTTGTTATTTTAGAATTTATCGCTTCGTCTTTTTTAAGATGTTTTAATTCTTGCTTTAATTGTTTTCTTGAGACTGTTACAGTTCCTGAACCAAAAATTTCATTAAAAATCTGATGCGTAGTATGTAGAAAGCCAAACATGCTAAAAACAAACAAAAAAATAATAATAATCAGTAATTTTATTTTAAATTTTTTAGAACCATTGTTTTTAATGTAAATTTCTTGCTCTTTAATGTAATCGCTTATCGAATTCATAATCCACCTCGTAAATTTTCATTTTTTATTTTTTTGTAATGATTAATAGTAATAGAATACGATGTTACCATATCCGGCGGATCAAAATAGCCGTAAATGATATAAAAAATTGCGTTAATTAATTTTAAAAATATTTTGTCTTTGATAGGCGTTTTTTCTTGCATAATTTAACCTCATTATTATCCGTTATACGGTATATTGTAATGGAAAGCATTGCCGAAATATAAAGATATTACGGAGAGATAATTAAAAAATATCAGTATCCCGACGGCTATTAAAATTACCCCGCTTATTACCGAAATAGTCTTTATAAAAGGTCTTATCCTTTTAAAAGCCGACAGAAATAAATTTAACGATACGGAACTTATAAAAAAAGGAACGGCAAGCCCCATAGCGTAGACAAATAATAATTCTGCTCCCGCCGTTGTATTGTGCATGGTCGAAGCTATAAAAAGAATAGACGCTAAAATAGGGCCGATGCACGGCGTCCAAGCCGCCGCGAATACAATGCCTACAAGTGCGGAGCCGATTAAACCTAACGGTTTATTTTTTATGCTGATGTTAGCGTCAGCGTTCATAAAAGACAGAAATTTTACTTTATTAAAAGCTCCGAGTATGAATAGCCCCATAACTATTATAAAAATACCCGCTATCCTCATAAGCCATATAGAATGTAATAAAGAACCTACAGCGCTTGAAAATATACCTAACAGAACAAATACAATAGTAAATCCTAAGATAAACATCAATGAATGTTTAACCGCAGTAAATTTAATCTTAGGCTTGTCCTTTGACGATTCATCGCCTGTCAGTTCTT
>JAJZJX010000027.1 GCA_021850985.1 bacterium
ACGTTTCATCCTGGCTGGACTATTGCTGGCTTTCATTGTCGGATTTATGCGAATGCCTCATCCAAAACATTCAAGCGAATGGTTTTACGTTGCAGTGATTGGGTTCTTTCAAACAACGGGTGTTTTTTGATTAAAGGTTTCAGATTTATTTATTTCAGCACAAACTTATCAACTTCCCATTCCAAAAACGGCTTATATTTAAAAATTACTCCTAATTTTTTTGCATGAAAAATTTTAAATAATTTGATATGTATGTTATTTGCAATCATAAGATTATAAATCACATTTGGCTTAAATTGAAATGAAAAAAGTATTTTAGCTTTTTTACGTGATATAAATTGAATCTTATGTAAACTGGTTATATCAAATTTTCCCATTCTTACATAAGTTCTATCGGATTTTTTAAATAAATAAGGCTTAAAAAGCGAAGTAAAAGAAGTGTAACCTAATTTTTTATTAAATTTAATATAACCGTTTTTCATCAAAACCATATATAATTTATCATTATTCAAAGATATAGCTTTTTCATAAGGTACTGCAAAAAAAAATGAAAATTTAATTTTCCTAAGTATTAATTTTTTAGCAAGAGGTATAGTAAGAACTTCCGATTTTTGAGCGCATCCCGACACTGCTAAAGGCAATAAACATATAAAAAATATAATTATTAAAAATGTTTTTATTTTTTTAATAGTTTGCATTATATTTTATTTTAAATCATTCATAAATGCTTTGTCAAACGGAATAACAACTGAGGTTCTAAATATAAATTGTTAAATATATATTTTAAAAATATATATTGACAATATAAATGATAATTGTATATAATTATTTTAACATACCGAATGTTCGTTATATTTATTCGTTATATTTTTATGTGCTTATGAAAACTAATGATGAAAGATCGTTTTTAACGCAGAAACTAATTTTTAAAAAATCAATGGAACTTTTTGTTGCAAAAGGCTACCATAATACATCTTTAAGGGATATAGCGGCAGAATGCGGTATCAGCACCGGAGCTATTTATCATCATTTCAGCAGTAAAGAAGAAATAGCCGTTAAGCTATTTAATAATACTGTTTTATTTCTAAATAATTTATTTGAACAAACATTGCAATCAAAAAAAGAAACTAAATGCAAGATAGAAGAATTGGTATTCAATCTTATTAAAATTGCAGAAGAAGATAAAATAACCCTTGAATATGCCTTAAACGTTAAACATAAAGAAATTATAAAGGACGGAAAGCCTATTTGCTCATCCGGTCCTTTTGAAATGCTAAGAATTTTTTTAAAAAATGAAATGCAAAAGGGTAATGTTAAAAAAATGGACAGCTATGTCGCTACCGTCTGTTTAACGGGAATACCGGTAAGGCTTATTCAAATTAAATGGGATAACGTTATAAAGAAGGATTTAAATATATATAAAGAAGAAATATTTGAAGCCGTATGGAAGACTCTTCAGCCATAAATATGGAGTTTTTTATTTGTTACAAATTAAATACCGAATGTTCGGTATTTATAATGACAATAATATTTAAAAGGAGGTATTACAATGAAAAGCATGGCCATTATCATTCAAAAAGACGCTTATGATTTAATTTTAACGGGTTTAGCGTTTGCTTATCTCGGCACGGCGGTTTACGATGAAGTTGATATTCTATGCGTAAACTGGGCAGTCAAACTTATTTCCAAAGAAGGCGTAAAAATTAAATTAGATCATCAGGACGCATCTCTTCAAAAAATTCAGGAAAATTTGACGAAAGCCGGACTTCCTACCGATTTATACGAAATAGTCAAAGCGTTAAAATCTACCGGAAAAGTGCATTTTTACGGCTGTTCGTTAGCTGCCGCAATTTTTGAAGTAGATCAAAAAGATTTAATTCCTGAAGCAGACGGAATTGTTGGCGCTACTTGGTTTCTAACCGAGAAAGCCGAAAAAGCTACAATATTTATGCAATATTAACCCGAATATATTAATTTTGAAAAATTAGATTTTTATTTTACTTATTTAATGAGAAGTAATAAGCTAAATAAATCTAAGTATTATACATTTATATTTATTTACACTTAAAGATGTATAATACAAAATTATTTTATATTTATAAGGAGGTTGCATTATGGCAGTATCTTCAAACAAAACACTTGATGCGAGCGGGTTATCGTGCCCTCTTCCTATCGTCAAAACGAAAAAAGAAATCGACACCATGTCTTCGGGACAGGTTCTTGAAATAATTTCTACTGATCCTGGTTCTAAAAATGATATGGCGGCTTGGTGTAACAGAACTGGCAATAAGTTATTGGAGTCATCTGAAGAAGGCGGAAAATTTAAATTTTACGTCCAGAAATCTTAAGTATGCGTTTAAGCCGTCAAAGCGGTCTTTTAATAAAGCTTTGCCTCGTTTTAAAAGCGTAATTTGGAGTCCGCTTAACTCACAGTTAGAAAATAAAATTTCTAACTGTGAGTTAATGATATTATGGTTTTGAATTTATTAATTAAAATTTTATGGATAAATCAAATAAATTAAATTATATATGGATTGTTTTACTGACCTTTTTCGCAATCTTTGGATTTGCCGTAAACTCTTTACTTGCGAGAGATGCTCTGCAGAATAACATAATAAGTCCGTTGTCTTATAGTTTGCTGCGTCTTGGAAGCGGAGCGTTAATACTTTTTCTAATAATTTCTTATAAAAAGATTAAACTTCCAAAGCCCAATTATTTATCTGCATTTGCATTATTTGTATATGCATTTTGTTTTTCTTTAGGCTATATCGAAATCGGCGTCGCAGTCGGAGCTCTTCTTGTGTTTTCCGCCGTCCAATTCACAATCATCGGCAATGCAATACTAATACACAAAGAAAAGCTTTTTTTGTTGCAGTGGTTAGGAGTGTTGATTTCAATGGGGGGATTTATACTGCTTGTATATAAAGGTCTATCAGTTCCCAAAAATTTTATTGGATATTTTGGGGCAATTATGATGATAATTTCGGGAACAGGCTGGGGAATTTATACTCTAAAAGGCAGATTCGAAAAACAATATTTATCAAGAACAGCTTCAAATTTCATCTATTCTTTAATTTATTTAATTCCTTTCATTATTATATTTGCGTTTTTTAATGGCGGTTTTATTAATTGGCGGTATATTAAAGAACCCTATATTTATTTAAATCCTATAATTATGGGTGTTTTATCCGGGGCAATATTTTCAGCGCTTTTTTATATGTTATGGTATAAGGTTGTAACAAAATTATCCCGCGTTTTATCATCATCCGTTCAATTATTAACGCCTGCGATAGCAGCAGCTTTAGGCATAATATTTTTAAATGAAAAAATATCGTTAAATTTTTTAATTTCGGCTATTTTAATATTGGGCGGCATTATATTTGTAATACTTAAAGAAAAAACAGCGGAAGCAAAAGAAGAAATCATTGAAGATTTAGAAGAGACATTTGACAAATAAACAAATAATAAAAAAATTATTTGCCATGTTTACATGTAAACATGGCATGTTGTTAAAAACTTTTATGTTTTTCTATCAGGCGTTTATATTTTAAACATAAACTTATGCGTTATAATACAAAATCTAAGTAATTTTCTTTATTTATAACGGATAATTGTGCGTTAGGATAAGTATTATTCCATAACTCGATGGTTTTGCTGTTTTTATTATATTTAGACCATTTAAATTCGTAAGAAGATAAAATTCCGTCGTTTTCTTCCACTAAATCAATTTCTTTGCCGTCGTAAGTTCTCCAGAAATAAAAAGAAACAGGCATAACTCTTTCATATGTCAGCTTTTTAATTCTTTCCATAAATATTAAAGGGGTCGGATTTATTTATTTTCATACTGTCGTCTGTGTTTGTCGGTTTGACCTATTTTTATGGGGGGAGGAATAGTGTCCTTAAAACACGATATTTAAAAATAGATTCTTAAAAGTAGATTCTTTATTAATGAAAATTAATATGGTACAATTAATTAAAAAACATAATTTGTGTTGCATTTTAGTTTTATAAGTAAATATAATATAGACAACATTGTATGATAAAAATCCATCCTCACGCGAAAGAACGAATGACGGATAGAGGTGTTAATGAAAAAGAAGTCATAGAAACTTTAGGAAATGGAGAATCTTTTCCTGTTAAATTTGGTAGAAACGGTTTTAGAAGAAATTTATTTTTAACGATTTATGGCGCGGAAAAAGATATAATATGAAACAGGTTGAGGTTATAACAGTAAATGAAGATAATGATATTATCGTAATCACGGTAATATCGAAATATTTTTAATTAATTATTGGAGTTTCAAATGAAAGTAACATATGATCCAAAATACAATATTTCTTATATTAAATTAGCTGAATCTTCAGAAAAAGTCGAAACTATAAAAATAAGCGATGAAGTTAATATCGACCTGTCTCCAGATGGAAAAATTTACGGCATAGAACTTTTAAATGCAAACGAATTAATGAAACAAAACGAAGAACTTATTTTTCTTAATGAAGGCACTGACGAAGAAACTAAAATTGCAATTTAATAAATAAAGAAAAATAATGAATAATGGGATTTATTTATTTCCTCACCCACGCCTGTGTTTGTCGGTTTGACCTATTTTTATATGGGGGGATAATAGGGAGAAAAAACTTTGCTTTTATAAGCGAGCATTCTTTTATCTTATCTACGTCTCAATTACTCCTTTTTAATTTATCCGGATGCAAGCATATTAAATAGAATATTTGACGAACAGACCCAGTCTCGCATATATTTAGAATCTTCGGCGGTATTGATTTTATTTGAATATATAGAAAATAATATAGTCGAACTAATTTCTTCAGATGTTTTACTATATGAAAACGGTAAAAATCCTTTTGAAGAAAGAATAATTATTATAAATCACATAATATCTAATGCAAAAGAATTTATAAAAATAGATAACAATATAATTATATCGGCCAAAGAAATAGAAAAAAGCGGAATTAAGAAAATGAACGCTCTACTTTTATTATATTTTATTTAATATTTGTGATAAAATGAATACAAGTATCTAATTATAAATTATAAATACAATATGCGGATGGAGGATTAAATATGGCGACGTCAATAAGACTTAACAACGATATTGAAGAACGGCTTAATTTTTTATCGGCTCAAACAGGACGCACAAAGGCTTATTACTTGCGTCAAATTATAGAAAAAGGTTTATCCGATCTGGAAGATTACTATCTTGCCTCGGAAGTTCTGGAACGTATCCGTAAAAAAGAAGAAAAAACATTTTCTATAGATGAAGCGGAGAAATATCTTGGCTTGGCAGATTAAATTTTCTAAAACCGCTGTAAAACAACTGAATAAAATTGACAAAAAAACTGCTAAACGTATTACCGATTTTTTGAGCGAACGGATTATTGCTACAAATAATCCGCGCAGTATCGGTAAGGCGTTAACAGGACCATTAGGCGATTTTTGGCGTTATCGCGTCGGCGATTACTGTATTATTTGCGATATTCAGGACGGCAATCTGTGCGTTCTTGTTTTAAAAATTGCTAATCGGCGCGAAGTATATCGCAATTAGGAATTAAAGGTGTCAAATGAGGAATTAAAGGGGTCGGATTTATTTATTCCTTTGGCTTGCTATTATGAGTTCCATTGTGCAATTTAGAATATGGTTTTATTTAATTCAGAAAAATAACCACGGAAAGGTCAGCTCTTTTTTATTTTTAGTTCCGCTATTCGGAGTTTTGTCCGGATTAATTTTATTAAGCGAACCAGTCAATTTGCAAATGATTATAGGCGGTTTTTTTATTTTTTTGTCTTTCATTTGACATTGTATACTTTTTATGATAACCTATATTTATATTGATTAATTTTAGTATGTTTGTAAGTTAACCTATTTTTATCTATATAATTCATTGATCTTTTAAAAATTAACATTTAATTTTAATTAAATGTTAATTTCCGCGTATAATATTTTATTCGGATTAAACATCTATTATATATTGTCGCAAGCATATGTTTGCAGAATATATATCACGGTTAAATAGACCTAAATAAAATCAATTTAAAGGAGGTTTGAATGAAACTAACTATTTATTTAATTGCTTTAATGTCGTTTTTTGTATTTGGCGGAGTAAATGCCAATGCTATGTTAAATTCTCAGGGGCAATCCAATATGCCTGCTTCTCGCAATTCTTCAAATCAATATGATGCCCCTTCTGCTACCCGCCCGACTATGCCTTCAAATAACTATTATGCAAACAAGCCGGTGAAATTACATGTAAGTCATGCTAATATCAAGACAGTAAAAAAAGTTGTATCTAAAGCTGTCAAAGCTTTGGCAAAAAAAAATTACAATAAATTTATTAAAACTACATCATCATCGTTTAAAAAGAATATAACTAAAACTAATTTCGATAAAGTTTCAAACTCTTTAAATAATAAATTGCAATTAAAAAAAGGTTATAATATTCAATATATGACTGCGTTAAAGCAAACCGGCGTAAAATTTTATGTTTGGAAATTATTATTAACAAGCGGAAGATTTATCTATATTAAAACGGTAATTAAAAATGATAAAATTGACGGACTGGCTTTTATATAATTATAATATAGATAGTTATATTAAAGTTTATCGCTTAATTTTGCCAAAAGAAAATTTATTTTCTGCCTAAATAAGGTGAATTTATATTTATTAACGCGGAAATGACAATAACTCTAAATTTAAATATTCCCAAAGATATGTCGTTTCCGCGTAATATGAAATCAAATAATAAATAAACGCCGGTATTTAAAATTCAAAATAATTACCGGGCAGTTTGTTTATAAAGGTTTTATTTTCACGGAAGATAAAATAAGATAATGATAAATTTTTTCAGCTTTGTTTACACTTACCTTTTTTAAATTGTTTAACTTAACAACCGTTTCCTTAGGTTTCAATCCTTCTATAACGGAATAATAGCCTCCGTATCTTGTTCCGGTGATAATACTTTTAGCATAGAAAACGTTTTTATTTTTATTGTAAATAAGGACAACATCTTTATCGTCGATATGGGCTACCGCAGTCACCGGAACAGCCAAACGTTTTATATAATGCATTTTTATATATACATTTCCGTATGAATTAATTTTCAAGATATCCTTGCTGTTATCTATAGATATTCTAACCTTGATAAATTTTCCTTTTTTAAAAGTATAAGGATAAATATATGAGACTATACCGCGAAAAATCATATTTCTATAATATGAAAACCTTAACGAAACATGCTTTCCGATATGAATAAATTTTAAATCTCTAACGCTTACAAATATTTTCATCCATAATTTTGATATATTGGCCAACTCGTAAAGCCTGGCGCTCGGCTTAACGTAACCGCCGTCAGCAATGAATTTTTTTACTACAATTCCGTTTATCGGCGAATATATAGGGATTTGCTTTATAATTTTATTTTCTTTTTCAATCCTTATAATCTGATATTTATTGATTCCCCAGAATAAAAGTTTTTTTTCGGCGGATAAATAAATTGTTTCTGCCTGCGATTTAAAAGAAGTATTTTTTAGCCTAAGGTAGTTTTTATAGGCAAGGATATAATCGTTTTCGGCATCTATCAAGGACGGACTGTAAATTAAAAACAGAGGCATTCCTTTATGAATTTTAATTCCGGCTTTGTCGGCATATATTTTAGATATATAGCCGCCGAATTTCAATGAAATAATTCTTACAAGAGGAGATGCAAATGTAGTTCTTCCGCCGGCCCTTATTGCCGGAGACACTTTAATCTCTTTTACGGTTCTAAAATAAGGCTTTATGTTTTTTATGTTATTAAGTTTTAATGTACTAATTTTATTGCTTTTTCCAATATTGATATTATAGTTGTATAATTTTTTATTATAGTAAATAACCGGCATTATAAAAAATCTATAGGCAATAAAAAGTATTGCCGGTAATATAATAAAAACAGCAGAAATGATTAATTTATTTTTAGCAGCCGTCGTTTTAACGCTGTTAAAAATTTTTTTAATTTTAAACATATTATGTATTTCAGTTTTTTTAATTTATTTTTCCTAATGATGCCGTTAAATCGCTTTTGTTTATTAAGAAATTCAATTTATAGCTATTGGACAATAATTCAGCTTTTACCATTTTTTTAAACGAATTAAGAAGTTCAAAAGCGGATGTTTTTCCGAATATATATCTGTTTATATATAATTTTAAAAGAAAGGACGATTCAGGAAGGTAAATCTTTTTTTCGGCTTCGTAAAGTTTGTAATATTTTTTAATTTTTGCTAAATATGCCGAAATTTTTCTTGATACCCCGCTATAATCCCAACTTCTTGCAAACATTGTAGAAATCATATTTTTTTTTGCTTTATCGATTTCAGGAAATTGCCTCTGATTAAAATATAACGGAATCTGAAGGCCTATCGAGCCCCCTAAAGCAGGTTGAATATCGTATCTGTAACCGTATTTAACATGAAAAATAATATTTGGATATAATCCTTGATCGGCTAATTTTTTTTCGTCCTTAGAATTTTTAAATAAAAAATTAATCGCTTTAAGCAAGGGATTATTTTTAAAAGCATCCAAAATAATATTTTTTGATTTTTTAGGTTTTAATTTTGTTATATCCGGCATAACTGCTTTTCCTCTCAGCTTATTAAGCTTCAATCCGGAAAATCTCGATAGTTCGTATAATGCCTCAAGCTTATCTTTTTTCAATTCGGTTAATTGATTTTTAAGCGCTATCATCTTAAGTTCAATCCTAATTACGTCGGTTTCTTTAGTTTTTCCCACGGCATAACCGTTGTCGGTATTTTTTTCTAATAGCTTTAACAGGGAATAATCGCTTTTTATGATAGCAATGTCGTTTTCTATCTGCGCAAGCCTGTAATAATAGTTTTTTACGTCGGCAACGGTAGAAACTTTTGTAGATTCGGTGATTTCCTTATTATAAGCGTAATAATTTTTTGCAATTTTGCTTTTTAAAAATAATTTGGTCGGAAAAGGTATAAGTTGAGTAAAAGTAAATCTAACTTTAGTTCCCTGGTATTCTTTATTTCCTATCATAAAATTATTAAAACCGTCGGAATCGTTATAACCGAATGCTATTTTGGGATTAGGCAGGCTTTTTTCTATTTTAATATTTTCTTTAGAAGCTGCGGCTTTCATTTCTAAAGACCTTAGATTATCATTTTTTAAGGAATTTTTGATTAACCGCTTCAATGATAAAATGTTTTTCAGTTTTTTACCGTATTTTTTATTAATTAAAACTTTATTTGAGCATTTTAAATCTGAACCTAAATTCTTGTTGTCTCTAATGATTAAGTTATAAAGTTTTTTTTTAAGTTCTTGGAAGCTAAAGACGCGTTAGGGTAAGTAAGAAATAATATAGTTAGGACTAAAGGCATTAGACTAAAAAAAACCAGCGTAATTTTTGTTTCTTTTTTACTCATAGTAAAGAATTTTAATTAAATATTATATTTATGTTACTGCAAATAATAACAAAAGTCAATGTAAACATGGCAGCAGCAAACTTGGCAGCATGTAAATATTAAAAATAAATCAAAATCTGAATATAGCATTAAATAAAATCTTAAAAAGACCATAATTGATATTTCTAAGAAATATTTTGAAAAAGGCAAAGATATATCTTTTGCAAGGATTAAGATAAAATTTGCAATTATGCAATATATAATGATATTATATATTTTATGAAAAAAGAAAAATCTTTTTTGAGTAAAAAAAATTGGATTTTTTTGTTTCTTCCTCTTGCCGCTGTCGCCGTTTCTTATTTAATAGCGGCTACAGATATTAGCTATATGCTTAACATTCCGATGATTATGTCCCCGGTGCGGGTTGGAATGCCTATGAATATGCAGCAGGCTGGACTAACGGCGGGGAAACAGTTGCCGCCTTTTTTAAAAACTGCAGGGCGGCATTCCAATAAGTTAAATTTCCAGTCTTACGTAACATGCATAGAATGCCAGAATTTACCAGCCGCCTATCGTCCGGCTATGTTTTATTACGGCGGTATTATTAAAACAGTCTCGCCTAAAAGACGATTTTATATTAAACATTTTTCTTCCGATATACCCCATCCTCCTCAAAACAGCCTTACCTTATTTAGTTAAATTAAACAGCTAATCTTTATCGCAAATGCATCGAACATAAGTTCGTCAGCTTAAGATATAATCCGCTATAGTTTTATCTATTATTGAATCTTATGCTGTCATCCTATGTTTATGTTTAAGATGCGCGCAAATTAAAATTAACATAATTAAATTATTAAATTACAAGAAGGGGGTTCTTTATGAAAACAAAATATTTGCATAACAAGAAATTTGTAATTGTTTCGATATTATCGGTACTGTTAGTTATAGTGGTTATTGCAGGGATTTATTTAGCGAAATTTAGTTATGCTCAAGATGCGGCTAACACCGGCGGCAATAACGGAATGATGGGCATGGGCAATAACATGACTGGAAAAGAGGTAAATAATATGGGACACAGGATGTTTCCACAGTATAAAGGCGTAAAGACGGGACAGGCTTTATTCCATTATGAAGGCTGTTTTATGTGCCATACAATTAACGGTTACGGCGGTATGATGGGACCTAATCTTTCCCATATAGGTTCAAAAAGAAGTTTTTCATGGATTGCGACCCAGATAGCCGACCCCTCCGCGCATTTTAAGAGAAACAGCGTAGTAACTTTAAACGGGGTTAGGTACAGGGCTGTTATGCCTTCTTTTAAAAATATTTCCTCAATGAATATCGGCATACTGGCGAAGTATCTCGAATCCTTAAAATAATAAAAAGAGATTATTCAAAATTTTATCCTAATCCTGCACTCCTTACGCATCGCCATAACAAGGCGAGGCAGGGCGGGGGATTAAGCGAAGTTCTCGTGCAGGATTGCAGGATTAGGATTTTATATTAATTATGGAGAATAAATAATATGAATATATTTAATTTATGCCGGTTAAAGCGAAAGCTTTTAATTCTGTTTTCTTTCTTTCTCATTTTAACAGGTTTAATCTTTTACGGCGGCCGGTCTTATGCGGCAGACGCATTGTCTTTAAAAATGCTTATAAAAAATGCCTTGAAAAATCCAGATATAACTTCATCCATTCTGAAGACCGAAGGGCTCAAAGAAAAAATTGCTATTGCAAAAGCCCTTCCTGAACCGGTGGCAGGCATAGGGTTTACCGATGCAAACGGATTTAATAATCCCGGAATCGGAGTCAATTCGATGAGCGATATAGGCTTAAGCATAAGCCAGAAGATACCTTTTCCTTCGAAACTAGGAACAAAAAGCCAAATAAATAAGTATTCCTATATGTCGTCAAAAGCGAAAATAGAGGCTTTGAAAATCGATACAGCTTATTTGGTCAAGGAAAGCTATTTTAATCTCGCCTTGTTAGAAAAACAGATTGTCGTAGTTAAATATAACAGACTGCTTTTAAATCTAATACTGAAGGATATTTCCCAAAAATACGGAACCGGAACTGCAACGGCTCCGGCATATATCAGGACTATGCTGGAAGAAGCGGCGTTAAAATCGGAATTGTATTCGCTGAATAATGTTAAAGATAAATTAATTTATTTATTGAGCGAACTGACGGGGTTTGAGTCTTCGTATATTAAATCTCGCAGAGCCGTCCTGCCGAAGATAAAGGAAGAAAAAAGGGGACAGGTCAAAGGTGCACTGCCGTCAAATCTATTAAACAGAAAAGAAGATATAAAAACGGCGTATAAATATAATCCGGAATTAAAATCATTAAAATATCTCGCCAAAAAATCCGATTACGAAACCGCTTATGCTAAAGAATCGTATCTTCCGGATTTTTACCTCAAAGCCGGTTACGGAGACAGATATTCGATGGTTCCGGTTTTGTCGGCTTCCGTCGGGTTATCCCTGCCCGTATATTTTAATTCGTATCAGAAACCTTTGATAAATAAAGCAGAAAAAGACAAACTTTCATCTATTTACGATATCGGCTGGGAAAAGTTGCAAATTATAAAAAACATCGGCGTATATGCGAAAGCTCTGCGTTTAAACGAAAACAATTATAGATTATACGAAAGCCTGTATGTTCCTGAAGCAAAACTACTTTTTAAAACCGAAATATCATCTTTCGGAACGGGGAGGTCGTCTGCATTTTCCCTCTTAGACAGTTTCAGAAAGTTAATCGATTCTGAGTTTAAAATGTATATATATAACGCTAAATATTATATTGATAAATCCCGTCTCGAACAGGTTATGGGAAAAATTCAATAAAAAATTACAATAAAAATTAAAGAAATTAAGAAAATTAAGGAGTTAATTAAATGAAAATTTTAAAAAACGCTAAAAATATATCGGTACTTTTATCCGCCTTCGTTCTCGGCGGCATTGTTGCGGTTATATTTTTAAAAAATACCGGCATATTTACCGTAAGTAAGCAGGTTTCCGCCAAAAAGGGTGCTGCCGCAAAACCAAAACCTAAGATGAAAATGGTTAAGGGCGGGGTAATGGTAAGCACGATTCAAAGACAACTTTACGGCATAAAAGTAGGAAAAGTAAAATTAATGAAATTGAAGAGAAAAATTAAAACTATAGGCGAGGTTACCTACAGCGTTCCTTTAGAAAAAACCGTAACATTAAAATACGGCGGTTATGTCAAAAACCTTTTTATAAATAAGCCTGGCATGAGTGTTTATAAGGGAGAGCCCCTTTTTACCGTTTATAGCCCTGAATTAGTTAACAGCGAAAAGGATTTTATGCTTGCTTATAAAAATTATATAAAATTAAAAAAATCAGGTTTTAATTTTGGAATAAAAGAGGCTAAAGCCTTTTTGAATTCTTCGGCTTTCAGGCTCAAACAGTTCGGCGTAACAAACAGCCAATTGAACATGCTAAAAATGGGAATGCTTATCTTAACTAACACGACGGTTTATTCGCCGGTAAACGGCGTCTTCTTGAAAAAATCTATTTTTTCCGGAAGTTATTTTAACGCGGGACAGCCGCTTTATAAATTAGCGGGATTAAACCGCGTATGGATGAACATATGGGTCTATGAAAAGGATATGCCTTTCGTAAAAACGGGGGAAACGGTAAATGTGAGATTTAACGCCTATCCAGGACAGGTATTTTACGGCAGGGTTTCGTTTATTTATCCTTATCTTGCCGGCAGCAGAAGGGTTGACGAGGTCAGGCTCGTTTTTAGCAATTCAAAGGGCGAAATAAAGCCGGGTATGTACGGAAATGCCGAAATTATGATTAAAAGTAAAAAGACGATTGCGGTTCCTACATCTGCCGTTCTCATTACCGGAGCAAAACCGCTGATTTTCGTTTATAAAGGAAAAGGATATTTTATGCCGGAATATGTCGTTATAGGGACAAGATACGGCGATTACTATCCGGTAATATCCGGCTTGAAAGACGGCGAAAGAATCGTCGTATCGGGAACATTTCTTATGTCGAGCGACTCTAACTTATCGCAGACTACAGGTTCTATGGCGGGAATGCCCGGAATGTCTGGAATGTCAAACAATTCAAATTTATCGCAAAAGACTTCTTCTAAGGCAGGAACGCAGGCAATATCAAACAACTTGAGTCGGCCAAAAAAGACTTCTTCTATGACCGGTATGCCCGGAATGTGACAAAAGCGATGCTTAAGAGTAATAAATAAAATTTAATATTGATATTAAGATGTTATTTAAAATACCGGAGAATACCTATGATAAATAAAATAATAGATTACTGCATAAACAATAAGTTTCTCGTTTTTGTTTTTATGCTTTTTTTAGGGCTCGGCGGGGTATATGCCGTTTACAATATCAGGCTTAACGCTCTCCCCGATATAGCGCCTTCCGAGGTTATAATCAAAACGGCGTGGCCGGGACAGCCGCCAAACATAGTCCAGCTTCAGGTAACATATCCTATAGAATCTTCGCTTATTTCTGCTCCAAGAGTTAAAGAGGTGAGGGGAAATTCTATGTACGGCACGTCTTTCGTTACGGTCGTATTTAAAAGAGGGACTTCGTTAGGATGGGCAAGGGCGCAGATACTGACTTATCTTTCTCAGGCAAAAAAACTGCTTCCCCCGGGTGTTTCCCCTGTTTTGAGCCCTTACGCAAACGGCGTTGACTGGGTTTACCAGTATGCGATAATAGACAAAACTCATACCCAGAGTTTAGCCGATTTATATTCCTATCAGGAGTATTTTTTAAGATACGCCTTAGAAACCGTGCCGGGAGTAGCGCAGGTTGCGACTTACGGCGGCTGGAACAAAGAGTATCAGATTACTATTAATCCGAAAGCGCTTCAGTATTATAATTTATCGTTATCCCGTGTAATTAATAACATAAAATCTTCCAACTCCGATACCGGTGCAAGAGTTATAAATTCTTCGTCCGGTGTCAGCCATTTAATTTACGTCAAAGGTTATCTTCATAATCTAAAGCAGATACGAAACATAGTCGTAGGTAAGACGGCGGCGCATACACCTGTTTTAGTCAAAAATATAGGAACGGTTCAATTAGTGCCTGCTTCAAGCCGTTCTATATCGGACTTAAACGGAAACGGGCAGATGATCGGAGGGGTGGTTATAAAAGATCAGGGTGCCGACACGCTGAAGGTAATCGCTGCCGTAAAGAATAAACTTAAGGAACTTAAAAATTCCCTTCCGAAAGGCGCAAAAATAATAACTACATACGACCAGAGCACGCTTATTCACCGTTCCGTTTCGACGCTTAAAACCACGCTTATTATGATAGTTTTAATAGTTATCTTCGTTATTATGCTTTTCTTGTTTCATTTAAGGTCGTCCTTGGTTATAGTCATAATGATTCCGTTTGCTATTCTCGGGGCATTTTTGCTTATGTACATGCTTCACATAAGCGCCAATATAATGTCCCTCTCCGGTATAGCGCTTGCAATCGGC
Organism: bacterium; assembly: GCA_021850985.1. GTDB lineage: Bacteria > SZUA-79 > SZUA-79 > Acidulodesulfobacterales > Acidulodesulfobacteraceae > Acidulodesulfobacterium_A. The sequence continues at coordinate 14,913 of JAJZJX010000027.1, forward strand.
GCAATGACGGATTCCGCAATAGTTATGATAGAAAACTCCCATTCGCATCTGGAAATTTTAGAAAATCATCCTGAAATTTGCCCTTATGGAAACATGGAAGATAAAGATGAAGCGAGAAAACTCTGCATCGTAGATTCGGCAAAAGAGATGGGCAAGCCGCTTTTTTATTCGCTTATTATTATAGCGGTAGGATTTCTGCCTATTTTCTTTTTGACGGGCGAGGTAGGCGCATTGTTCAGACCGTTAGCATACACTAAAACATTTTCTATGGTTTTTGCAGCGGTCATTTCAGTTATATTCGTGCCTATTCTTATGGTTTATCTAATTAAAGGCAGGATAATGCCTTTAGATAAAAATCCTATAAACAGGTTTTTAGTTTTTTTGTACTCGCCAGTTTTGAAATTCGTAATGAAACATAAAGCTGTATTTTTGTTCTTGCTGTTAGCCGTTCTGGCAAGCGGATATTTTGCATACAGCCGGCTCGGCTCGCAGTTTATGCCGCCATTAAACGAAGGAACGCTTTTATATATGCCTTCATCGACCCCGGGCTATTCATACACGGATGCGGCTCAGCTTTTGCAGATAGAAGACAGGCTCATTAAAAAATTTCCCGAAGTAGAAATGGTTACCGGAAAAGCGGGAAGGGCAAATACGGCTTTCGATCCGGCGTCTTTAAGCATGACCGAAACGACGATTGTTTTAAAAAGAAGAAAATATTGGCCGGCTGGCATGACCGTAAGAAAGCTGATAAATAAAATGAATAAAGCGTTAAATATACCCGGCCTCGAAAATGTATGGACTATGCCCATTAAAAACAGAATAGAAATGACGTCAGCCGGTTTAAGAACGCCTATAGGGATAAAAATATACGGTTCTAACGTAAAAACGCTGCAAAAGCTGGCGGAGGAAGTTGCGAGAGCCGCCTCCATGGTAAAGGGGACGTTGAGCGCTTATGCCGAAAGGGTTTATAACAGACCGTATATAGTAATTAAGCCGAATTCCGATGCTATGGGTTTTTACGGAATATCGCTTAAAAGCATAAACGAAGCCATAGACTCCTCTGCGGGCGGCAAGACGATAAGCACTATTTACGACGGATTAGCCCGTTATCCGCTTTCGGTAAGATACCCTTATGCTTATAGAAATAATTTGAAATCGCTTGGAAATATACTCGTAAAAACAGACTCGGGATTCATACCTTTAAAAGAACTTGCATCGATAAAATACGAACTGGGTCCGTCTTTCGTATCTTCGCAGGGAGGAACGCCCGACGACACCGTCGATATAACTTTAAACACATCCAATATGGTATTATGGGCTAAAAATGCCCAAAAAACGATTAATAAATACGTTAAATTTCCTAAAGGTTACACATATACGATAAGCGGCGAATATAAATCCCTCAAAAGAGCAGATAACAAGCTTATGGTTATAATTCCTATAACGATATTTATTATATTTCTCCTGATATATTTTAATTTTAAATCCATACCGTTGTCGCTTCTGGCGCTATTTTCCATACCGTTTGCGTTAGTCGGAGCGTTCTGGTATCTCTATCTTATGCATATAACAATGTCAATCGCCGTATGGGTAGGCATCATAGCCGCAATGGGCGTATCTACGGAAATAGGCGTGGTCATGATTTCGATACTGGAACTTACGTTTCATAATTATCATAAAACGGGTGTCGATGCCGATATAGAGCAGATAGTGATTAAAGGCTCTATAATAAGGCTCCGTCCCGTCGTTATGACGGCAATGTCTATTGTTATCGGACTTCTTCCGGCAATGTTCGCCTACGGCACCGGCGCAAGAATGACGAAGTTCATAGCCTCGCCTATGGTCGGTGGGATGGTCACGGCTACGATACTTAACCTGCTTTTATTGCCGACGTTATATCTTATCTGGAAAAAATGGGAAATCGGTCAGATAAATTCTATCGGAAATATTAAATAAATAAATTTAATTAAACATTTAAAAAGGAGACTTAAAATGAGCAACAAAGTAATTTTTTCTGTTTTGATAACCGCATTGGTAGTTTCGTTAATTTTTACATTTAACATTCATAAGACCGACGCTATAACAGGAAGAGGCAGACAGGGTAATTGTATGAGAATTTTTCACAGATATTCTTTAGGAATTATCCCTGCTTTTCATAAATACCATCCCGGAGTAGAATTTTTTATTAAGAATGCTACCGCTTTAAATTTAACTAAAGCACAACTTATGCAGGAAAAAGAGCTGAGAATAAAAGTAGTTGAAACCACATCGAAGGATTTGAGAATCTTCAACGATGCATTTAATAAATATAAAATTGATATTAAAGCAAAAAAACCAAGCATGCATGTATTATTTAGCGATATAAATACTATTTCGGATATAGAAGCTAATTTAGCAAAAGAAATGGTATTTTATCACTTTCTTGGCCGGCAGGTACTTAATCCTGCCCAAAAGGCTTAAACTTACCCGACTCTTACAAAAAAAATAAAATACTTTAGGTCTGTAAATTTACCAAGTTGACATTTACAAATAATTAAGATATCTTATAATTAAGATATATTATAACTAAGATATATTGAAAATTGTTCTCTTATTAAAATTAAAATTAAAATTTAAATCACTAAACAAAGTCAAAGGAGTCAATTATGAAAGCTATAAAATTTTTAAAAGTTTTTTTAATCGGTTTTATTGTTTTAGGAGTCGGTAGTGCAGTACTTGCGTCTGTTTTTGCAGGAGCGTCTTACGGGGCATCGACACAAATTACGCATAAAACGGTAATTAATAGCGACGCAAAATTAATAAAGTTATACATAAAGATACTTAACAAAGTCGGCAATAATAAACATGCGGCACTAGAAATCGAAAAAAATCTTCAGGTAAGCCCCTCGGGATTAAAGTTATATATGAAAAAAGGCATGGGAGTGGGAGACGCCGTTTTTATAAAATTAATCGAAGACAATACTAACGCCGTAAACAAAGCAGACGTAAAAAACTTTATCAAAGAATATTTGACGGGCAACAATACCCTATCTCAGCTTAACGGCAACGAAGTAAATGTTAAAAATGTGATTAAAGAAATGAACGGCGTGGTTAACTTAAAGGTAGTAAACGAGGTCTATAAAACTGAAACCGGCGTAACCGTCAGCCATACCCTGTCTCTTGCGGTCAACACGCCGAACGCGGCGCATAATTTAAAATTAGAAAATTATATGACTAACGAGAATGGCAATATTTATAAAACTCATACCTTGCAAAATCAGATGAATCAAGTAAATAATACACAAAGACAGATAAATCAAGTAAATAATACACAAAGACAGATAAATCAAGTAAATAATACACAAAGACAGATAAATCAAGTAAATAATACACAGCAGCAGATGCAGCAGATGAATAACACCCAGCATCAGATTCAACAAACTAATAATATGCAGCAGCAGATGATGGGCAGGTAATTATTTAAAATTTTATATAAACAATATAAATGCAAGCTAAGTGCAAAAATACCTGAATATAATTGTAATTTAGTTTGCATTTTTTTTAGTAAAATAAGAAGGAGGATATTCGGTAATGATAAGAAAAATAAAAGTATTAAATATCGTTTTTTTTGTTTTTGCTTTTTTAATAATTTCCGTAGATGTCAATATATCCAAATCGTTTGGCGCTCCAAGTTTGCAGATAGGAACGGGCTATAACGAAACATGGGGCAAATACGGCACGAATTATACCACATCCTTAATTTATATCCCGCTTAATATAAATTATTACCCGG
>JAJZJX010000082.1 GCA_021850985.1 bacterium
GGCAAATTTATAAAATAGATATAATAACGCCGATGTTTTTAAGCGGCGCAGAACAGCAAGGCAATGCAGAATTTAGAACCGCAACAGTCAAAGGCATGTTAAGATTCTGGTGGAGAGCTCTGCATCCTGAGTTAGTAAATAACGGTAATTTTAAAAATTTGAAAGAAAAAGAATCTGAAATATTTGGTGATGCAGGAGAAAAATTTGGTAAGAGTAAGGTAAAAGTTTCTATTACTTCAGCTAATTTAAAAACTAAAAAATATAGCCCGCTTCCGCATAAAGAAAAAAATAATTTTACATATGAATGTTTAGATGTAGGTCAAGGTCTATATTTAACTTTATATGCGCCTGAAGAAATACACAATCTGTTTAGATTTATGTCCATAGCGGGAGGTTTAGGCAAAAGGTCAAGAAGAGGTTTTGGAAGCTTCAGCATTAATAATGATGACAAATTAAAAAAAATAGACTTAGATATATTATTAAATCTGATTAAATCCGTAAACAGCAATAATTTATTTAAGATAGATAATATAGAGCCGAATAAAATTATCTGCGATAAAAAAGATAAATATATAGCGAATAATTTAATATCGGAATACCCTTTTTTAATTGAGATACAGATTGGAAAAAAAACAAAACAATATGGCGACCTGTTAAAAGACATCGGCAAAGCGTCTCACGAACACAATTCTGATTACACCGGTTTTGCCAGAGGCAGATGCCGTCTTGCTTCTCCTGTTTATGTGAGCGTAATTAAAATTGAAGACAATTTTATGCCTATTATCAGCTCATTAAATACTGCTTTTGATAATAAAGGTAACAATAAATCTGCGAATAATTTACTTGATAGAAGTTTGGAATTTAAGAACAAAATATTAAGTTACGGAGATTAAAATGACCTGGAAAAAGCTTGATACAAACTATTGGGATAATAAATTTGCATCATATATGCATGACCCTATTGATAAGGCTTTAGATATAAAAGGACATGTAGAAAGGGCAAGCGAGCTTATGCAATTGTATGGTCTTGCTATGCCGAATAACGAATTTTGGAAAAAGGCCGACGGCATTGCATCAGGTTTCGAAAGAGGGCAGATTACAGGATATATTCCGGATGAAACTAAAAGTGGTTCCGTTGATTTTTTAAAAAGTCCTATAATTACTCATCCGATTGGAAATAAATTTCATTTAAAAATAGATATGAATAATATTGACCATAAAGCAGTTTGGAATGACCTGAAAAATTTTATTACTAAAGAAATTGGTATAAAACCGGGCGATGGGGGTTGTTCCGACAATTTTAAAGGTAACCCTGACGATTTTGCGGTAGCAAGGTTTTTTTATACACATTTAGTTTTAAGATTTCAGCTTTCACAGGAAAATATAGGGAAAATAGGCGGTTTGTGGCATAGATTGCCCGCCGACACAAGATTTCCAGATCATAGCATATGGCAGCATAATGCTCTTGTTTCTGCTATCCAATCTTGTTTTGAACTTGCAGGAAATAATGACGATCTGGGGATTATGGTATTTAGTATTACGCCTGTGCAGGGTTTTATTGGAAAATCAAGGAAATTAAGAGATTACTGGACAAGTTCAGTTTTATTGTCTTGGCTTGCGTTTGAAGGTATAAAATGGGTTATGGAAAACTTAGGTCCTGACCATATAATTTACCCCTCTTTAATAGATCAGGCATTGGTTAAAGAATACCTGAAAAATGAGTGTAAAATTGAAAAAATAAATGATATTTTTTTAAACAATAATAATAAAATTGCCTCTTTCCCTAATAAATTTTTATTCTTAATTCCATTTAATTATGCAAGCGAAATAGCCGAAGAAATAGAAAAACATATAAAGAGCAAATGGGCAGAAATAAACAATTTAGTTTTAGAGGAACTTGCAAATAAATTAAAAAATAATGTAGATGAAAGCGGTATTGAGCATATTAAATCTATGTTTAATAGACAAAACAGCCATTTTTGGGATATTCAGTGGGCAACTTCAAGGATTTTGGAAAAAAAAGATATTGATGATATTAATATAGGCGGAGGCATTAAAGATTTATTATCCGAAAAAAATTATAAGGCGCAATCTGAATTACTTAATATTTTTTTAAAAATGATAAAAAATAAAGAAAATTATGAAAAATCCGGCAAAGGGATACTGTATTCCTCTACCCATTCGCTTTGTCAATCAGCGCTGGCTGTTCAGAAAACTATAAAAACAGTTGAAAGACAACCTGAACCCGGAGAAAAGTGCCAGATGTGCGGAGAGTTTGAAGTTGTGCATGACAAAAAATATCAAAACAATATAACTGCTAATCAATATAAAAACGATATAAAAAATTTTTGGGAAAATTTAAGCAATAGATTTGGTGAGCAAAATATTAAAGAAAATGAAAAATTATGCTCTATATGCCTAACCAAAAGAATTGCATATATGGCTTTGCAAAATCAAAATAAAGATAGTGAAAAAGGTCATAAAAAACATATTTTATATAGCGCATTTAAAGAAGCCGAAAATTTCCCTTCCACGACTTATATATCTTTGTATAATTATTTTAAAGCAAACGGGATTGTAAACGAACAAGATAAATTGAATGAGGCTCAGCAGATTTACGAAAATAAGGACACTCAAGTAGATAATCGCGATGGATATTATGCAATTTTATTGATGGACGGCGATTTAATGGGGAAACTTGTCAACGGTGAAACAATTGCATCTACATGGGAGTCAATAATGCACCCCGATATAGTTGAAAAAATTAAAAATAATAAACTTGAAGGTGATTATAACGTATTATGGCAAGAAATATTTAATAAAGAAAACATTCAAAGACGTCTTGTCACTCCTTCAATTCATGCCGCCATATCTGAGTCTTTAGGTGATTTTGCTTTATATGGCGTTGCTCCTATTGTAGAAAAATATGACGGAAGACTGATTTATGCAGGCGGGGATGATGTTTGCGCTGTTTTGCCAATAGATAATGCTTTGCAAGCTGCAAAAAAAATTCAGGAATATTATATTTCTTCGTTTAGAATGATTAAAAAAATTAACAAAAACGACAAAGAAAATAAAAAAGAAATAGAAAGTATAGAATCTATTGAGTTAAAAAAAGATGAAAAATGGCTGCCTGAAATAGGAAAATTATCGGTTAATCTTGGCATGGGTGAAAATATTACAATATCCG
>JAJZJX010000083.1 GCA_021850985.1 bacterium
TATTATTATATCATTTCATAAAAAATAATGAAATATTGCAAAAACAATAAAAATATTGTAAAATATTATAAAAATATAATTAATTAATTATATTTTTTATTAAATCTTTAATAAATTTATAAATTTTATATATAAATATGGAAAAAAAAAGATTTAATGATTTAATAAAAGAAAAATTAGGCAATATAAATCTTATCGTTGCCTCCAACAGAGAACCCGTCTCTCACGAATACTCCGGAAAAAAAATCAAAGCAGTAAAATCGGTCGGCGGACTTACTATTGCCCTTGAACCTATAATGAAAAACCTTAACGGAACATGGGTCGTTTACGGAAGCGGAAACGCCGATAAAACGGTATCGGACGAAAAAGGCAGGATAACGCTTTCCGAAGACGGCGAATCTTACACCCTTAAAAGAATTTTTCTCGATAAAAGCGAGCTTAACGATTATTATTACGGATATGCAAATTCGGTTTTATGGCCGCTGTGTCATATAGTTTACGTCAAGCCGGTTTTTAATTCCGCGCAGTTTTTGACTTACGACGAAGTTAATAAAAAATTTGCAGATTCTATTATAGAAGAAATAAAGGAATCAAAAAGAAAACAGGAATCCGAATATTTAAGCTCCGTAAGTTTAATAAATTCCGCAATGCCGGAAGAGAAAGAGAAGGAGAAAGAGAAAGAGAAAGCGGAAGATTTAAATATCAAGGAAAACACCTCAGAAACACCCCAGCCGTCTTTTGCCGAAAACGTAGTTTGGCTTCAGGATTACCACCTTGCAATATGCGCAAAATATATAAAAGAATATGACGAAAAAATTAAAGTTTCTATATTCTGGCATATTCCGTGGCCGAATCCGGAAATATTTTCTATATGTCCGGAAAAACACGAACTGCTCGAAGGCTTGCTGGCAAACGATTTAATCGGTTTTCAAATTATTTATCACTGCCAGAATTTTTTAAGGACTTGCGAGTGGGAATTGGAAGCGCAGGTTAACTGGTCGGATTATTCCGTTACATATAAAGGGCATAAAACATGGGTCAAACCGTTCCCTATTTCCGTAGATGCAAATTATCTGCGTCACATTGCAATATCTAAAGAAACCGATAAAATAATTAATAAAATCAAAAAAAACGATGAAATTATAGGGCAGCGCTATAAATATCTGGCAGTATCGACCGACAGGCTTGATTATACAAAAGGAATAGTCGAAAAGTTAAAAGCTATAGACAAAATGCTTGAGAACCATCAAGAACTTTTAGGTAAATTTGTTTTCGTCCAGTTCGCCGTTCCTTCAAGGGTTCATATAAACGCCTATAAGAAATTAAACGAAGAAATTACAGAACTTATAACCGATATAAACTGGAAATATGGAACATCGGAATGGCGACCGGTCGTCGGTTATTTTAAACAGCTTGAATTGCAAGTTTATCTATCATATTATAGGCTTTGCAATATTATGATAGTTTCTCCTCTGCATGACGGAATGAATCTTGTATCTAAGGAATATATAATGTCTAATACCGACTATAAAGGTATGCTGGTGCTGTCTAAGTTTGCAGGGTCGTCAAAAGAACTATACGACGCTTTTTTAATAAATCCTTTTAATACAGAGTGTTTTGGGGAAAGGATATACGAAGCATTAATGATGAATAAAGAAGAAAAGATCAATAGAATAAATAAAATGCAGAATATAATCATGGAAAACGATATTTACGACTGGGCTTATAATTTCCTTACCGCACTTTATTTTATTTAATTATTATTTTATTATAAAATTATGTCCGATAAAAACGGCGAAAAAAAAGATATGCGCCACGCGCCATTTAAAAGACTCGGCAATATTATAATACCTTTAACTATTTTAGGTTTTTTGTTTTTTGCTTTGTTTTACGTTATACATTTTTATTCTAAATATTTTTCCAAAAACATGCTTCCCAAGGGTTATTTTTCTATCATAGAAGCTATATTTATAGCTGTTTTCGGTATTTTAGCGATAAAAATAATTCAGAAAAGCTCGTCCAAAATATTAAGCGGTTACGTTTCCGAAGACAAGGCGGGATTCTTAAGATTTTTATTAAGCTTTACGGCATATTTTATTTTGGTTCTGTTTATATTTACTACGCTTGGCATAGATATATCGAATATTCTTTTAGGCGCTACTTTTATAGGCGTAATATTCGGAATAGCGGCGCAGTCGTTTTTATCTAATCTGCTTGCCGGTTTCATAATATTATTCGGCAAACCTTTTAAGATAGGAGATAGAATTACTATAGTCACTTGGCAGTATGGACTGCTTATGTCCACTTACCAGCATGAAGCTGCAAAACCTGGTTACACCGGAGTCATAAAAGATATAAATATGCTTTTTACGACTATACTCGAAGACTCAGGTTTTACAATGAGAGCCCCCAATAATATTTTAATGCAGGCTTTGATAACTAATTACGATAATACGAAAAGAAGATTGGTAAGGGTAAGATTTGAATTAGATAAAGAAACCGATTTTGAAAACTTTAAAAACGAATTATACGATTATTTGACCTTGAGCGGAAATTACGGCAGTATTTCCGAAAACGATTCTAAAATTATAGGCGCTTTAATAGAAAAAAATTCGCCGCCGGTTATAAGGGTAGTAGATGTTTCTCTGACCAGCTATTTTGCAGCGGTAGAAGTTTACAGTCCTCAACTTTACGACGATCCTGTAAGAGATTTAATATTATCTTTTGTTTTAAAACTAAAAAGGGGAAAGAAAAATGGAGACGAAAGCTAAATATCCTTTCAAATTTTATACTCGCTTGACGTTGCCGCAGCTTACGGGAATTTATGCGTTAAACTTAAAAGAGCTTTTAGAGGGTATAAAAAATGCAGACGATTCTATCATTTACTATCACACGCATCATTATCTTATACAGCATCATTACGTTGTTCCCGATGCGCCGAACGACTTTGCCCACTGGATTATACATACGCTTGGAGAAAAATTGCTCGGAGAAGAAATATCGAGCATAGATATGTTTAATTATAATTCTATGGCGGATTATAAACAGGAGCTTATAAAAAGGCTGACGGTTTTTATAGCTAAAGATTCAAAAACCAGGAAGGTCGAAATAAACGAAAG
>JAJZJX010000028.1 GCA_021850985.1 bacterium
ATTTTATTTTTTAATTCCATAATAATCCTTTCGGCTTTAGACTGCCCTATGCCTTTTATGGAACACAGCGCCGACACGTCCTGCATTGTAAAAATGTTAATGAAATTGGCGGCGTTTATATTTGAGAGTATCGTTACGGCAAGTTTAGGACCGACGTCTTTAACGTCTAAGAGCAGGGAAAATATATCTCTTTCTAAGGTTCCGTTAAAACCGTAAAGCGTTATCCTGTCTTCCCTGACGTAAGTATAAATAAACAGGCTGAGTTTATTTCCGCCGCCTTCGTCTGCACCCGCGCCGTAAAAAGATGCTCCGCTAAAATTAAGCATAGGAACGTAAACTTCGTATCCTACGCCGTTTACTTCAAGTATAATCAAGGATTTTTCGAGATCCCTGTATATTACGTTTCCGTGAAGATAAGCTATCATAGCTTCGTATTTATATTATTATTGTATTATAATAAGTTCTATAGTTTTATATTACCGAAAATTGCCTAAAAATTTTTATCGGCATAATCATATTTTATTCATTTTTAAATTTTTATCGGCAATTTTAGGCATTATCTGTTTATTTATTAAGCGTTTATAAAATTTTTCATATCGGTCGCGCAGCATATCGCTATTGCCAGCGCATCGGATATATTGTCGTTAATTTTGCCCTTTAAAAATTCCGCTACTCCGTAAGCGTTAGAAGAAGAGCATATGATTTTAAGAGATTCCTTCATCCTGTCCTTATCGGCGCTTCCGCTGCCGGCGATACTCTTTTTAACTAATCTCGGAGGATATTCCCTTAGCTTTATATTTAAATCAGACGAGAGCATGCATATAACGCCGCGGGCTTGGGAAAGCTTGATTAAAGAAGACGGATTTATGCCGGAAAATACCGATTCTAAGGACATTATATCGGGAGAATATTCTACGGCTATTTCTTTAAGCTCCGAATACAATTTAGATAAATTATAGGGAAATGTTTTATTTTTTACGTCTATTAAGCCGCATGACGATAACTCGAAAGGTCTTCCGAAAGACGGGAGGTCTAAGACCGCCCATCCGGTATATCTCGACCCCGGGTCAACCCCTAAAATTCGATAGCCCATAACTAAAAACCCTGCATAAATAATTCCGGAATAAGGCAAATATTATAAATAGCCGGCTTAACCTTCGGCTTCCTGTATGTCGAAATTTGCGTGAACGTTCTGAATTCCTTCGATTTCATCGAGCGCGTCCATCAGCCTTACCATCTGGTCGGCTTCCTTGCCTTTAAGTTCTATATTCGTCTGAGGAATATAAGAGATTTCGGAAAATTTTTCTTTTACCCCTTTTGCTTCAAAAGCAGATTTTACGTTCTCGAAATCTTTTACGTCGCTGTAAACCAAAATTTCGTCCTCTTCGGTTTTTACGTCTTCCGCTCCCGCTTCCAAAGCAATTTCCATAATAGCGTCCTCCGTGTTCGATGCAGCGTCAAAACCTATAACCCCTTTTTTGTTAAACATCCACATAACGCATCCGGATTCGCCCAGACTTCCGCCGTGCCTCGAAAGAGCGTGCCTGACTTCAGATACCGTCCTATTCCTGTTGTCGGTAAGAGTTTCTATAAGAAGAGCCACTCCTGCAGGTCCGTATCCTTCGTATATTATCTCTTCGTATGTTTCGCCTTCGAGCTCGCCCGCGCCTTTTTTGATTGCCCTTTCGATGTTTTCTTTAGGCATATTGTTCGCTTTTGCTTCATCTACGGCAAGCCTAAGGCGCGGATTAGACGAAATATCTTTACCGCCTATTCTGGTACTGGTTATTATTTCCCTTATTATGTTGGTGAATATCCTCCCTCTCTTTGCATCAAGGGCTCCTTTTTTTCTTTTAATAGTACTCCATTTACTATGACCGGACATACTGTTAACCTCCTAAAGTATATTGTAATATAATATCGTTCGGAAACAACTTTTAAATTTCTAAACACGATGACATAATTGAATTATTTAAACATCGCCGCAGAACGCTTTCAATAATATGGTGCGAAAGGGGGGACTCGAACCCCCATGGATTGCTCCGCTGGATTCTAAGTCCAGTGCGTATACCAGTTTCGCCACTCTCGCAAATATAAAATAATGATAATAAATAATTATTAAATTTTATAATTATATCAAAAATTAAATAAAAGTGGAAATTTTTTGAGGTATTTCTATAAGGCGGTTAAAAAGGCAATTTGAAAAGTGGCGGGGCCGACGGGGATCGAACCCGCGACCTCCGGCGTGACAGGCCGGCGTTCTAACCGTCTGAACTACAGCCCCGTAATGTGATTGTTTTATGATAAACGAATAAACGGAAAAAGTCAAGAAAATTACGTATGCTTTATGTAAACAATGGTAGGCGGAGCAGGGTTCGAACCTGCGACCCCCGGCTTGTAAAGCCGATGCTCTAACCGGCTGAGCTATCCGCCCAAAAAACTACCCCCATTTTTAAAAATACTTAAGAGATACAAAGGCGCGTTTAATAATAAAATGGAGGTATTTAAATTAATGAGGATAAATTACTTTCCGGTATTGACAGCTTCTTTGAAAGATTTACCCGCTTTAAATTTAGGAGACTTAGAGGCTTTAATCTGGATTTCTTTTCCTGTCTGAGGATTTCTGCCTTTTCTTGCAGCCCTTTTAGTTACTTCAAAAGTTCCAAAACCTACGAGTCTTACCGCGTCGCCTTTTTTTAAAGCTGTGATTACCGCATTGATTGCCGCCGTAAGGGCTTTTTCGCTGTCGGCTTTAGTAAGCTTTGACGATTTTGCGATTGCATCTACTAATTCTGCTTTTGTCATACCAACTTCCTCCTTTCGTTTTAAGGGTTTAGATTTTTTAATTTAGTTAAGCGCCTTTAAAAACATATGTTTTTAGACGCTTCATTAAAGCATATATAATATATATATGTTTTTTAACCGTATGTCAACAAAAAAATGCATAATTTAATAATATTTTTTTGTATTTAAATCTATTCTCCCCTCGAACTGCCAGAACCGGCGGCATATTCCGTCTCGTAAAGAAGGATAGGCTGTCCGCCGTTAATTATTACATCGTCGTTTATAACGCATTCTTTAATAGTCGGATCGGTCGGTATTTCATACATAACGTCAAGCATTATGGATTCCAGTATGGTCCTTAGTCCTCTTGCGCCGGAACCGTGCTTTATAGCTTTTTTTGTAATTTCCTTAATTGCGGAATCGGTAAATCTCAAGTTTACGTTTTCAAGCTCAAAAAGCTTTTGATACTGCTTTATTAATGCATTTTTAGGCTTGGTTAAAATTTCTACTAAGGCTTTCTCGTCTAATTCCTCAAGAGTCGCAACCACCGGCAGCCTTCCTATGAATTCCGGAATTAAACCGTATTTCAACAGGTCTTTTGTTTCAGTCTGCTTCATTATTTCGTATGGATTCGACGCTTTATCCGAACCCGCAGCGGCGTTAAAACCTATAGGCTGTTTATGCATTCTTTTTTCTATAATTTTTTCCAATCCGTTAAATGCGCCGCCGCAGATAAAAAGAATATTGCTTGTATCTAATCTTATGAATTCCTGGTGTGGATGTTTTCTGCCGCCTTTTGGCGGAACGTTTGCGACGGTTCCTTCGATAATTTTTAAAAGAGCCTGCTGGACGCCTTCTCCCGAAACGTCTCTCGTTATCGAAACGTTATCCGTTTTCTTTGCTATTTTATCTATTTCGTCTATGTATATTATGCCTTTCTGCGCTTTTTCGACGTCGTATTCGGCATTCTGCAAAAGCGAAAGCAAAATGCTTTCTACGTCTTCCCCGACGTAGCCGGCTTCGGTAAGCGTCGTGGCGTCTGCAATGGCGAACGGCAGGTCGAGCATACGCGCCAGGGTCTGTGCAAGCAAGGTCTTGCCGCTTCCGGTAGGACCGATTATTAGAATGTTGCTCTTCTGCATTTCGACGTCGCCTATGCTGTTTCTTTCGTTAACGCCGCGTAAAACGTCTTCGTTTTTTGAGCTTTTGATGAATTTGCCCTGACTCGGTTTATCGTTTTTTTTAAACGAAAGATTATGTTCTAAACGTTTATAGTGGTTATAAACGGCAACGGAAAGAACTTTTTTAGCCCTCTCCTGCCCTATAACGTACTGATCCAAAAAAGCTTTGATTTCCGCCGGCTTATAGAGATAATTTTCTACTTTTACCTCTGCGGGAACCGGCTGTACTTCGTCGGATATTATATCGTTGCATAGACTTATGCATTCGTCGCATATATATACGGAAGGTCCGGCAACGAGTTTCCTTACTTCGTCCTGCGATTTTCCGCAGAAAGAACAGTAAAGTTCTCTTTCGTAACCGTCGTCGTTGTTATTTCCGTTATTTTTTTTAGCCATTTTTATTATCCCCGGTATTATTCAGTATTATATCAAATCTATTTTACTTCTTTAATCTCTTTTTTTTCTACTACTTTATCTATAATGCCGTATTCTACGGACTGGGCTCCGCTCATAAAAAAGTCTCTTTCGGTATCTTCCCTGATTTTATCGATATTCTGCCCCGTATGTCCTGCAAGTATCTGATTTAATTCTTCGCGCATCCTCAAAATCTCCCTTGCCTGTATATCGATATCGGTAGCCTGTCCTTGAAAACCGCCGAGCGGCTGATGTATCATGATTCTGGAATGAGGCAATGCAAATCTTTTTCCTTTAGCTCCCGCAGCAAGAAGAACGGCTCCCATGCTTGCCGCCTGCCCCATGCACAAAGTCGATACGTCGGGCTTAATGTATTGTATGGTATCGTAAATTGCAAGTCCGGCAGTTATTACGCCACCTGGAGAATTTATATATATGTTTATGTCTTTTTCCGGATCTTCCGATTCGAGAAAAAGAAGCTGGGCAATGACGAGATTTGCAAAAGTATCGTCGATAGCTTCTCCTATGAATATAATTCTGTCCTTTAAAAGGCGCGAATATATATCGTAAGACCTTTCGCCCCTGTGGGTCTGTTCTACTACTATAGGTACAAGCGACATTTTATTTTTGTTCTCCTTAAATATATTCTACTTTATTTTGAGCAAGAAAATCGAAGGTTTTGTCTTCTAATAGAGCATGTTTAAGATTTTCCTGAGCTTCCGGCGCCGAATAAAAACCTTTGACTTCGTCTTCTTTCATATTTGATATTAATGCGGTATTTTTATAGAAATCTTCTAAGTCGGCATCCGTTACCGCAATATTTTCCTGCTTTTCGACCGCAGAAAGCAGAAGATATAGCGCTATATCGCGTTTTGCCATTATTTTTAATATTCCCATATATTCTTCGGACTTTCCGTCAATATTTTTATATTTGCCGTCCTTTTTCATCTCTTCCAATCTCGACTTGGCATCTTCTTCGACTATGCTTTCCGGAAGTTCGACGGGGTTTAGTTTTATCAATTCTTCCGAAATAGAAGCCCTCAATCCATCTTTGTATCTTTTTTCTTCGTATTCGTTAAGGCTCTTTTCGACGTATTTTTTAAATTCTCCGATGTCTTTAAAGTCTCCGAAATTTTTTATAGTTTCTTCGTTAAGTTCGGGCAGTATTTTCCTGTCGATTTCCCTTACGAAACCTTTGACGGTAACTTTTCTTTCTTTGTCGTCGTATTCGAATGCGTCGCCTTTTTTCTTGCCTATGAATGCAGATTCAAAAGACTTGTCTATTATGCTTGAATTTAAACTGATGGTATAATCCTTTGCGCTGTCTATTTCTTTGCCGTTTTCGTCTATAGTGATATAGTCTATCTTTGCGAAATATTTTCCGTCCGCGTCTATAACCGCCGAATCGTCAAGCTTTTCCTGATCGGCAAGCCTTTCTAAAAGAAAACTTATTTCTTCTTCGATTATTTTATCGGTAATCTCTCTTTTGTCGATTTTTTTAACTTTTAAATCTAATTTTAAGTCTTTAACTTCCGGCATTACGTCAAACGAAATGGAATACTCCGCTTCGCTCTTTTTTTCCAGCACGGGCGTTCCTATAACGTATATTCCTTTTTCGGAAATAATTTTTCTAAAATCCTGATTTAAAATTTCCGCCGCCGCTTCTTCTAAAAGTTCGGCTTCGTAATATTTCTTTATTATAGACATAGGCGCCTTGCCCGGTCTAAAACCTTTTATATTGGCTTTCTTAGCCGCTTCGGATAATTTTTTCTGCAAAAGTTCCTGCGTCCTGTTTTCGTCCAATTTTAAAGTAACGCTTTTTCTTACCGACGTTTCGTCTATTATAGCAATTTCGTTCGACGCATTATCCATAACCTGCGATGTTCTCCTATTTTAATATTTTTATTTTTTATATATTATATTATATTTATTTAAAAATTGCCGATAAAAAATTTCTTCGGAAAATGCGTCAGATTAATTTTCTGCAAACCACCCCGTCGGCCTTTGGCCGACACCCCTCCTTTTTCAAAGGAGGGGAGCTAATGCAGAAAATTAATCTGACGCATTTTTCATAAATACGAGGATAGAATTCAATTCCGTCCTCGTTTCAAATTTGGCTATCCACGAATATCGGGCGTTTTGAACTTTATTAATTCATTTAATTTTAACCCGCAAATCATCCTACGAATATCGGTCGTTTTGAAAGCATATCCGGCAATATAAGTTTTCTGTAAGGCATTCCCTTTGTCTGAGCTTTAATTTCTTTTATGAAATCGGCTTTGTCTATGTTAAAACTTTTTCTTTCTTTATATCTGTTTCTAATAGACAGAACGCCGCTTTCTGCCTCTTTCTGTCCGACGACTGCAATATACGGAACCCATTCTTCTTCGGCAAACATTATTTTTTTGCCTAAGCTGAAATCCCTGTCGTCGATATCGGCCCTTATATCCGAGCCGCCGATTTCTTCTTTTAATTTAACTGCAGTATCGATAAACTTTTCCGATACAGGTATAATCCTGACCTGAGTGGGGCTGAGCCATAAGGGAAAGGCCGGAATATCTTTTTTAAGGGCTTCTTCTATTATAAGATACATCCACCTTTCGATAGCTCCGACCGAAGAATGGCATATTATGCATCCTGCTTTTTCGCCGGTTTCCGTCGTAAAATTTAAACCGTATCTTTTTGCGTCTTCCACGTCAAGCTGAACGGTAGAAAGCTGGCAGGAGCCGTTTACCGAATCCACGCCTTGAAATTCGTGTTTAAGCGCCCAGTAATGCTTCATTTTAGACAAAACTTCTATGAGCGCTGGTTTTTTGGAGTATTTTAACAGTTCTACGATTTTATCTTTATATTTATCATAATATTCTTTGACTATTCTAAAAACTACCGCATATTCTATACCGGTGCCTTCGGCAAGATCGGCGTAAGTCCTGTAAAGCGTCTGATATTCGTTAAAACCTTCTTCGAGATTAAGGCAGAAGCTGTGTATATCCGGCATAGTAAAGCCCCTGAGTCTTCTTAAACCGGTTAATTCGCCGCTTTTTTCATATCTGAAACTTTTTGAGATTTCATAAAATCTTAAAGGAAGCTGTTTATAGCTCATTTTCGTATCTTTAAGCATAGAAAAAAGACCGAAATCTCCGGCAAACCTTAATACGAACTCTTTATTAGGCGCAAATCCGCCCGTTTCCGATTTTTCGTCAGGAACTAAAATAGAATAGTGCCGTTCGTGAAACGATTCGCCCTGACCTTTTATCTCCGGTTTATTCCAGTTGTATATAAGCGGAGTTTCTATTTCCATACAGTTTAAACGGTTTAAAGCTATATCTTCCGCCCAGTCGGATAAAAGTTTAAAGAGCAAAGTTCCTTTCGGGTAAAAGCGCAGATGTCCGGAATCGGAATTTTCTTCGTGGTCGGCAATCTCAAGACGCCTCATAGCGGAAACCGAAGGGGGCGTTTCTCCTTCTTTTATTTTAAATTCTTCGTATGCAATTACCTTTCTTAGCGAAGGAAAATCTTTAAGGGAATTATCGTCTAAGACGCTTTCGTTTTTTAAATCTATTTTTGTTTCTTTGCCGTCGAAATTTAATATAAAAAATTCGCTTTCCACGTCCTTAACTACGTCTTCCCTTGTTTTTTTAGCCGCATACGCTTTTGTTGACGTATATGCCGAACTTTCGGCGGATAAATCGGTAATGTGCCTTGAAGATTCGCTTAACGGATGACCTTTGCACGAAATTTTAAAGCTCTTGTACCAGCCGAAAGGAGCTCTGTAAACCGGATAAAAAGCCGCTATTTCGTTTTTTAAAGATTCCAGCGTGGAAACTGCAATACGTGGGTCGGCAAGGCTGTTAGAAAGATGCGCATAAGGATATACGATAATTATGCGGGGTTTTAATTTGTCGGCAATTTCTTTGATTTCGGTAAAAGCCTGCCTGACTATATCGGCGTTGTTTTTAGCGTCGCTTTTTTCTACGGTGCAAAAAACTACTAAAGGTTCTTCAAAAAAATTAACGGCATCCTTAACGGCGGATTCGCCGATTTCTTCCGCGACTGGGGTTTTTCCGGTCAAAGAATAGTTGAAATCGTCGGCATGAATTATTAATAGCTGCATAAATTTTTAGTTTCAGTCGTTAGAATTAAAAGTCGTTCGGCAGGCTTTCAAGCTCTTTTGCCGTAAACACGGGGCCGTCTTTGCATACGTAAACGCTTCCTACGTTGCATCTTCCGCATTTTCCGAGTCCGCATTTCATTCTGTTTTCAAGAGTAGTTATTATATTTTCTTTACTGAAACCCATTTTTTCTTCAAGCGTTTTTAAGGCAAACTTAATCATTATAGGAGGCCCGCAGACTACAGCTATGCTGTTTTCACCTTTAAGAGGCAGCTGTTCCAGAATAGTGGGGACGAACCCTACTTTCCCTTTCCAGTCCGGAGTTTCTCCGCCGGGATCTACGGTTACGACAAATTCCGTATCTTTATGATTTTTCCATTCGTCGAAAATGTTTTTATATAAAAGGTCGCCTACCGTTCTTGCGCCGTATAATATAGTAATTTTGCCGTATTTATCCCGCTCGTCTAAGCAGTATTCCATAATAGATTTAACGGGAGCCATGCCTATGCCGCCGCCGACGAATATTATATCCTTTCCGTGCATCTTCGACGTATCGAAATAGTTTCCGTAAGGACCTCTGAAAGCAATTTTATCGCCTTCGTTTAATCCGTTTATACCGGTCGTAGCGCGTCCGGAAGTTCTGAAGCTGAATTCAAAGTATTCTTTTCTTAACGGAGATGACGAAAAACCGAATGTAGATTCGCCTTCTCCTATCAGCGAAAATTCGCCGAACTGACCGGGAAGAAAATCTATGCTTTTTCCGTCTATTGAAAGGCGTATCGTTTTTGTGTCCGCAGTCTCCTGAATAATTTCTTTAATTTCCGCCAGTTTAGGCAAATAGATATTTTCCATTAACTATATGCTCCCGCTATATAATATTAATATTAATTTATACTATTTTAAACGATTTTAAACGATTTTTTTATGCCATTTCGGCTAAATTTTTCGCAACTTCTTTTATATCTATATCTTCGGGGCAGTTTCTCGAACATCTGCCGCATCCTACGCATAAATATTTATCGAATTTTTCGCTGTAAATTTTAAATTTGTGCATCAATCTCTGCCTGTATCTGTCGCCCTGCGTAACTCTGGGATTATGTCCCGAAGTATGCAAGGTGAATATTCCGAACTGGCACGAATCCCAGTTGCGGATTCTCCTGCCTTCTTTAAGATTGCCTTCGTCTTGAATATCGAAGCAGTGGCAAGTCGGACATGTGTAAGTGCAGACTCCGCATCCTATACATGATAAAAATCTTTCCTGAAAATAGTTATGCTCAAAATTTTTATCTAAAAAACTTTTTGTTTTTTCTATTTCAAAAATCTTTTTCCAATCTTTATCTGCCGGAACCTTATCTTTAGTTGTTTCGGCAAACAAGTCCGAATATGCTTTTACAAGGTTTAAACCTTTCTCTCCCGTAACTATCGCAAAATATTTATCGCCCGATTTTTTAAGAAGAATGTCGGAACCGTAAGAACTTTCCGGAGAAAGCTGCATTTCGGTACAGAAGCAATAATTATCGGGTTTTTCGCAGGCTATGGAAATTATCGTCAGATTTTTAAATCTTTCGTTAAAAAATTCGTCTTTATAATCCCAGTTAAAAACCTTTTCCATTATGGGACCGGCTCCGGCATCGCATGGTCTTCCGCCGAAAATAACCCGTTTTTCGTTTGCTCCGGTAATGCCCTGCAGTCCGTCTTTAACTTCCGTATCGACTCCCGAAATGGAATACTCGAAAAGCGTTTCGGTTTTAGGAAGAAGATATTCTTTATAAGACATCTTAGGCAATAAAATATCTAAGTTTGCTTCTTCAAACTTGCTTATTTTTCCGTAAAAAGTATCGCCGTCTTTATCGGTCGGCGCTATAACCTCGTAGTTGTCGGTTATAATCCTGTCAACAAATTTTTTAAGGTTATCCGAGGAAATTTCAAAATATTTTTCTTCCATTATAAGCCGTCTCCAATATCTTATTTCTTATTTTATAAAGTCGTTGAAATCGCTTTCGCTGAATACGCCGAAAACCGGTTTAGCGTTTATATCCAATCCTGACTTGTAGCCGAAAAGATTATATACGTCTCTTGCCATTTTTTCGTTTATAAGCATTAAGGGAATATTAACGGGACATGCCCTTTCGCATTCTCCGCATCCTATACATCTGCCAGAAAGGTGGTATGCCCTTATAAGATTCCACTGTGCATTTCCGGGTTCTTCGGAATTGGTATCTATCCACTGAGGCATATTTTTTTCCACTATGCATCTCGAGCAGAAACAAAGCGGGCAAGCCTGCCTGCAGGCATAACATTTAATGCATTTGTCAAACTCTTTTGCCCAGTATGCGTTTTTTTCTTCTGTACTCAAAGCGTCTAACTTTTCTATCTCGGCATAAGGCTTAACGTTTCCCGACAGGCTTAATTCCGGTTCTTCGGTTTCGACGAGAAAATCGTAAAGTACCGGGGTGTGCTCCTGACATATGAGGCATTTATCGTAAACCGTAGTTTCCGAAACTTTTGTTTCGCCTTTATCCGCAAGATTTTGTTTTATTACGCCGTTGCACTGCATTCCGATTATTTTTATATTGTCCCTCGATAACTGATACTCCTGAATTAATGCGTTAACGGCTTTTTCGTCGCATCCTTTAACGGTTATTCCTATTTTCCCGAATTTCTTGACTTCCTGTTTCTTTAAAAATACGGCGAGATCCTGGACGGCGTTATGACTGAACGAAAGCTTTTCCGCCTCCTCCGGTTTCGTTATAAAAACGGGCCTCATTCTTTGCGGATTAGAACCTTTGGTATATCCGATTATAAGGTTCACTTCTCCGCTTTCGAGAAGATCTTTTGCTATTTTTTGCAGTTTTTCGTCGGTTTTTGTGTTTGCCATAAATATATCCTTTATTTTTTTGTAAATATATCCGTCGTTTTATCCGGCAGAGATTTAATTTTATCCGTAAATTCATTAATTACGGCAACCCATTTGTTTCCTTCAGATGCGCTTATCCAAGAAAATTCGACTCTGTTTAAATCTACTCCGAGATAGCCGAGCAAGTCTCTAAAAGTTGCATATTTTCTTCTTGAATGATAATTTCCGCTGGTATAGTGGCAGTCGCCCGGGTGGCATCCGGAAACTAAAACTCCTTTTGCGCCCTTTTTAAAAGCTTCTACTATAAAAAGCGGGTCTATTCTTCCGGTACACGGCAGTTTAATAACCCGGACGTTGTCGGAATATTTCATTCTGCTTGTTCCGGCAAGATCGGCGCCGTTATATGTGCACCAGTTGCAGACGAAAGCTATTAACCTTGGGTCGCTTTGACTGCCGGTATTAGCCGCCGCCGTTCCATCTTTTTGCTCATTTTTTTCTACTTTCATATCTTCCATGTCTGAAAGACTCCTTTTTTTCCGTTTTGTGACGGGGCAGAATTGAATCGGCCCCAACAGTTAATAATAATAATTATAATTAAGATTGCTTCGCCGCTATCCATCTTTACCTGCATAAAAGCCTTTATTTTTTATAAACGCAGGTAAAGATATTCGCAATGACGAAGGTTATCTATTTTTACACCGCTAAAGATTTTATTTCCGCATATATCTGGTCGTCCATGAAGCCTTTGACGTCGATGGATTTAGAGAAGCAGGCATTCACGCATGCTCCGCATCCCGTACATAGTCCGGGATTCACGTTTGCGACGACTTTTACGACGTTGCCGTTTCTGTCTTTAATTTCTTTTCTGCTTATAGCATTATAAGCGCAGACTCTCTGGCAGTAGAAACAGGCGACGCATGTCGCTTCGTTAACGCTGGATATAGTGCCTTCAACCTCATACTCGCTTTTTGAAAACAAGCCGAGTATTTTTGAAGCCGCAGCAGAACCTGAAACGACGGATTCCGGAATATCCCTTGGACCCTGCGCCATGCCGGCAAGAAATATGCCTGCCGTAGAAGATTCCGCAGGTCTCAGTTTAGGATGAGACTCTGTTAAGAATCCGTATTTATCATATGATATTCCAAGCATTTGCGCAAGCTTGTCGGAACCTTTTTTTGGTATTACGCCGGTTGCAAGCACTACCATATCGGCTGCTATTTCTACCTGATTGCCCGAAAGAGTATCGGCTCCTTTTACTATAAGTTTTCCGTTGTCTTCATATATTTTAGATACCCTGCCTCTTAAATAAACCGCTCCGTCCTGTTCCATAGTTCCCCTGACGAACTCTTCGTATCCCTTGCTTGTAGCTCTTATATCGATGTAAAAAACATAGCTTTGAGAACCGTGAACCTTATGGGCAAAGAGTTTTGCGTGCTTTGCGGTGTACATACAACAGACTTTGGAGCAATAAGGAACTCCTTTTTCGGGATCCCTCGAACCGACGCACTGAACGAAAACTATAGTCTGAGGCGTCTTTCCGTCGGAAGGTCTTTTGATGACGCCTTCGGTAGGACCGGATGCCGAAAGAAGCCTTTCGAACTGCAATCCCGAAACTACGTCTTTATATTTTCCGTAACCGTATTCTCCGTACATGGAAGTTTCCATGAGGTCATATCCGGTGGCGGCTACGATAGCTCCGACGGTTTCTTCTATTATTTCGTCCTGCATACTGAAATCTATGCACTTAGGTCCGCAGGCGTCGAAGCATTTCTGGCATTTTCCGCCTTTTTTAAAATGAAGACAGACCGAACGGTCAAGCACAGGCACTAAAGGCACAGCCTGAGGAAACGGAACATATATCGCAGTTCTTTCGGATAGATTTATATTGAATTCGCTTTTTACGTTTTTGTGCATAGGGCAGGCATTCCAGCATTCGCCGCATCCCGTACAGTCTTTTTCTACGACGCTTCTTGCTTTTTTCTTTATTTTTACTTTGAAATTTCCTATATAACCGGAAACGTCTTCTATTTCGGAATATGTATATAATTTGATATTTGGGTGCTGATTTACTTCGACCATTTTCGGAGTCATTATACAGCTTGAGCAGTCTAACGTCGGGAACGTTTCGTCAAGCTGTATCATTCTTCCGCCTATAGACGGTTCTTTCTCGACTAATATAACTTCTACTCCGCCGTTTGCGATATCTAAGGCGGCCTGTATTCCCGAAATGCCTCCGCCTATAACCAGCGCTTTTTTATTCAAAGGAACTCTTACGTCTTCTATAGGTTTATCCCTTTTTACCTTTTCTACCATCATTTTCATTAAATCGACGGCTTTTGCGGTAGCTCTTTCTTTATCTTCGTGAACCCATGAAACCTGTTCCCTGATATTTGCAATTTCTACGAAATACGGATTTAATCCCTCTTTTACCGCCGCTTTTCTGAAAGTGTTTTCGTGCATATGCGGCGAACACGCGGCAAGAACGACGCCGGTCAAGTTTTTCTCTTTGATTACGTTTCTCAAGCTGTTCTGTCCGGGGTCGGAACACATATATTTGTAATCGACGGCGCTGACTACTCCGGGTATTTTTGCAGCTTCCTCTCTTACTTTTTCTACATCGACGGTGCTCGCTATATTAGAACCGCACCAGCAGACAAACACGCCTATTCTTGACATAATATTTTACCTCTCGTATGTAACTTAATAAATAATCTGAAATTATAAACTGCTTATTTCGATAATTCTTCAATTTTTTTCAAAACTCTGTCTGCCGCAACCATATGTCCGTCTATTGCAAGGTCTTTGGGGTTAATTCCGAAAGAAAGACCCAGAAGCTCCGTAATGAACAAAATCGGCAGACCTATTTTTTCTTCGTATTTTCTTTCTATTTCTTTCTGTCTGACGTCTAAATTAGAATGGCATAGCGGGCAGGCGACTACTACTACGTCTGCTCCGTGATTTTTCGCGTCGTATAAAACTTTTCCGGTCAAAGCCATAACTACGTCCGGTTTTGAAAGCGAATTAATCGCGCCGCAGCATTCGGTTTTATAAGAATAGTCAACCGGCTCGGCTCCCGTAAGAGAAACCAGCTCATCCATGGTAACCGGATTTTCGGGGTCGTCGAACTGCATAACTTTAGGCGGTCTGACTAACAAACAGCCGTAATAAGATGCAACTTTGAGTCCGGCAAGCGGTTTTTTAACCATCGATTTTATCTTTTCTTTTCCGACTACTCCGATAAGAAATTCAAGCATGTTATTGATGCTCATTTCGGAGTCGTAAGGCATTTCCAAGGAATTGGTTATTTTCTTCTTTAAAATATCGTCTCTTTTTAATTCATAATCGGCGTTTTTGAGCCTGTTAGAACATGCGGCGCACGGAGCAAGGACGGATTCAAAGCCGTCTTTTTCGGCTATCGCAAGGTTTCTTGCCGGAAGGGCTATGGCAAGATTATGGTTTATACTGTGGGCAGCCGAAGCGCCGCAGCAGTTCCAGTCTGGAATCTCCTTGACCTCTATGCCCATAGCTTCAAGAATTTTTAACAACGATACTTCATATTCGAAAGACGTTCCTTTTAGCGAACATCCGGGGTAATATGCTAATTTCATATTTTTTAATTTCTCCTTTAACTATTTACTCGAAATCCTTAAAAATTTTTGCTATTTGATTTAAATTAGAAATTGTTTCTCCGTGCATTTTAAGTTTTCCTTTTTCGAGCATTTTTGGAGCCAAAAACATATCTCTGAAAAGATGTTTTGTTTTTAATTTATACTTTCCGACTAATTCAAGTTCGAATATTCTTCCGTGCGATTTGACGTTATCAAGAAATACTTCGTGAAACATCTGGACTTCTTTTTCTGTTTTTGAAGTTATCCCTTTTCTCTCGGCTATCTCCCTAAGGACGTCCATAATGCCCGTAACTTCAAATCCTTTCGGGCATCTGGTCGAACAGGTATTGCAGGAAACGCAAAGCCAAATAGTCTTAGAATTTAAAACGGTATCCTCCATTCCAAGTTCGGTCATTTTTATTATCTGGTTCGGAGTATAATCCATTTCAAAATTAACGGGGCATCCCGCCGAACATTTTCCGCACTGATAACACTTGGATAGTTTGTCGTGCAGCATAGACTCTACCTGAGCGACAAAATTACGCCTGTTTTGTTCGTTTAAAACCGTTTTCATAGCTATTGTCCTTGAATTGAAAATTGAATTTATTTTTTTTTATTGCGGATTGAAAATCGTATATTTTTGTTTTTTTATTCGATTTTAAAATGCCGTTCTTAAATTATAAACCTTAATTAAATTTTAGTCAAGAATTTTTTACTACTAATTATATAGACGAGGGCGTGCATAACAGGTCGTAATCCTTAATTTTATTGATATTTACGTAGGTAAATTTTTTTTTCGCAATATAATCGGGAATATTTTTTAAATCTTCTAAATACATATAAGTATATCCGTCGATATCGGGAGATTGAAAGTAAGTTCTCAGCTTTACCGTTTTATTGTTTATTTCGTCGATCACCGCTTCGTATGTCCGCCCTATGTGCTTAGACATTACGTAACCGATAAGCGATTTTTGAGTTTCCATTAAAATTTTATATCTCTCGGACTTAATTTTTGCGCTTACTTTTTGCTTGTATTTGTATGAGCCGGCGGTTCTTTCGTCGGAATATTTAAAAACTCCGAGGCTGTCGAATTTTACGTCCTTTACGAATCTTAATAATTCTTCGAAATCTTTATCTGTTTCTCCTGGAAAACCGGTTATAAGAGAAGTTCTAAGGGCGGCATCGGGGATTTTATTTTTTATTTTTTCTATAATTTTTAAAACGTCTTTTTTAGATTCTCCGCGTTTCATAAGCCTAAGAATTTCATCGCTTATATGCTGAACGGGCATATCTATATATTTCAAAATTTTTTCTTCGTTATTGAATAAACTTATTAAATCATTCGTAAATAAAGACATTGACGGATAAAGATACATAAGCCTTATCCATTTTACTCCTTTTATTTTTATAAGTTCTTTTAATAGAAGATATAAACCGTTCTTAACGCCGGCGTCCATTCCGTAATAGGATGTGTCCTGCGAAACGATTATCAGTTCTTCGACTCCCGCCGAAGCTAAATAGGCGGCTTCCTTTTTAATCTCTTCTATAGATTTGGAGCGGTATGCGCCTCTGATGGAAGGGATAGTGCAGAAAGAACAAGACCTGCCGCATCCTTCCGATATTTTAAGGTATGCAGTGCTTTTTAAGTTAAAATGCTCCCTTTCGAATTCATTATATTTTTTTGAGGATACCGCTGTTCTTTTGGGGGATATTTTTTTTCCCGCCGCCGATTCAATTTCTTCCGCTATTTTTTCTTCGTCGAAAGTAGTCAGGAAAATATCTACTTCAGGCAATTCTTTTTTAAGTGTTTCTACGTTGTTGTTTACCATGCATCCCGTCACCGCAATATATTTTATTGCGCCGGACTTTTTTTTCTCTACGGCTTCCATGATTACGTCTATAGATTCTTTTCTTGCCGCTTCAATGAATCCGCATGTGTTTATAACACAGATATCGCATCCGTCAGGGTCGGAAGTAAATCTGATATCAGATTTTTCGAGACGCGTAAACATAGTTTCCGAATCCACCTGATTTTTAGGGCATCCGAGACTGATAAGATTAAAACTTAAAGACATATCAAATTTGTTAAATTTGCTACGGGGACAGAATTCAATTCTGTCCCCGTATCTATATTGACAAATGACTTTAAAGTCATTATGATTATTATTATGTTTTTTGTTTATGATTTATTAATTATTTATTAACAATGCGGCATTATAATAGACACTGTTTAAAAAAATTTAATATCAACATATAATAATATATAATAATCTAAAATGAATATTAAAACCATAAAAAAAATCATATTGCCTTTGTTTTTCCTGATTACCGCGATATTTTTTACTAACGCCGGAAATTCTTACGGCGCGACTAAAAAAATTATCACGCTAAAAGATGCGCTGACGCTTGCTGTCAAACTTTATCCGGGAATTTTAACCTCTAAATATTCCTATCTTTCGTCCGTCTATACAAAAAACGAAACTTTATCCCAGTACTACCCTCAAATTTCTGCAACGGCGGGATATTCTAAAAATTCTTTTATGAATGTCGACAATAATACCGTAACTTCCAATGGACAGATAATTACCGAGCCGGGCATAAACTACTCTTTAAACGACTATTCGGCGTCTTTAAATGCGACGTACATGCTTTACTCCTTCGGTTCGCGCTATTACGGCTATCTTAACGCAAAGTATGAGATGAAGGGGGCGGACGCCGGTTATAATTATGCGGTAAACAGCGATTTATATAACGTTATTTTAAATTTTGCGGAGTATTTTGCCGACAAAGAATTAATGAAAGCAGACAAAGAAAACCTTAAAAACGACGAAATACAGTATAAAGCCGCCGAGGCGTTTTACAAAGTAGGAACCGGCGACCTTTTAGATGCGGAAACGGCAAAAGCTACAATGGAAACGGCAAAAGCCGCATATATAAATTCTATATTCAGCGTACGCATAGCAAGGCTGGCTCTGTTAAATTCCATAGG
>JAJZJX010000029.1 GCA_021850985.1 bacterium
AGTACGGCTCCCGTTCTTATTACGTTTGAATAAAGATGATTAAGTTTCCTAAGTTCTGCAATAGAAGTGCCGTATTTCTGGGCTATTAAAGAAAGGGTGTCGCCGAATTGAACGGTATAATGACCGTACTGCGGTGCCGGCTGATAAGAACCGTTTGCGGGTACTTTTAATCTTTCGCCCGGGTATATGACGTAGTTGTGAAGTCCGTTCAAAGACATTATAGAGTTTACAGAGGTATTGTAGCTGTCGGCAATCTGACCGAGCGTTGCACCGGGACTGACGGTAATTACGTTAATATAAGAATAAGCATTTAAGTTTAAAATAAAAAGTATTGTTAAAAAAACAAATATAGCCAACACTCTTTTCATGTTACTTCTCCTGCTTTTAAACAGTTAAATGTTAAACTTTTTATTCCTTTATACAACGTTTTTGCGTATTTTATTATTCTTAGTAGAGTATATTACTACAAAATATTAATTTATGTCAAGAGTAATAGTAATTTTTTCAGGTTTTTTATAAAATTTTCGTATTGCACGATTTGTCGCCGCACATAAATACTAGGGGTTTTTTCACTCTCCCGTATTCCGCTACGGCATTTCTTACTTCTTCCAGAATAAGCGCATCTCCTTTTTGATAGCCTGTAAAGCCCGAATAAATATCTATAATTTCTTTGTTGCCCGCATCTATAAAAATATTAAAAGAATTAAAGGCTGTTTTTAATTTATCGGAAGTATTAAGTTCCCCATATATAGAATAAAAATCTATTACGGCTTTATCGTTATATCTTCCGACTATTACGTTAACCTTGGTTTTGTCAGCATAATATATTAAACCGGCAAGATATCCCGAAGCGTTATGTTTAAGCATACTCGCTTCGTTTATAAAGTATTCGAAAGATTTTAAAATGACGTTTTTAAACTGAACCTCTCCGGTAAGAATATAAAGTTTCGACATAGCAAGCAAAACAGAGGCATTTTGCGAACAGCCGCCGTAATCGGCTATATTTTTTTCTTTATGAGAGAGATAACCTATCTTTGAGCTTTTCGTCGTATGCTGTATATCAAAAAAACCGCCCCTTTCAGAATCGTAAAAATTTTTTATCGTATATTCGGCAATTTTTTTTGCGTAAATAAAATATTCCGGATTTGACGTCGTTTCAAACAAACCGATTAATGCAAGCACTATATAAGCATTATCTTCCAAAACGGAACCTCCCGCTTCGCCTATAAATCTGCCTACATCGCCGTTTTTATCAAAAATATCCGTAAAAAGCTTTATGGACTTTTCTCCTATCTTATTTAATTTTTGCCTGTTTAAATCAAAAGGATTAAAAATTTTGCTCAATTCGGTAATAGAATATATTATATTACCGTTTAAGGAAGAATATTTTACTCTGTCGGTGTAAGGTTTTTTTCTCCTGTCCCTAAAATTTTTTAGTTTTAAAATCGCCGATTCGTAAATTTTACCGCCGATATATTCAAAATTATCGCCTAAATATAATACGTTAGGAATTTCGCCGGGTTCATAAGCGATGTCAGGCTGCGGACCGGAATATTCTCCGGCGCTGTCGCGGTCCGTTTTATTGTTATGCATAATTCCTTCTTTATTTATATTAAACATTTCCGCCGCCGCTTTAAATTCTTCTCTACCGGAAAATATTTCCCTGAACTCGTTATACGACCAGGTAAAAAATTTTCCATCGTCTTCGTCTCCTGTATCGGCATCGACGCTTGCATAAAAGCCGCCGTTTATGCGGTCATAAAGCTCGCCCGTTATAAAATCTAGCGTTTTATTTATAACGTTAAGAAATGCTTTATTGTTAGTTAACCTGTAATATAGGGAATATGTTCTTAAAGCCTGAGCGTTAATTTCCGCCAGCTTTTCAAAGTGAGGAACTATCCATTTCTTGTCCGTAGAGTATCTGTGAAAACCGCCTCCTACATGGTCGAGTACTCCGCCGGCTGCAATTTTATTTAGAGTATAAGTTCCTTTATTTAAAGAATCCCTGTCCCTGTTCGCTATATAATCGAGAGCAAGAAGTTCCAGCGCGGAGAAATAAAAAAATTTAGGAGATTCGTCTAAGCCGCCGTTTGCATCGTCGAAATGGAGTTTATACTCATAAGATGCTTCGTTTATAAACTTTTTTACGTATTCTATGTTTAACGAATTATCTTTTTTTATAGAATCGTTAATTCTTTTAATATTTATATTAAATATAGAAAACTTATTCGCATCGCTTGAAATTCTTTTAAAAAAATCTAAACTTTGATTAAAAACCGCCTCTTTGTTATCGCGGTAATATTTTGCAATTTCAATTAAAACGGATTTATATGGGGGCATGCCGTAAGCCGGCTCTTTAGGAAAATACGTTCCGCCGTAAAAAAAATTACCGTCGCAGGTTAAAAAAGCGGTAAGAGGCCATCCTCCGGTACCGGAAAACACGCTTACGGCTTTTTGATAGCGGGAATCTATATCCGGTCTTTCGTCTTTGTCAACCTTAATAGCAATATAATGTTCATTGATTATAACCGCAGTTTCCTCGTCTTCGTAAGATTCGGAATCCATTACATGGCACCAGTGGCACCAGACTGCGCCTATATCTAATAAAACCGGCAAATCTTTTTCTTTAGCTTTTTCAAAAGCCTCCATGCACCATGGATACCAGTTAACCGGCTGATGAACGGCAGACCTTAAATAAGAACTTTTTTCGCTGTTTAAATTATTCACAAAACTATATTTTCCTTAATAACGCTTACGGCAATATAAATGCAATCATGGAAATTACAAATTATATAAAAGAATATGCTTTATTAATCCTTTATTTATAAATATTTTATATGCTATATATTATATATTTTACCGTAAGCGTCTTCCGGCGATATGCCGCCGTGAACTACTTCTTTTACCGCTTTAATCATATTTATAGGTTTTTCGGACTGAAATATATTTCTGCCCATATCTACGCCGGCAGCTCCATGCTTAACCGCGTTATATGCCAGTTTGAGCGCTTCTAGTTCGCCGGTCTTTTTTCCTCCCGCAACTACGACGGGGACGGGGCACGTTTCTATTACCCTGTTAAAATCCTCGCAGTAATAAGTTTTTACTATGCTTGCTCCGGTTTCTGCGGCTATCCTTACGGCAAGAGACAGATAACGGGCATCCCTCGCCATTTCTCTGCCGACGGCGGTAACCGCGAGTACCGGTATACCGTACTTATTGCCTTTATCGACTAATTTCGAAAGATTGATTATGCCCTGCTTTTCATTGCTCGAACCGATAAAAACAGATAAGGCGACGGCGCAGACGTTTAATCTGACGGCATCTTCCATTGAAACGGTTATATCTTCGTCTGAAAGGTCGTCTTTAAGTATACTTGTTCCGCCGCTTACGCGCAAAACGACCGGAATATCTATTTCGGGATTAATCTGGGTTCTTAAAATACCGCGTGTAAGCATTAGGGAATCTGCGTATTCTAAAAGAGGAGAAATAGATTTTTTTATATTTTCAAGGCCTGCGGTAGGCCCCATGAAATAGCCGTGATCCACGGCAAGCATAACGGTTTTTCCGTCTTTCGGCTTAATAATGCGGGAAAGTCTGTTTTGCATTCCATAATCCATAAATATTGTATTCCTCCTTTTTATATTTTTATTTAATTGAGATTTTTATTAAAATTAAACGCATACAGTTTTATCGTATTCAAAAATTTTATCTAAAACAGAGCCGTAACCGCTGCTATCTATTTCCCAAAGATTAATTATTAAAATCTCGTTTCCTTCGGATTGTTGAGCGGATACAAAACTGCTAAAAGATTTCCCTAAATCCCCGTCAATTTTTTCTTTTACTAAATATAAAATTTTCATATTAATAAAAAAATACGATATCGTATTTTAACATTTTTTTTCCTATGTCTAAATCGGAAATAAAGCTAAAGTCTTCTTTTTTAAAATTTGAATACAACCCTATACCCACAGATTTAATCATTTCAAGATGATTCTTCACAACAGGCAAATCGCTTATATTGAAATCTTCGTTTAAAATAAAAATATCTACTTTATCTCCGAGAAGGCTTAATCCGGCAGAAATTCTTAAACCTTCCGATTGCCTTTCCTTAGACTTAATTAAAACCGCTATATTTTTCATAAATATTAAACTTTCTTCGGATATTATTGTTTTTTTTAACTTTATAATTCATTTATAATTTAATAATCTTAAATTATAATATTTATTATAAATTATAACCCGTTTCTTCGTGCTGGGTAATATCCAAGCCCATAGTTTCCGAATCTTTATCTACCCTTAGACCCATAATTAAATCTAGTACTTTAAATATAATAAAGCTTAATACGAAAGAATAGGTGGCGACTATTATTATAGTAATTATCTGAACCCATAACTGTCTCGGATTTCCGTAAAACAATCCTTTTCCGGCTTTATTTATTAAAGGATCGGCAAATAATCCTGTAGCAAAAACCCCCCAAACGCTTCCTACTCCGTGGACGCTGAAAACGTCTAAAGCATCGTCGTAACCTAATTTAGGTTTAATAAAAATTACCATAGAAAAACATATAATGCCTGCGACAAGACCTATTATCATAGCAGCCCATGGCGTTACATAACCCGCCGCCGGCGTAATCGTAGCAAGACCGGCAATAGCTCCGGAAACAATACCTAAACTAGTAGGTTTACCGTTTCTTACCCATTCGGCAATCATCCAGCTGATAGCAGCTGCAGCGGCAGCCGTATTTGTTGCCAAAATTGCGGAAGCGGCAATGGAGTCTGCGGCAAGAGCACTGCCGCCGTTAAAACCGAACCAGCCGAACCATAGAAGTCCTGCGCCTAATATAGTATAACCGAGTTGATTAGGCTGTATTATGTTTTCTTTAAGATATTTATTCCTTTTTCCAAGCGCTAACGCTCCGGCAAGACCTGCAAAACCGGCACTTATATGAACTACAGTTCCGCCGGCGAAATCCAAGGCGCCCATTTTTGCCAGAAATCCGCCCTTACCCCATACCCATTGCGCTATAGGAGCATAAACTACGGTCAGCCATATAACGGTAAAAACGACCCAAGTAGAAAATTTAACCCTCTCCACCAACGAACCGCTTATTAAAGCTACTGTTATTATAGCAAACATTAGCTGGAACGCTACGAAAGCATAGGACGGCAAGGTATGCGCATACCTTGAATGCTGATTAATTTTCATATTAAAAAGCCCTATGTATTTCAAGTTCCCTATAAGCCCTCCGTAAGCGTCCGGGCCGAAAGACAAAGAATATCCCCATAAAATCCATACAAAACTGACGGTAGCAATCGTTACAAAACTAAGAGAAATAGTGTTAAGTACGTTTTTCTTCCTTACCATACCTCCGTAAAAAAAACCTAAAGCAGGTGTCATCATTAACACAAGCGCGGCCGAAGCTAAAACCCAAGCAATGTTTCCGGAATTAAACGAAACGGAATTAATTACCATATAATATTATTCCCCCTTTGGAATTTTTTTATATGCTTATCTTATATTATTATATTAAACTTTTTAATAATACCATTTTTTAAAAATAAATTTAATAAAAATTTATAAAAATTTTACTTCTATAAAAATGAAATAAATAAATTAAGGCAAAAAAAGAAAAGGTTTCAGATTTATTTTCTGCATTAATTAAAAAAGTCAAATATATATACAGTTCCTGCAGAAAATAAATCTAACACCTTTTCTTTGTGACACATTTTCTTTGCTGCCAAAGCGTAATTACAATTCGGAAATTGAGGTTTTAATCAAAAAATTATCATTCCTGCAAAAACAGATATAAATGTATGCCGTTTATGCAAAATTACGTAAAATATTAAATATTTGAATATTTTCTATCACATGATTAAGGTTGTTGTTCAAAATAACAAGCTTAAATAAAATTTTAAAAAATCAAAGGCTATTAGCAATATTATTATTGCTAATAGCCTTTGATATAATATCTCAACACTCTAACGCCGCTTATCTTTATCTTCGTATGCAGCGCTCATTTGAGAACTTGCATCGACAAATAAGATTATATTATAATTTTTTGAATTCTTTTTTGGCAAT
Source organism: bacterium (assembly GCA_021850985.1). Taxonomy (GTDB): domain Bacteria; phylum SZUA-79; class SZUA-79; order Acidulodesulfobacterales; family Acidulodesulfobacteraceae; genus Acidulodesulfobacterium_A. The sequence continues at coordinate 6,080 of JAJZJX010000029.1, forward strand.
CTCGCCTGTAAGAAATATATCATCTGCATGTATTTTTATATCATGAGTTAAATTTTTAGATAACAGCATCATAAATTTAAGACCCTGCATTATTTCGGGGTCTTTTGCCATAGATAATAACGACAAAATACCTCCTTTTGCATATTTCTCTTCTCCGGCATTATTTATTGTTTTAATTGTTGAACGGTTGATAGATTTTATAACTTCTTTAACATCCACCTGCGTCATGATGGCTTCAACCATTGCCTGCGCCGTATTTACGACCCTGTCGACTAATCCGTCAGTAAGCATTCTCCTTGCGGCAGCCGCCGCGTTAGCCAATTCTGCAAGATCGTCTAACGTGCCGCTGTTAATAAAGGATTCGCCCGTGTCTAATAACGGTTTTAAATTATAGTTAAGCATAAGATCGCTTAATTCCGTTAATTTTTCGGCGGTGCCGGCCATACGTTCAACCATTGAATCCGTCATGCCTTTGCTAAAACCCGCTACGAAGTCGCCCATATCTTTAAGCGACTGAAGCGTGCCTGATTTCTCGAGTTCGGCAATTTTATCAAGCGAAGTTCCAAGGGCATCGGATACATGCTGCACTTTTTTAATTAAACCTGCCATATTCTCGTCTGCAAGAGCGTCGGTAAGTTCCGTTAATTTTTCGGCGGTGCCGGCCATACGTTCAACCATTGAATCCGTCATGCCTTTGCTAAAACCCGCTACGAAGTCGCCCATATCTTTAAGCGACTGAAGCGTGCCTGATTTCTCGAGTTCGGCAATTTTATCAATGCTCTTTTTAAGGCTTTCGGCGTTATTGCCCGCAGCCTTAATCATAGACAACTGTTCATCGCCTGAAAAACTGTCCATAATCGAAAGACCGGTGGTAATGTTATCCGCGACTCTCTGGACCATCATATCGGTAGCTCCGTCTTTCTGAGCTTGCAGCATTGCGCTGAACTCGTCAAGAGTGTCTAATCTATCGATAATATTTAATAAATGTTCTAAAGCTTGCGGCTTTTCCTTGAGTTTATTAGTCAGGGCGGCACCGACATCTATTGTTTCATTTTCAGCCATAATTTGCCTCCTTTTACGACATTAAATTAAAGAATTCCCATCGGGGTCAGCCAGTAAACTTTATTATAAGTTAATTTAAACCAGTGTATAAGAGCCGAAGGAGCTACCGGGTTCGGCGGGTTATTATAATCGAACATGATATAAGTGGCTTTAGATAAGCCGGTTTCTATAAAGCAGAAAACCTTTCCGTCATATCTGAACGGCGTTAAACCGTTTCTTAATTCGGAAGCGATATTTTCGACTATGATATCCGATTCAAAGTGGGCGGTAGAACCTGCTTTACTTATCGGAAGATTAGTAGTATCGCCTACTACGTAAATATTTGTCGAACCTTCCATTTTTAAAGTAAATTTATCGGTGGGAACAAAACCGTTCTGTCCTAAACCGGAGTCTTCGATAACCTGAGCTCCTTTATGCGGCGGAATTGTAATAAGAATATCGTATTTTAAAGTTACTCCTTCAAGACTGGTAACGGTTTTTTTGTTAGGGTCAACTTCTTTCATATTAAATAGCGTTTCACTGTTTATTCCGTGTTTAGGGAACGTTTTAGCGGCAAAATGTGCGACCGGCTCAAGTCCGTGAAGTCTGCCGATAGGATATGTATAAGTATAGTCAACCTTATCCCTTAATCCTCTCTGTCTGAACCAGTCATCCATCATATACGAAACTTCAAGCGGAGCGACCGGACATTTATGGGGAAGACCGATAGTTAAAACAATTTTTCCGCCTTTAAAAGTCATTAATTCATGGCGAAGTTTTCTGCAGGCTTCAATTTCGTAAAACCAGTTTCCGCCTTCTTTCAAGCCCGGTATCATTTCCGGAGCCGGTCTGGAACCCGTTGCAAGAACCAATATGTCGTATTTAATTATAACCCCGTTTTTAAGGTGAACTTCATTTTTGTCTTTATCTATTTTAATTGCAGGATGAAGATGCAACGCTACCATAGGATCTAGCAAATCAGCTTCGTTTCTTACAAGCTCTTCGTAATGTTTTAAGCCGAACAGCATATACAAAAGACCGGGCTGATAAAAATGCTCGGCTTTATCCGAAATGACGTCAATTACAAGCTCGCCTTTCTTAAGTTCGGGACGCATTTTCTTTGCAAGTAAATTTGCAATAATAGTTCCTCCAACTCCTCCTCCGACTATAACTACTCTTTTTGACATAACTGCCTCCTTAAAAATTAAAATTTAAAAATTAATTTAACTGATTTAAATTTAAAGCAAACAAAATATTTTTAATTTTTACATATCTTTAACTTTTTTGGAAAAAATGCGCCAATACCCGTCCCCTGGAATAACTCCCAGAAACTCCTGTTTTACTTTGTTCAACCATTCAGGAACGTCTTTAGCGCTTCCCGCATCGCCCGAAATCAGTTCTATTATCGAACCTACCGGCTGCTGCCTTACTTCTTTTATCAACTCCATAAGAGGACCGGGGCAATATGTTCCTCTTGCATCTACAGTAACCGTAGGTTTAATCTGTTTCAATTCTTCTTCCGTCATTGCTAAATACCTCCTTAAATATTTTTATATTATTTTTAAAAAGTTATCGTTTCGGCGCCTTCCATAATACCTAAAAATGCCGCAAGGCCTAAATGATCGTCCACTATGTCTATTAAATCCTCTTTTTCGATTTTAAGAATATCCATTACCATTGAGCAAACATAAATTTTAAGACCGCCCAACATTTTTGCCTGATCAAACAGTTCGTAAAACATTGTCGCTTTTTTTTCTTTTATCTGTTCGTAAAGTTTTCCGCCGGTAAAATTTTTCTTTTCCACCGTTTCTTTTAAATAGTTGTAAACCGCATTCATAGTTACGAAAATAGAAACCTCGACTCCCGAAACTGCCGCAACCGACGCAATCATTGAAGCTACGTGTGATTTTTCATACTCTTCGGATGCGATAATAATCGCTAATTTGTCAGACATAATTTGCTCTCCTTATTGTTTTGTTTTAATATGTTTTTATATTTAATAATTTTATAATGTATAACTTGGTATATTCATATATATATCTGCATGCTTATCTAAGATAATTAATATAATTTATTGCAATAAGTATGCCATTTTGAAAATTAACATTAAGATAATGAATTAATTAAATTTTTAAAATTATTCCTCAAAATTCAATTTTATTTTATGACAAATTGGCATAAATATTTATGACAAATTGGCATAAATTTTATTTACATTACCTTTGTTCAAGTTTTATCAAACGCTTTTTTACCGCTAATCCGCCTCCGTAACCGCCTAAATCGCCCGTACTATAAATGATTCTATGGCAGGGTATTGCAATAGCGATGGCATTTGCTCCAATTGCACCGGCTACCGCACGAACAGCTTTTGTATTGTTTATATTTTTTGCTAATTGCAAATAGGTTGAAGTAGTACCGTACGGTATTTTTATCAACTCATTCCAAACGCTCTTCTGAAAATCGGTTCCAATCATTAATAATGGAATATCAAATACCTTTCTGTTTCCTGCCAAATATTCATCTATCTGTTCTTTTGCTTGTGTTAGTATTGCGTCATTTTGTTCTAAAAAGTCAGCCTTAAACCCAATTTTTAACCTATTGTCAACAGTTGTCCTCATTTTTCTATATTTGAAATCAAGCAAACATAGACTATCATCAAAAGAACCTAATATCAGTTCCCCGATTTTCGTTTTGTGATATTGGATATTGATTTGGTTCATTTGCAATACTCCTTATCTTATGCATAATAAAATTTATGCAAACGGTAATCAATATAAAATTTCTTAAAAAATAATTAAGGATGTTATCAGTATTGCTTTTAGAGTGCCTTCCGGCATATCTCATGGATGGTTAGGTATAGCGGTTTACCTGTTAGTAACGGGATTATACCAGATTTCGTGGCTTCCTGCCGCCAGCCTTAAAAATTCACAACCTAATTTTTAATTTACTAACTATTTCCCTGTATTTAAAACCTGCAAGACTGCCCATTACAAACCGACGACTATTGGAAGTTTGATAGAAGTGAATTCAAGGTCTTTGCCGGCTGGAGTATTATCCTGTAACTCAAGCAGTTTTTTAGCTATGTCGGAAGCTATTTCCATTGTTTCGGTAATAGTCCTTCCCTGCGCAACAAGCCCCTGAACATCATCAGAAGTAGCCAGATACAAACCTTCCGGCAATTTTTCAATATTTATATTTATAATCTTTTCCATCTGATTTTTATTATACCATAATTAATTATCGCTTTGATATTGCTTTTTGGCAACTGCGTATATGGATTCAATACATTTTTCAAGCCCGAAATTTAAACTTTGGTCTTTTAAAGTATAAATTTCTCTTACCATATATATAATAATTGCAAGCTTTAAATCTTTTTCTTCTACTTTTTTATCAGAGTTAAAGTCGGATATAAAATAATTCAAGTCAACTTTAAAGATACCCGCCAAATTTAAGAGATAATCAAGAGGTATCTTAAAAATGTTGAAATGCTTTAAGATTTGTATATATTTTACTTTCTAAGATTTTTAAGGAAATCTGTTCCATGATTTATGCGCTATTCGTGAAAATTAGAAATATTAAATTTTTTTATTTTACTTTACTGTGCTATTTTACTTTTTCGCCTTAACAACGTTATATATTCATTCTACGCTTTTTTAAGCAAGTATATTAAATTTTCATCATTAAAATCATAAATTTCTTTTACCATTCCTATCGTTTTATTATATTCTTTATTTTCATTTTTAAGTTTTAACTTTTTCCCCGAACAATAATCTGACAAAAAATAATTTAAATCAACTTTAAAAATATCTGCTAATTCCATAAGATAATCTAATGGAATTTTAAATCTGCCTGTTTCGTACTTATAAACTTGCGTATATGCAACATTAAGCATCTCAGCTAATTTTTCCTGCGAAAAATTTAGTTCACGTCTTTTTATTCTAATTTTTAAACCTATATGTTTGAATAATTCGATATTTTTATGTTTAGGCATAAATTTAGTTTTTTGTCTTTAAGTTTAACTTACTTTCTTACGAAGGATATTCTTATCCGGAAAGTCTTTCGTATGGCAGTTCCTAATACGGTGCATATTTAGAACCTGATGTTATAATATCTAAAAGATTTTTACTTTACGGAAGAATAGGTATGGTTCATAATCAGCTTAATAATACTTCGGTTCAACTTGATGAACTTAATGATAATTTATCTTTTTCTAACGGCGGCTCACTGTATTATGGATTAGGCGCTCAATATTTAATAGTAAAAATGTAGGCATAAATTTTGAATTTGATTCCGTATCGCAATCAATATCATTTCCAAATTCACCAGATACAACAATGAATAATTACGATTTTCTAATAGGTATAAATTATTATTTTGGAAATATTTAAAATAAATGTTATAATCTGTTAAAATATTTAAAAATTAACAGGCGGATAAAATAATAAATTTATGAAAACTTTTAATTTTATAGATTTCATAATGAAATAAGATATTAATTTTATTATTTTTATCCGCCTTTGCTGTTTATTTAAGCGGCTGTGCATCGGAAAATCATATATAAATGATAAATTAAATAATTTGTATGTTTTAAAAGGGACACGTCTTCAAGCTGTCATAAAATAAATCGATAAAAACTAAAGTAAAATTAATATCTTGGAGGAGAGATGAAAAAGATTTTGTTTTTAATTATTTCGATAATGCTAATATTTAGCGCTGTTAATGTTTATGCGCAGACGATGTCGAAATATGGGTATCCCGAAGGCTATAAACCGAATAAAACGGTCAATGCTCTGCAAAATACAACGCAAAATAATTCAAACTCTAATAATTCAAACTATGGGCTATTTCCGCATAATATTAATCCGGCAATTCTTTCGGTAAATAACATGTTAAGCGTCTCTTATTCCGATTTGGGATTAAATTACGGAGAATACGCAAATAACGGGTATAGTTTATCACTCAACGGCGGCAGTCCCGATAAATATTTGGATACGGAAAACGGTTTTTTAAACGGATTCAAAATAAGTCTTTCAAATACATTTTATCATTTTTATAATGAAGCAAATTTTAGTTATTATTCAGGAAATGACACTTATACAGGTGCAAAACAAGGCGGCACTTTTGGCTCTTTAATAAATACAACAAATAGTAAAATATATAATTTTAATTATAAATTAGGCTACATGATTCCTGTAACGGATAATTTTGTGATTACTCCTTACGGAGAATTAGGTTGGCATATATGGAAAAGGGATAATATAGGAGGCAATAACGGTCAAAACGAACATTATTCAAATTGGATAGCTATGATAGGCATTTTAGGGCAATATGCATTTACGCCGAAACTTGTGGGAGATGTAGGATTTTCTTACGGAACAACATTTGACGCTCAAGTGCAGGGAAATGAAATAGATATGACCTCGGAAAATTATAATACATTAACAGGCGCGCGGTCTTATTCTTATGCTAATACAACATGGGGATTAGGCGCAAAATCGATATATGATATTACAGCAGGATTAGATTACAAATTCTATGGTAATTTTAATATTTTTGGAAATGTAAAATATGAAAGATTTAAGTATGGACAATCTTCAATTTATACATATATAACAAATTTATATCAAGACGGAATATACGTAGGATATCAATCGTCTGAAAATTGGGAACCAAACAGCGTAACTAACGAGATAATATACAGCATAGGCATAGGATATTCATTTTAGATAGTTGCACTCTAAAATATATTATAAATCTATTTACACGATAAACAATAAGGCGGTTTAAATTTACTTTTGATATAACTTATACCTAAAATGAAATATGCCCTTAAAACGCTTAAAAATAGCCTTAAATAGCCTGCTTTATCAAAACCTTGATATATAAGGGTTTGCGGGCTTAGCTTATTAGAACAATAACTAACTACCGTTTCCTACGGTTCAAGTATGTTTTTAAAATATAAATCTTAAAATTTGCAATTTATATTTACCGAAAATATTAAATCCTAACCTTACTCCGCAACATATTCAAACTTCTTAAAATAACCGCACCTTTAATTTAAAAAGCCGATTTCTACCGCTACAGGTGCCCGAAACGACCGCTATATGCGATAATTAATACAATATAGTGAATAGCACATTATATAACCCACTGGAATATCCTTTAAAGCGCACGCATTTGCCGTTTAAAGCGAATAATCCGCAAATCAGCATAACTACATTATAGGCACATTAAGAAACAACAGCATTTTCCGATATGGTAAAAATTTTCCGCCGCCATATGAGCTTAATTCTACCTTTCGCAATGCACTGAATCAGGGCTATTTTTTTACTTTTTTACAATACTAAGAACATTTTACATCTTTTTAAATGTCATTGCTTTGATAATTTGGATATTTTATAACTATATAATTTTATTAATTAATTCAATATCATAATTTTTTTCATCTGTCATTTTATTTTTCAGTCTTTTTACTATGAATTTTGCCTATAAATCTATTGCTTTTAGCTATTAAATTGGCGCATATAACCGTAAATATATAGCCTAAATAGCCTTTTTATCGCCGTTATCATACTTCTTTTTAATAATTTTATATCATCATATTTCAGCGGCAAATAAAAATAAATAAAATTGCCGAAAAATTATAATAAATTTATGATATAATAATGCCGTAGAATATTAAAAATTATAATAAACTATATCAATCGCAAAAGAAGGATCAAAACATGGAAAAAATAAAGGCGACTTTCGTTAAAGACGGAAAATGGTGGGTTGCTTATACCGATGATATTCCCGGCGCTATGACTCAGGGAAAAACAATCGAAGAAGCAGAAAAAAACCTAATAGAAGTTATCAAAGAATTAGAAAGTTTTAGGGATAATTCCGAGATAATATATGAGAAAATTATTGACTTAAAAAAAGCAACAGCATGAAGCAAAAAGACCTCGTAAGGCATCTTAAAAAGCATGGATGTGTCTTTTTTAAAGAAGGTGCGAATCATACCCATTATATAAATCTCAAAAAATCCGTCCATAAAAGTTCCGGTTCCCAGACATAAAGAAATTTCCGATTTTTAAGCTATTAAAATCTGCAAGGAATTAGATATTCCGGCGCCGGTTTAAAAATGGCAGCTTTTTATTAAAACACACAAGCAAATATCTAAATAATTTACAAATTCCTTTCAAATTCCTAAAATCTATCGTCACCGAATGTATAATACCAAAAACACCGAATTAAAATTCCTGTTTTCACCGACCAAAAAGTCAGGTCGTTACTTTTTATTAAAATAGATATTCCATCTTATTTTCTTTTGATTTCAAGATTTTGGAATATCCAATTTAATATTCAATGATGTAGAATAGATACCCAAAAATCTAATTTACGGAGGGTATCTAATGGTAACGAAAGACGCGTATTATCAAATTAAGGCTTATTCCGACAATACAAGGATATTTCTCAAACTTGATTATTATCAAAAATAGTTGTATAAACTAAGATATATTTAAAACATATTTCCACATTATTATTTAAATATTGAAATGATTAAAATTGAATTTTTAAATGTAAAAAACAAGAATAAAAAAGATTACTGCATTAATATTAAGAATATTAAGTCCTGTAAAAATACCATATAAAGAGCCGATTGTATTATATTGTATGATTTATAATATTGGTACTTTAGAAAAAATAGGAATATAGAAAAAAATACTGCGAAAGACTAATATTAATTCTATTAATAATAAATGAAGATAAACATATGAAAATAAGCAAAGAGATTACAATCTCTATAAACAATAAAAATATAAACGGAAACATGGAAATTCCGGCTGCCGCCGAAGGAATTGTTTTATTTGCGCATGGGAGCGGAAGCAGCAGATTCAGTTCAAGGAATAGATACGTAGCAAAAATTCTGAATGAAAATAATCTTGGCACTCTTCTTTTTGACCTGCTCACAGAAGAAGAAGAAAAGGTAGATATATATACTGCCGAATATCGTTTTAATATAAGGCTTCTCGCCGAAAGGCTAATTATCGTCACAGATTGGCTACTTAAGGATAAGTCTACAAACGGTTTAAAGGTCGGTTATTTTGGGGCAAGCACCGGAGCTGCGGCGGCTTTAATAGCGGCAGCTAAAAAATCCGATATTATTTTTGCGGTAGTTTCAAGAGGCGGTCGTCCTGATCTCGCTATGGAGAGTTTACCTGAAGTTAAAGCACCTACTTTGTTGATAGTCGGAGGAGAAGACTTTCAGGTTATTGAATTAAATGAAACTGCTTTAAGAATGATTAATGCAAAAAAGAAGCTTGAAATTATACCCGGTGCAACCCATCTGTTTGAGGAACAGGGAGCATTGGAAAAAGTTGCAGCGCTTTCGGCAAAGTGGTTTATAAAAAACTTATAATTACTCATTTTTAAATATTTATTTAAACTATTTCTATTTAAATTAAACTATTTTAATTATAATTAATTTATTATTTATTTATTTAATTAATATTTACGGGATGATTTTTATTATGTTTTACGATAGAAAAGACGCAGGGAAGAAATTAGCGGCAGCTCTTAAAGAATACAAAGACAAAGATGTTTTAATTCTTGCTATACCGAAAGGGGGTATAGAAGTTGCTATAGAAGTAGCAAAATATCTTAATGCTGATTTTTCATTGGCTATTGTAAGAAAACTTCCTTTTCCTGATGAACCAGAAGGCGGTTTCGGAGCAATTGCGGAAGACGGAAGTATATATATAAATAGTGAAACATCAAGATATTTAGACGATGAAACAATCAAAATAATAGTAGATGAGCAAAAAAATGAAATTAAGAGAAGAATAAGCGTCCTTAGAAATGGAAAGCCTCTGCCTGAACTTAAAGATAGAACGGTGATTTTGATTGATGACGGAATTGCAGCGGGTTCTTCTATGAGGGCGGCAATTATGCTCCTTAGAAATAATGGAACGAAAAAAATAGTCGTGGCTTCCCCAGTTGCAGGTGAAGAAATTATTCTCAAGCTAAAAAAATTGGCTGATAAAATTGTAATACTTGAAATACCGCAGTTCTTCAGAGCCGTTGCCCAGGTTTATCAAAATTGGTACGATGTTTCCGACAGGGAAGCTTTAGAATTAATTAAAGGATTCACAAATAAAGAAAATAATGAAAATTAAATTAAGATATTTATCAAGTTTTTAATACGGGATAAGATAATAGAATAAAATTAAGATAGGATACCTGCCATAGTTATAATTATAATTGCAATAAGTTTCATCGTTAAATTATTATTGTTGTATTAGTGGCATCAATTCTTATATCTTATCGTTTAAAGCAATTTTTATATAATGTAAACTATGATATAATTAAAATAAATTGATTAATTAAATAACGCAAATTATTTTAAGTAGAAATTAAATCTTGCTTAGTTAATTATAATTAGAAAAATTTATTAATGAAATAACGGCATAGCATTATCTTAATTTAAATATTTAAAAAAGGAGACGCTATATTATGCATGACACAAAAAGATGGAATCCGGCTAACATCAAAAAACATGAAGCAACCGATGAATCAGATTCTTATAAGAATGCACTATCATACAAAAATATGTCAATATGTAAAAAATGTCACAATATTTATCATAATAAAAGGTGGATTCACGATGATGAACTTTATAATTCTATGTTGAAGAATAAAGAAGAAATAAATTATGTAATTTGTCCGGCATGTCTAAAGATAAAAACAAAATTTTACAATGGCGTAGTAGAGTTAAGCGGCAGTTTTCTATTTGAACATAAAGACGATATTCTAAATCTCATAAAAAATACCGTAGAAAGAGCTGATTATATAGACCCATTGGAAAAGATTGAAAATATTGAAGAAGATGATGAAAAAAAAATTATAACAATATACACTACAAGCGAAGATTTTGCTCAAAGAATAGGAAAAAATATAGAAAAAGCATATAATGGAGATATAGAATATTCATTCTCGGAAAGAGAGTTGCTTCTGAGAGTATATTGGAAAAGAGATTTATAAAATAAATTATATTACCTTAAATCACCGTTAGAAACTATTAAAATTGTTTCAACATATAATAAATACTATATGAGCCGTCTAAATACCGACGGCTTTAAAACGTACCCGCTTTCGCGTGAATGACACCTTTTGGGTTGAAACCTCAATCCCCGCATAGTTATTCCCGCGAAAGCGGGAAACGAAGTACAGCGAAGCTCATCCATATAAATAAATTTCTAACGGTGATTTAAGGTATTATATAATTTTGCAGAATCAAACAATAAGTTGTAAATAAATGTAGAATACCTTTAACCTAAACAACCCCGACCAAATTTCTTCCCGCGTTTTTTGCTTTATAAAGTCCCGAATCCACCCTTTTG
>JAJZJX010000030.1 GCA_021850985.1 bacterium
CTTGGTCGCAAATGCGAGTTGGAAAGGTAAAGCCTAATTTACCTTTCTTTAATAAGATTAAAGAAAAGATTTAAACGTTTTAAGTATCGTTTATGTATAGATAGTAATTTTAGGCCAATATAAATCTATTTGGCATGCTATTAATGCGTCTAATTTAGGCTAATAGAGTGGCATATTTTACATATTTTAATAAAATAAGATTAATAAAGGTAAATATTATTTATAAGAGGTTTTTTTTAAACGGTAAATTTGCCATTTTTTAAAAAATAAAAAATTTACACAAAAAACTTGACAGTATCAAATTTTAATATCATCGACTAATCTAAAGTGCTTGTCCTTGGTAATTAAAACAAGATTATGTTCTTTGGCAATGGCGGCAATCCAAATATCGTTTTCCGGAATAGGCTTTCCTTTTTCTTTTAGCAAATTTTTAATCTCGCCGTATCTCATAACCTTAGCGGCACTGCATGACAGAACAATATTTTCCTTTACAAATTCATTTATTTTTCTAATGTTTTGCCGGCTTGGTTTAAAGTTAAATTATGCCAGACTGACACGAAATTTTAAACGGTCTCTACGGAAATAAAAGAATGAATAGCTAACCTTTTTATTTTAAAATATTATACATTTTAAAACCATATTGAGTGAAATGTTTATCGAAAGTAAAAGCAGTTTCAATATTCATTCTGGTCATTACGGCAAATGTCAATGCATCGGTATAGGAAAATGTTTTGTCTATATAGGTGTTTATAATATCTTTTGCCTTTTCTTCGTCTTCTTCGGAAACCCGTTCTATATGCCAGCATAAATTTTTGAGCCAGTAGTTTGCAAGTTTATTGCCCAGCCTTACGAGAATTAACGCATGGGTTTCGGCAACAATAAAATTAGTAAGAATAATATCCTTAAAAGTTTAACCGCATCATTATGATTTGCGTCGGATTTATCAAGGAGAGCACATATATTGCGCTAGTATCAACCATTATTATGCCCAATGTTTTATTTCTCCTTCAGCAAGATATTTATCGTGGTTTACCGAAATATCTTTTTTATTGCTCTCGCCGGCACCTATAATTTTCCATATAGGGTCGTTTTCGCTTAATGGACTTACTATTTCTAATTTTTTCAAACGAATTTCTTTCCCATCAAGTATCGCTAAAACAGAATCGCCTTTTTTAATATTTAAGGCTTTTCTGTATTTAACGGGAATCGTCATCTGCCCTTTACTTGTCAATTTTGCTATTTCGTTAGACATTATCACTTACCTCCTTACATAATGTAAGACATATGCTGGCACCTTTATTTTTCAAATTTGATTTAAAAAAAAATTAATCACCCTTATTATTGTCTTTAATCGCCTCATATATGCGGTATTCAGGATTTAAACTTTTCAAAGGACCAAAAGTTATTGTCTCGCCGATTAATTCGACAATATCATTGCCTGTAATCTTTTTTGAGTCAACGCAATATGAACGAAACTCTAAAGGATCACCTCTTTTTGCCGGCTCATTGTCTTGATTATATTTCTCATTAGCAAAATCAAGCACATATTTGTCGCCGCCAAATGCAGAATTACCTTTAACTATTTTACTGTCTTGATTATATATTTCCCTCTGTTGTGATGATTGTACTGTGTTGATATCGTATTTTCCTTGTCATACACCTTTGCGATTTATAAATTTATATACGACATACCAGAATGCTATGGATATAAAAAGTGCCAGTATAAAAAACATTGTTTTCTCCTATGCCTAATTATTAATTAATAATAGATTTTATTTTAGTAATATATAATATCATACATTTTTAAAAAACTAAATCAAAAAATTATCATCGCTTTTTTAGTTTTGATACAAAATTATTGATTAGATTGTTTGTACTTATCTTGATACACTCTCCACGCTTAAAGACTGGAGATTCTTGATTTTTTTAGATGTTATCTTTGTGATTTAATCATTTTACTATACTTAATTATACTTAATCCTTAATATTTATATATAGCGAAGTTTATCGCCTTATATCCCCATTGATAATTCAAATGTTTTTACGGCGATGTCTGATAAAAAAGATATTAAAAACATTTGCAATGCGGAAATTAGTTGAAAAAATTAACTGTTCATAGCATTACTGACATCGACATCATCATATATATTCACATTTCCAAAATCATCGATAGGGCAACTATTTAAAAGTTCATTATGGTCGATTGCAACTTCGAGCTCATCTGGATAAAAGTCGAAATCATCATTATCGTAGTATGAATAAGAATCATCATTATTTCTGATGCGAGTAACGGTTTTGCCTTGCATATAATCGTCTTTCGATAATATAGAACCATGAAACACAAAATATATATATGGATAATTAATAGCAGCTACCGGACGATAACCTTTTTTGATAGCTTCTTTTGCAAGCCTGTCGTTTTCAAAAAGCAAATCTAACAAAAGATAATTTTGTGGTTGAGCATTTTTATTTTTTATAAAAAATACCGAAAATATAAACTTGATAATCCTGCTTACAAACAAATAAAAGCCGTTATTATAGTATTTAGCATATATAGTATCGTTAAATTCGTCTATTCTATGAAAACCATTGTTTAGTGAATATCTTACAGAATGTATGAAATTAATATATTTAAATCCAGCAGGACTTAAACGGTACAATATTTTTCTAACAACCATAAAAGCGACAACAACAAATAAAACGCTTATCGTTAAAAAAGCTATAACGGCTATTTCGTTACCGTTTGCTATTAAAAAATTTCTGTAATTAGACATGCTTTTTACCCCGCCTCCCCTTTATTTCCTTTATTTTCCTTTATTTAAAATAATATAGTTGACTTTATTTATAAAAATCAACTCTGCCTAATGCGTCTTGTAAGCGTGACAGATGGACGCAACTAAATAAAATAAAATTAATGCCTGATTGCCTTATAATCAAGCCTGCCTGATTTTGTCTGATATTTTTTGATAAATTTGATATAATAAAATTAAAAGCAAATTTCTAAAGCTACAGACATAGGTTGCGAGAAGTTAGATATTAATCAATGAACGGTAAAATAATTCTGGATATAAATAATCTATTTTATATAATATAACGGCAGCAATTATTATAATGAATACAAACATGCTATATAAATACGAAACTTCAGGCATACTTAAAACAGCCAAAAGCATAATAACCGAAGAAATAGAAAAGTACGGCTACAAAGTAGAAGCTGTGTATTTATTCGGTTCGCGCGCAAGGGGAGATTTTAACGAAGACAGCGACTGGGATTTTTTTGTTGTTACCGATAAAGAAATAGAAGAACAATTAAAATGGGATATGTCCGTGAAAATTCGCAGAAGGCTGGCTATTACGAATAAAACATCTAACGACATTTTTATTGCATCTGCAAAAAAATGGAAAGAAAAAAATCATGACGTCGGTTATTTAGATTATTATGTATTAAATGAAGGCACGTCTTTATGAGCAAAACATCGGCTAAAGAACTATTTCATATTGCAGAAGAAGATTTTATAGACGGTAAAAAATTATATACCAATAATCCCGATGAATTTAAAAGATTAGTTTGTTTCTCAATGCAGCAGGCAGTTGAAAAATATATAAAGACTTATTTGATTTACCACGATAAACCTTATAAAAAAACGCACGATATTTCTCTGCTAATACAAAACGCCGTTGAAATTGATGAAGATTTTAATGAATTATATGAAATAAACGCCGATTCATTAACAGATTATGCGGTAGAAATAAGGTATGACAGAACCTATATAACTTTATCTAAAGAAAAAGAAGCTGAAGCCGTTTTTATCGTAGAAAAAGTACGCTCATTTATTATGAAAAAACTTCCTGAATTATCTGAGCAATAGGCATTTAATTTAATAAATTATATTTAGTGAATTGCCGTTTTGCTACTATATTACTACTGCATTTTAAATACGCAAATATTTATTACTTCAAATCACCGCTTTTATTTTTTACTTTTTGATTTCAATTATTTAATTCTATCTTTTATTTAATTTATATCACTAATTTTTAGGGTTGTCAAGAGCGGTGAGTTTTTTCACTGCAGACGGAGATGTTTATGCAGTATTATGCTTTTCTATTTGTTGCTTCGCAACTTTTAAGGTGGCATGCTTGACTTTATCGTCAGCCGTTAAGTCTTTATCCAATGGGATAAAAAGCGGGTGGAAGTAAGGGAATAAATAAATCTGGCACCTTTATTTTACACCTTTATTTATTGAAACTGTTTTCATTTCTTTGAAACCTCCTCTATTCTGCTTAAATCCTTATTGATTTCAAATATGGATTTAGGATTTAATTTTAAACCTCTTTTAATAAGTTCTTTTTTTAGATAGCTTAATAATTTTCCGGAAAAAAACATTCCGCTTGTGGTTGAGATAAAATTTATTTTATCTTTTTTATAAAGTTTTATTTTTTTATTCATATTTTCTATATATTCTTCGCCAAAGACCGATTTTCCGCTATTATCCACGGCAAAATGCTCATGATATAAATTAATATCGGGGTAATAAAAATCGGGGTTTGCGATGACTTGTTTTTTGTTTCTCGACAAATACGGCTTTTCGTATTCGTAATTGATACCGTTTACGTAAAGATAATTTGCGATAACGGCTTCCTGATAAGACTTTACGTATTCGCCTTTTATTGTTCTATAAGGTACATCTTTGCCGGTTACCGCCTTTTTATATCTGTTCCTTTCAAGCATGTCGTTATATTCGGCATAAGGATTTTGCGTTTCTTTTAAATCCGGCAAATATCTGGTTACAAATTCGATATATAAATCAAGCAATTTTTTGTTAGCGGGAATATAACTTCTAATAAATCTGGTCATAAAGTTTTCGTCTGCTACCCTAACGGTATTATTTTCGGTATTATTTTCAGATTTGTTTATTACCGAAAAACCGAAAGAATGAAATGTATGTATATTTTTCTTATCTAAATTAATTCCTATTAACTTCGCTCTTTCAATCAATTCCGTTCTGACTTTTTTATTAAAAGCCAATAAAAGTATCTGCTCAGGCCCATATAAACCTTTTTCTAAAACGTATTTTAATTTATACAGCATCGTTTCTGTTTTTCCGGAACCGGCAGCAGCTATTAAAAGATTTCTATCTTCTAGCGTGATAATTGCGTTTTTTTGCTCTTCGGTGAGTTCGTTTCCTTTGGCATTAATAAAAAAGCTTTTATATTTATTTTTTTCAGACTCTATATATTTGGCGTTTCTTTTTTCTATTTCTTCGGTAAACCTAAATTCCGCTATGTTTTTTATTTTTTGTGATAAATCTGCATCTTCAAGCAGCTTATTTGTATTGAACATAGAAGATTTTACGAGATATGAACAGTAGTTTACTAACGAACCGTATTTTTCTTTTAGTGCCGATATGTCGGAATATGCGATATATCGGTCTTGCGACATTAAGTCTTTGTAGTCGGAACGCAAATTTTCTATTCCTAAATCATTTAGCTTTAAAAGGCAAAGAGATTTAAGCTTAGAACTTAATGAGCATAAAAAATTATCGACACTAAATTTCGGAACAAAGGAAAACTTAATATTGGAAAGATCATTTAGGATAACGAATATTTTTGAAAAAATATTCGTTGCCTCGCCGATTATTAATAAAGCGTAATTCACTTCATACTGCTTTTGAATAGATTCGCTAAATCCTTAATACGATATATCTTGTAAAAAATCTACGGCATAACTCATATTATCTATTATGTCTTTTAGATAATCTCTTATATCCCTTTTATCCCTCATATATGCAAAGCCTCATTTAATATGCGCTGCCCAATAAAAGGCTTTAATCCTTTTTTTTCTACTAAATCTACTTTTACCCCGAGTAAACTGCTTAGATAATTTTCAATGCCGATATATCCAAGAAGGCTTATAGGTATGCATCATTAAATTAAAACTTAAATCTCCGTGAATATATCCTCTAAGTCAACCTTTAAGTCCAAAGTTTTAATATAAAGCTCGCCTTTAGCTTTAGTCTTAGCCTTATCTTTAGCTTTAACAGATGATGTTTCGTCCCAGATCTTTGAATTGCCGTCCGTTTTTCTAAACACGTCTATGCTTTTTGTCTTTGGGTTTATAATGATATATTCGGATACGCCGCCTCTTTCATATACGGCTTTTTTAACCTTTTTGTCGTAATATGCATTAGATTCCGAAAGTATTTCTATCACAAGGTCAGGAGCGCCGTCTATGCCGCTTTTTTTTATTATATTTTTATTATTATCGGAAATAAATATTATATCGGGCTGATAAGCATTTTTGTTATCCATATATACATCTATTGGGGCGTAATAAACATAACCCAATTTGTTTTTCTTTACATGGTTAGCTATTATTATTTCCAAATTTCTCGATATAGCCTGATGAACGGTATAAGGCGACGGCGTCATAATAAGTTCTCCTTCGATTAGTTGATAAGGACTTCCTTCGGGAAGGTTAAAGTAATCCTTTGCCGTGTATTTTCTGGGCAAATCAATAGGGTATGATTCTTCGAATTTTTCTAATAAAGATAAACGAGGCATAATAGTTAAACTCCATATTAATCATGAATAAATTATGATTACAACTTCAGTTGCAGGCTGTCGTCGGCAATTTTCTTATATTTACATTTTATCACAATAAAACATGTTTATAAAGCAAATTTCAACAGAAAATTTCAACTTTTATACTGACGATTAATATTTTTTTAATATTTTTTAATTAAAACTAACTAAATGCTAATATCCATAAACGGTATAGAAAATCTATTCTTATGTCCTGCGCTTAAAGAAGGAGTGCTTGACGCAAGATGAACTGAATTTCTTCCGAATTTTTTATTTATATCGTCGATAGAATCGTATATGCGTTTTATTTTATCTATTTTAACCATGTCGTCAAAAAGCGAATACTGGACGTTTTCGGTAAGGTGCAAAACTGTTTCCGTCTGCCTGTATAAGTATCCTTTTTCATATATGTATCTAAATCCTTCTTCTAAAGCGTTCATAAGGAGAGGAGGAAATGCCGAAGGAGTAACAAGTTTTATTTGAACGCCGGATGCTTTAAAGTCTTTGGTTTTTAAAAAAATGGAAATTTTTGTGGCGGATAGGTCAAATCTCCTTGCTTTAGCGCAGGCATTTTCCAAATTTTTAGTAAGTTCCGAAAAAAGAAATGTTTTATCGCCTGAGGGCGGATAAAAACTTTTAGCTTTGCTTATAGTCTTATAAGTTGACTTAGCAGATGGGTTAATCCCTAAAACGAAATTTCCCCTAAGCTCAAGCCATGTTTCTTTGTATGGTTTAGATAAATACTTATCGATAAAGGTTTCGTCTTTAACTGTAAAGTCTAAAGCTGAATTTATACCGAATTTTTTTAAAAGATATGCCGTATTGTTTCCTATACCCCAGACGTCTTCTATTTTAATATCTTTTAAAATATTTTGTATATCCCTGCCTTCAATTACGGCAAGCCCCTTTGGTTTTTTAAGTTTAGAGGCTATTTTTGCAAGCGTTTTCGTTATACTTACGCCGACGGAAACCGTAATAGACAGCTCTTTTTCTACGGCACTTTGCATCTTTTTCGCAATTTCTTCGTAGGAACAGGAAAACACCCTTCTTAGCCCGCTTAAATCGACGAAAGCTTCGTCTATTGAATATTCTTCTACCTGCGGAGAGAATTTTTTTATTATATTAAACATACGCAAAGAAAAAAAAGAGTATGATTCGTAATCTGATTCTATTACTATAAGCCCCGGACATATTTTTTTAGCCTCAAACGACCTCATACCGCGTTTTACGCCTATTGCCTTGGCTTCATAGCTTAAAGCCGTTATAATACCCCGCTCTTTTCCTACCGCAACGCATTTTCCGTTTAAAGACGGATTTAATGCACGCTCGCATGCTACGAAAAAAGCATCGGCATCTATGTGGGCAATAGCCCTAGGCCACGAATGTATACAAAAATTTGGAGTCATAATTGTTATAACTTACCTTTTTATACACCTTTTATATCTTGATTCTATATTCTATAATAGAAATCTTACTTTAGAAAATAATTAAGTATATAATAATTAAGTATTATTTGTTAAAGGTTTGCCTGACTGACTGCCGCTCTACCTGTATTTTCTTATAGTGCCTACTACGACTCCCGCAACCGTTAATTCCTGTTTAGGAATTATAAGTCCGTATTTAGGGTTTGCCGCTTCAAGTATATATTTGCCGTTATCTTTCCTGAGATATTTTATTGTCCAGTCGCCGTCAACACGCGCTATTACTATATCTCCTTCTTTAGGGGTAAGCGATTTATCCACTACTACAAAGTCTTTAGGCATAATACCTGCGTTAATCATAGAATCGCCTGAAACTTCAAGCATAAAAGAAGAATTTGGATTTTTTATTAAAAGCTTATCGATTGAAACGCTGTCTAAAAGCTCTTCTTCCGCCGGGCTGGGAAAACCGGCCTCTACGCTTCCTATAAGTTTAAGAAGACCGTTGCTGCCAACGCCTGCCGCCGCAGCAAAAAAGGCAGATGCATTGGGCGGCATAATGGCCGAAGTATCGCCGAAAACTGGCAACAAGTAACCTTTAGAATCTTTTTTAAGCAATCCTTTTTCTATGAACTTACCGACTATTTTAAAAACCGCATTTTTTGATTTTACCCCTAACAAATCTGTCATTTCAGAATATGTCGGCATTCTTGTTCTTTCCGCATAAAAACGGTTGATAGAATCGAGTCTGTTTTTAAGCTTTACATCCATAGTTTTAATAAATTTAAATTATTTCATAAAATCTATTTTACATTTTTTTGCTATGCATAATTTGAGGCAGCAATTTGCGACCTCAAGATTTTATATTCTTCATGGGTATATATAATATATTATATTATAGTAAACAATCGTTCACTGTCAAGCAAAAAAATAACCGTATTTAAAAAATAAGCAAAAAATGATGCCAATGCTATGAAATAATGATAAAATTAAATATATGAATTTAAAAGCTAAAAATAAAATTATCGCGAATCTCTTTCTTTTATTTGCTTTTTTGCTTTTCGTCGCATCTTACGTTATTCACAGCAATAATATCTGGGTATTTATACTGCAAAGGGCTTCGGCGGCGGCGCTTATAGGCGGCATCGCAGACTGGTTTGCCGTAACGGCTTTATTTAAATATCCGCTCGGACTTCATATCCCCCACACAAATACCATAAAAAACAATAAAGAAAAAATTATTAATTCTATAAGCAATACCGTCAACGACGTATGGCTCGGAAAAAACTATCTCGCATCGGAAATAAGCGGAATAAATTTTTCCGATATCCTGCTAAACATTGTAAAAAAAGATAAAAACAAAAATAAATTAATGCTGTCTTTAAGAAAATTAATTTTAAAATCGGTTAATTACGCTAAAACAGATAATTTTAATAATTTTTTAAATAAAAATATCGATAAAACATTGGATAAAACTCTATCAGGCGACAATATATCCAAAAATATAATAAGCAAATTAGCCGTATTTTTAGAATCAGAAGATGCGGATTATATTTACGATAATTTAATTAACTATATAAACGGCTATATTAAAACGTATAATACGGACGATCTGCCAAAAAAAATAACTGACGCATATTCGGATGAAATTATAAAATCTATAAAATTTGCCGGAAATAAAATAATAGATGAAAATTTCGCCGATATTATATCTAATTTAAGCGGCTTCGTTATTCTAAATATTGAAGAAAATAGACCCTATTTAAAACAGCAGATTACAGATATAATCGAAAAATATAAAAGCGATTCTACCTTAAAAAACATACTGATGTTCGTAGCGGAAAAAACGAATATTCTCGACATAGACCGTCTTTCCGACGAAATTATAGCGAAAATTATAGATTTTATTAAAGATATAAAAAACAACGAAAATAACGAAGCAAGATTAAATATAAAAGATTATATTTTATCCGCATTAAACGATATAGACAAAACCTCACGGATTCAAATTTTAAATACCGTCGAATCGATTATTAACGAAAACGCCGATAAAATAAAAGATTACATAATAAATTATTTAAACAGCGAAGAACTAAAAAAAGCGGTTAAAAACAAACTTTCAAATTTTATTAATTCTGAGGGCATAAATATTATAATCAGCTTTAAGGAAAGGCTAAAAAGTCTGATGCGCAACGCAATAATAAATTTTATCGGCTCAATACTCAAAAACAATAAAGAATATATAGTTAATAAAAAATTGTTTAAAGAAAAATTTAATTATCTTTTTGTTTTAATAGAAAATGAAATATCGAAAAACACCGGTAAAATAGATGCTTTTTTAAAAAATAACATTATATACCTTATGAAAATCAATCATTCGGCTATAGGAAAACTTATAAGAAAAAATTTAGAAAACTTAGACGAAGATCAATTAGTCGCTCAAATCGAAGACAAAATCGGCGAAGATTTGCAATATATAAGAATAAACGGCGCAATAACCGGCTCTTTTGTCGGAATAATTATAGCAGTACTTAGCTTGATTTTAAAGAAAATATAAAAAATAAGCCTAAAATTATTAGTAATATTCCAGCCAATATAAGAATTTTGCCTAATCCAAACATAAATTTAACCTATATAAAAACTTTTAAAGCTTTTCAAAAACAGCGTATTCCGCAAGCAAATTGGAATCAAAAAGCGAAAGATTATTGAAAAACTCTAACTGGAACAAACCGGATAATCTTGATTTTTTAGCCGCAAGCTCTCCGCATATCCCTATTAAAAGCGCTCCTGTTATACTTGCCTTAAGATAATTGCTGTCAACAGCAGCAAAGGTGCCCATAACCGAAGAAGAGATGCATCCCGAGCCTGTCATTTTTGTTAGGGCAATATCGCCGTTTTTGACTAAAAATATGTCTTGTCCATCTGTTATTACGTCTTCTTTTCCGCTAATACATACTGCGGAGGAAGTTTTTAGGGATAAATCTTTTGCAAGTCCAACTTTATCCTCTACCTTGCCGCTTGAATCCACTCCTTTAGTTTTAAGTTTAATGCCGTATATATTCGCTATTTCGGATTCGTTGCCTCTTATAATGGAAAGTTTTACGTTTGATATTATGTCTTGTGCAACGTCGCTTCTTAATCCGCTCGCTCCTGCCCCTACTGGATCAAAAACTACCGGTATTCCTTTTTTGTTGGCTATGCGTCCTGCAAGTATCATTATATCTACTATGTCTTTGGTTAACGTGCCGATATTAAGAACTAAGGCGTTTGAAATAGAAACTATATCTTCCATTTCTTCTTTGGCATAAGCCATAATAGGACTTGCGCCGATAGCAAGAAGGGCATTTGCGGTTACGTTGGTTACCACGACGTTGGTAATGTTATGGACTAAAGGGTTTTGTTTCTTTAACAGTTCTAAATTTAGGGATAAATCGTCAACTTTTATGTTCATAGGTATAAGCTCCGTATCTGTAAGTATAGGGATTGTTTGAATTATAAACCCGCATTGCTAATTTGTTAAAGTTAGCATCGGATTTGTTGTAAGGAATGTTGAAAATGCCGAAAGCAAAGGCCTTATTAAAAAAGATAATAATCAATATAAATATTAAAACTAATAGCGGTATTTTATTTTTCATAATTATATAGCTAAGTTTATTTAATGGAGCCGGCGATAGGAATCGAACCTACGACCCGCTGATTACGAAAGAATTTCGATAATTTTAACAAACAGACTTTCCGCCTGCATTTATAGAATTTATAAGGTTTTCCGCTATTCCGACAATTCCGACAATTCTGCAAATTTTAGTTTATTTTGTTATGCAGCGTTGCAAAATCGTTGCATTGCTTAGCGCTTAAATCCTTATTCTTATTACCTTTGTCCGAAAAAGAAACTGCTTCGTTTTCGGTGAAGTGAAATTATTTTAGTTTGTTAGAAAATATGTGATATCTTATTTATTTTTTTGATAATAAACTGTCTAACTTGCTCAGTTATTGATATAGATTCTCTTTCATCTTCAATAGAAGGATTATCTGAAGCCGGATATCTTGATTTTACGGCATAATCTGTAAGTCTATCAGCCTCAATTTTATAAAGACTGCTAAAATCATTATCTATTTTTTTGCATGTTTCAATTAATTTTGCTATATCGTGGGTGTGATGTTTGCGGTGGTTGTCGTCAATTTCTATATTATTAGCAACTAAATATGCCTTAAGATATTTTTCAACAGCCTGCTGCATGTTATAACATACTATATTCTTAAAATTTTCAGAGTTATTTTTAAAAAGAGTTATGCCGGCGTTACAATTTTCGTCCGCAAATCTAATCCATTCTTTTACAGATTCTTCATTCATACGGCAACACCATATTTAAGTGCATAATAAGTTATGTTGCCGACATTGTTATCTTTCGTAATATTACCTGACGAACTAATTATTATGTCATTGTCAATTTTTAGTTTTGCCATTTTTCTTCTAATCTTTAAAAGAATATTGCTTTCGTCTTTACGTGATATGCTTTGTTTTAAAACAACAAAAAAATCATAATCGCTATATTCGTTATAGTCCCCTTTAGCCCTTGAACCAAATAAAATTATTCTGTCAACCTGATAGCCGGCTTTCTTGACTTCTTCGGTAATGATTTTTTTTGCGATATCGATGTTTTTATCTGTTATCTTTTCCATAAATTTATTATAGCATATTTTTTAGCAGCAATAGCTTTTTTCGGTTTTATTTCTCAATTTGCGTTATAAAAAAACGCCGTATTTGCGTTTTAAGGGCGGTTAAATATAATTTAGGTAGTTTCTCCTATTAACTTGTTAGAAACCCCGCCTTATTTTTTATCTTAGTGCGTTTTTTTACGATAAAAGTTCTTTTTACATTGCCGACTTTTTCTATTTTTCTATTTTAAAGTTTTTATTTACCTTTTTTGACCGTTTTCTTAATTTTAATAAATCCTAAGTTTGCCTCATATGTTGTTTCGCTGCCGGTTACGTCCATTTCCTCGTCGGCATTAAACAATATATCGCCTATAACCTCAGACGCCTTTTTCAAGATATTTTTCTGTTCGGCCTCCCTTGCTTTCGGCAACTTAGATATGCTCCTGGAGAGGTCTTTTATCCTGGCGTACGTTTCTATGATATCCAGAGTGGCCTTGACCGCCTTAGGGCTTTTGATTATAGTGGCAAACATATAAAGGCCTTTTTCGGTGAAGGCTTTTAAGTCGGCGCTCGAATGCTTGATTTTATTGAACTGGTCGAAATTTTCGACCAGTTCCTTTTTTTCCTCGGCCGTAAGTTTTATTATATAACCTTCAGGAAATTTATCAGGATTGTTTTGACCGCATCATTAATTCTTTTCGTTTCGACTCCGTATAATTCGGCTACGTCGCTATCAAGGATAACTTTCTCTCCCCTTATGTCGATTATTTTGTCCTGGACGGTTTCAAGCTTCACTACCTGGCTCATAAGGTTCCCCTGACGTAGCAATATTTATTTTGAAAGTTTTAAAATTTCTTTGCAGTTAGCTGTTTTATTTTTTGATGATTTAATCATTAAAACTCTTAACCAGAGACTCCCAAAAAATAGTCGACAACGATTTAAGACAGGCGTATAAGTTGGGATTAAGGGCTACGCCGAGTTTTGTTATTTATAGGAACGGAAATTATATTCAAACGATTAAAGGCTATCAAAACAGCGGATTTTGGTATACTACTTTGAATTTTTTGCTATCAGGCAATTAAATTAGCGCTAAAAATTTTGACCACAAAAACGACCACAGCACTAAAAAAAATAAAAATTTAAAACCTTGCAAACCCATGTTAAAACTGGAGCCGGCGATAGGAATCGAACCTACGACCCGCTGATTACGAATCAGCTGCTCTACCCCTGAGCCACGCCGGCATTTGGAAGATTTTAGATAATGTGAAATTTAAAATTATTTAAATTTTACGTCTTCAACTTTTATTTTTACTTTTATTGTTTTACGAATTTACAATATTGTTAGCGGCAGTAATAAAATTGAGCCTTTCTTTTTTGTTTTCTATTTCTTGCGCTAAATTGTTTATTAAATTTTCGATGTTATCCGTATGAAAATTATTTGCGTTTTCGTTTAAATCTTTAAGCTTTTCGTCGAAAATCATAGAAGATATCGGGCCTAAATTCTCCGAAAAAAGATCTTTAAGCGATTCCATTTTATCTTTTGGAATTACTTCGCCGAAACTTATTCCGCCTCCCGACATTACGTTACTATTTAAAATGGAATCGAACGCAGTCTCGCTTTGAGCAAAAGATCCGGTACCGTTTTTATTATTTATAATAGATTCTGCCTTTTTTGGGTTATCGGCGGCTATCGATTGGTTTACTATTTTAACGAACTCGCTTTCAAGATAAGCCGTTTCCATCTTGAGAAGATTAACGTTAGAATTTCTCTTGCTTAGAATAAAAATAAAACCGCTACCAAATCCGTTAACTATTATATTTCTGTCGTCGAAATTTAAGTAAAGAGAATTAATTTCTATCGACGAAATAGAATATGATGCAAATAATTTGCTTATTTCTCGAGATACCCTGCTTATTTGTTCCGACTGTATTTCATTATCGTTAGCCTTGAACTGTAAAACTTCGCCGTCTAAAGACGATATTGCGCAAGCATCTACGCCGGCAATTTTAAGAATTTTATATATAATACTTTTATCATCTGTTGAGTTCATAAATTTAAATTATTATGTCTTAAATATAATGAATAATACTTTTAATTTTCTTTAAGCAATTTTATAGCTTCCATCTGAGTTTTTAAAGCAGGAACATCAGATGAAACTTTAAGACTATATAGAATATTTTTATTGTTAATAATTATTTTTTTATAATTATTGGCTTCGCATATAGCACTTTTTAATTTATTAAAATTTAATATATCACCTAATTCTTTTGATTGATTGAAAAGAAATAAAGCATCGGCAGATTCAAAGTCTGTATCGTCTATACCCTTAGAATAAAGCACTTCGCCGTCCTCTTTAACGGCAAGAATCGATTCTACACCGGTTATAACGGATAATGTTTCCGCAATTTTAACTACCAAAGCAGGGCTTGATTCCACATCGTTTTTTACAATTTCGGAATCGGAACTTTTTGCGTTATTAGATTTTTGATTGTTATCCGAATTCCCGCTATCCGCGTTTACTATTTCTATAATTTCATCTAAATATTTATCAAGCGTAATTGCAGGAGCAGATTCGCCTATGCTTACCTGTATATTTATAGGAGCGTCTATGCCGTTTAGGTCTTTAAATACTTCTATGTCCTGTTTTGATCCCAAATCGGCATGCAATATTTTTCCCCCCGAAAAATATATAGCGCCCTGCCTATTTAAAACTTCAAACGATAATTTTATATTTTCGAAACTATAAAATTGATCAAGCTGATATTTTATGTCTTCAAGTACCATTTGGTATTATATTAAAAATATTATTACTTCATTAAATATGCAATCATATTTTATACTATCAAAAAAAACAAGAATATGCAATTAAAAATATATTATAATTAAATGCTTTTAAATAGGCGTAACAGAATAAAATAACAAAAAGAAATACTGGAAGTGGCGTCCCCAACGGGATTCGAACCCGTGTTGCCGCCGTGAAAGGGCGATGTCCTGGGCCGGCTAGACGATGGGGACAATGTTTTTTAAATGCAGAAAAATTATTATGCCATATTTGTATAAGAAAAGCAAGAAAAAAAAATCAACGGATTTAAAATCCGAGTTCCCCGAGAATTGAATTTACATCGTTTTGAGCCATTTTTTGATTGTCGGACACCATATCTTTTAATTTCCCGTATATTTCAGCCTTTTTTTCGCTCGGTATTTCTTTTGCTTCCACTTCTGAATCGACTAACACTTTTATAAGTTTTGCCTTAGTTTCATTTAGCGTATTCTGTATCTTATAAAGTTTCTGACCGGTTAAATCCTGGAAAGAAAGAAGCGAAAGAACGCCTAATATTTTATCTATATTTTTATTATTAAGCTCTTTAAGACCGATAAGACTCTCTCTTATCTTCTTAGTGGGATTCAGATTTATAAGATCGACAAGCTTTTTATTTATATCGTTTGAATTTTCGTTTATCTCGTCAAGCAAATTCATTATATTATTTGCCGCTTTTTCCGTTTCTTTGATGATATCGGAAATGCCCTCCTGCGCTAAAGGTATATTATTCTCGGAGCTTTCTTTGACAGGCGCTTTTAAATCGCCTATTTTTTTAGTGGCCTCGTCCACAACTTTAGCAAGTTCTTTCAGCTCTCTCATCATGTCGTCTATAGCCATAATATCGTCCTATTATTAATATTAAAATAATTTATTATTTATATTTTAAAACACCTATCATTTTTATGTTATTAATTTTATACACTAAATATGATTAAAAAACAATAATAATTTTTATTTATTTTTATTTCATGTTTAATAATTTTTCGGTAATTCCGTAAAGCGCCCCTTTTGTTATCTCGCCCACCCAGTGAAACATAATGCGACCGTTTTTGGATATAAAAAAAGTCTGCGGTATCTCGTTAATTCCGCCGTAATTGTTTATAACGCTGGAATTTGCATATACTACCGGATATGTAATACCGCCGTCAAATTTTTTAATAAACGACTTCACGCCTCCAAGGCTATTATTAACGTTTATGCCTAACACGATAACACCGTTAGAACGTTCAGTGCTGTAAAACTTTTTAAGCATGGGCATCTCCGCTCTGCAAGGCGGACACCATGTTGCCCAAAAATTAATGATGACGACGTGACCCCTGAAATTTCTTAGCGAAAAATTATCGTATCCGGATAAAGCAGGATTAAGAACTTTTAAATTAAAATTATACGCTTTTTTTGTCCTTGCTTGCGCATGTTTAATGCCGACAAAAGAAATACTTGCGAAAATAACTGCGATTATTAAAAACGG
>JAJZJX010000007.1 GCA_021850985.1 bacterium
CCACCTCGCAGAGGCCTTTTTTAACCGCATCGAGATATTTCTTTTTTATATCTATATTTCTTATAAATTTCGGCTTCATTACTTTTAATATTTTCCCTTTTTGCGAAACTATTTTTTCAAGTATGTAGGGTCTGTAAAGTTTTCCCCCGTTGGCTATGGCGCTGTAAGCCATAACAAGCTGTATCGGCGTTACGAGGTCGTAACTCTGCCCTATGATCGCCGAAAGCGTAGAACCTTTATACCAGTGCCTGCGGTATCTTTCGTAAACTAAACGCTTTGTCGGAATAAAACCGGGGTTTTCTCCGGGCAGGTCTATTCCCGTTTTCCTTCCCAAGCCGAGTTTAAAAGCATATTTCGCAAGCTGGTCGATGCCTATCCTTACGCCTATAGCATAATAATAAGTATCCACCGATTCGGCTATCGCCTTATATAAGTTTATTTTTGAATTTTGATACGGATTCCAGTTGTAAAATACCGCATTTCCCAATTTAAAAGTCGGCCCTGCATATATTTTTTCTTTGGGCGTAATAAGATGAAGAGAGAGAGCGGCAAGAGAAGCAACCGCTTTAAAAGTCGAACCCGGTGCGATTGCGTTCTGAATTGCCTTGTTTTGAAGCGGATGTTCGTCGTTGTTAATAATTGAACTCCAGTGTTTTTCGCTGATGCCTTCGGAAAAATAAAATGGATTAAAAGAAGGGGTGGAAACCATAGCGAGAATTTTCCCGTTTTCCGGATTTACGGCTATTACCGCCCCTTCTCTATTTTTCATAAGCTTATAAGCTAATTTTTGCAAAGCAAAATCAAGGGTAGTATATAAATTTGCGCCCATTTCCGGTTTTTTTACTATAACCTTTCCTATAGGCTCGCCTTTCGAGTTTACGACTATTCTTTTTTCCCCGTCCTTTCCGTGCAGATATTTCTGGTAATAGTATTCGAGTCCGGTTTCTCCGATAATATCCGAAGAATTAAGATAAGAATATTTAGCTTCTTTAAGCTGGACGGACGACACCGGGCCTACGTATCCGAAAATTTGAGCTCCCATTTTTACGTACGGATAATGCCTTATAGGAATCTTATCCACAAAAAAACCTTTAAGGAAGAGTTTGTTTACCTCGAATCTCGACAGCTGTTTAACGGAAATATTCCGCATAATGATAATAGGTTCGTAGGACGGAAGAAACTCTTCTTTTTTTACCTTTTTTAAAATATGCCGGTAATTTTTATGCATCAGCGCTGCAATAAATTTTAATTCCGACCTTATATTTTTTACTCTCGACAACGTAACCGCTATATTAAAAGAAGATTCGTCGTCGACGAAGATTTTTCCGTCCGAAGACAATATATTCCCTCTTGGAGCTGCCAGATATATAACTCTCGTAGCATTATCGCGGGCCAGATTATAATAGTATCCGCCCATTATAACCTGAAGAAAAAAAAGCCTCGCCAATAAAATAAAGAGCAGGACGGTAACGATAACCGCTATAATATTAATCCTGTTTTTTTGTTCTTTAAATACCCCGTTTTCATTATATAAAGACGACATATGACATATTATTTATCAATAAGGATGAAACGACGATAAGGCATTTTTATTTATTTTAACGTTAGATTTAGATTCTAAATAATTTACGTAATAGTCTAAAAATTCCTGTTCTTTTTGAAAAGCGTACATTTCGCGTTCTTTCGGCATTAAACCGCCGGAATTTTTATTGCCGGCATTAGCCTTAGAAAGGCCGCCCGAAACATATTTCGGGAAATATACATTCAGTATTTTTATAACGGCATAACCGGATTTAACGGGAAATGTTTCGTCTATGACGTTATTTTCGCCGGAAGAAAATATCGATTTCAGCATATTTATATTAAAGCGGTATTTTTTGAAATAAAAAGATTTTATTATGCCTGCTTCCGTGAAAAGCGGAACGGCAACGGTGCCGCCGCCGTATTTTTTTGCAATGCCGGAAAAATCTTTATTGAATAAAATCTCGCGCTTGAGAAACTTATCGGCTTTGTTTTTTGTTTTAAATACGGCGATTTTAAATGAAACAGACTTGTTTTTTATTTTATAATCGTTTATAAATTGGGTATTTACTACGCTGAAAGATTCTTCTACGACTCTTTTTATATATTCCCTCGTAATTTCGTTTTTAAAATGTTTCTCAAAAGCCGCAGGAGTCATATGGTTATCGAGCATATCGGCTTTAAAGAGTTTGCCGCTAAACTTTCCGTTTTTTTGAAACGCGGGGGCAGATGCTATGTTTTTCGCTATAAAACCGTTTGAAACTTCGATGCCGAATACGGGAGCTTTTAACTCTAAAACCTTGTCCGCAATTATGGATGAAAGGGCGGAGCCGGTAAGATTCAGCATGCCCAGCTCTTTTCGCGTTAATTTATTTCCGTACAGCCTTTCGTATTCGTTTTCTAATTTTCCGTAATAACGGTTTAGGTCGTTTAAAGAAATGCCTTTCCCCTCCACCGATGCGACGTCGCTCGGAGATGCTCCGCCGCCCGCGCCTATTATATAAGGAAGAAAGCTGAAGCCGACTATAAATAAAAGCCCGACGAGAATAGTTATAATTTTTCCCGCCGTGTGGGCATAAAATCTTCTTAAAAAATCAAGCATATTCGTTTACCTATTGTTTACGCCGCCGGAATTCAAATCCGGCAGAGCGGTTAGTTAAATCTGTATTAATTTTCTTTTATTTAAAAAATTGCCTAAGCCGGCTTTTTTAAAAACATAAAATACCGCCGGAGAAACCAAGGCGGTAGTAATAGACACCGGCAAAACATAAGAGAAAAGAAAATTCCAGTATATAAAATCTATTTTAAGTCCGTAAAAAACCGTTAAAAACAGAATTAAATAAAATATATACGATACGGCAAAGGTTATTGCAATTTCCGTTATCGCATTTTCATACGGTATTCTGCGCCATATAACATAAGAAGCCGCATAAGACAGCGTTCCCGAAAAACCGAAAACCGCCGGATTTAAAGGCGTCATAGAACCGTAAATATAAAATATTATATATGCCGCAATCCAGCCGGAATAAACGTCTAAATAAGCAGATATAAAGACTAATCCCGCTAAAGCAAAATTTGGAAATACGTAAAAAGAACCTGAATTAAAATTAAAATTATTGCTAAAAATAAGCGGCAGTATTATTAAAAGCAAAAAAAGGAATGCTATATAAAAATACTTATAAACGCTGTTATTTTTCGACGAGAACATATTTTTCGTTAAATAAATTTTTATAAGGCGCTACGGTAACGCGCTGAAATATATCGTAACTTTTTTTTATTACGGAAACTACTTTGCCGACGTAAATTCCCGAAGTAAATACGCCGCCTAATCCCGACGTTAAAATTTTATCGCCTTTATTTATCTTTTTTGAATTAAATACAAATCGCATCTGAAGGTAGCCGTTGCCGGCGCCGTTAGCTATGCCCATAGTTCCGGTATTTGCGTCTATAACGGAAAAAACGCACTTAGGATTAGTAATGGGAATAACTTTAGACCTGTCACGCCCCGCGTAAACAACGCGGCCTACGACCCCGTCGTAAGAAATAACGCCGTCTCCCGCGGCTATTCCGTTTTTAGCCCCTTTATTAATGGACAAACCGTAAAACCAGCCTTCTATGCCGTGAAGGACGACCTTTGCGGCAACCGATTTCCTGCTTATAGAATTTTTTAAAAAAAGGAGCGATTTAAGTTCCCTGTTTTCTATGGCGTAATACCTGTAGCGGTTATATTTAAACTCTACTTTTTTTAATTCTTCTTCAAGCTTTAAATTCTTTCTTTTAACCGAAATAAGGTTTATATAATTTTTATATATTTTTTCGGAAACCGCTATAGGATAATCGACCGTTTTATAAACTAAATATACTTTATTCCCTATAAAATCCGAAAAAGCTCCTCCGAATCCTATTCCTTTAACCGAAAATAAATAAACCGCAGAGGCTATTAATATAACCGTCAGAAGAACAACGGCATCTTTATGTTTTTTTAATTTTAATTTTTTTGTAAACTTTCCCACGACGGTTAATTTTCTAACATTATATCTTTTAATACTTGAATCTCGCTTAACGCTTTGCCGGCTCCGCGTACGACGCAGGTAAGGGGATCGTCGGCTATTATAACCGGAAGTTCGGTATTTTCCCTGATAAGAACGTCGATATTTTTCAGAAGCGCCCCGCCTCCGGCAAGCACTATTCCTCTGTCCACTATGTCCGAAGAAAGCTCCGGCGGAATTTTTTCAAGCGTGGTTTTTATGGCATCGACTATCTGGGCAGCGGGTTCGGATATAGCTTCCAAGACTTCGGAAGAAGTTATTTCGATAATCTTGGGTATGCCGCTGACCAGGTCCCTGCCTTTAATGTTCATTTTAGACTCTTCTTCGACGGGATAAACGGTGCCTATGGTCATCTTAACGAGCTCGGCGGTTCTGTCGCCGATAAGCAGATTATATTTTTTCTTTACGTACTGTATTATGAAATCGTCTATTTTATCGCCGCCGACCCTCAAAGATTTTGCGTAAACTATGCCGGACATGGAAATAACGGCTACTTCCGTAGTTCCGCCTCCTATATCCACTATCATGTTTCCTGCGGCTTCCGTAATGGGAAGACCTGCGCCGATAGCCGCTGCAACCGGTTCTTCTATAAGATAAACCATTCTTGCCCCTGCGGCTTCCGCGGACTCTCTGACGGCTCTTCTTTCGACTGCGGTAATGCCCGAAGGAATAGCGACTATTATTCTGGGTCTAATCATGCTTTTTCTGTTATGTATTTTTCTTATAAAATACTTAAGCATAGCTTCTACTACTTCAAAGTCTGCAATGACTCCGTCCTTCATAGGCCTTATGGCGGATATATTGCCGGGCGTCCTGCCAAGCATTTTTTTTGCGTCTTTTCCTACGGCAAGGATTTTCTTTTCTCCGCGCAAATCAATATGAACCGCAACCACCGACGGTTCGTTTGAAACGATGCCCTTGTCTTTTACGTAGATAAGAGTGTTCGCCGTTCCAAGATCGACGGCAAGGTCGTTGCTGAACATACCTATTATACTATCGACAAACATAATTGAATAACCTCTCTTTATAAATCTTAAATATATTAAATATTATAATATATTGATTTTTTTAGCAAGGTTAATTTGATACCCGTTTGGTAATTTCTTGACTTTTTCATATTATTTGTTTAATATTAATAAATCATGGAAACTATTATTTTCGATACTTTATCATACGCCGAAAAATTGACCGAAGCCGGTATGCCTGAAAAACAGGCGAAAGTTATGGCTGAAGCCCAGGCCGATATTATGTCGAAAAGTTTATTGGATTTCATAGCTACAAAAGCAGATTTAAAAGAACTGAAAACAGAAATAGATTTAAAGATGAATCAACTGGAAATCAGGCTTATTAAATGGTTTGCCGGATTATTCATCGTTCAGATCGGCGTTACGGTAGGCATTATTTTAACCGTAATTAAATTTTTGCATTAAAAACAAGGCAGGACGCCTTTTCCAATTTTAAAATAATTTCCGACGACGCTTCAAACGTCATTGCCCATCTAAGCGCATCCGTCGGAGTCCGCCCCCATGAAAAAGAACCGTGGGATTTTACCATAAATATTCCGTTTTCTTTAAATATATCGCCGGCTTTAATATTAAAAGCCGATAATTTGCCGCTTTTTATATCTTCTATGAATTTTAAAGGAAAAACGTATATTTCAGGAAAGAAATAGGCGGCTTCAAAATCTAAAGGTTTAATTATTTTTATATCGGGATATAAGGAAAAAAGTTTTTTTATGGAACCGTCCGCAATTGCACCCGCTATTCCGTCCGCACCCGTTTTATCCGCAAGCAAAGAAAGGGCAATAGCATTGAGGGGATGACAGTGAAAAACTGACGACGCCGGAAAACTGTCAAGTATGAATCTATGGACTTCTAATTCCGACGATGCGCAATTTTTTTTATTATTTTGATTATTATTATTTTCCGACTTCGTTATATTTACTATAATAAAATCGTCCGGTTTAAGATTTATAAGACTTTTGCCCGTCTTAGTAATGAGTATCCCGTCTTCGGTTCCGGCGCTTATATTACCGCTGTGCGTATCCACGAGATTTTTGCCGAACGCTATGTTACATACTTTTCTTAATTCGGCAATAAGCTTATGATATTTTTTTTCCATATAGTGTTTTGTTTTATAAGACGTTAAAGGATTAAATTTTTATAGGATGTCCGCTGAACGCTACCGTCTTAACGCCCTGCCGAACTGTCTCATCCTGTCTAAAGCCGAACCGTTTTCTTCCCGTATCTCCCTGCCGACGAGAGATAAAAAAACGTCGGAAAGAGTCGGAATTTCGCCGTGTTTTGACTCGGCTAATTTTTTTAAGGCTTGGGGGCTGTCTATCGCTACTATTTTTCCATGGTCGATAATAGCTATTTTATCGCAATTTTCGGCTTCTTCTATGTAATGCGTAGTTAAAAATACCGTGGTTTTCTCTTTTATTCTTAATTTATCGATAAAATCCCACATATTTATTCTTGTTTGAATGTCTAATCCTACCGTAGGCTCGTCGAGAAAAAGAACCGAAGGGGAATGAAGAAGTCCGCGTCCCACTTCGAGCCGTCTTTTCATTCCCCCTGAAAGCCGCTTGACTGGTTTGTCCCTGTATTCGTATAAATCGATAAAATTTAATATATAATCTATCCTTTCTTTAGCCGCTTTTTTTTCCATGCCGTATAATTTCGCATGGAAACTGAGATTTTCATATGCGCTCAGGTCGTTATCGAGCGTCGGATCCTGAAATACCAAACCTATGGATTTTCTTACGTTTCTCTTGTCCTTCACCGTATCGTAGCCGTTTATATAAGCATTTCCGCTCGTAGGCAGTATAAGCGTGCATAAAATCTTTATAGTCGTCGTCTTGCCCGCTCCGTTAGGCCCCAGAAACGCAAAAAAATCTCCCCTGTTTACAGTAAATGATATATCGTTTACTGCGTTAATATCTTTATATTTCTTAACTAAGTTTTCGACTTTAACCGCGGCAGTTCCGCCGTTTTCCTGCATTATTTTGTCTCCTTTATTGCGCAATATTTTATAATATTATATAATACTACGGTGACAAAATTCAATTCTGGCAATGTCACAAAATGGAAAAGGTAAAATATGAAAGAATCTATAGTACTTTTAGGCCACGGTTCTAGAAGAAGCGACGCAAACGATATACTCAGAAATATGACGGATATAATAAAGTCTAAATTGCCTATCGGCGATATTCAAGTCGAATGCGCATATTTAGAATTTGCGGAACCTAATATATACGATATGATTGAAAAATTAGCCGAAGAAAGTTTCGATTTTATATATATAATACCTTATTTTTTATATTCGGGAAACCACGTTAGAAGAGATATTCCCGAAATAGTCTCAAAATACAGCAAAAAATATCCTCAAATAAACTTTAAACTCGGCGATTATCTTGGAGTGGACGAAAGGATCGCCGACCTTGTCGCAGAAAAAATTGCCGCCGTTATCCCTCAATAAATATCATAACACTTACAAATACGACAGGTTCGGACGAAATATTTTTTGTTCATTAAAAAACTTTATAAATAATCGCTCCTGCAAATACTACGGGTTCGGACGAAGATGCCGCCTTATTTTATGAAAAATTCAAAATTTAATAACTCGGTACGGCGAACCCGGTTATACAAAGATATAGGCATAGACGAATTATACGATATCTACATAAAGTCCGAACGGAACAGGCTTGCAAATTTAAACCGCGCAAACGCTTATTTAAAAGCCGTAATAGTTTTCCCGAATTATTATGGAGTAGCAATGTCTAATCTCGGTTTTTTAAGGGCATACGAACTGATAAACCGTTCCGGCTTTATGTCCTGCGACAGAGCTTTTATGCAGGACGATTTATCTAAGGGCGTAATATCCCTTGAAACTAGGCAGAGGCTTAAAGATTACGATTTTATTTTTTTTTCTTTAAGCTACGAAAACGATTTCTCCAATATACTTTCTATTTTATCGGCTGAAAATATACCGTTTTTATCTAAAGACAGAAATACGGATTTTCCGCTTATTATGGCAGGCGGAGTAATCGCTTTTTTAAATCCGGAACCGGTTGCGCCGTTTTTCGATATAATGTTCATCGGCGAAGCTGAAGCAATCTTTCCCGATTTCTTTGAAAAAATTAAATCCCAAAATAAACCGGATAAACATAAAATTATAAATTCGTCTGCCGAAATAAAAGGAATTTACGTTCCTTCGGCATACGATTTTATTTTCGATTCAAAAAACCCCTATATTTTAAAGGAAATTAAAAATACGGACGGTTTTCCGCAAAGGGTTGCAAGGCGCTGGACGGCCGAAAACTTTTCGTTTTCTTCATCGGTTATTACTACGGAATTTTCTGAATTAAGCAATATAAATATGATAGAAATCGAAAGGGGGTGCAAAAGGGGATGCAGATTTTGCAGCGCCGGCTTCATTTACCTGCCTTTAAGGGAGTCAAAAATAGACGCCGTTAACGATGCCGTATCCGCTACCGGCGAAAACGAAAAAGCAGGGTTCGTAGGGTTCGGGACTATGGACGGTAAAAATATAGGTAAAATTATGCGCTTTTCTTTGGACTCCGGCAGAAATTTTTCACTGTCGTCAGTCAGATTCGACTGCTTAGACGAAAACAATCTGGATATGATTAAAGAATCAGGAATAAAAACGGTAACGTTAGGAATAGAAACAGGCTCCGAACGCCTGAAAAAAATGCTCAATAAAGTTCTGAGCAACGAAAATATAATTACGTCCGCCGGCGATATCGTGAAAAGAGGGATAACCGGAATAAAACTATATTTTATGTTCGGACTGCCTTATGAAGAAATCGGCGACTTAGACGATACCGTTAGGCTTGTAAAGGACATCCTTAAAGAATTTATATCGGCCTCCAAGTCAAACGGAAGAATAGGAAAACTGACCGCTTCGTTCAGCCCTTTCGTGCCTAAAGCATGGACGCCGCTTCAGTGGGAAAATTTTGAAGATTTAAAAATTCTAAAGAAAAAAGCGTCTTACATTGCAAACGGACTAAGAGGTATGCCTAATCTCGACGTAAATATAAACTCTTTAAACGCCGCTTTTATGGAGGCTTTTTTTGCAAGAGGTTCAAGGCTTTCTTCGGATATTTTGATATATTCTTTTCTTAATAAAACAAGCATTAAAAAAGCGGCGGAAGACAAAGGCTTCGGTATGGACGGTTTTATCAGGAAAATAGGCACGGACGAACTTCTTCCGTGGGATATAATAGATCAGGGCGTCACGAAAAAGTACCTGCTGGAAGAATATAAAAGAGCGATAGACCTTAAAACGACGCCTCAGTGTTTCGAAGGCTGCAAGAGATGCGGGGTTTGCGCGTGATAATCGTCTAAAAACGTTTTTTCCTTTTTAAGCAGTTCTTCGTATAAATCCATCAGTTTTTTTGCCTGCTCCGTTAAAACCGAACCGCCGCCGTACTTTCCGCCTATTTTTTTATTAACGAGTTCAAAAC
Organism: bacterium; assembly: GCA_021850985.1. Taxonomy (GTDB): domain Bacteria; phylum SZUA-79; class SZUA-79; order Acidulodesulfobacterales; family Acidulodesulfobacteraceae; genus Acidulodesulfobacterium_A. The sequence goes on from JAJZJX010000007.1 coordinate 9,559, forward strand.
CGAATCTCTTTTCCATAAGATTTATGAAACTCCATGCTTTTTTATAAGAATATCCAAGTTCTTTTGCCGCGGAAGATATCGAACCCGAAGTTTCTATTTTTTGTAAAAGCATAAACCTGCCCATTCCGAAGACCGGTTCGCCGTTTTTTTCAAGCCAGATTTTTGCTTTGATATCGTAATCGGCAAAACCGCCGGATTTACCGCTCTTAGAGTTTGACATATAATTTTGCGGCACCTTTTCCTTAAAGACACTTTTTTCTTTCTATGTCCCCGTATATAATGAAATTAATCCGCCTGCTTTCTCATAAAAGTAGGAATATCCCACTGGTCGTCTTCGTAATTGACTTCCTCTTCCATGTCGGAAAATCTTTCGATATAAGACGGCGTTTCTTTTATGTTTACTACTGTATCCGAAACGGGTTTGACCGGCGGCATATTATCCTCTTCGGAAAACTGCGGTTTTACAGGCTGCTGATTTAATCCCTGCGGCTGCGGCGAACCGGCTCCTCCCTGAACGGACACTAAAGAAACGGGTTTGGCTTCGCCGCCTAAACCCGTAGCTATGACCGTAATCATCATCCTGTCTTCGAGTCCGTCGTCTATAACCGCTCCGAATATTATGTTGGCATCCGGATGAGCTTCGGACTTAATCTTTTCGGCTGCTTCGCTTACCTCGGCGATACCCATGTCTTTTCCGCCCGCAATATTTATGAGGAGTCCCCTTGCGCCTTCTATCTTAATATCTTCTAAAAGAGGGCTGGAAACGGCTTTCTGCGCGGCTTCCAAAGCTCTGTTTTCGCCTTGGGCTATGCCCGTTCCCATAAGAGCCATACCCATTTCGGACATAATAGTTTTAACGTCCGCAAAATCGACGTTAATAAGACCGTGAACGTTTATTAAATCGGATATGCCCTTAACCGCCTGCAGAAGAACCTCGTCGACTTTTTTAAAAGCGTCTATCATGGAAGTATTTTTGCCGGCGACTGCAAGAAGTCTCTGATTTGGAATAGTAATTACGGTATCGACCGTATTTCTTAATTCCCTCAATCCTTCTTCCGCCTGCTTCATTCTTCTGTTGCCTTCAAAAATAAAAGGTTTGGTAACGACGGCAACGGTCAGCGCCCCTACTTCTTTGGCAATTTCGGCGATTATCGGCGCGGCGCCCGTTCCGGTTCCTCCTCCGAGTCCCGCAGTAATAAAAACCATGTCGGAGCCTTCGAGAAGTTCTTTAATCTTTTCCCTGTCTTCCATAGCCGATTTTCTGCCGATTTCGGGATTAGCTCCCGCACCGAGTCCTCTGGTTACCTGTTCTCCAAGCTGAATTTTTATATTGGATAAATTTGCTTTCAGCGCCTGAGCGTCGGTATTGGCGACTATAAACTCGGCTCCGGAAAGACCCGCCGCAATCATTGTATTAACCGCGTTTCCGCCGCCGCCGCCCACTCCTATAACTTTTATTTTTGCCGCCAATTCGTTGTTCTCGATAAATTCTAACATGATATCCTCCGTCGCTATTTTGCGGCAGTGCCAGAATTTAATTCTGTCCCCGCATCTATTATATATCGTAAAAAAAATTAATAAAGTTTAATTTAATACAGTTAAAAGAAGTAATCAAGTAAATCGGAAAACCATTTTTTTATTTCGTCTATTAAACTATCTCCTTTTTTATAAGAAAAAGATTTTTTGTTGCGCTTGCCGTTTTTATAAGCATACTTTACGAGACCGACGGCGGTGGAATACACAGGGGAGCTTACGGCATCGGTCAAACCGCCGACGTTTAAAGGATAGCCTATCCTCACCGGAGCGTTAAAAATTTCTTCGGCAAGTTCTGCCGAGCCGTCTATCAGCGCCGCGCCTCCCGTAATAACGTAGCCGGAAAGAATCTTGCTTTCCAGACCGTTCTTCTCTATATTTTTCCTTATCCACGTAAAAATTTCCGCCATTCTCTGCTCGATAATATTGCCGAGCAGCTGCCGCGATATAGGTCTCGGCGGTCTGCCGCCGAAACCGGGAATTTCTATTATTTCGTCTTTTCCGGCAAGAGACTCTTTTGCTATTCCGAATCTTATCTTTATTTTTTCTGCTTCCTGAGGTATAGTCGTAGTTCCCTTAGATACGTCGCTCGTAACGCTCTGTCCGCCTTTAGGGATTACGAAAGTATGTATTATATTTCCGCCGTTAAAAATTGCGATATCGGTCGTTCCGCCGCCTATATCGATAAGCGCCACTCCAAGCTCTTTTTCGTCTTCCGTCAGCACCGCTTCGCTTGACGCTATCTGTTCGAGTACGATTTCGGAAACGTCTATTCCGGCTTTATTGACGCATTTAACTATATTCTGCGCGGCTATACTCGAAGCGGTAACTATATGAACGGTGGCTTCCAGCCTGAGCCCGCTCATACCTACCGGATTTTTAACGTCGTCCTGATCGTCCACCGAAAAACCCTGCGGAATGACGTGTATAACCTCATGGTCGATAGGTATGGATATAGTTTTCGCCGCAGACAAAACCCTTTCTACGTCCTGCTGTCCTACTTCCCTGCTTTTGACGGCTACGATGCCCCTGCCGCTGAAACCGCGAATATGCGAACCTGCGATGCCGACGGCGGCGGATTGAATTTGATAGCCTGCCATTAATTCTGCATCCTCCACGGCTTTGGCTATAGAATCTACAGTATTTTCGATATTTACGACTACTCCGTTTTTTAATCCGGTTGAACTGCTGCTGCCTACGCCTATGATATCCAAAGAATCGCCTTTTGCTTCGGCGACTATAGCGCAGACTTTTGTAGTCCCGATATCTAAGCCGGTGAAAATGTTATCGTTCTTTTCCAATCTCAACCTCTGTTATTTATAATATATAGAAACCGGCTTAATTATTTGAATATAGCGCCGCTGACATGTTCGGCTTTATAGCCGGCCGGTAAAACCCTCGAACCCTTATTAACTTTAATAACGGCTTCGTTCTTATATTCCAAATTTATATAGTTTTTATATTTAATATGAATCGCGTTAATTTCTAAAAAAAGTTTTTTCAGCGTCTTAAGTTTATTTTTATAACCGCCTATTCCAAACTTAATGCATAACCCTTTGCGGGTATAAAGCGCTATTCCGTTATCCTTCTCTACGTGGATTTCTCCCGTAAGTTCCGAAAGGATAGAATGCGACGAAATTCTTAAAAAAGATAAAGCTTTTTTTAATTTTTTGAAATAAACGCCGGAATCGTCCGTATTCAAACCGGTAATAACGGGGTATCCGTAACCTGAAAGGACTCCCGCTTTTCCTATTATGTAACCCGTCTTAGAAACATAGTATAAATTATTTTTATATACTACCATGGCAAAAATTTTCCTTTTTTTTATAACTATTACTATAGCGTCCGGAAACTTCCTGTAAACCGTTACGTTCTTGACCCATCTGTTAGAAGCGGCTAATCTCGACAGTTTTTTTAAATTTATATTTATTAAATTTTCGTTTTTAAATAATCCGGACTGCGAGATTATTTTATTTTTTTCTTTGCCTGTAATGTTTTTTCCTATAATTTCTATTTTTTTTAGTTTAAAAACTTTTTTATTTAAAAAAAAATAGTCGTAAGATTTATATCCTGAATATCCTGCCGCAAATATTATTATAAGAGCCGCAAAAACATAAAGCGATTTAATAAAATATTTTCCAAAGCTGTTTTTATCATTTTTGCTGTTTTTACTTATTAAGTTTCTTTTACGTTTTATAATATTTTTATTTTTTTGCAAACGCATCTTCTATTATATTTTCTATTAACTCCGTAAAACTCATGCCTTTGCTTTCCGCTATCATAGGGACCAAGCTGAGTTCCGTCATTCCGGGAAGCGTATTGAGTTCAAGCATGTATGCCGTGCCGTCGTCCGAAAGAATAATATCCGCCCTCGTAACTCCTCTGCATCCGATAATTTCGTTGGCTTTAACGGCGGCAGACTCGCATGTTTTATACTCTTTTTCCGTTAAAGACGGGTTTATTAAATACTCGGTCTTTCCTTTCGTATATTTAGCCGTATATGAATAAAAACAATCTTTCGGCTTAACCTCGACGCACCCTAAAGCCTTGCCGAAAGCCCATGCAAACTGAATTTCTCTTCCTTTTATATATTTTTCCGCCAATATTTCATCGTCATAATTAAAAGCATTATTTAACGCCGTTTTTAAATCATCGATCGACCCGCCGCTTTCGACTATGGAACATCCTATGCTCGAACCGGAAGCGTTAGGTTTAATGAAATAAGGCGGCTCGAAATTTTTCGATATTTCATTTAACGCATTTTCGACGTTTCCCTTATCTATTACGATTCCGGAAGGCGTTTTCAAGCCGTAAAAATTAAACAACGCTTTCGATTTAACCTTGTCCATCGCCAGCGCGCTTGCAAGAACGCCCGAGCCGGTATATGGTACGCCGAGTATTTCAAGCGCTCCCTGGACCCTGCCGTCCTCCCCGTACGTTCCGTGCAGAGCGATAAAACATACGTCTATATTTTTTAAATTGGCCGTAAAATTTTCGTCCAAATCAAACAGCAAGGCATTATATCCGCCTGATTTTAAGGCATTGAAGACTGCATTTCCGGTTTTAATAGAGATATCCCTCTCATCCGATTTGCCTCCCGCCAAAACACCTATTTTTAAATTTTTTAATTTTTCACGCATGTTTCCTCACACTATCTTTATTTCCGTATCTAATTTTACCCCTTTGCTTTTTAAGGCTTTTTCCCTTATATTGTCTATTAAAAATATAATGTCGGAAGGTTTTGCTCCGCCTTTATTGATTATAAAATTTGCATGTTTCCGGGAAACGGAAGCTCCGCCGAAAGAAACGCCCTTAAATCCTATCTCCTCTATGATTTTTCCGGCTGAAAAACCTTCGGGATTTTTAAAAATACAACCCAGAGAGTATTCTCCAAGCGGCTGCCCCGATTTTCTTTCTTTAAAAATTTTAATATTTTCGGCTATTTCGGTTTTAGGCGATTCTTTAAGCCTAAGATAAACCGCCATAATAAAATAATTATCCTTAATGCCGTTAATATTTAAACTACGGTATGAAAAATTCATATCTTTCTTCCCGACTGTATGTTTAGAGCCGTTTGAATCTAATATATCTATAGCCTCTACGATATTTCCGACCGAACTTTCTTTGGAACCTGCATTCATTTTTACGGCTCCGCCGAGAGTGCCGGGGATTCCGTAAAAAAACTCGCATCCGCTTAAATTATGCCTCAAAGAGTAGTTTAAAATTTTCGATAAATTAATTCCTGCGCCGAACCTCAAAACTTTTTCGCCGCATTTCTTATTGTCATTGTCATTGTCATTATTTTCGTATTCTTCAGATACGTCAGACACCGAGGAATCGAATTTTTTAAAAGATATAACCGGAACGCATATCCTTTCTTCCTTAAAAAGCGTATTCGTCCCTCCGCCTACGACGTAACGGAAACATTCGGATATTACGCCTTCGGTCAGTTTTATTATTGAACCGAGTTCTGCTTCATTTTTCGGAAACAGGACTAAATCGGCCTTCCCTCCGGTTTTAATGGAAGAATAGGACGACATATCCTGATTTTCCATAAAATCGATGCCGCGTTCTTTTAACTTTTTTAATAAATCTTCTTTTGGTTTTGCGCTCTTCATATATTTTTTTTGTAAAAGACGTCAGATTAATTTTCAGTGAACCACCCCGTCGGCCTTTGGCCGACACCACTCCTTTAAAAAGGAGGGGAGCTAAGGAGAAAATTAATCTGACACATTTTCCTGAGAATTGAATTCTCTCCCTATATTTATTAATAGTTAATGCGTTCTTTTAAATTGCCGCCGCCTATAGCAGAAACAGTTTTTAAACTTCTTTTTCTGTTAAGCCTGCTGTGTACGAATTCGTCGCAAGTTTTAGTGATATCGCCGGCTCCGAGGAATATTACCATCTCTCCGCCTTTCAGCATATTTTTCAAATTAGATTTAATATCTTTTCTGTTCGGAACGTAAAATACGTTTTTATATCCGTTATTCCTCATTTTCTCGGAAAGAGCCATAGACGAAATACCTTCTATCGCAATCTCCCCCGCTGAATAAACGTCCGTTATTATAACCGAGTCGGCAATTTTTAAAGAATTTACGAAATCGTCCATAAGGTCTTTCATTCTGGAATATCTGTGCGGCTGAAAAACGGCGACTATCTGCCTGTTCCAGTTTTTTGCGGCTTTAAGCGTAGCGGCAATTTCTACAGGATGATGGGCGTAATCGTCCACGACTATAAGTCTTTCGTTAGATTTTTTTATCTGGAACCTTCTTTCTACTCCGTGAAAGTTTTCAAGCGCCTTCACTATAAATTCTGTTTTTATGCCCAGCTCTTTAGTCATGGCTATCGCCGAAAGAGCGTTTAAAACATTATGTATTCCCGGGACCGACAGTTTGAATTTGCCTATCATTTTATCGCCGGAATATGCATCGAAAGAAGAGGCGTTCTGCTCTAAAGATATATTTAAAGCATAATAATCCGCTTTCTGTTCTATGCCGTAAGTGAAATATTTTTTATTTATAACGGGAAACAAAGAACTTAACAAAGGATTATCGGCGCATAAAACCGCAAATCCGAAAAATGGAATATTGTTTATAAAGTCTGCAAAAGACTGCTTTAAATTTTCTATATTTCCGTAATGGCATAAATGCTCGTAATCAATATTAGTAACGACGCAATAATCGGGTTTTAATTTTAAAAACGAACCGTCGCTTTCATCGGCTTCGACGACCATATATTCGCCTTTGCCCACCTTAGAATGCATACCCAATCCGAAAATTTTGCCTCCGACGACGAAAGTAGGGTCGACTCCCGCTTCCCCGAGTATCGACGATATCATCGAAGTGGTGGTAGTTTTGCCGTGAGAACCGGCTATCGCGATTCCTTTTTTCAGCGATAGAAGTTCCGAAAGCATTTCCGCTCTTCTTAAAACCGTCAGCTTTCTGTTTTTAGCTTCGTTAAGCTCAGGATTGGCTTCAGAAATTGCGGTAGAATATACTACCACTTCGGAATCTTTTATATTTTCCGGATTATGTCCTATGAAAACTTTGCCGCCTATAGATTCTATTTTTTCTATCGTCTGGCTGTACTCTATATCCGAACCGGTAACGGAATAACCAAGATTTATAAGAACTTCCGCTATCCCGCTCATGCCGGAACCGCCGATACCGATTAAATGAATCTTTTTGACGCCGTTTTTCATAATTTCTCTCCTTTATCGTTATCTTTATTTAATATTATGCCTGCTATTTCAGCGGCAGAATCTTTTACTTCTATTTTTTTTAAATTATTATACATAGATTTTAACAAATCTCTATTATAAAATATTTTAGAAATTTTTTGTAATAATTCATTAGAAAGATTTTCGTCGTCTTTCGCAATTTCAAAACATCCGCTCTCGGAAAACGCAAGAGCGTTTTTCTCCTGATGATTGCCTGCGGCATGAGGATAAGGTACTAAAACAGCCGGCTTTCTTAATAAGACCAACTCCGAAATCGTTCCCGCTCCCGCCCTCGATATGACTATATCGCTTAAGCCGTAATAATCCTCTATATTGTCGGTAAACGGAAATACTTCATAACCGCCTATTTTTATTTTTGAATTATTTTTATAAAAATCCTTTACCGTTTCGGCGTCGCGTAAACCCGTCTGATGATATATAGTTATATTGCGGGATAAACTATCGTCCATTTCCGACAGCATCTTTAAAACAGCCTTATTCACCGACGAGGCGCCCTGAGAACCGCCGAAAACGAATATTTTTAAATTTTTATCGCCGTAAAAGTTCTTTTCTTTTTCAGATTCGGAAACGGCAAACTTAAATATTTTTTCCCTTACCGGATTGCCGGTCGTAATAACCCTGCCGGAGCGAATATGCCGCTTGGTTTCTTCAAAAGAAGCAAATACGGTTGTCCCAAAAAGCGCAAGAATTTTATTGGAAAGCCCCTGTTCGACGTTCTGCTCCATAACTCCGCAGTTTATTTTCCTTAACCTTGCGACGATTAGGGGAACCAACGATATATAACCGCCAAGCCCTAATACGTAATCAGGTTTTAGTCTTTTATAAACGGCGTTCACGTCTTTTGCCGCATAAAGGGCGTTTTTTAAAGATTTTAATTTATTCATAAAATTTTTACCCGAAAATCCCGTGACGTTTATCGTCAACAGTCTGAAACCGTAAACGTCTTTAACCTTATTTTCAATTCCTCTCTCCGTTCCGATAAAATAAACATCCGCTTTTTCGTCTAACGCTTTTAATTTTTCGTAAACCGCAATTCCCGGAAACATATGCCCTCCGGTTCCACCGCCGGCAATTACTATATTCATCAAATATTTTTCCCCTTAATGCTCTGAGAAGATATATTTAGCAAAATTCCTATGCCGATGCACGTGGCAAACATCGAACTGCCTCCATAGCTGATAAACGGAAGCGCAAGTCCTTTCGTAGGCAGAGCTCCGAGAACCACGCCGATATTTATAAATGCGCTCAGAGCAATCAGGCACGTAATGCCGTATGCAAGATAAGTACCGAAAAGGTCGGGTGCGTTTATAGCTACTTTTAATCCCCTGTACGCAAGAATAAGATAAAGTAAAATAAACACGGCTACGCCTATAAACCCCAGTTCCTCGCCTACCGTAGAAAATATAAAATCGGAATAAGGCGTCGGAAGAAAAAAAAGTTTTTCTTTCCCGTTTCCGAGTCCTACCCCGTATAGTCCGCCCCGGGCAAAAGCATACATAGACTGTATTATCTGAAAACCTATGCCGGTTTTATCGTGAAAAGGATGGAGAAACGCAAGCACCCTGTCTCTCCTGTATGCCACGGTAAATATTAAGAAATATGCGGCGACTCCGCCGAGCGCCGCAACCGCCAGCAGATATAATAAAGATACGCCGCCTGCAAAAAGCATTATAAAAGTTATAAAAAACATAATCGAACTTGTCCCGAAATCCGGTTCTTTTAACAGAAGCAAATCTAAAAAACCCAAAAATATAAAAGGTCCGATAAAAATAAACGAATACGGATTTTTATCGAGCGTATCCTTCCTCTTTTCCAAAAAATTAGCTAAATAAACTATAAAAAAAATTTTTAAAAATTCTGACGGCTGTATGCTGAAAAACCTTAAATTTATCCATCTTCTGGAACCTCCGGCGTCTATTCCGATATGCGGAACGAATACTAAAAGCATTAAAACTATTATTACGAATAAAATAATTTGATAAAAAGATTTAAGCATATGATAGTCGTTGCGCATTAAAAACCATATGGCCAATCCAGACAGGGCAACGTATATCGCCTGCCTTAAAATAAAGTGATAACTAACGCCGTACTGAACTATAGAAATCATCGCGCTTGTAGAATAAACCATAACCAAGCCGAGCGATATTAACAGTAAAACTGCAAGAAACAGCGCAGTATCGTATTTTCTCGTAAAAATTTTTCTGTAATTAATCATTGCAATTAATCATATTTTTTCATAAAAATTATTTTTTAATTTTAATTTCTCGAAATATTTTTTGAACGCGTCTCCTCTTTCGCCGTAATCTTTAAACATATCGAAACTCGAAGATGCCGGAGACAGAAGAACCGTGCCGGAACCTCCGCTTTTAACGGTATCTTTTAAATAGTTAAAAGATTTAACGACTGCGTCTTCCATGTCGCCGGCAAGCATATATTCTACATGTCCTTTCAGCGTTTTTTCAAGTATCTCTTTAGTTTCGCCCATCAAAACGCATGCTTTTACGCTCCTTTTTACCGGTTCGACGATGCTCTCGTAATTAAAGCCCTTGTCTTTCCCTCCGAGTATAAGGACTATATCCGTTTTAACGCCTCCTTCGCTTAAAGCGCCGAATGAATTAAGAGCGCTTACGACCGCGGCAGGGTTGGTAGCCTTTGAATCGTCGTAGAAATATACGTTATCTATGCTGCCGATGCATTCAACCCTGTGCCTTAAAAGCCTGTAACCATCAAAGGCTTTTTTAATCACGTCCTGCGGAATTCCGTACAGCGCCAAAGAACAGGCAGCCGCCATCATGTCTTCTATGACGAATTTTCTTTTATCCGCAACGTCTTTTAACGAAATTTCGGCGTTATATCCGATTAAATCTTTAAGCCGAAGATTAATAAAACCGTCTTTGTAAAAAACATCGCATTTATTTTCTTCGAATCCGTATAAAACAGCGTTTGAACCGGCAACGCCTTTTAAAACGGACGAATTATAGTCGCCCTGATTTAATACGGCAACGTCGTTATATTTAAGATTTTTAAACATCTTATATTTTGTAAGCCTATATTCGTCGAAATTAATATATCTGTCCATATGGTCGTCTTCTACGTTAAGAAGCACGGCGATATCCGGTTTAAAATCGTAAACCCATTCAAGCTGGAAGCTGGATATCTCCAAAATAAAATCTTCGTAACCGTCTATGCCCGATATAAAAGGAACTCCGAGATTGCCTCCTACGAAAGTTTTTCCGCTTAAACCCGCCGATTCTATCGCGCTTTTGCAGAGGGTAACCGAAGTAGTTTTCCCGTTGGTTCCCGTAACGGCTATAATTTTAGCTTTTTTCTCTTTTTGAACTTTTTGAAGGTTATTATACGCAAATTCTATTTCGCTTAAAACCGGAATATTTGCCTTTTTTAATTTTAAAATAACATCATGGTTTCTCGGTATTCCCGGGCTTACGACGCATCTTTCTATATCCCTAAAATATCTGCCGAAAAGTATTTCTTCGTTCCGCTTATTAAAGAACACGGCGTTTTCGTCCCGAACATCCAGTCCGGCAGCGTTTTCGGCGGTATCGTCGTATATTAAGAGCTTTCCGTTTTTTGCATAATCGTTTTTGCCCTTAATATATTCGTAAACGGCAGAACCTGTTTTACCGAAACCCAAAATTAAATCCGACATTTAAAAAATCCTCAGTTTAAGAGTCGACAGAGCAAATATCGTCAATATCAGAGAAATTATCCAAAGCCTTATGACTATTTTTGATTCGGGAACGCCTTCGATTTCAAAATGATGATGTATCGGCGCCATTTTGAATATCCTTTTTTTTCTCAGTTTGTAAGAACCCACCTGAAATATAACGCTTAATGCCTCGATTACGAATACAAACCCTATTATAATAAGGAGAATCTCCTGCCTTGAAACTATTGCGACGTAGCCGAGTATAGCACCCAAAGGTATCGAACCGGTATCTCCCATAAAAACCGAAGCCGGATAAGAGTTGAACCATAAAAAACCTATGGAAGCACCGAATAAAGAAGCGCATAATATTACGACTTCTCCTATGTTTTTTATATAAGGTATGTGCAGATAATCCGCAAATTTGTAATTAGACGCCGCATAGGAAAATATAAGGTATCCCGCTATGGCTATAGCAAAAACCCCTATAGCCAAACCGTCGAGACCGTCGGTTAAATTAACGGCGTTGGAAGAACCGACTATTATAAATGCCGAAAAAATTATAAAATAAATGCCGAAATTTAAATAATAGTTCTTAACAAAAGGAATTATTACCCTTCCGAGAGATTCGTCGTGAAAATAAAGAGCGGCCGAAACGCATACCGCTATTAAAGTTTGAATAGAAAATTTATATTTGCCTCTGAGCCCTTTTGAAGAATGACCCCTGATTTTTAAAAAATCGTCCGTAAATCCTATCAAAGCAAAAGATAAAAGCGTTAAAATGCCCATGTAAATATAAAAGTTGTTAAGTTTGGCAAGCAATAAAACCGGAACGACGACGCTGAATAAAATTAAAAGTCCGCCCATGGTCGGAACGTCTTTTTTGTCGTTAATGTGCGATTTTGGACCGTCTTCCCTGACGACCTGCCCTATCTTCATTTTTTTTAATCCTTTAATAAATATTTTGCCGAACGCTATCGATAATATCAGCGACAGTATAATGGCGTAAGAAGACCTGAACGTAATATATTTTAAAAAATTTGCATTTAAATTCAGCATATAGATTTATATTTTATATATAGATTTATCAATTTTACTTTTACCAGTTTCTTCTTTGAAATAATCTTCGAGTTTCATGCCTCTGGAGCCTTTAAGAAGTACTACGGCGTTATTTTTGTCTAATTTTTTAAAATCGTTTTTGAAAGTTTCGTCGTCTTTTATTAAAAAAAATTTTCCGGAAAATTTTTTTTCTTCCAAGCCTTTCGTTACAAAATCGGAATAATCTCCTTTGTAAAAAATATAATCGGCTAAGCAGCTAATTTCGCGCCCTGCTTTTACATGCTCTTCCGGAGCGGAACCGCCGAGCTCCAGCATATCTCCGAGAACAAATATTTTTTTGTTTTCGGAATAATCTGCCCTTATAAAATCCAGCGCGGCTTTAAGGGAATCCGGGTTAGAATTATATGCATCGTTAATTAATGTCCATTCTCCGGTATTATCGGCTATATGAATTATCTCCATTCTTCCGCGCGGAATATTAAAATTTTTAAAAGCATCCGAATTAATGTAGGCTTCGGGTGCGATACCGCATGCCGAAGCAATGGAAAAAGCGCATAAAAAATCGTAAATTAAATGCTTTCCGCCGAAATTAACTTCTATAAAGTATTTTTTTTCGTTAAATAAAACGTTTAAATCCGTTTTTCCGGTTTTTTCGTTTAAAACAGCGCTTTCGCATAAAACATCCGGAATGCCGCCGTTTTGAAAATCTATGTTATTTTGAGTGTTTTTGGCGTTTATTTTTCCAAAACCGAAAGAAACGATATTTACTCCTTCTTTTATTTTATCTATATATCTTACCGGCGAAACTGAATCGTCTGCGTTTAAAACGAGGAATCCTCCATCCTTGAGGCTGCGGGCAAGTTCGGATTTTTCCGTGAATACGCCTTCGGTATCTTTAAACTCTTCAAGGTGCGCTTTTCCTATATTAGTAATAGCTCCGACGTCGGGCGATATAATTTCGGAAAGCCTTTTTATCTCCCCTTTTTTGTTGGTGCCTATTTCAAGAATAAGATATTCGACCCTGCCGCCAAGCCGGAAAATAGTCTTTGGAACTCCTATTAAGTTATTATAGTTATAATCATTTTTAAGAATTTTTTCTGCGCCGAAAACCGTAGAAAAAATCGCATAAACCATCTCTTTCGTAGTAGTTTTTCCGCAGGAACCCGTTAAGGCGATTTTTTTATTTAAATTAAATTTACTTAAATATAATTTTGCAATATCTCCCAATGAAGACACGGGGTCTGCGGCTGCGATAATAATTTTATCGCCGTATTTAGATATGTCGTTGTTTTCTAAAAAATCCCAGGAAACCAAAGCGCAATAGCCGCCTTTTTTAAAAACGGCTTCGACGAAGTCTTCTCCGTTGAAATTTTTGCCCTTTAACGCTATAAAAATTGCGTTTCTGCCGAAATCTTCCCTCGAATCCGTAAAAATTTCGTTAAAAACCAGCGGACCCGTCCCGTCGCCGGCAATGATTAATCTGCCGTCCGTTGCGTTTAAAATTTCGTCTAAAGTTAAGTTGTAATTTATTTTCATATTTTTCAAATACGGGGATGGAATTCAATTCCGTCCCCGTCACAAATTATAATATTTCAATACTTCCTCTTTGTCGCTGAAATGAAACTTGACGTCTTTTACTATCATATAATCTTCGTGTCCTTTGCCGGCAATAACTACCGTGTCATCCGCTCCTGCTATCGAAAGCGCTAATTTTATCGCTTCCGCCCTGTCTTCTTCTGCCGTATAAACATGCGCCCCTGTTTCGGCAGACTTTTTGAGATTAATTAATACGTCTCCTTTTTTTCCGTCGATATGCAATGCATTCTTGACGCCGGATATTATTTCTTCGATAATAGCCGACGGCTCTTCGCTTCTTGGATTGTCCGACGTTATTATGCTTATATCGGCGATATCAGTCGAATGTCTGCCCATAAGAGGCCTTTTTCCTTTGTCTCTGTCGCCGCCGCATCCAAAAACGCTTATAAGCTTTCCTTTGGATATGGCTTTCAAAGCGGAAAGAACTCTTTTTAAGGCGTCGTCGGTATGCGCATAGTCTATGCATACCAAAGGAGAAGACGGAACGCCGGTATCTACCTTTTCTACCCTTCCCGGAACGTTTGAAAGCGATTCTATGCCGGAAATTATAAATTCGTCCGGTACGGAAAGAGCATAACCGACGGAAATAGAAGCTAATATATTATAAAGATTATAAGATCCTATCAGGGATGAACGAATATTTTTTAGAACTTTTTCGCTTCCGCTGCGGCGGTTATTATCTGCAATATCGTATTTTATAACGGCGTCAAATTTCAATCCGTCCCTTAAGTAATTTATGTTCACGGCGGAAATGTCCGACCCTTTATTTAAGCCGTATGTAATAATACCGGCATCGTTTAAGGTTTTATTTGCGGATTTTAAGGCAGACTGCGCCTTAAGCTCTTCGATGAGTTTTTTACCGTAAGGATCGTCGCCGTTTATAACGGCATATTTTTTAGTTTTGGAACTCTCCGCCAATACTTCGGAAAACAGTTTCTTTTTTGCTTCGTAATATGATTCCATGTCTTTATGGTAATCTAAATGATCCCGCGTCAAATTAGTAAAAACGGCGGCGTCGAACGGTATTCCGTAAACCCTTCCCTGGTCTAAACTGTGGGAAGAAACTTCCATAACGCATGCAGAGCCGCCCGACCGAACGGTTTCGGCAAACATTCCGTTAAGTTCGTAAACATCGGGGGTAGTATTTTTAGATTCTTTTTTGCCTTCTCCGATTTCATAATCTATAGTGCCTATCAAACCGGTTTTGTTTCCGGCTGCGTTTAAAATAGATTTTATAAGAAACGTCGTCGTGGTTTTTCCGTTTGTTCCCGTAACCCCTATAAGTTTTAGTTTATCGCCTGAATTGCCGAAAAAATTTTTAGACATTACCGCATATGCTTTCAGTGCATCTTTAGCAAAAATTACCGTAATATTTTTTTCGTTTTTAAGTTTTTCCGCCGTTTCCGCATCGTCGGTCAATACCGCCGCGGCGCCTTTAGATAACGCTTCTTTTACGAAGGCGTTTGAATTAACGCTAACGCCTTTTCTTGCGGCAAAAAGACATCCGTTCTTAATTTTTCTGGAATCGTTGGATATGCATAAAATATCCGTATCGGTTCTGCCGGATGTATATTCTATAAAATCGTTATTTTTAATAATATTTTCGATATTCATAAAATTTATTTTTTAACTTTTTCGTTTCCTTTTAAAACCGGAACTGCCGTTAATTTTTTATTTTTCGATTTTGGAGCGGATTTAGATCCGCTTTTTATATTGGAGTTAGACTTTGACTTTTTACTTTTTTTCTCCGTTTTTTGCAAAGAGGCATTGCCGTAATAGCCTTCAGGCTTGAATTTTAAAGTTACAGAGTTTGCTCCGCCGCTTTCGGCTACATATGTTCCCGGTTTAATGCTCTGATAATATAAATATCCGCTTCCCCATATTTTTATAGAAAGTCTCCCGAACCTGCTTAAAGCATTTAAGGCTTGGTAAATCGTATCGCCTTTTAAATCGGGCATTTTTCCGGAATAGCTTCCGGAATGCCTTGCCGGATACTTTTCGTGTTTAAAACTTTTATTTTTAAAATTTTCCGTTAATTTATTTTCGTTATTAGATAGGTTTCCGGCTCTTAACTGGGTTTTATATGCTTTATCCCCCGGATAAACGTTCAATATATTTAATGCCGTTTTAAATACGTCGCGAACTACAGGCGCGCTGACCGCTCCTCCGTAATAACTTATTTTAGATGGTTCCTGCTGTACCACGAGCATTGCAAGAACAGGGTGTTTATAGGGAACGAAAGCCATAAAAGAAGCGGTGTATTTGTTTTTAAAATACGTTCCGGTTTTAGGGTTATCAATCTGCCCCGTTCCGGTTTTTCCGCAAACCTTAAAATCAATTAATTTTGCATACTGTCCGGTTCCGCCTTTTACTACCAAACGCATCATATATTTAATTTCTTTATCTGTTTTAGAATTTATAACTCTTCTTATTTCTTTGGGTTTTGCCCTAAATATAACTTTGCCGTATGGATTAACGATTTTTTTAATAATATAAGGCTTCAATAAATAACCGCCGTTTGCTATTCCTGAAAGAGCAGTTATTTCCTGAAGTCCGTTTATTGCCGCTCCCTGCCCGAAAGCCTCTTCGCACGGACCGACTTCAGACCAGTTGCTTACGTTCCTGTCTATTCCGGCGTTTTCTCCAAGCAATCCGGCATGAGGCGTAGATAATAGCCCCCATTTTTTCAACCAGTGCCAAACTCTAAGTTTGCCCATCTTCATGCCGACCTGGCATGCGCACACGTTGCAGGAATATTCTATTAACTGATTTATAGTAAGCTTGCCGAACCAGCTTTCGACGTCGTGAACCGTGATGCCGTCAATATAATATGAACCGTGATGCCCGTTTATTATAGTATCGGGTTTTATTATTCCGTCCTGCATGGCTCCAGATATTATAAAAGGCTTCATCGTGGAACCGGGCTCAAAGTCGTCGGTAACCGCCCTGTTCCTCCAGTACCTTGCGGAATATTTCCAGTAATAATTAGGGTTAAACGAAGGATAATCCGCCATAGCAAGAATAGCTCCCGTATTTGGATCCATTAATATAGCAAAAGCTCCTTTTGAATCGGCGGCTTTTGCCTCCTTATCTAAATAGTACTGCGTAATAAACTGAAGCTGTTTATTAATAGTTAAATAAATATTATCTCCGTGCGTAGCCTTTTTAAGCCCGAAACCCCTTATAAATATATACTGCCCTAAACCGTCCTGAAGAACCTTTAAAGCCCGCTTATTGCCTTTTAAATACTTATTATATTTATACTCTATGCCGGATAAACCGTTATCGTTTATTCCTACAAATCCAAGCGTATGTGCAAGAAGCGTTCCGTTAGGATAATACCTGACAGGCTGTTTAACTATAATTACGCCTTCTATTCCGAGCTTCTCGACTTTTTTTGCCGTTTCGGCGGAAACCCTCCTTTTTATCCATGCAAATTGAAGATTCTTAGTTAATATTTTAATTATTTTTTCATATTTTAAACCTGTTGCCTTAGAAAGTCTCTCTGCGCTTTTAAGTTTATCTTTCACCATTAAAGGATCGACGGCGACCCCGGGAATATTTACGCTTGCGGCAAGTATGCTTCCGTCTGCCGAATAAATATTGCCCCGTTCAGGCATAAAATATACGCTTGCCTGAAATTGCGCATCTGCAAGTTTGCTTAATCTCCCCCCCTCTATTATCTGGATGTCGAACGCCCTAAATATAAGCAATACCGCAAAAATTAATATTACCATAAAACCGATAATCATTCTCAGTTTTAAAGTAGTTTTCCATACTCTAATCATGCACCATTATAATTTCGCCCTCTTTCGGATAAATAAAACCCATTTTTTTTGCAATTCCGTAAATCCTTGACGGGGAACTTAAAGCCGTTTTTTTAATTAACAGTTTTTTATTTTTATGCTCCAATTTTGATTTAATATCGTTCAGCTTGGTAATATCGTAACCGAGTTTAACGCTTTCCATAGCCGTCCATACGTAAAAAATTCCAAGTATAGTAAGTATTATAACTAAAACTATAAAATAAGGTTTTATCTTAGTCACGATAAAATGCCCTCAATTTAGCGCTCCTCGATCTGGGATTATTTTCTATTTCTTCTTCGGTCGGAACTATCGGTTTTTTATTTAAAGGTTTAAAATTTAAGTTATTTTTTAAAAAATTTTTAACGATTCTGTCTTCGCCGGAGTGAAACGAAATTATGACGGCTCTTCCGTCTTTCTTCAAAACGCCTTCGAGTTTGCTCAAAAACAGGGAAAGAGAATCGTATTCTTCGTTTACGAAAATTCTCAAAGCCATGAACGTTTTTGTAGCAGGATCGGTTTTGAATCTTTTAAATTTTCCGTATCCTCCGTAAACCGCCCTCCTAACTATGCCGGCTAATTCGGAAGGAGTATCTATCGATTTATTTTTTTTTCTGTATTCTACTATACTTTTAGCAATTCTTCTTGAAAATTTTTCGTCTCCGTATTTATATATGATATCTGCTATCTCCCGCTCCTGATAGCCGTTTACTACGTCGTAAGCCGTCAATCCGTTTTCACCGCCGGCATCCATACGCATATCCAAGATTGCTTCGGCAGCTGTATTTTCTATATTTTCTTTTCCTTCTGCGGAGGATTCATTATTAAAAGTAAAACTGAAACCCCTGCCGCTTTCAAGCTGTATCGAGCTAATCCCAAGATCGAGTACTACTCCGTCTATGTTTGCAAAACCTGCAGTTTTTATCGCTTCGTCTATCTTGCTAAAATTTGAGTGAAAAAGTTTAAAATTTTTAACATTAAATTCCGTTTCAAATTTAGCCGAAACGGTTTTAACCGCAGAATAATCCCTGTCTATTCCTATAAGAAAACCTTCGCCGTCAAGTTTTTTCAGTATCGCTTCCGAAAATCCCCCGCCGCCTAAAGTTCCGTCCGCATAAACATTGCCGCGCCGTACGTTTAAAGCATCCATTGCTTCTTTTAAAAGCACCGGTATATGGACGGGTGCGACAGCGGCAGAGCCGGACCGAGCTTGCGTTTTAACGGATGAAGGAAAAAATATTTCCATAATAATATCTTTATTAATTATTTTTATTTATCATTTATATTATCAGCATATCATATGTTACCCTTAAATATATTTCTAATATTATCAAAATCCAATCTGCGCCATAGTAGCGGCAATAGATTCAAAATTTGATTTGGCGCCTTGAAAATTAACATCCCATAACTCTCTGTCCCATATTTCAAATCTGTTTATTATTCCTACTATCACCGCTTCTTTATTTAAATTTCCGCCGAGTTTTAGCGACTGGGGAATGTGTATCCTGTCCATTTTATCAAGTTCTACTTCCTCCGCCCCCGAAAAAAAATACCTCAAAAATTCCAGTACGTCTTTTTGCATTGACGGAAGTTTAAGCGCCTTTTCCTCTAGTTTGCGCCATTCTTCAAGCGGATACGCGACAAGGCATTTATCCAAATTGGTAATTACCACGGACGTATCGTCGTAAACCGAAACTAACGAGTCTTTTATCTTTTGAGGCACCTTGATCCTGCCTTTATCGTCTATCGCATGGTTATATCTGCCGCTAAACATAATAAGAATAATTATTTATAATGATAAATTTAATATATTTAATCTCTTACCACTTTTTACCACTTTTTACCACACTTAAATAATATTATTCATTTAATCAAAAGTCAAGTAAATTTAAAAATATTTTTTTATTTGTAAAAAAATAGATAAAAAGGGGGAAACAGATGGAGCGTAGATAATAGAATAAGAGAGCGAATAAATCTGATTTAGGCGAGATACGACGTCAGCCAATCCTTTAAGTGCGTTCTTTTTAATCCTAAAATTTCGTCGTTTTTTTGCGATTCTTCGTCTGTTTCGCAGATGTTGTCGTGTTTCAGCATCCTAATTTGGTCGGAAGTTACGGGGGCGTTTTTGGATAAAGACGGAAATAATTTTTCAATAAAACCAAGGGATTTTTCCGCTATAAACGAAGGCGTATGAATTTTTAATTTCTTAGGCGGGGAAATTTCCATAATTAAATCTATAATTTCTTCAAAAGTATATATATCGGGACCGCATAAGCGGAAAACCTCGTTTACGGTTTTTTCGTTATACAAGGCATTATTATAAGCTTCGGCTACTGAAAAAACGTCGATAGGCGCAAATTTGTTTTCGCCGGTTCCTATTATCGGAACAAATGCCCTTGTTTTTACTAAATCGATTATATCGTCGAAAAAACCTGCGTTGTCTCCGAAAATCAAAGAGGGCTGGAAAACAGTCCATTTCAAACCGGAATTTTTGACGAGCGATTCGCCTTCGTATTTTGTCGAAAAATACTCTGAATCGCCGTGTTCGGATGCGCCCAGAGCGCTCATATGGATAAACCTGCCTATGCCGTTTTTCTTTGCCAAATCTAATAAAATATTTACATAATCTACGTGAACTTTTTGAAAGGAAAAACCGTAGGTGCTTCTTATTATGCCTATAAGATTTATTAAGGCGTCGAATTTATTTGCGGATAAAAAAACGTTAACTGCTTCTTCGTCTTCAAGCGTGCCTTCAAAAACTTCGTATCCTTGTTCCTTTAAGGTAGAAATCTTATTTTTATTGCGCTCTAAAAGCGTTACCGAAGCGCCTGACGACTTAATTTTTTGAGATACGACGGAACCTACAAAACCCGTGCCGCCTGCAATAAAAACTTTCATACTATATACTCCTTTTACGATATAAACCCGCAAATAATAAATAAATAAATTATATGATTTAATTATACCATTAATTTTATTTGCGGTATATGTAAAAGTAGTTTTATTTTATTTCTTTATAATTGAAATAGTGGTTAGCTTCTATATATCTAATAGTTCCGGTTTTAGACCTCATAACTACGGAATGTGTTTTTGCGCCGCCGTGAAAAAATTCCACGCCGTTCAAATAATCGCCGTTAGTTACGCCGGTTGCGACGAATATCACGTCTCCGGCGGCAAGCTCCTGTATATCGTAAACTTTATTTAAATCTTTTATTCCCATTTTGCGTGCGCGCTCTTTTTCGCCTTCATTCCTGAAAGCAAGCCTGCCCTGCATATCTCCTCCGACGCATCTTAAAGCGGCAGCGCCGAGAACTCCTTCAGGCGCGCCTCCGGTGCCCATAAGCACGTCTATTCCGGAGTCTTCTTTAGCGGTAGCGATAGCTCCGGCAACGTCGCCGTCCTGAATCAGGCGGATTCTTGCTCCGGCTTTTCTGACTTCTTCTATTAATTCTTTATGTCTTTCACGGTTAAGGATTATAACTGTTAAATCTTCAACATATCTATTCATGGCATCTGCTATCCTGTGAAGATTTTCCGTAGGCGAAAGATTTATGTCTATTACGCCTTTTGCTTTAGGTCCTACTGCAATTTTCTGCATATAGGTATCAGGCGCGTGAAGAAAGTTTCCGTGGTCACCTATAGCCATTACGGCGATAGCGTTTGGCGCGCTTGTAGCCGCCAAAGTAGTTCCTTCTAAAGGATCGACGGCTATATCTACCTTCTGTCCTTTCCCGTTGCCGACTTTTTCCCCTATATAAAGCATAGGAGCTTCGTCTCTTTCGCCTTCGCCGATAACGATAGTGCCGTCTATATCGATATAATTAAGGGAGTCCCTCATGGATTCGACGGCAGCCCTGTCCGCCGCTTTTTCGTCGCCTCTGCCTATAAATCTTGCAACGGATATTGCGGCATGTTCAGTAACCCTGACGAATTCGATAGTCAAAGCTTTATCGTCCATTATTTCTCCTCCCCCACTATAAGTTATCTATTAGATTTTGTAATGTTTTAAAATGAAGCAGCGCCTTCTTAAAGGTCTATTTGCCTCACGTAACCCTAATGAATTATACTACGTTTATCAATATATTTCAATTTAGAACAAGGTGCCTCGGAAAATAAAATCTGACGCCTTTTTCTTTTTATTATTTTTTAATTTCGCGTTCCGGAACTCCGTCGTATTCGTGAAGATTTGCAGCCAATCTTCGGAAAGGTTTTTCCCTCATCCATTCCTCGAAAACCTGTCCGACGAGTCCGGCGGAACGGGCGATAATAAAGAAACCCTTGCCGAGCCTGTAATCGAAGCCCATATCCGAAATTATTGCGGCTATACAGCCATCCACGTTAAGCGGAAGTTTCTGTTCGGGTTTTTTAATTTTAAAATCGTCGGCTATATAAACGGCTAACTTAATAAAATCTCCGCCGAAATTTAAATCTTTGGCTACTTCTAAAAGCCTTTTAGTTCTCGGATCTACCGTATGAAGTTTATGTCCGTAGCCTGCAAGCCTCTTTTTGTTTTTGAGCGCGTCATCGACTATGTTTGCCGCCATATCCTTTATTTCGGATTCTGTAAGTCCGTCCTTACCTTTTAAATAGTCCTGAAACATTTTGGCGGATTTTTCTATTGCGCCTCCGTGAGCATCGCCCAGAGTCAAAACTCCGGCGGCTACTGCGGCATTAAGCGAATTTCCGCCGGAAAATACCGTTCTTGCGGCAACGGACGAAGGGGCTGCTATGCCGGCATCTATACAGGAAACGAAAATTGCGTCGAGCATTTTAGCTTCGTTTTGGTTTGGAAGTTCGCCTTTTAAAAGCAGAAAACAGACTTCCGCATAAGATTTATTACCTATTAGACTATCGAGATTATAACCCCTTATAAGAATTTTGCCGTCCTGATTGGACGTTATAGCGGTTCTCCACTCTTTTTGAGAAACGGTTTCTGGCATAAAATCATTGCTCCTTATTTTAAAAATTATTTTTAATATTTAAATTTTATTTAATCCGCCTTTATTATAAAATTAAATTTCCCTTAGCTTCGACAAATACATTGAAGAAACTAAGGGGATATATCAATTTATGAAGGCGGCAGAATTGAATTCTGCGGCAGTATTAAATATATAAATTCGATAAAATTTATTTTAAAGTACTATAAAGCGGCTTAACGTCGTCGGAAGAACCGTCTTCAAAGTCTCTTTTGACTCCGAGCGAAATAATCGAGTTTACTAATTCGTGATAAAATTTAGCGACTTTAATAGTTCCGGTTTTTTTGCCGACTTCTTCAAGTATCTTTATTTTATTCGTCGCTTTGCCCATACCCCTTTCGACTATAGCTCCCGCATGGCCGAAAGAAACGCCTTCGGGCATCATCTCCTGAAAAACGCCGGCTACGAATACTGCAAGCGGCTTAGTATATCCGCCTTTGTCCACAAGCTCTGCGACCTGTTCTTCGTAAACGCCGCCCGGTTCTCCCATTATAACGCATGCCTGAACTTTTTTGTCCTTTTCCAATTCGGGAAGAACGTCGGCAAAAGTAGTGCAGGCAATAACGTCTCCGCCTACGGCAAGAGCCATATAAATTCCAAAGCCTCTTCTTTTAAACATCTCGGAAGTCGTAACGGTAAGCCCGCCGCTTTTTGATAGTACTACTATAGAGCCGTCCTTAAATGCGATGCTAGGGTCTTTTCCGCCGATAGCTCCGATTCTGCCTACCGAAGGAACGTAGCATCCAAGAGAAGTTCCTCCTACTATCGTAACGCCTTTTTCTTTAGCAAATTCGTAAATTATTATAGAATCCCTGATAGGCACGTGTTCGGTAATTATATATATAAGTTTAATGCCGTTGTCTATGAGTTCATAGACGGCATCCAAAACGGACGTCGGCGGAACGTAAACAAGTCCGGTATTTACGGACTGCTTTAGTTCTTTAACCTTAAGGGCTTCTTTTACTGTATCGAAAACCGGTACCGGACAGTCGTCCGTAAGTACGGTTCCGCCTTTACCGGGAGTTACTCCGCATTTTACTATGCCCGGAAATAATTTTTCAGATTCGATAACGACCTGGGAAGCCTCTCTTCCGGTAATACCTATGACGATAACTCCGGTGCCGTCGTTTAAAAATTTAGTGCCTTTCATATAAATAATCTCCAATCAATTATTTTAAAGGAAAAAGTGTCAGATTAATTTTCCGCAATTCTGTCCACGTAACAAATTTATATTAAATTTTTAGATTTTAAAATCTCGTGTAATTTTTCAGGCGCTTCGGTAAGCGGAAGCTCTGAATCGTATATAACGCCTTCTATATCATTTTTTTGGAAGCATTCATAAAGCATTTTTAAACCTTTCTGGTATTCGGGGCCGCTTCTTCTTACTACCCATATTAAACCTTCCGGAAAAGTTCCTTCTTTTTTCATTTCCTCTATAGCAGATACCAATCCTTCGCCTATCGTTACGTCTATCCTTGTATTGCTTGCCGTTCCGCCGCATACAAGAACTGCTTTTAAACCGGGCTTGGAAAGTATTATTTTTGAAATTTTATTCATTTTTTCCGCCGGAGGATTTCCGCCTATATCAGTCAAATTAGCCGGTTTCATTCCCAGCGCGAAAACGGTTTCAGCCGTAATGGTAGAACCGCCGCCTCCGAAAGTCATCATTCCTATATTTCCGTCTAATTCAACGTAAGAGCCGGCTTTCCCCCTGTGGTCGTCCCTATCTATTAAGTGAGCGGCTTTTTCTCTTTCGGTCAGAGGTCTTCCCATTGCGCCTCTCGCTGTATATATTTTTGAAGGGGCTATTCTGGCATCGTCGTCTATCATGGTTACG
The DNA here is from genome assembly GCA_021850985.1 of bacterium. Classification (GTDB taxonomy): domain Bacteria; phylum SZUA-79; class SZUA-79; order Acidulodesulfobacterales; family Acidulodesulfobacteraceae; genus Acidulodesulfobacterium_A. Next base: position 33,768 of record JAJZJX010000007.1, read on the forward strand.
GCGTCGATGGCAAAAACTTTCTGCTTATCGGGATTCGCCTTGTCTCCAGCTATTATTAAAGGATTAACTTCTATCAACCTTGCTTCCGAGTTCCAGAATCCTTTATACATGTTTGCTATTACTTCCGACATCTGCCTCAATACCGGCCTGTCTTCAAGTCCTATTTCAATAAGATATTCCCTGACTTTGTAGGGAAACAGACCTTCGAGCGGATTTATCTCGAAAGTAAATATTTTAGAAGGATCCTGCGCCTCGACGTCCATTCCGCCTTCAAGAGAAACTACGAATACCGGACGCCTCGGTTTTGAGGAATATGTAAAACTAACATATAATTCCTTGATTATAGAGGCTTTTTCCTGAAGGATTACGCTTACGGGTTTTTCTCCGTAAACCTCGGCTTCCATTAATGCCTGCACATATTCGTTTGCTTCGTCGCCGTTCTTTGCAAACTTTACTGCGCCCGCTTTGCCTCTTTTGCCTACCAAAACCTGTGATTTTATAACGACTTCGCCGTACTGTTCCACAAAATCTTCAACGTTCTGTCCCGGATGCTGGACTACTAAATATTTCGGCGTAGGCACGCCGTATTTTTTAAATATGGTATCATAAGTTTCGTATTCGTAAAGCTTCATGTAAAACCTCGATAAATTAATTAAAAATTGTTTTTTATAACTGTTATCCTATGTTCAACAGCGGGTCGTCAGGCGTAATACTATCGCCCACTTTAACATAAACCGCTTTAACCGTACCGTCTGCAGCCGCATGTATTTCGTTTTCCATTTTCATAGCTTCGACCATGGCGACCGTCTGCCCTTTCGTTACTTTATCGCCTTCTTTTACTAGCATTTTGGCGACTTTGCCCGGCATAGGAGCCGTAACGTCTCCGGTTTCGATCCTTCTTTTACCGTTAGACGCGCTTCCCGCAGAGGTTTTGGAGCCGCCGGCTTTTCCGCCGATTACCGCTTCTACTTTTGGAAAGAGTTGTATTTCTTCTAATTTGCCGCCTACCCTTACATAATATTTTCTCGGTTTGCCTTCTTCCTGATTCGGCGTTACGCCTTCAATTTTTACGTTAAATTTATCGCCGTGATATGTAACGTCAAACTCAACGGGCGCCGTATTTTCGATAACTCCTGCGCGTGTTTCTATCATATCTTCGGTGCCCGGCGTAACTTCCGGCGTTTCCAACTGCCCGCTTTCCCTTGCCTTTAAAAATTCCATAGCCTGCAGCGGGAACAAGACGTAAAGAAGAATATCCTCTTCGGATTTTGCAAGCGAACCGAGTTCTTTAACGGCTTTATCCCATTCGTTTACGTCTGCGCTGTCGCTTGGACGCTTTGAGTAATCAGGTTTACCGCCGGGGACCATAATTTTTTCGATAAGCTCTTTTGATACCGGTCCGGGAGGCGTACCGTATTTGCCTTCTATATAATCTCTGACTTCTTTTGTTATCATTTTATATCTTTCGCCGGATATAACGTTTAATACGGCCTGAACGCCGACTATTTGAGACGACGGCGTTAAAAGCGGAGGATAGCCGAGGTCTCTTTCGACGCTGGGGGTTTCTTTAAGAACGTCTTCCATTTTGTCGATAGCGTTAGCCTCTTTTAACTGGGCGGTCATATTAGAAATCATTCCGCCGGGTATTTTATGGATAAGGACTTTAGCGTTAACTCCGCCGTATTCGGTTTCGTATTTTTTATAATTTTTTCTGATAATTCCGGTTAAAGCGGCTGCCTCTTCCAAGATTTTTAAATCTACGCCGGTATCGTAAGGCGTGCCTTGAAGCGCCGCCACTACACTTTCCGTAGCAGGATGCGAAGAACCGAAAGCAAGCGGCGACAAAACCGTATCGAGCATATCAACGCCGGCATATATTGCCATCATATGATTCATAATTGCCGTTCCGCTCATATCATGATTATGAAATAAAATTTTTATTTTATCCCCTACCTTTTCTTTCATGCCTTTTATTATATTATATGTGTCTAAAGGCATGATAATTCCTGTGGCATCTTTAAATGAAATCCAATCCGGTCCTATTTCTAAAAGTTCATCTGCATACTGCATCCATTTCTCATATGTATGAACAGGGCTTTTAGTGTAACTTATTTCGGCATGGCATTCTCCGCCAAGCTCTTTAATTACCTTACATGCAACTTCAATATTGCGGTTATCGTTTAAAGAATCGAATACCCTGAAAACCGTAATACCGTTTTTAAGAGCTTTTTCTACAAACTTGTAAACTACCTTGTCGGCTCTCGGTCTATAACCTACTATACTTTGTCCTCTAAACAGCATCTGAATTTTTGTATTAGGCATAACAGCTTTAATTCTTCTAAGTCTTTCCCACGGATCTTCTTTGAGATACCTTAAGCATACATCGTAAGTTGCGCCGCCCCACGCTTCAAAGGCATAAACACCAGCTTTATCCATTTTTTCGCATAAAGGAAGCAGATCGTCCGTCGTAACCCTCGTAGCTAATTTGCACTGCTGTCCGTCCCTTGCGGTTAAATCGGTAATTAAAATCTTTTTAGGCTTCGCAATTTCTATCGAGCCTTCCTGCAACATAGTTTCGATATTTTTCATTTATTTTTATTCCTCCGTTATAAACTATAAACCGTGATATGCCGACAAGGCGGCGCTTATAAAAGCTACATAATCTTCTTTATCTCTCTGCACTTCATATTCAAAAACGTCTGGATTTTCTTTTAAATAGCTCGTAGAAAAAAGTCCGGTTTTAAAATTATCTTTTTTAATTATCTTTTTTATAATAGGTATAGTGGTTTTAATGCCTTTGATCTCGTAAGTTTCGAGAGCTTCATAAGTTCTGCCGATAGCTTCTTCAAACGTATTGCCCCAGCAGATTAATTTGCCAATCATGGAATCGTAATAAGGAGTTACTTCAAAGCCGACCGAAGCCGCGCTTTCTATCCTTATGCCGTTGCCTCCGGGAACGTAATAGCGTTCTATAGTGCCGATGCTCGGACGGAAGTCGTGTTTCGGGTCTTCCGCATTTATTCTGCATTCTATGGCAAATCCTTTCAGCTTGACATCTTCCTGTTTAATGGATAGTTTGTTGCCCGCCGCGATTTTAATCTGTTCTTTCACTATGTCGAATCCGGTAATGCTTTCGGTAACGGGATGTTCTACCTGAACCCTCGTATTCATTTCTATAAAGTATATATTGCCCGATAAATCGGAAACGAATTCCATAGTGCCTGCGCTGTAATATCCTATATCCCTGCATGCCTTAACCGCGGCATCGCCGTAAAATTTGCGTTTTTCTTCGGTTAAAACCATAGAAGGCGCTATTTCAATCATTTTTTGATTTTTTCTCTGAATGGAACAGTCTCTTTCTCCAAGATGAATTACGTTGCCGAATTTATCGCCGAGAATTTGGAACTCGATATGCTTCGGATTTTCGATAAATTTTTCTAAAAGCAGATCTCCGTTGCCAAATGCTTTAAGAGCTTCCGCATAGGCGTTTTCATAATTAGTTTTTACTTCATCCGCATTACGGCACAGCCTTATTCCTCTTCCGCCGCCGCCGGCCGTAGCCTTAAGAAGAACGGGATAACCTATTTTTTCGGCTATTGCTACCCCTTCTTCAGCCGATTTTAATATGCCGTCGCTGCCGGGGACGGTAATAACGCCGGCTTTTTTCATAATTTCTTTCGACCTTGCTTTATCGCCCATAAGCCTTATAACTTCGGAAGAAGGTCCGATAAAATTAATATTGTTGTCTTCGGCGGCTTTTGCGAAATCTTCGTTTTCGGCAAGGAATCCGTAACCCGGATGAATTGCATCCGCTCCTATGGATTTTGCAAGGTCTATTATCAGTTGATAGTTAAGATAAGTATCAAGAGGGTTTGCGCCTATCATATATGCTTCGTCGGCCATTTTAACGTGCCTTGCCGTCGGTTCTACGTCGGAAAAAATAGCCGCAGTAGGTATGCCGAGCTCTTTAGACGCCCTTATTATCCTGCAGGCTATCTCACCTCTGTTAGCTACTAAAATTTTATTAAACATTATTTTCAAACTCCTCCGTCAGATTAATTCGTAATTCGGTTCATTTCGTTGCGGTTAATAAATTGTATCTTTAATTTATTAACCAAGTTTAATACTGTAAGTTATCGGGCAAGCTTTGTTTACTAAATATGCTATGCTGCAGGAACTTGTAAGAGCTTCTTCGACTGCTTTTTTGACGTCTTCTTCCGTTATTCCTTTGCCTTTTACCGTAAAACTTAACATTATTTTCGTGAATACCTTCGGTTTTTCTTCTCTTCTTTCGCTGTCGGTATCGACTATTACGTCCTCTACGTGCCTGCCCATTTTATGAAGCGCCTCGTATGCATGTATTCCCATACATCCTGCTATGGAATACAAAAATAGTTCAGGAGGTCTTATTCCTCTGCCTTTGCCGCCGACGTAGCCTGCCGCGTCTATATTAATTTCGCCGGATTCGCTCTTTCCGACAAAATGAAAATCTTCTTTTTGCTTAACGGTTAATTTCATAGAACCTCCGGAATTGATTTTAAATCTTATTTTAAATTATATTTATTTTTTTATTTTTAAATCTCTTTTATTATATGTTTTCCGAACTCTACGGTACTTAACTCTACCGCTTTTTTGTCCAATTTTTCAAAACCCGTGTAAATATCCCTTGTGCCGTTGCCCTGATAAATTGTCCTTTTTACGGCATCGTAAACTAGTTTTGCCGCTTCGTTAAAACCTATATATTCAAGCATCATAGCACCGGATAGCGTTATGGAAAGAGGATTTGCTATTCCCTTGCCCGCAATATCCATGCCTACGCCGTGGGTGCTTTCAAAAAGAGCGTAACCGTCGCCTATATTGCCGCTCGGCACGAAACCTGGTCCTCCGACTAATGCCGAAGCAAGATCGGAAATATAATCGCCGTTTAAATTTTGGGTAATTATAACGTCGTATGCATTCGGATTTAAAACCAACTGCATAAGCATCTGGTCGGTGATAACTTTCGATAATTTTATTCTTCCGGAAGAAGCGCCTGCTTCCGTTGAAATTTTATCTTTGAACTCGTCTTCTTTAGCTACTTCGAAAGCCCAGTTTAGAAATGCGCCTTCGGTAGCTTTCATTATGTTGCCTTTACCTGCAACGGCGATAGATTTTTTACCGTTATCTACGGCATACCTGAAAGCCTTCCTGACGTGCCTTTTAGTTTTAAATTCGCTCATAGGTTTTATAGTTATTCCGGCGTCTTCCGGAATGGCGGCATCCTTGACGCCCATCTCGTTCAAGAAGAAATTGCGCACTTTTTTTGCGCCTTCGGAACCTGCCATATATTCTATAGCCATATAAACGTCGTCGGAATTTTCCCTGAAAATCGTAACGTCCACTCTTTCCGGATCGGGAATAGGCGTAGGCTGGCCGAGATAATAAACCGGCCTTATCGCAGAATAAAAATCCATAGACTGCCTTAATATAGAATTTAACGATTTTCCGGGTCTGCCGACGGGAGTTCCGAGCGGTCCTTTTATGGAAACCACGCTGCGTTTAAGCAGTTCAAGGGTTTCCGCAGGCATTCTTTCCAGACCGTTAGATTCCGCTTTATCTCCGGCTACGGCTTCCGTCCAGTATATTTTTTTTTCGTCTCCGTAAGCTTTTTCCATTGCGGCATTAACTACGTTAAGCATTACGGGGGTAATCTCCGGTCCTATGCCGTCTCCGCTAATAAAAGGTATGATAGGATTATTCGGCACTTCTATGCTGTGGTCGTTTTTTAAATTAATAAATTCGCCGTCCTTAGGTATATTTATTTTACCGTCCCATAAAAAAACGTTTTCGTTTTTCATTATTTATATTCCTTTTAAAATTTATCTGCTATTAATTATTAAATTAACGGGATCAAAAAATACGATGGAATTGATTATAATAAAACATTTTTTTAAAATCAAGCAAAAAATAAAAAAAATTAATCGATTTTTTCAAAAATATCTCTGTCGAACGAATAGTTATAAACGTCTCCGGTTTCTATGTCGTAATGCCATCCGTATATATTTATGTCTTTATTTTCTTTGATATAAGGATAAGAAGCAAGGTGCTTAAGCTGTTCCTTTATGTTCTCTCTTTCCGTAAGCGCCGCTATCTGCTTTTCGGTCAATTTTTCGCCTTTTTCGCCGGCTTCCTTCAAATAATCGGTTACTGTTTTTTTTGCTCCGTATGCAAGCTCAAGCCATTTTTTTGTATGCGGAATATGTTTTAAATCTTCGTCCGGCATATATAGAGCCCTGCATCCTCCGCAGTTAGAATGTCCGCATACTACGATATTTTCTACTTTTAGAATGTTTATAGCATATTCTATAGCCGATGTGGTTGCAAGATATTCGGCTACGTTTCTATATGGAGGCACTAAATTTGCGATATTTCTGACGACGAAAAGTTCGCCGGGGAGCGATTTCGTTATAAGGGTGGGGACAACTCTGGAATCGGAACATCCGATGAAAAGCGTGTGCGGACTCTGTCCTTCCGCTATTTTCTTAAATAATTCGCTGTATTTTTTATACTCGTTGTTATTGAAATCGATAACGCCGTCAAATAAACTTGCCATGATTCCGACCTATTATTGATTTTAAGTTAAATTATTATAAGTTATATTTGATTATAATAAAACAATTTTTTAAAATCAAGCAAAAATATCGAAATGCTTATTTTTTACATTTGTAAATTGTTATAAATTATGAAATCGGTAAAAATTAAAAGCTGTTTTTATTTTATTTTATTGCATATTGAAATTGTTTAAAAAATATTTAAACAATTTAGAACCTGAGTCGAAAAATAAACCGCTGTTTTGAGCTAATGTTTCGGAATAATGGACGGCAGAGTATTTATCGGATGCCTGTTTTTCGGTTGCAGTAGAAAAACCGCAGAACGGAACCGGTTCGGGAGTATGCTTTTTTAATTTAACCTGATTGTAATGATCCGGCAGAATCATTACCGTCCAATCGGCGAATTTTTTAAGTCCTTCAAGCACGCCGCCCGCGATAAATTTGTCGAAATCTTCTATAGCTTTAAGTTTTAAATCTATTTTTCCTTCATGGGATGCTTCGTCCGTCGCTTCTACGTGTATATAAACAAAATCGCCGCCGTTTAAAGATTTTATTCCGTATTCGACTTTGCCGGCATAATTTGTATCTAAATATCCGGTAGCGCCCGGAACGTCGATAACTTTAAGTCCGGCATATTTTCCGATTCCTTTTACCAAATCTACTGCGGAGATAACCGAACCTTCGAGTCCGTAAGCTTCTTTCATAGTCGGCATGGAAGGTTTATAGCCCTGACCCCAGAGCCAAATAGAATTTGCCGGCAGTTTGCCTGCGGCAATTCTTTTTTTGTTTACTTCATGACTTTCCAATATTTTTTCCGCTTTTTTCATTATTTCGACTATTTCGGAACTTGAAGCCGTGCCGTGCGGAATATATTCGTCTATCTGCAAATCTGGAATATCGTGCGGAGCGACTGTTTGAAGTCCGTCTATGTCTATATTTTTAACGACGAGAAGATGTCTGTAGCTGACTCCCGAATAGAAACGGAACCTGTCGCTGCCGAGCTCTTTTGCAAACGATTCTATAATCTGCCCTGCCTCTTCGGTCGTAATATGCCCGCCGGAATAGTCGTGCATATATTTCTTGCCGCTTTTTTCAAGTATATTTACGAGATTAAGCCTGAAAGCAACGTCGTCTTTGCCGAGTTCCACGCCCATGCTTGCTGCTTCGAGAGGCGACCTTCCGGTATAATAATTTAATGGATCGTAGCCGAGTATCGACATAGAACCTATATCGCTGCCGGGAAGGCATCCATCGGGAATAGTTTTAATTAAACCGGTAACTCCTCTTGCCGCTACGGAATCCATATTAGGCGTTTTGGCATATTCAAGGGGCGTCTTACCGCCAAGCTCCGATAACGGCGTATCCGCCATGCCGTCGGGACATAAAATAACGTACTTATGTTTATTCATCTAATTAAATAAATCCTCCTGATTTTGTCTATATTATACCCATAGCTTTTAGAACCGAATTTTTATCGCACGGCACTACGACGGGTTCTTTTGAAACCTTTATGGCGTTGCCGGGATCTTTAAGTCCGTGACCCGTAAGAGTTAAAACGCAGACAGAACCTTTTTCAAAAAAACCGCGTCCGCTGAGTTTAATTAATCCGGCAAGAGTAATAGCCGAAGCAGGTTCGCAAAAAACTCCTTCGTTTGCCGCCAGCAAAGCATAAGCCTTTAATATATCTTCGTCGCTTACCGCTTCTATTAATCCGCCCGACTCTTCTTTTGCCTCGACGGCTTTCTGCCAGCTTGCGGGATTGCCTATTCTTATAGCCGTAGCTACGGTATGCGGCTCTTTTACTATATGGTTTAAAACTATAGGAGCGGCGCCTTCTGCCTGAAAACCTATCATTTTAGGAAGTTTTTTTATTTTGCCTGCGGCGAGGTATTCTTTATAGCCTTTCCAGTATGCAGTTATATTTCCGGCGTTTCCTACCGGCAGGATATGGTAATCAGGCGCAGAACCGAGTTCGTCGGCTATTTCAAAACTTGCCGTCTTCTGCCCTTCAAGCCTAAAAGGATTTACGGAATTAACTAAAGTAACGTCGTAATCTTTTGCTATTTCGCGGGTAATTACCAAAGCGTCGTCGAAATTTCCCTGAATCTGCATGACTAAAGCTCCGTGGACTAAAGCCTGAGACAGCTTGCCGGCAGCTATTTTGCCTTCCGGTATTAAAACGAAAGATTTTATTCCCGCTCTTGCCGCGTAAGCGGAGGCTGAAGCCGAAGTATTTCCGGTAGAAGCGCATATTACGGCTTTGGAGCCGTCAGACACGGCTTTGGATACCGCCATCGTCATTCCTCTGTCTTTAAAAGAACCTGTTGGATTTAAGCCTTCGTACTTAAAATATATTTCTATGTCGGGATTTATTATCCTGCCTAAGTTGCGGGCTTTTATCAGCGGAGTGTTTCCTTCGTTTATAGTGATTATACATTTTTCGTCTATTTCCGGTAAAAATTCACGGTATCTTTTTATTACTCCTTCGTATCCTTTAAAGACCAAACTTCCCTCCGTCAGCTTTTTATGAGTTAGTTTTTAAACTTCCTATACTTTACTCCGGAAAAGGCGTCAGATTAATTTTTTTTACAAATAACATTCTTGGTTAATTAATTTGACGCCTTTTCCCTGATTGATTAACGTTTATTTCACTCTATTTTGTCTTCTATCCTTAAAACCATAGTCTTAGCGGTAATAACGTCTAATTTGTCGCATTTCTCTATGCTCTTAAACAATTCGGCTTCGTTTGCCTCGTGAGTAGTGATTACTATAGGAACGGAGCCTTCGACTTTTCTGCCTTTTTGAATCATCGAGCTGATGCTTATAGAATTTTCACCCAGAATACCGGATATTTTAGAGAGCACGCCCGGCCTGTCCACAGCCGAAAACCTTAAATAATACCTTGAAATTATATCTTTTTTTGTTTTTATATTAAGTTTGTTTTTAATTTTAGACATAATAAAATCGCGTCTGTTTTCGCCGTTTACTATTCCTGAAACGGTTTCTACAAGATCTCCCATAACTGCGCTGGCCGTAGGATTTCCTCCTGCTCCGTAACCGGTAAGGCTTAATGGTCCGGCAAACTTAGTATTGACGAGAAAAGCGTTAAATACGCCGTCAACCTTAGATATAATGCTTGAAGACGGAATTAAAGTCGGATGTACTCTTATTTCAATTTTAGAATCTTCGTTTTTAAGAATTCCTAAAAGTTTTATAACGTAGCCGAGTTCTTTTGCAAAACCGATGTCTAACTGCGTTATATTTTCAATGCCTTCTATAATAATATCTTCCATAGACAAACTTGTCGAAAATGCGAGCCTGCCCAGAATAGCAAGTTTATGGGCGCTGTCAGTGCCGTTTATGTCTAAAGACGGGTCGGCTTCGGCATATCCTTTTTCCTGCGCTTTTTTAAGAACGTCTTCAAATTTTCCGCCTTCTTTAGTCATTTTAGACAGTATGAAATTAGACGTTCCGTTTATTATGGAATAGACCGATTTAATTTCGTCTCCGGCAAGTCCGTTTTTTATAGAACGCAATACGGGAATACCGCCGCCTACGGCGGCTTCAAATCCTATATGCACTTTTTTTGCAGCGGATTTTTTAAATATCTCTTCTCCGTGTTCGGCAAGAAGAGCTTTATTTGCGGTAATTATATTTTTTCCGCCTTCTATAGCTTGCAAGATAAAATTTTTTGCAGGTTCGATTCCTCCTATAAGCTCTATAACGACGTCGATATCTTCGTCTTTTATTATATCGGCGGCGCTTTTAACGAGAAGTTTTTTTATATTTTCGGGAACCGGATGGCTGCCTCCGCGGGTAAATATTTTTTTTATATTAACGGGAACCGAAAATACTTCATCGATTTCATTTTTCTGTTCCGAAAAAATGTGGTAAAAACTTGAAGCGACGGTACCGAATCCGAGAAGCCCTATATTGATAGATTTTTTCATATTTTTTATTATTTTATTATTTTATACTGCTTGTTTTATACGGCTTTGCGTATGAATTCATCGTTATTTATGAAATGCTTTACTCCTTTAGACGCCTGCCTTATCCTCATCTCGTTTTCGACTAAAGCAAACCGGACGTATTCGTCGCCGTATTCCCCGAATCCTATTCCTGGAGAAACCGCAACCTTGGCATTATCCAGTAATAATTTAGAAAATTCGAGCGATTTAATTCCCGCATCGAGAAACTGGGCAGGTATTTTACCCCATACAAACATGGTAGCTTTCGGTTTTTCTATGTGCCAGCCCGCAAACCTGAAACTTTCTATCAGTACGTCCCTTCTTTTTTTATAGTGCAAAACCATGTCGTTTATAGCATTATGTTCCATTTCCTCGTTAAGGGCTATTATAGAAGCTATCTGTATGGGCTGAAACATTCCGTAATCCAGATAGCTTTTTATCCTTGACAGCGCATTTATAAGCGTCGGATTGCCGAGCGCGTAACCGACCCTAAACCCCGCCATACTGTAGCTTTTCGACATAGAAAAAAATTCTATTCCTACGTCTTTTGCTCCTTTTGCCTGCAAAAAACTGGGGGCTTTGTATCCGTCGAAAGTCAAATCGGCGTATGCATTGTCGTGTATTATATATATATTGTTTTCTTTGGCAAAATCGACTAATTTTTCAAAAAAATCAAGCTCTACGGTGACGGTAGTGGGATTATGCGGAAAACTTAAAACGATAACCTTAGGTTTAGGCCAAGTCTGCTTAAGCGCCGTCATAAGATGTTCGAAAAAATCTTCGCCGGGAATTAAAGGTATGCTCCTTACGTCTCCTCCCGCAATAATAACGCTGTATGCATGTATCGGGTAAGTCGGGTTAGGCACGAATGCTACGTCGCCTTTATTTATAATCGCCAGCATAAGATGGCTCAATCCTTCTTTTATGCCCATAGTGACTATTGCCTCGGAGTCGGGATCGAGTTCGACGCCGTAATTTCTTTTATACATATTTACTATGGCGAGCCTCAGTTTATAAATTCCGCGGGATACCGAATATCTGTGATTTTTAGGATGCCTCGACGCCTCTATTAACTTTTCTATTATATAATCCGGAGTAGGAGAATCGGGATTGCCCATTCCAAGGTCTATAATGTCGTCGCCTCTTTTTCTGGCTTCCATTTTTATTTTATTTACCTCCGCAAAAACATAGGGCGGAAGCCTTTTGATAGTCTCAAAATCTTCTGTCATGATAAATTTCTCCAAAATTATATAAAGAAAGAAATTATATAAATAATATAATAGCTTTATATTATATTATTTTGTCCAGATAAAATAAATAATAAAATTAAAATTTGAAAATAAAAATGAATATAAAAAAAGAATAAATGCAAAAGCAAAATAAGATTAAATTAAGATGAGTGCTTAAAAAACTTTTCGGCGCCGAAAGAGCTTCTTACGAGCGGAGCGGCAAACACCTGTTTTACGCCTTTTCTGTTTGCATAATTTTTATATTCTATAAATTTATTTAAAGGAACGTACCTATGAACGGGAATGTTTTCCAATGAAGGACGTAAATACTGCCCTATAGTAATAAATTCCACTCCGTTATCTATCATATCGTCGATAGTTTGAAAAACTTCGCCGTCGTCTTCTCCGAGCCCGACCATAATACCGGATTTCGTAATAATATCAGGCTTTTGTTCTTTCACGGTTTTAAGCAGATTCAAAGACCTTTTATATGAGGTTGAAGGCCTGACGTCTGCGTAAAGCCTTTCGACGGTTTCAATGTTGTGGCCGAAAATATCTATGCCGCTTTCTGCTACGTATAGCGCAGACTGCATGTTTCCGTTAAAATCGGACGTTAAAACTTCTACGACTTTACAGTCTGTAGTTTTTCTTATTTCCTTTACCGTTTTAACCAAAATATCTGCGCCTCCGTCGTCTATATCGTCTCTTGTAACCATCGTAATTACGGCATGCCTTAAACCCAGCGTTTTTACGGCATGTGCTACTTTTTGAGGTTCGTCTTCATCTACCTCGGCATATGTTCTTAAAGGAGCGGCGGATTTGGATGATGCAGACGTTTCATTGCTTTTATCGTTTTTAAAATCAGCATCCAAATGCTCTATATTACAGAATGGGCATTTTCTCGTACATTTGTCGCCGAGAAGCAGAAAAGTCGCAGTTTTATTTGAAAAACAAAGGTGTAAATTCGGACATCTCGACGAAGAGCATACGGTATTAAGCTCTTTTTCTCTTATAATTTTAGAAGTCTCAAAAATATCTTTTCTTGACTTAATTTTTAGAATCTCTTTTTTTAAAAAATCGGGAAGTCTTTCGTTCATCTATATAATAATACATAAAACATATATAAATTTCAATTTATTTCGTACACAAAAATTTGCCGATAGGAAAAGGTGTCGGATCTTATTTTTTTGCATACGAAATAGTTCAATTAAAAAAATAAAATAATTGCAAATGCAGTAAAGAGTAAGAGAATAAATAAATCTGACACCTTTCTCTCTTTTTTCTCTCCTTTTTCTTTTTAAAATTTTAATAAATTTATATAATATTAAGAATGGATAAATTAGACGATAAATATTTTATCAATTTAGCTTTAAAAGAAGCAGAAAAGGCGCTGAACGGGGACGAAGTCCCGGTTGGAGCGGTTATAGCAAGCGACGGAGGAGAGGTAATTTCTTCGGCTTTCAATACTGTAGAAAGCGATGTTTCCTGTATTATGCACGCCGAAATCAACTCTATTTTAGCGGCGCAGAAAAAACTTCGTAACTGGCGCTTAGACGAATGTTCGCTTTACGTTACCCTTGAGCCTTGCATAATGTGCTGCGGGGCTATTCTTTTATCGAGAATCGGCAGGGTGGTTTACGGGGCATCCGACCCGAAAGGCGGCGTTTCAAGTTCTATTTTGGGCGGGAAAATCGAACTTATCGGGGGCGTAATGGCTGAAGAATCGTCAATGCTGTTAAAGTCGTTTTTTAAATCGAAACGCGAAAACATAAGATATGATAAATCTGCAAACGCCGAATAATGTTAGTTCAAGTGCGGATATGAAAAATGCATCGGAAAATTAATCCGATACCTTTTCCTTGTCTCTTTTCCTACTGTTATCCATATAATCAAAAATATATTTTCTGATTTCCCTATTATCTTCCTTAATTTCATTTCGCATTGTATCAATTTTCCTGTCTATATGAGCCGTAAGCGCTATTATTGAGCCTGCGACGCTTATAATAATAACAATAATTTCTATAACAAATTTTAAATCGTTCATTTTATACCTTTATACCATATTTTAAATTATATTTCATTTTAAAATATTGTCAATTTTTTTTGCAAATGTTCTATAAAAAAAGGGACAGATTTATTAAATAAATCTGTCCCTTTTTCGCTTTTTTCTTTTTCGCGGCACTGCCGCTAATTTATATTAATGCGCCCAAAGCAGTAAGACAATCGGGATGATTAAGATAGTAAAGATGTTTACGACTTTAATCATCGGGTTGATTGCCGGACCGGCGGTATCTTTGTATGGATCGCCGACGGTGTCGCCGGTAACTGCGGCTTTGTGAGCTTCGCTGCCTTTGCGGTACGTCTGTCCGTTGTATTCAAATCCTTTTTCTATAAGTTTTTTTGCGTTATCCCATGCCGCTCCGCCGCTTGTCATAGATATTGCGACGAAAAGACCCGATATAATAGTTCCCAGTAATATTCCGCCGAGAACCTGAGGTCCCATAGTAAGACCGAAAACAATAGGACCGGCGATAGGAATAAACGCTGGAAGTATCATTTCCCTTAAGGAAGATTTCGTGACTATATCGACGCATTTTCCGTATTCCGGTTTGCCGGTGCCGTCCATTATTCCGGGAATTTCTTTAAACTGCCTCCTGACTTCGACGACTATATCTCCCGCCGCCTTTCCGACGGATTTCATTGCAAGGGAAGCAAATATATAAGGAAGCATTGCGCCGAGGAAAAGTCCTATTAATACCATAGGCTGATGTATAGAAAACGATATTTTTTCTAGTCCTGCATGCACGTATCCTTTTTGGATCAAATTAGAGTATTCTCCGAAAAGAACTATTGCCGCAAGAGCTGCGGAGCCTATAGCATATCCTTTCGTTACCGCTTTTGTAGTGTTTCCGACTGCATCGAGTGCGTCGGTGGTTTCCCTTACGTCTTCCGGAAGTTCGCTCATTTCAGCTATGCCGCCCGCGTTATCCGTTATTGGCCCGAACGAATCGACCGCTATTACCATTCCCGCCATAGAGAGCATGCTGGAAGCCGCAACGGCTACGCCGTAAAAACCTGCAAAATGATAAGAAATCAAAATGCCGAATACTATCGCTATAACAGGCAGAGCCGTGGACATTTGTCCTACCGCCAAACCGGCGATAATGTTAGTTCCGTGACCTGTAGTAGATGCTTCCGCTATGGATTTAACCGGCGAAAATTCGGTAGATGTAAAATAATCGGTTATTACTATAATTAATCCGGTCAAAACAAGTCCGGTCAAAGCAGCATAGTAATAATCCATTGACGAATATTTGCCTATGTTTTGCATAAAAGCTTCGGTAAAGAAATAATATGCAACCGCGGAAACTATTCCAGTTACAAACAATCCTTTGTAAAGACCCTGCATAATTTTTTCTTTAGTAGGAGCGCTTACGAAAAATACGCCGATTATAGAGGTAAAAACTGCAATGCCGCCCAAAAGCAGCGGATAGAGTATGCCGTGCATTAGACTGCCGCTGCCGCCGTTTAATCCCGCTTTAAAAGTGGAGTATGCCAGCAATATTGATGCTATTATAGTAACCGCAAAGGTTTCAAATACGTCTGCCGCCATACCTGCGCAGTCTCCGACGTTGTCTCCAACCTGGTCTGCAATAACCGCGGGGTTTCTTGGGTCGTCTTCCGGTATTCCGGCTTCTACTTTTCCGACTAGGTCGGCGCCTACGTCTGCCGCTTTAGTGTATATTCCGCCTCCAAGTCTGGCAAAAACCGAAATAAGACTGCATCCGAAAGCAAAACCTATTAATGAATTTATAACGCCGTCTAATCCGCTCGTATGTTTACCTATTAGCATAAACACCGATATGCCTAAAACGCCGAGACCTAAAACCATTAAGCCCGTAACGGAACCGCCTTTAAATGCAAACTTTAATGCAGGTTTGACGCCTTTATGCGCAATCTGGGCAGTTCTTATATTTGCCCTTACTGCGTTAAACATTCCAAGGTAACCGGCTAATGCCGATAAAAACGCGCCTAACGCAAATCCGCATGCCGTCAGCAGTCCGAACTGATGCACCCATATTCCGCCGATAAGTATCAGTGCGAAAATAACGACGCCTACTATGGCTACGGTTCTGTACTGCCTGTTAAGAAATGCGGTGGCGCCTTCCTGGATAGCCTTAGCTATCTGTTTCATTCTGTCGGAACCTTCATCCTGCTTCATAGCCCATATCGTAACCGCTATACTGTAGATAACAGCGATAAGACCCGCAATAATTCCGAAAATCATTGCTTTGTCAAATAGACTCATAACCTAAAACCCCCTAAATTAAATTTTTAATTATTATTAAAATTCCTTTAGCATTACGCATGTTCAAAGATTAATTATTGCTTAGGTTTTTAGCTTTTTCTTTTAAGTTTGCAAAATACACGGCAACAGGTCTGTAAGCAAGATGAGACCATTTAGAAAAAGGAACTTCTATTACAAGCATCGGAAATAATATCATTAAATGAATCAGGTATATATAAAAAATAGCTGAAACCGAATAGCTATAAACTATAGACGCCCTGAGCAAAACTCCGCTGACTGCGGTTAAGAACAGCAGTATTACGAACATCCAGTCTGTATGATGCGAAAACTTGCTTCTTTCTATTTTTTTAGAAAATCTTTTAATTATAAAATATATTGTTCCAAAAATTAACCCTATGCTTGCAAAATAATCGAATAGAACTATATGAAGAATCGGCATGCTGTTTTCGCTTTGAAACCAGTCTAAGAAAAACACTATGGCTACAAAAAGGGATACATAGCTTATCATTAAAAAAAGATGGGCAAGCCAGAAATTATATTTGCCGGAGGTAAGTTTCTTAGCCGCCGACTCTTCGGAATCGTCGCATTTAGCATACCTGTACTGCGTAAAAAAATTAAATATTAGCGACCATGCTTCCGTAACGTAAAGGCTTAGCGGAATTTTCACGCTTTTGTCGCTCAATACCGTCTTCCGGTACATATTGTAAATGAAAGACGTCAGCATAATTGCAAGAAAAGCCGATATCGGCCAGTCGAAGAAATAGTCCACTTTTTCCGGAGATACGGCTTGGGACAGCGTTGCTCCAGCGGCCGGATGCAGTCCGAAAAGAACCGCCCATTCTATTAAAACCCCGAGCGCGACTATTAATATAGCGATATACTCCGCATATTTAGACTTATATAAAAGTTTTGAAATTCCGGTCCAGTCGTATGCGCTTATTAAAAAACGGCGCAGCGACATCATCAGTTCGCCTGGCTCGGCTTTCCTGGGGCAGTTCTTGGAACATTCTCCGCAATAATAGCATAACCACGGGTCTAAATCAGCCGTCAGCTCTTCTTTCATTCCCCATCCGGCCATTATCATTTCTTTTCTAGGAAACGGCCTGTCTTCGGTTGACAGAGGACATACCGCAGAACACGTGCCGCACTGAAAACATTTTTTAAAATTGCTTTCGCCTACTTCTTTTATATATTTAACCAACTCGTTGTCGGTCTTAATAACGGTATTATTCAAAATATCCCCCTTTTCTTAAAAGCCTTTATATGGATTAGGTCCAAGAGATTTAACTTTATTAACGAAATCTTCGACTATTTCCGGCAGTTTCATATAGTCGGTATATTCGAGCTGAACCTGCCTGACTCTTTCTTCTTCGAGAACAAGCCTTGTAAGGGTTTCCTTGAGGTTTCCCATTCTGTAAGAAGCCAGTTCCGAACCTTTCGTAAAATGGCACTGATAATCGTCGCCGTATTTGCATCCCAGCAAAAGAATGCCGTCTATGCCTTTTGATAGAGCGTCGGCATACCATACGTTATTTATAGAACCGAGACACCTTACCGGAATAACTCTTATATTAGAGGACAAGTTTAATTTATTCAATCCGAGTATGTCGAGAGCCGGATAGGCGTCGTTTTCGCATGCAAATACTAATATCCTGTAATTTTCGTCGGTCGGGTCTTCCGGAACGTATATGCTTTTAATCATAGAACCGATAATATCAGGCGAATAATTTTTAAACGATATGATTCTTACCGGACATGCGCCCATGCATATGCCGCATCTTCTGCATCTTTCGGGATTATACTGCGGCGTTCCTTTTTCGTCTTCGTCTATGGCGCCGAAAGGACATTCTTCGGTGCATCTTTTACACTGAGTACACCTTGGAAGATCAAAAAACGGGTAGGTAGTATCGTTTGAACGCGGGTGAACCGCCCTGCCTTTAGAAGTCTGCTCTATACACTGTATAGCCTTTAAAACCGCTCCTTTCGCATCATCGACGGAAAAAACGGTATCTAAAGGCATCCTGACGGAACCGGCGGGATATATTCCCGTCCTTCTTGATTCGTAAGGAAAGCATATAAAATTTGAATCCGGAAATCCGTAAACAAGATCGGGCATTTCTTTACCCTGCCTGTAGGAAAGATTCAGCAGTCCGCTCTTAGGAACCTGAGCCGTTGAAACAGGCACGGACGGCGGGCATGATGCGCCGCTTGCAGACTTTACTTCTCCTATGTTCAGCGTTGCAGTATTATCTTTTAATTCTATTTCTCCTGAATTAGGAACCATACCGGTAGCAAGAACGACCATTTCGGTATTTATATCGATATCTCCCCCGAAAAGGGTATCTTTTACCTTAACGCCTATAGTATTTCCGTTCTTGTCGTACGATACGCCGGATACGACGCCTTTAACCATAAAAATGCCTTCGTCGTCCTGCATTTTTCTGTAAAAGTTTTCGTATTCGCCCATAGTTCTCATATCTTTGTATATAATGTAAACATTTGCATCGGGATTGTTTTTTCTTATTAAAGCGGCTTCTTTTAAGGAAGACATACAGCATACCGTCGAACAGTACGGAAGATGATTTTCGTCCCTTGAACCTGCACACTGAATAAACAATACCGATTTAACGGGATTGCCGTCCGATTTTCTTTTTAATGTAAAATTCTCCGACTTTCCACCGTCGGAAAGTTGCGAATAAAGTTCTTCCAATTCTACGTTTGTTAAAATATCAGGCGTTAAACCGTATCCGAGATTATTCAATTTTTTAGCGTCGTATGGCTTCCAGCCGGTTGCTACTACTATAGAACCGACAATTTCTTTAACGGGCTCGGCACCGGAATTTCCTGCCGAAGATTCTATTTCTGCGTTGAATTTTCCCGGCGCTCCGGATATAGACTTAATTTTATAATTTTTATATATTTTTATTTTATTGGATTTTTCCGCTTCGCTTATAAGTTCGTCTAATCCTTCCCTTATCCATGTATTTTTATCGAAAGGCGGTTTGGTTTCCCATTTTTTATATTTTGAAAACGGAAATCCGCCGAGGTTCGGTTTTTTTTCTACAAGCACGACGTCATAACCCGCTTTCGCTGCATTAATAGAAGCATTAAGCCCTGTTACGCCGCCGCCGACTACAAGAACCGTTTTATTAAGATCCTGAACTAAAGGTTCGGGAAATGCGGCTTTTTTTGCTCTCGAAGCGCCCATATTTATATAATCTTCTGCAAGAAGCTGCGTATTATTGTCATTAGGCGGGCTTATCCATATAACGTGCTCCCTTAAGTTTACCCTTTCGGTATGAATAGTAAACTGGTCGAAATTAAAAACATCCTGTTTGGCGCGCATAGAACAGGCGGCTATAACTACTTTATTTATCTTTTTTTCGGAAATATCGTTTTTTATGAGATTTATGCCTTCCGGTCCGCAAAGAAACTCATGGCTTACGCATACTAAAGGCTTATTTGAATCTTTAGCAGTATTTATTAATCTTTCGACGTTTAAGCTTTTTCCTATATCGCAGCCGGAACATATATAAATCCCCAAATTATTATCCATTTTAACTCCTTCCTAAATAATATCTTTTATAGTTTCGCGTTATGCTGAATTACCGACAATGCAGCTGAAGTCGCAGATTGTCCCGACATATATACGTCCAAAGGAAACCTTGCTACGCCTGCCGAAAATATCCCTTCTTTAAAATTATCGTTAAATATAAATCCGTTTTCGTCGATATCTATTTTAATTTCTTCGTCTATTTTAATTTCTTTAAGGTCGTCTTTAATGTTTGACGCCATTCCTGCTGCGAGAACAACCATTTCAGACCTCACCTTATTTTTTTTGCCGGAAAGCATATCTTCGACGTCTAAAAGCAGATCTCCCGTTTCATGGTCTTCGGATATTTTGCCGACTATTCCTTTATTGAATTTTATTTTTTCGTCGCTTTGAGCTTTATTTAAAAAATTTTCATATCTGCCCGGCGTTCTTAAATCTATATAAAATATGACCGGCGAGGATTCGGGGTTTTTTTCCCTCAAATACATTGCCTGTTTCAAGGATGCCATACAGCAAATAGCTGAACAGTACGGCAGATGGTTTTCGTTTCTGGAACCTGCGCACTGAATAAACGCGACGTTTTTAACTTCTTTACCGTCGGACGGCCTTAAAATTTTTCCGCCCGTAGGACCGTTTTCTGCGGCAAGCCTCTCCATTTTTACGTTTGTAATAACATTTTTATATTTGCCATATCCCAAGTTTTCTAATTTTTCTACTTCATATGGCTTCCAGCCCGTAGCAAATATGATATCGGATACGGTTAACTCGATAATATTCTCTTTTGCATCCAAGTTTATTGCACTATATCTGCATGCTTCTTCGCATTTTTTACATGCCGAAAATTTACAGTATTTATCATCTACGCTGTATTTAAGCGGGAACGAAGATATCGCAGGCATAAATATCGCTTTTGTATTATCCATGCCGTAATTGAAATCGTTAGGTCTTTCTTCGGGACAAACCTTGGCGCATTCACCGCATACCGTGCAGTTATCGTTGATATATTGCGGTTTTTGTTTTATTTTTACTTTATATCCTGATCCGTCTTTCGCTTTATTTATTTCTTCGACGCTTGAAGAAACTAAAAAATTTATATTTCCTTCGGCAGACGACTTTATTCTTTTCGTATTGATTTCAAAGCCGCAGTATGGGGGACATAATTTTGGAAAATACTTATACATCTGGAGAACTCTGCCGCCGATATATGATTTTTTTTCTACTATATATACTTTTTTATCGACCGCCTCGGTAATTTCTAATGCGGCAGATACGCCGCTATGCCCGCCGCCGATTATTAGCACGGCATTTTCATTATTTAGCTCGCTCAACTTTAAATCTCCATTGCTAAGTTTTTATTTATTTGAATATAATATAAAAAATATATAAAGACTTTATACATATTAAAATCCCCTTCTCTATTTAGAGAAGGGGATAGACTTAATTTTATAAATTATTTTTACAATATATTAAGTTTATTTACTAATTTTTCGGGACGATTTCAATATAAGGCTTTTTAAACAATTCCGGCTGTCCCGTAGTTTTATTTAATTTAGAATTCACAAAAACCTTCCAGTTCTGCTCGTCGAGTTTAGGATGGTCGGTTCTGTAATAGAAGCCCGGATATCTTGTTTCTTCTCTGAACAGTACATGCCTTAAATGAAGTTCGCCGACTATAGACCTGTGATAATTTTCCCATGCTCTCATAAGTTCATGGAGATTGGCGGCCGCAAGTTTAGGCGCATCCTCTTTCAACCTGTTTAAAAGGTCTAATCCTCTTAAAAGGCTTGCTTCGCTTGTTCTGTAGAAAGTCGAAGTTCCGGCAACATATTCGTCCATAAGTTTATTCAGCCTGAACAAATAGAGCCTCGGTTTAATATAGTTCGGGTTTACGTTAGACTCTGTAGAATAGTCTTTGAATTTTTCAAAGGTTATCATAGGTCCGTATACTTTTTCGGCAAGCGTTTTATTATCTGTATGAACGGTAGGCGTAAAACCGGAATCGTCAAGAATAAACCTGACGGCAGATTTTGCGGCTATTCTTCCTTCAACATAAGAGCCTGAAGAAAATTTATGTCCTGAAGCGCCGACGCCGTCGCCGCCCGTGAAAAGACCGTTAACTGTCGTCATACGGTTATAACCCCACTGATATTCTTTCGGAGCTAAATCTTCCGGTCCTGATACCCACATTCCGCAAGCCCCTGAATGGGAACCTAAGAAATAAGGTTCGGTCGGCATAACTTCAGAATTGGTTTCGGCAGGATCTATGTCCATAGATGCCCATAATCCGGCTTGCGCAACGGTCATGTCAAGGAAATCTTCCCAAGCATCGGCCTCAAGAGATTTCTTTCTCTTTTCAGGAAGGGTTTCGAATAACGTTTTTATTGCTCCGGACGTATTCATATAGAACGGTCCGTTTCCTTCCATCCAGTCTTTAAGCATAACGTGGTTCCATAAGCACGTGGCGGGAACTTTCGCAAGTCCGTAAGGAGCATAATCCTGAAGCATGTGTCCCCATTTCTGCATATAATCTTCGCCGTGAGCGTTTAAAACTCTGGATTTGAAGAGAGTAAACCATGCGCCTACCGGTCCGTATCCGTCTTTGAATCTGTTCGGAACGAATCTGTTTTCCATGGTCGTCATTTCGGCTCCGGCCTGATAGCCCATAGCATAGGTTGAACCGGCATTCCATATTGCATACCATGTTCTTCCCATACCTTCAGCCTGAGATCTCGGCCTGAAAACGTTGACAGTTCCGCCGCAAGCCATGATTACTGCTTTTGCTTTAATGATATATATTTTTGCTTCTCTTAAGCTGAAACCGATTGCTCCTGCAACTCTGTTTTCGTGCTTTTCGTCCATAAGAAGTTCGGTAATAAATACCCTTTCCTTGATGTTTTCTTCGCCGAGAGCTTTTCTTGCCGCTTCGGCTACAAGTACTTTATAGGACTCGCCGTGAATCATTATCTGCCATCTTCCGGCTCTTAACGGTCTTGCTCCCTCGGCAATCGTTCTTGAATCGTCTTCGTCTTCTTTAAAAATAGGAAGTCCGAATTTTTCAAAAAGTCTTACGGTAGAATCGACGTGTCTTCCCGTATCGTATATAAGGTCTTCCCTAACTATACCCATAAGGTCGTTAGCGACGTGTTTAACGTAATCTTCCGGAGTATTATCTCCAAGATACGTATTAATAGCGGATAAGCCCATTGCTACCGCGCCGCTTCTTTCTATGGAAGCTTTTTCTACCATCGTTATTTTCATATCTTTCGGCGCCCATTTTTTAATTTCGAATGCGGCTCCGCAACCTACCATACCTCCGCCGACGATTAAGACGTCAGTGCTGATTTCTTCTATGGTATAGTTGTTCAAAACTTCGGTGCTAGTCATTGAACCTTTCATTTCAGCCATATCAATTTATCCTCGCAAATTATAAATTATTATTAATTAAAATAAGTAAAAATAAAATTCTTTTTGTTTCTTTAATGCTTTGGAACTACAAGTTCAACTCCGAGTTCGTCGCACAGACGCTCGTCTTTCAAACTGCCCTGGTTTACCTCGGCTATTCCCTGATATGGGTCGATACCGCCTTCCGGAGTAGTTCTTATCGGGAATTTAAACCTTTTAATTTTTCCGTTTCTGAATTTTACCGTCCACATAATTGAATCGGAGCCTCTCATAGGAATAACCGATGCGCCCAGCGGTGCAAAATCCTGATAAGCTCTTACTTCGATAGCAGACTGAGGACAAATTTTAACGCAGCTGTAGCACTCCCAGCATTGATCCGGCTCCTGATTATAAGCCTTCATAATGTCCTTATTTAATACCATAAGGTCATTCGGACAAATATACTGGCAGGCCGTCTTATCTCTGCCTTTACATCCGTCGCACTTTTCCGTGATTACAAAACTTGGCATTTCCTTACCTCCTTAAATTTATATTTTGTTTTTTATAAGAATATATATTGCCGCTTTTTATTGAGCCGGTAATATAAAATTATAACTGAATTAAATTTCTCCTTTTGCAGCTTTGTGAAGCTTTATTTCTACCTTATCTTCTTTTGCGAGCGATGCATAATAATCTTTCAATATAGATAAAACTTCCGGTCTGGAAAAATGGTCGGGGACTTCCTGTCCTTCGGATAATAATTTTCTTAGCATAGTTCCGCTAAGCGTAAGCCTGTCTTCCTTGGGGTGCGGACACGTTCTCGTAGAAGCCATACCGTCGCATTTATGACAATAAAACGTAAGGTCCATTTTTAACGGTTTTAGCTCAAGCGCATTTTTGGGAATTTCGTCGAATATCTTGTGCGCATCGAACGGACCGTAATAATCGCCGACTCCGGCGTGATCTCTTCCTACGATAAGATGGGAACATCCGTAATTCTGCCTGAATACGGCATGAAGCAGGGCTTCCCTCGGTCCGGCATATCTCATTTCCATTGGATAACCGGCTTGAACTACGGTGTTTTTAACGAAATATTTGTCTATTAACGTATTGATGGCAACAGCCCTGACGTTTGCAGGAATATCTCCGGGTTTCAACTTTCCGACTAACTGATGTATAAGGACGCCGTCGGTGGTTTCAACCGCAACTTTTGCAAGATATTCGTGCGAGCGGTGCATAGGGTTTCTCGTCTGAAATGCCGCTACGGTATTCCATCCTTTTTCCTCAAACAATTTCCTGACTTCCGCAGGACGCATATATATGTCTTTGAATTCAACGGGATAATAGCTTTCGCTTATAACTTTGACTTTTCCGGCTATATTTACGTCTCCCTGAGCCATAACCTTTTGAACTCCGGGGTGTTCCATATCCGTCGTTTTAAAGACTTTCTGGCATTCATGGGCTTTGTCGATAGTATATTTTTCAGAAACGTTAATAATGCCTATAATTTCCGAAGTTTCGGAATCTACGAGCGCCGCTTCTTCGCCGATATTTATTCCGTCTGCAGTCTCTTTTGAGGCGGAAAGTGTAATAGGAATAGGCCAGAACGTTCCGTCTTCCATAGTATAATTGTCAACTACGCCCTGCCAGTCTTTCTTTCCCATAAAGCCTTCAAGAGGCGTAAATGCTCCTATGCCCATCATTATAAGGTCGGATGTTTCTCTTGAAGTCATAGGTATTTTTTTAAGATTTTTTGCTTTTTCTTTTGCGGAGCTCAATTCGCTTCCAGACAAAAGGAGAGGTTTTAACTTTTTTTCTTTACCGTGCGGATTTACCAAAGCCATATTTCACTCCGTATATATTTTTAAAATTAATTCTATATATTTAATATTATTTGCTTAAAAAGTCAACAGTTATTTTTATCCCAAAATTGCCGGCAGAAAATCATAAAGCAAGATTGCCTCGCTTCGCTCGCAATAACTTACTATTACTTCTTTATCTAACAATCTCTATCGGCAATTTTGGATTTATATTTTAAAATTTACGACCAGGTCATCGGATTTTGTTCAACTACTTTTTCCACAAAGCCTTTATAGTCTATTACTTTTACGTTTTCTATTATTTCATTCTCCTGAATGCCTCTTGCTTTTATGTCCGCTATAAGACAGTAAACTGCATTTTTTTGCATAAGGCTTTTTAATGCTCCTTCAAATTTTCCGCCTTTTTTTGCGGCATATATTCCGTCTTCGGTTAAAAGCATTATATCGTTTTGTTCGATATAATTTATTGCATCGCTGAATGCGGAAGATTCGTATGGAGATTTTTTTACTATGTGCAGCACTTTTGTATTCCTCCTTAATTCTTAATATTTATTCCTTTTATTTATAAATTTAGGTTCTCATTGTTTAAAAAGGCAGTAACGCTTTCATTTCCTTCATCTTTTGCTTCAATCCGTTTCTATCTATTATTTCTACTTCGGTCGCTAAATCGTCTTCCGTCATCCCTCTTTCTTCGAGAGACTCTTTTTCTACGTATATATGTGAAATCTCAAAGTCGTCTATTAATATAGGGTAAGTCATGGAAAAATTTTTCTTTCCGAGCAAAGAAGTATCCTGCCCTTTTTTTAATGAAAATACTCCGTCTCCGGTAAATGTGACGCTGATATCCTGCTCGTATGCGCCGAACATAACCATAGCTTCTATAGCTTCCTGTTCGTATATAGTTCCGTAG
Source organism: bacterium (assembly GCA_021850985.1). Taxonomy (GTDB): domain Bacteria; phylum SZUA-79; class SZUA-79; order Acidulodesulfobacterales; family Acidulodesulfobacteraceae; genus Acidulodesulfobacterium_A. The sequence continues at coordinate 59,528 of JAJZJX010000007.1, forward strand.
GGAGCGGTTCTGCATACAAACATAACTTTTGTTTTTTCTTGTTCAGACATCTTATGACTCCTTTATTAAGTATATTTTTTTATATTTTATTAAAAAGTTATAGTTCTGTCGGATGTTATGCAGAGTTCAAGCAACTGTCCGAGTCCCGATATTTCTTCTACCTTGCATACCGTCTGATTTACTATACCCCTTCTTTTTCCCGCCGCAACGCAGACTATAAGCCTTACTCCCTTAAGTTCGAGTTCAGAAAGCAGTTTCATGATATTTCTTTCGTCTCTTGGAGGTTCAAGCGTCGCACATCTGTTATAAACTCCGTCGTTATAAAAAAATATGCCCGTTATTTCATGTCCGCTTTCCATAGCCGCTAATATAAAATTATAGGCCGTGTCCATAGCCTGATGCATATACGGGCCTTCTTTAATAAGAATGCCGAATTTCATTAATTAATCCTCCTGATAATTTATTTTATATTGCAGTGCCGGAATTAAATTTCCGCACTGCCGCACTGTTATATTGCAGGGGACAGAATTGAATTCCGTCCCCGACCACACCTTTATCAAATCTGATTTACATTATTATAGCATTGCTGACTAACTGATGAATGCCGCCGACCATTTCCGCATCCAGCCCATATAAAGGAAAGACTTTAGAAAACTGGGTTTTGCATATTGCGCAAATCAAGGCGTAAAAATTTACTCCGTGATTATCGACTGCTTCCTTAACCGTCTGCATTCTCGGCATAGAGCCTGCAAGTCTCACGTTCATAACTTCTTCGGTCAGCAGTCCGCCGCCTGCGCCGCAGCAAAAAGTGCTTTCTTTCGTAGTTCCTTCCCTTAATTCTACAAATTTATTTGCGGCGGCTTTTATCAATTCTCTCGGTATTGTAAATTGGCCGCCTACGACGTCGCCTATTCTGGAGCCTCTCGCTACGTTGCAGGAATCGTGGAACGTAACGACTTTATCATCGTTTGCGGTAGGATCGAGCTTGATAACTCCGTCTTTTATAAGACCCAATGTGAATTCGCATATGTGGGTAGGCTGTTTATATTTTGAATCGAGAAAATCGAAAGGTCCGTTCATAGTATTAGAGTACATATAAGCTGCTCTCCATGCATGTCCGCATTCGCCTATAATGACCCTCTTTACTTTAAGCCTTCTTGCTTCGTCCCATATTCTTTTATTTATTTCCTTGGTGTTTTGATAACTTCCTATAAACTTTCCAAAATTGCCCGCTTCCGACGCATATGAAGAAACGGTATAGCTTATGCCTGATTTATGAAACACTTTTGCATATCCTTTCAGAGATTCCATATGCGGCATAGCAAAAAAATCTGCTGAAGGAGGAACAAGCAAGACTTCCGCTCCCTCTACGTCCATTGGAATTTTTACGCCCTTTCCGCCTTCTTCTTCTATTTCTTCTTCTAGGTCGTTCAGGGTATTTCTAAGCGCTGCTGCGTTTATTCCGATATTGTTTCCCGTAGTATAGACTTTATGGATGACTTCCGTCGTGTATTTTTGACCTAAACCTATTGAATCCATAATCTGCCTTGCAGCCATGGTTATTTCCGCAGTATCTATACCATAAGGACAAAATACCGAGCATCTCCTGCATTCGGAACACTGCCAAAAGTAAGTGTACCATTCCTTTAATACTTCTTCAGTCAATTCTTGAGCATTGGAAAGGCTTTTAAAAAAACCGGACGGAGTAAAATAATATCTGTAAACCTTTCTCATCAATTCCTGTCTCTGAACCGGCATATTATTAGGATCTGCGGTTCCCAGAAAAAACTGGCATTTGTCCGTGCAAGCTCCGCACCTTACGCATATATCCATATAATCCCTTACTGCTTTATTATGGTCTAAAATCTGCTTAAATACTCCAAGCGCTTTGTCTTTCCATCCGTCTTGAAGTTTAGTAGGAAATCCCAGAGCCTCCATATCTTCTTTCTGAGCTTCTATCATATGTTCGTATGCAGATGCTCCGGGGACTATCTTCGGTATTGAAATATTTCCGTCCAATACCGGTATTTTATATTTACTTTTCGGCTTAGCCATACTGTATATACCTCCGATTAATTCCTATAAAGAATCAAAATTGCAGGTTATTTTACTAATTTTTAAATTTTTTTATATATTTTTATTTAGTTCGTTTTATTTATAAATTTAAATCAAATTTCTATGCTTATTATTATAAAACCTATATTGAAAGATCCTTTGCATTCGGACGGTAGTATCTTTCTTCTATTGGATTATCCGCCATATTTCTTGTCGGGGAAAAGAATATTCCAACGAAATGCATCACTTTACTAAAAGGTATATAAAGAATAAGAAGCATTACAAGAGTATAGTGCATCAAAAATAAAGGATTAGACGGTATATTCGTGAATTGAAACGTCAAAAGACCGTTCATATACGGATCCAACTGTTTATCGACTACGGTCAGAGCGGCAGGCGTTAATACAAAATTTAACGATAAACCGGCTATACCGATAAGCATTAATAAAATTAATATTAAATAGTCTTGAAACAGAGATATAAATTTGACTCTTTCTACTATCACCCTTCTCATAAGCAGTAAAAAAAGGGATAAAACCATAATTATTCCGCATACTATGCCTGCCCATACAAAATAGTTATACCAGTAAGGCAGAGGATTCGTGTAAACGAAATGGCGCGCAAAATGCATGGCTATTAAAAGAAAAAACGAAATATGAAACAGGTATCCGAATACCCAAGTAGGCTTATTGGATTTAAAGAGGCTTTTAAAGAAAAATACCTCCCCGAGAACTCTCGCGAATGCGCCGCTTTTCGTAAGCGGTGCGGGAGTCAGCATTATTTTAATAGGCTGCGGCGTAGTTGCGTATTGATATATTCTCCAAATAACGCCTATGGCAAATACTAATCCGACTGAATATGTAATTAATAAATATATATAAGTTGTAACGGTAAGAGGTTCCATTTTTACTCCCCCCTGAATAAATAATTTTATTTTTGTTTTTACATTATGTTCATATAATAATCAAGCGGCTTAAAAAGCCGCTTGATTATTTACATATTTCTTTTTTATATTAAACGCAGCCTGTCGGTTTTGGAAGACCGGATATTTTTGCAAGCTGTTTTGCGGGACCTTCCGGAAATAATTCATAAATGAATTTATTAGCTTCTTTTTTGTCCGGTAAATTTTCAAGGGTCATAACTTCTTTCGTAAGCGATTTAATAGCAGGTGCAACCTGAAATTTCTGGAAATAATCCCTGATCCATTCAATCAATTTCCAGTGCTTTTCGGTTAATTCGACATTTTCCTGCTTCGCAAGAACTTCAGCAAGACCTTTATCCCAGTCTCCAAGATTCTGAAGGTAACCTTCGTCATCCGTTTCTATCGTTTTTCCGTTAT
>JAJZJX010000008.1 GCA_021850985.1 bacterium
GGATCTTCAAGCCCTTTTAGGATTTCATCCGTTAAATCTATTTTTAAACCCGCTATTAATCTTTGATATTCTTTTTCGTCACGCATGAAAACCACCGCCCCATGAAATAATGATATGCTTAACGTGAAAAACATAAATAGAAACGGCTATGTTGAAAATGGTTATTCCCCATGCGACAAAACCTACCTTTGCCGAATCGAAATTGCCTATTTTAAAACTAAACGGTTTATATAACGCCTTTTCCATTTTCGTTTTATGCTCTTCTTTCGTTTTATGCTCTTCGTTTTGATTTATTACAACCTTATAAATAGGAACTCCTACAGTCGTTACAGAATCTTCCAGTATGTGAGCGAAGCACGCAAATATAAAGCAACTCACCGCAAAAAACCAGATAAAACCGATTCCGCCGTAAAGTATGCTCACGATAAATAACCCGCTAAGTATTAAAAGATAAAGAAATAAATAAGTTTTATAATAATGCATTATCCCTCTATGACCCCAGATGTTTATAAAGCCGTCTGGAGAAGAACCTTGCCCGAATATTTTTAAATCCCAGTCTGGAAAAGTCGAACCGAACACTGTAATTAAAAGACCCGTAAAAAATATTTTACTAATACTATTACTAACTATCAGCATAACCGAAAAATATGTCGAAACCGTCGTTATTTTATGCTCAATGTTCGTCATAATTTTGTACCGATATATAAAGCTTTATAAGCTATCGTTTTAACAGGTCCGAAATACCGCGAATCGTAACTCAGCTTATTATATGTCGAAATCAACCAATAACCGTTAATTTCATATTTCCCGTAAGGATAATGTTTAATGTGCTGTTCCGCCGGAGGCGGCGAATTTGAAATAACCCTATAAGCCGTAAATTTACTGGCAACAGTAATGCCGTAAGATTTCAGCGTAACCGCTTCGTAAGGAAGCGCCGCGACTTTTTTAACAAGATACTTCGTGCCGCCGGGACAGTCCTTATTTTTAGCCAGACCGATATAACCGCGTTTTATTCCAAGAATCGAATATTTATTTAAAGGCGCACATGCCAGGACGGTATCTCCTATTTTTATGTTTTTGGGGGGGAACAGAAGATACCAGCCTACCGGCATGGAGAGGGTGCTATTGTAAGCTAAACCTATCGGCATATCAAATAAAAACGGAAACAAATATATTAACAATATTAATTTTTTCAATTTAGAGCCTCCCATACTTTTTCAGCGTAATTCCTATCTCCGAAAAACCGTCCGCTATTATAATATTCGAGCGATCTAAATAAGGCGACTTGAGGATTGCCGAAACGGTTCAGCGCTATATCGTATCCCTGCAATAAAATATACGAGCCTACAAAAACGTTATAGCAGGGGTTAAAAACATCCCTTAAGCCTATCCTGAATTTTCTAATATTAACGATATTTATCTGCGCAAGGCCTAAATCGACGTTATGTCCTTTGCTAATGAGATAACGCGCAGCAGATATTGCTTTGTTTTTATTAGAAAAAAAATAACTTCTATGGACAGTATCGTCATCGATGGCGTAAGGGTTACCTTGCGACTCGATATAAACTATCTTTTCCATTGTAACGGGCGATGCATAAACGGAACATTCGCTCCAAAATCCTGCAAACGCCTTATTAGGAGGCGACGCAAATACGAGCGAAATAAATAAAAACGCAAATATCCTCATCTATACGCTCTCCTGAAAATTATGTTTTTTGTAACGACTATATCGAAAGTAAACCCTGGTTTAACTTTGAGGGTCGGAGCAAGACTTATCTGTTCGTTTACTATCTGCTGTGCAACGTTGCCGAGATTCTGGCTTAAACTAGTTGCAAACTGTTGCGCAGGCGTGGGATATACGTTGCCCGTCGTATTTCCTGCCGCTTCCTGAATGCCGAAATCAAGCAATGTCAGCAAGCTCACGGATTTTGCCGTTGACCAGAAATGATAATCCACTACATCGTGAAGCCCCGCATAACCTCTGTGAGACGCTCCCTCAAAGCCTGGTAATTGCATTTCTGATCCGTCAGGAAAAATCACTAAACTAAACGCCAACAGAACCCGCGTCTGTGTTGCGCCGACCGACGTATCGTATTGTCCTATCAGTTCTGAACCCTTTGGGATTAATAAATAATCAAGATTATGTGAATACACGTCCTGATTGACGATTGCTACGACCTGTCCGGGAAGTTGCGAATTAACTCCTGTTTCAAGCGTAGCCGGTATTATACTTCCCGGAGCAATAAAATACTGAGTACCGAGATTATATTTGGCGTAAGGCGAGAGCCACACGGCAGGCGTGACTGCTTTCTTTGCATTGTTTAAAAAAGATATATGTTTCTGATTTTCGCTTTTTTTGCCCTGAGGCATACGCGTTTGCAATTGCTTAAGTAATTCGGACTGAAAAGCTAAATCGCTATTAGGCTGTCCCGTTATACTCTTTTTGATGTTAGATATGACGGACGGCGGACTTATAACTTCTATCTGCGAATTATTTGCAGAATTAGGGTTAAACGCTTTTTTAACCGGAATGCCCGGGACTTTACCTGATGCTTTGAAAGATTCCGCCACTAGCATTTTTTTCTTTTTATTAGACATTTTATTTATTTTAGGTTTAGGTTGTTTGACGAGCGATGAAATAATAGATTGAGTAGTTTCTTTGCTTTGCTTCGTATACATCCTGTTTACCTGATTTTTAATAATTTTCGTTTTTTGAGATTGTATATTTTTTTTGCTTCCCCAGCGAATAGTGGAAACAAAATAAATTATTAAAAAAACTATTAATAAAAGTATTATTCCGACGACCGCAACTTCTTTTCTGATACCGACGTATGGAATATTATCTTTCTCGTTTCCGTTTGGCGCGTCTTTGTCTTTTTTTGCCATTACCACCATCCCCACGGATTAGGTTTGCGGCCATAATGTATCGTGATTTCTTTTTTAGAGTTCTTAGTGCGCGATACTAAAATTATCGTTTTCGGGACACCTCTTAAAACATAATACCCGCCTCTATAAACAAAATTCACGAGATATTTCTTTTTAGCGTGTTCTATAAGTAATGCAGGAAGAGGTCCGCCGGCAGCGATCTTTATAAATGTTTCCTTGCCGTCGTTAAAAACCCTCAATACTTTATATCCCTTTCCCGTTTCGTAATACCTGAAACTCAGTTTACTTATAGAAATAGGCTTATTTGAAACAAGATTTTTATGTATTTTAAACGAAACAGCCTTGTAGTTTTTGACGTAGATACCCGGAAAATAAAAACCGACGATAGGCATATACCTGTGTTTGGTAGAAACAAGATTGAAATAATATAATTTATTTATCGTCGTTACTATCATCGTAGTTCTGAGTTCCGGCTGATTCGGTTTTAACGTGAGATAGTCACCCATGGAGTTATGAATCTTTTTAAACATAAAGTTTGCTGAATTTCCGACTGTCACGTTTAAAATCTCGGTTCCTTTCTGAAATTTAATTAAGGTCAGCCGCCTTATTCGCAAAAATACCGTAGGGGTCGTAATACCGTATGGAAATAATAATTCCCCGTCGTTTAGTTTCACCAACGGATAACGCCCATGGAAATAATGTGTATTAATGTATTTTAAGACTAAAATCAGGTTCTCGTTTTTAAGATAATTGTTGCGTTTCGTTCGAGCCGACATAGCAGGCAGGGGTTTAATACCTGTATACTTTACCGCCGGAATAGCGAAAGATTTTTGTGCTAATCCCGTAATTATCAACACGCTAAAAAATAAAAAGGCCTTAATTTTATTCATTTTTTTTATTCCTTTGTATATGAAAAATATTTAATGTATATTCCCAGCGGATTGGTTTCCGCTTCTTTAAGGGTTTTAGGAGGAATAACGACTACGCCCACGGTTGCTATATAATTCGTGGTAGTTATAGGCGTTCCGTTTTTATCGACCTCGTTAACAGTAAAACTTACACTGTAAGAGCCGTCGGGCTTTTGCAATATATAGTGAACTTTTACAAGCCTGAGATGTTTTTCGAGAAAAGGATTATGTACGCTCAAATAGTGAACTATTACCGCTCTTGCGCCTGTCAGGGATTCTCCCGCTACTTTATTAACCCGCTGTTTTGTAACTATCTCGGAAGCTATATTACCGAACGTATATTCAATATACTGATTAATATAATATCTAATGACCATGGGTGAAAGTCCTGTATTCTGCGTGAGCGGTTTTAAAAGCTTTATATCGCGGATATTGTCTGATTTATTTATATATACGACATAAGGAACGACATGAGTTCGTACGGCTTGGGTATAAAAACCTATGCCCATTATTACGGCTATGGCAAGAGAAAGAACGGCCGCTAACCGCCAATTCTTAGCTTGGTTAATGTAAGTGCCGTATCTTTCGAGCCATTCTTTCCTGGCTTCTAAATATCCCATTTATTTATCCCTCTATATTTAGATTTTGTTAATTCCGATGCTTTTATTTCGCCATTAGTAACTTCTTCAATTTTTAAAGCTAATTTATCCGATGTTTTTGATTTACCCCATATAATATTAAATATATGGGTTTTTGATTTACCTACCAGTTTGGCAAATTCAGAAACGGATATTTGATGATTAAAGCAGTATGTTCTTATTATGTGATGGTTAAAGCCCACTATTAACTCCTTTCATTTTTTTGTTAATTTTTAATGCTTATTATAAAAATACAACTTTAATAAACATAAGTCAAGTTATTTTTCAAATCTAATTTAATGAAATTATTATCGTCTTGTATTAAAGTTTTATTAATATGTCTAAAGAGAAAAAATCTAAAGAGAAAAAATTTGAAAATGCAGCCTTACTAAAGGCTATCGGGGAGAAAATACGGACAAAACGGGAAGAACTTAAACTGTCTCAGGGGGAAATTGCGGATATTTTAGAATTAAGTTATACACAAATATATCATTATGAGACCGGTAGGTCTGAAATCCCTATAACAAATCTCTTAAGGCTTTGCGAGTTTTTTAATGTTGATATTCATTATTTTATTAGTGAAATCAAAAATGAGAATCAAGAAAAACTTTCTATTGTAAAATATCCTGAAAATCCTGAACTTGAGAAAAGAATCGTTGCAGTTAAAGAAATATATAAATCTGAAAACGAAGATTTGATTATAGGAGTTAATAATTGTGTAGATTCTATGTCGATTATATTAAAAAAACGGCAGGAGCAACGAAGAGATAACGGAACTGTTAAAAAAACTCGGCTGGGGCGGACTGGTAAAAAATAAAGACTAGTTAGTATGGATAATGCCATTGAACAATTGGTTTGCTCCATTGCCATTGTAAAACATATATATACCAATTTTTATTTGCAGTTTGTTGAAAAAAAGCCTGTGCCTCTCCCTTTTTGTGAATAATACAGTGATCTTTTAAAAGTTTATTTTTAACTTTATAAAATGTCTTATTTGGAACAAAGCTAACGCTATACCAGCAAGCAGCGGAATGGGTCTCCGTATTGCTTTGACAAGATATAATTTTATCGAATTTCATAGTGCCTATATTAAAATTATCTATAATTTTGTGTTTAACAAACACAGCAAAACCAACTCCAGAAAAAATAGATATTCTTTTTTTTGTATTAACAACTTCAGGATATTTTTGTGATATTAAATAAGCGGCAGTATTTTTTGACCAATGCTTTAAGTTATGATGATTAGAGCAACCTGAAAATATAAGAATAGGGACTAATAAAAATAATCCCAATATCATAATTTTAAATATTATATTAGCCTTAAGCACGTTCATATTTATTTTATATAATTATTTTTAATAATAGTCAATTTTATATGCATCGTTACAGGAGTTATATATCCAAAATTAAATTTTTAATATAAGGTTTTACTATAGGACTAAATTTCAAGGCGAACACAATTCTTTTCTTTAAATCTATAGGAATATCTCTTAATTTTATTTCAAAGTCCTCTTCCCAGTTAATAATTTTGTTATTTTCAAAAAACTCTTGTTTTCGGTTAAAAATGGGCTGGTTACAATCTATTACTGTATCATCTTTATATATAAATGAAAAATCCTTATAAGGTTGTATCGATATAATCGAATTAAGGGCTTTTTTATTTGTTCTGTCGTAATAATCTATTTTACTGTCCAATTTAGATGTAAGCAAAACAAATAAAAGATAATCATTTTCTTTTAGCGGGATTGATATATGATAGTGTAACGGTGCTTTTGGGTCGTGTTCAGCATCTTTAAAATGACAAACGCAAAATCCCGAAAGCGATGTAATTATAATACTTGGCGGTAGTTTCATTTCTAAGCATAAGATGTATTGGTTTTAAGTATCTTTCTTGATTCTTCTATGTGCTCGGCAGGCATTTTTAAGGGGTCGTCGTCCCCTAATACCGATAAAAATTCCTCGGTTCTTAAACGTATTCTTTTTGCAGTGCCTTTTTTAAGTAAATCTTCATATTGAGCCCATTCCGGATATTTATGTGTATATTCGCTTAATTCAAATGATTTTTTATTTCCAAAAGTTTTGATAATGAAATCCAGCGCCTCGATATCGGTTTCAGAAAGCATATCTAAAGAAATATCGACGTCTTTGGCTATATAGTTGTGATGTCCGGTCTTTTCAATTAATTTATTAAGATATTCAAACTCGTTTTCGGAAACGTTAGTAGGATAGTCGAAGCTTAATATATCTTTTACAGTAGTGCCTACTGGACCGTATTCCATAGCATAATAATCATCGTTTAAAATAGTTCTGCCGTAGCGGATTAGGTGATATTTATCAGCAAGATATAATAATTTGATAAGTTTTAACTTATCGCATGCCCCTGTATTTTTAAGAATATAAAATAAAGATTGCGTAATTGTCGCGCTAATAATCATATTAGAACCTTCTGTATGTTTTTATTTATTATATCATATAAAATATCGTAAAATAAATAACAATTCTTTAATTATTTATATTTTACAATTGAGCATTTTATGTTTTTAAATATCTCATAAAATCAAATAAAGCAGTATCTAATTCTTCTATTATTTTCTTTCCTTTATTTCTTCGTTTAAATAAATAAATAATACCCAGTATAGTAATTAATGCGAGCAGGGATGCGCTCATAACAGAAAGAATAATAATTCGTATCGTAAACCATTTATTATCCCGGTCATAATAATATCGCCTATAACCCTAGCGGCTTTCTCGCCTATCCTCTTTTTCTCGGTTTCATTTGCGGTCGGAAGCTTCGATATGCTTCTGGAAAGGTCTTTTATTCTAGCGTATGTCTCGATTATATCAAGAGTCGTTTGGACTGCTTTAGAGCTTTTGATTATGGTAGCAAGCATATAAAGACCTTTTTCGGTAAAGGTCTTAGGCGGAACGCGGGTCATTGAAAATTTTGCGGTGGAAAATTTCCTCCGCAATTCTTCTAATTCCTGTTTTGACAACTCAAAGATATATCCTTCAGGAAACTTATCCGGATTGTTTTTAACCGCTTTATTAATATCCTTTGTTTCTACTCCGTATAGCGCGGCCACGTCGCTATCGAGGATAACCTTTTCTCCACGGACGTCGATTATTTTACTCTCTACAGTTTCAAATTTTACGATATTCATATTTATTTTATATAACTATGGAGCCGAATAATATTATCCTTTTAATCTCATAACCGGCTTTTTCAACTTCTTCGGTAATTATATTTTTTGCTATCTCAATATTTAGGACAAGTTAATTAGTCTTATATAAATCAAAGTTTGCCGGCGGTGGCGGGGGAGATTTCCATTTTTCTTTTTGTGTACTTTGAACATTTTGCCTTAGTTTTCTATAAGATTTTCCATAAACTAAAACGGGATTTGCCGAATAATCGTTAACGGCATATACCTGGATATTATTTCCTGTAAAATTTGAGACGGCAAATGCCTCATATCCGTTTCCGCAAGAAACATAAGGTTGCGATGGGAGTGCGGGGGGAGATGATAATTTTACAGGAAGCGTTTTACTTGCGGAAGGTAAGGCTTTAATAAAATAATAAAAATTAATCTTGACCATTGGTGAGAACCCAATAATTGGAAATCCCGACTTTATTTTGCCGGATTTATTTTTAAGTATATTATCTACGCATTTAAATGGTGGCCGTGCAGTAGAAGGAATTTTCTCAGTATATAATTTATGCGGAAATGTATTTACCGATAAATTTAGTCCTTTAGTTGAGTAATAACCTGCGCTTATATATGTATCGTTCATTGCGTTAAATGCCATTTCGTCTGTATATATGGCGCCTAAGTCTGTTTTAGCTTCGGAATCTATTTGATTATATATAGCTGCTTGGTGAGGAGATATATGATTAGAACAACCAGACATTAAAAAAACTGGTAATAGTGCGAATAAAATTAAAAATAATATCTTCATACTTCCTCCTAATTTACCCTTTAATTTAATTTTTTACGATATCTATATTTATTTTATACAACTAATTTAAGTAATAGTCAAATTTAACCTCATAAAAATACAGGCTAAAAATAATTTAATTAAATTAAAGTTGAAAAATAACTTGACATATATTTATTAAAGTTGTATTTTTATAAGTAAGTATTATAAACGCTTAATCTTAAAGAAAAAATTATGAAAAAAGAAATTAAATCACCTTTCCTGAACGCACACCAAGGGGCAGAGTATTTAAATTTATCCTACACTTATTTCTGCCAGCTGCTACGCGAGAAAAAAATAAAGCATTACAAAGCCGGTGGGAAAATACTTATCAAAATGAGCGATATTGAAGACTATCTCGAAAGCATCGTAATAAATCCCGAACCGAAAGCAAATCCGGCCGGATATTATAAAAATAAATACAAACTAAGAGATAAATATAATGTCGATGATGTAAAAGCTTATTTAAACATTAAAGACTAAGGAAAAAATAATGCCACAAAATAAAAACCGTAAATACCAAAAAGATTATTACTATTCGCATAAAATTAAATCACATAATCCCTCTCACAGGCCTGTTAATTCAGACGAGGATGGAGACCCTGCAACAAGAAATCAAAGAATAAAAGAATGGATAAATAAAATAAATGAAAAATATAAAAATAGATAGACATCTTTGGATGAAATAATCCAAAGAGCAACAAACAGAGGAGGTAGTTATGGGACAAATAAAGTGGATTAAAATAACCACAGACATATTCGACGATGAAAAAATAAAATTAATCGACAGTATGCCGGAACGAGACACTATTTTAGTAATTTGGCTAAAGCTACTGACGCTCGCCGGTAAAAGCAACAGAAGCGGTTACCTGCTCTTTTCGGACAATATCCCTTACGATGACGAAATGCTATCGACTTTATTTAATCGTCCGATTAATTCTATTCGCCTTGCTATCGGAACTTTTAAAAAATTTGGAATGATAGTCGTCGAACATTTTTCGGATTCGGAGAAAGAGATTTTATATATATCGAATTGGGAGAAACATCAGAATATCGACGGGATGGAGAAAATAAAAGAACAAAGTAGGTTAAGGGTAGAAAGATACAGACATAAACAAAAATTGTTAAATAATAAAAAACCTTGTAACGTTACAAGTAACGTTACAGTAACGCAAAGTAACGCAATAGATATAGATATAGATATAGATAAAGATATAATACCCCCCCTACCCCCCAAAAGTTTTGAAAATGAAAAATGCGAGGGGGATTTAATTTCAAACCAAAACTTAAAAGCACTCGGTGAAAAGTATTCGGAAAAAGAAGTAAAAACCGCTTACAGTTTTTTAAAGCACTTAATAAAACAAGGTAAACAAATCAAAGACCCCCTCGCATTTTTATTCACGCTTCTAAAAAACAAAACCTACGAAGATATAACGGAAATTGAAGCACAGCGGCAGAAAAAAGAAAATGAAGAACGTAAAAGTAAACTGCAGTTGCGTAAACAGCGGGAATTAGACAACTTTTTAGACAAAAAAACAGAAGAAATATTTGAAAATATGAGCCAGGAAGAAGTAACAGAAAAAGTAAGCGAAATTAAAAAAACACTGGAATGCGATGAAAAATTAAAAGACGGATTAGCTTTATTAACTCTAAAGGCACAGATTAGAAAGGATTTAGAGTTTCAAAGGGTTAATACTTCTTAGGATTTTCCAACGGTGAAATATTTAGTTATGCGACAAAAGACGAACTCAAAAGCAAAGAAGAAGACTTTACAAAAGCTTTAACAGAAATAAATAAATTAAAAATATAATAATGGAGGTAAAACAATGACAAAGAAAGAACTAATTAAGTCTATTTCTAAAAAATCAGGCATTTCTAATGTCGATGCCAAAAAGGCATTAAATGCCTTTACTGAAACAGTTATTGAGGAACTTAGAGAAGGAAGTCATGGGCAGACTAATTATGGACATCAAGTAACTATAACGGGTTTTGGCACATTCTGGATGCGTTGGAATTTGCCGAGAATGTATAGAAACCCACGGACAGGTAAAAAAATATATGTCAAATCGCGTTATACCCCAACATTTAAACCTGGAAAATGGTTAAAAGAGGCAGTTATTATATCGGAAAATGAGCCTGAATCAGAAAACTAAGTGGTGTGGAAAATATAAGTAAGGTAATACTTTTAAATAACTTTTTAGGGGTATAAAGGTTAGAAAATATGAGATTAGAAAATGTAATTTTAGTTATAACTGCGTTATCGGCGTTATCGGATACGCTTGTTTTAGCAAACACAAAAATCGATAAAAAAGGCCGCGGTGTTATATTGCAAAAAAAAGAGGTAGGCGAACAATTTGCGAACGTTTTTAATAATAAAGAATTTAACGCTAACGGCAAGCGGTATCGAATAATTATAGAAGAAACCGATGCAAAATAATCGGGATAATAACATATGAAGAATTAAATAGAAACGATGTGGTTTGGTTAAGCTGGTAGGTGTAAAAATGTCATTAAATAACAAGAAAATTGAAGATAAGCTTTTAATAGATTTAGGTTTTGACCCAAAACTTTATGCTTTTAAAGAAGGTACTTTAAAAGCTATTAAAAACAACTTAGTAGTATTTGTAACGAATAGATATCAGGTTGAAATCTATTATGATAAACGAAAAAAAGAATTGGTAGATAAAAGAATATATCTTTTCGTAATAAAAAAGTTAAAAAATGAATATGAATAGGAACATTTTTGCGGAACACAAGGTCTATATTTGATTTAAACAAAGAAAAGCAGTTAAATTTATTTTAGCTAAACAAAGGAGGCATAATGACAGTAAAAGAATTAAAAAAAGAATTAAATAAATTTGATGAAAATCTTGAAGTATTAATCGATTATTTTGACATTAAATCTTTTCCAATTGTAGTTGTTTTAAAAAGCAAACCTTGCAAAGAAGACGATGAAGAAGGCGAAGAGTTAAATAGAAACGATGTAGTTTGGTTAAGCTGTTCGCAATAATATAATCATAAAAAAATAAAGGAGGATAAAAAAATGATAGCTCAATATTTAACAACAGATAAAGGTTTCGTTAAGAAAATCATTCTTAACGATGTTCTAAACAGCCATAACGATATGCTTACTTTTTATGTAACTTTTATGGAAAAAGCCTTTTTAATGGAGAACTACGAAGATATGCCAGAAATTATGGACGATGCATATTTAATATCCGACGATAGACACACGCTTTTTGATATTAATCCGGATTTAAAAGAGCCGACCAAAGAAATTGCTAAAATTCTTAAAATATACGAATTGAAATGTGAAAACAGCGAGATATTTACATATGCAACAAAAAATGAACTTGAAAACAAAGAAGAAGACTTCGCAAAAGCTTTGACGGAAATAAATAAATTATAAAAAATTTTTTAAAAGGATATCAAACAATGGACGAAGTAATTTTAACGCATTCCATAACAACTAAAAATAACACAAACAATATTCTTGTAATCGGCGCATGCGAAACAAGCAAAACAGAATTTTTCGTTAAACCTAACTTACTTTCTATTTCCGATAATATCATAGCAATAAGCGGAGATAACGACGGATTATTAGAAAAAACGGCGTCTTTCAGAAAAGAAAAACTAAAACAAAAAATATTTACACAAGAAACTTTTAAAGAAAATATAAAAGACTTAGATTATTTTGGAGATAAGTACACATTATATCTTACCGCTTCGCATTTAGACAAAAACGAAAGAATCAATTTATTACATTATACGTTCGGTTGGATTATGGATTGCATATATTATTCTGCGCCTAAAAAACCTATTACGATAATAATAGACGATTTATCTTTATTTCCGATATGCGGCGATATTATGACTCATAAGGTAGATAACGTTAGAATAATCGCTACGGTTCAAAGTATAGATGTTCTATATCAAACATACAAACATCCTGAAAAAATTCTTAATTCATTCGGTATAAAAATGTTTTTTCATACTAATGGTCTAAACGACGCCGAATATATGTCGTCATCGTTTATATCAAAAGAAATGGCAGCGAATTTAAAATCTGACGAAGCTCTTATCATAGGACTTTTAGATAATCCTATAATAGCAAACGACAAGATTCTGCATTGGTGGAGTTATGGCAAATAAACTAACCCCCTTCGGATACTTTGGAGGTAAATATTTTATGACGGACAAAATAATCCCGTTATTTCCTAAACATAAAACTTATGTTGAAGTCTTTGGCGGGTCCGGCGTGATACTGATAAATAAAAAGCCGTCAAATATAGAAGTCTATAACGATATAGACGGAGAGCTTTATAATTTTTTTAAGGTTATAGCCGACGAAAAGCTGTTTAAGAAATTTCAGGAAAAAATAAGCTTATTGCCGTATAGCCGCCAATGTTATTACGAATACAGGACAATGGATATAAGCAAATTAAATATTACAGAAAGAGCGGTTAGGTTTTGGTATTTAATTAAATCAACAAGACACAGCACTTATGAATATACAGGCTGGAAGTTTTCAGTTGAGGCCAATATGCCGAAAAGAATAAAGAATATAGATAAATTAAGTCTTATTCATAGCAGGCTTTCTAATGTTTATATCGATAATTTAAATTTTAGAAAATTAATTAAAAACTGGGACAGGCCCGACACTTTTTTCTATCTCGACCCGCCCTACGTGGCAAGCTCCCGCAAAAGCGGCGGTTATATGTTCGAGATGGCAGACGAAGACCACAACGACCTTATAGACATTCTTTTGAATATCAAAGGCAAATGGCTTTTAAGCGGTTACGACAACGAGATTTATAACGACAGGCTTTCAGATTTTTACAGGCAGGATTTTAACTGTTTCGCTAATAGCTTGAGATACAGGAATAAAGATAATTGTCCGGCACGGACGGAAACCGTCTGGGCAAATTACGATTTAAACAAGCAAGGGCAAAACCTTTTGCTATTTGAGGGAGCGTAAATTTTTATGAGCATATTATTTAATCAAGATGATTTTTATAGAGACTCTTCCGGATTAATGATCCCTAAAACTTGTTTACCGGAAAAACGCTTGATAGCGATGGATTTCTTTTCCGGTATAGGCGGATTTAGTCTCGGATTAATACAATCCGGTATTAACGTAATAGCGGCCGTAGAGATGCGCTTAAAAAATCCCTTACTTTAACTGCCGGCGCAGGCGGAGCTTTTAAAAGCACACATAGTATTAAGAAAAATAAAAAGAAAACGGCTAAAAAAAGGCTAAAAAACAAAGAAGATCAGTTAAATTTATTTTAAAGGAGGCAAGAAGAATGTATTTAATTAATAGTATCAAAAAGTTTTTAAAAATCAAAGAAGTGCCGAGAATAGAATCTATTAAAACATACGAGGATGTAAATCTGTTTTTAAAAGGATATAAAAATTATTTTAAGCTTAATTGGACTGATTTTTTTGATAATCGTGTATGGGTTTTTGCTTTTATAAGTAATGGCCAAAAAATTACAATTATAAAATCACCTTATAATACAACTTATCAGATATCTGATGGTGTATCGACGTATCGAGAACTATATATAAGGGCATTTATATATGACCATAAAGATGAAATCAACGAACGGCTTTTAATTAAACAGCAAATTCAAATAATTAAACAGCAAATTCAAAGCGAAACAGAAAAAGAATTCTTGCGGAGAAAAACACTCGAAGAGCAAATTAAAAATACAGGAGGAAGTAAAAATGTTTAAATTTTTAAATAATTATAAAAAATTGCCAGAAAATAAGCAGATTTTTGAATATCTTGGACTGTCAGCTTGGTTTTTATTTCTCACAATTATACAAATAGGTTTATTTGAATATTTAAAAGACACTACGAAAAATCTTAAATCATTTATTATTTATGCCAATAAGCCTTTAACCTATGCGTATATATCTACTATCGCAACATATGGACTTTCTATTGGTTTTTTTATTATAAGTTTTTTTATGTTTATAAGAAAGAAACGTTTATCTAAAAAAAATGAATTATAATTTTCGACCTATAAGCTTAAAAGTCGCAAATAACTTTGTTTTAGCAAATCACCGCCACAACAAGCCAGTTGCAGGTCATAAGTTTTCGATAGGACTTGTTGACAACAACGAAAAACTTGTAGGCGTCGCAATTTGCGGCCGTCCCGTCGCACGCATGCTTGACGATGGATTAACATTAGAGGTTTTAAGGGTTTGCACGGACGGGACTAAAAACGCAAACTCAATGCTTTATAGTAGAGTTAAAAAAATCGCTCAGGTTATGGGCTATAAAAAAGTTCTTACTTATACATTGACAGAAGAAAGCGGTTCGTCTTTAAGAGCTGTAGGAGCTGTAAAAGACGGAATAGTAAAGGCGCGGGAATGGTCGAGAGAAAAAAGAAAAAGAAATAGTCAAGATGTATATAAAAAGGAGAAAGTAAGATGGATTTTATAGAAAATTCAAAAGGCAATGAAAATTTAATGAATAAAGAGGTGTATGTATGAAAACTGGAGTTTCCGGAGCTGTCGGAATTGGAAAAACGGCGTTTATAGAAGGCTTAGACGGCTCTATTTTCTTGAAAGTTGACGAAGCGGCTCGTCAGGTGAATGCGATGTATCCAGATAAGAAAAATGAAGAATTAAGGGAGTTGATTTTCCATCACCAGTTCTCGGTTGAAGAAGTTGTAGGTAGAATTAACGAAGACTTGATAGCTGTATTCGACAGGACCATAATCGACAATATCGTTTTTATGGAATTATTTGCCGGAAAGGAAATTGCGGAAAGCAAAAAGAATTTTATAAAAACGGCTTATTTAAGTGATTTCAAGAAGTACGATATAGTTTATTATTTCGATTACGGAACCCAAATTGATTTAGATTTGCTTAGAGAGACGTTATCCGATCCTTTCAGGAAAAAGACTTTAGGGGAGTTTGCGGAAATTGATAAATTTATGAATTTCAATAAAAGATTTAAAGAAATTTTTTTAAGAACTGCGGAAGAACTTGGAACTAAAGTCGAAGTGGTTTATTCGGATTACGACGAATTCAACTTAAGAAAGAGAAATGAAATGTTATCGAGTAAGATTTTAAATAACTTTTTAGGGGTATAGGAGGTAGATTACTATGAACTGCGTTATGAACGGCGGATACGCCGCAAAAAATTATGAAGTCGGAAAAAAAGAATCGATTTTATTACAATTAGAATTTCAAGGGATATGCGAAAGGGGTGATTACGCCTTATTTCCGGTCGATGTCGGTGATTTTAAACTATATACTATTAAATTCCGCACGTCTCCAGTAAGTTCTATGTATGAAAGCGTGGATGCGGCGGTCGAAGAATTTATTAAATTAACTCATTAAAAAATAATAATTGGAGGCATAATGAAGATTATTTCAGTTCAAAATTCAAAAGGTGGGGTAGGAAAAACTACTCTAGCGATTAATATCGCAAAATATTTATCAATGGGTTGTAATAGCAAAACTATCCTTTATGACGCTGATCCGCAAAGGACGGCGTATGATTGGCATTGTATTAAAGAGGATAAATCCTTTGAAGTAATCCCTATCGATAATCCTAAACTACTTGAATCTTCAATAGAAAAAGGTGATTACAATTATGTAGTAATTGATAATCCGCCTGCAATGAGCCAGTTTTTTATAACTAGCATTAAACTAGCAAACTATCTCGTTGTACCTGTTTCAAGTTCGGCCTTTGATATTTGGGGACTATCGAGCTTAATAGATACGATAAATATGATTTCAAAAGATTTCAGTATAATTTTTGTTCATAACAAAATTATTCGAAATGCAAAGATTGGTAACGAGATAAGGGAAGCCCTTGAAAAAATTGAAATTAATAAAAAAAATTCGGTACATGAAGTTTTATTCCGTCAAAGCTATCCTAAGTCATCCCTTTTAGGTGAAACCGTCTTTGATACCGACGACTCTCATGCGCAAGCTGAAATAGAATTTATCGTAGACGAAATTTTAAATAATTAAAAGGAGGGAATATGGACTTAAAAAGACCATCTGGACAGACAGTGTCAGATATACTAGGTAAAGATATGGCGACTATAGCCAGGGAGTTAAACGACCCAGGCATCACTAATGAGATTAAATTAAACGGCATAGAACTTAATGTCAATGAAATAATAATCAAAGACAGAAAACGTCAAGCCGATGATGAGAAAGTTGACGAGATTATTAAAAGTGTTAAAGAGATAGGTCTTTTAAATCCTATCTCGGTAAACAAGACGGATGAAGGCTATGTTTTAATTGCAGGACTGCATAGACTAACGGCTTATAAACGTCTTGGATATAACAGAATCCAAGCGGTTATAGTGAATATGGATGATATTCACTCTGAACTTGCCGAAATAGACGAAAATCTTGTAAGAGCGGAACTTCATTATTTAGACAGAGCGGAAATGCTTAAACGTCGTCAAGAGATATACGAAAAATTATATCCGGATTTTGCTAAATCCGAAAAAGTAAAAAAGAATTTAAAACAGTTTAATTCCACCGAAAACGAAACCGTTTCGTTTTCGGACAAAGGCAGTAATAATGAGAGTTTGAATGGTGAAAAAAAAGACGAAAATTTTGTTTCCGATACGGCCAAAAAAACAGGATTATCGGAAAGAACTGTTCAACAGGATTTACAACTTGCAAAAAATTTAGATAAAGGAGTTAAAGAAAAAATTAAAAAAAACAAAATATCTAAAGGCGACGCGTTAAAAATAGCAAGAGAGAAAAAAGAAAAGCAGGCGGAACTTTTAAAAAATATAGCAGATACGCCGAAGGCTAAACCTGCCGATAATTCAACTATCGGACAAAACATACTAAGTCTTAAAATAGGCGATCTTATAGAGAAATTTAATTCTTTGACGCAAGTTGTTAGGATAAACAGCATTGATGAACATACGATAAATATCTGGACAGAAAATCCTGAAATACTCAAAGATATTATCGCAGGAATTAAAAAATATTAATAGGAGACAACAATGCTGACGATTGGCGGGATAGACGAAAAATTAACCCCTGAAATCTGCGAGGATTATTTTCAAAAGCAAAAAGAGCAATTCGAATTAGGCGAATACTATGCGAACCAAAATTCAGAAACGTTTTATGGCGGACTTGCAAATAAATTCGTGGGAGAACAGATATTAGAACAATCTCAGTCTTCCGTGTCAGGCGAAAAGCATGTAGCGCTTAAATCAGGCAGAACGTTTAGAGAGTTTTTGAACGGCAAAGATTCTATCGATATGACCTATACAGCTCCAAAGTCGGTTTCTATAATGGCGGAACTTACTAAAAACGAAGAACTTAGAAAAAAGCTTATAGAAATTCATAATAACTCTGCCTGCGGAGTTATGCGATACGTCGAAGAGAATCTTGCATATACCCGCAAGTCGCACAGAGAAAACGGTAAAAAAATTTATGACCCCGTATATCCAGGAAAAATAGAATATGCGGCATTTTTACATCATGATACAAGGGAGGTTGATCCGAACTTGCATATTCACTGCATTATTCCTAAAAGATTATATGTTAGGGGGCAGGAATATGCTCTTGAGGTAGGGTACTCTAAAACTGCTGGTAAAAAAAATATACTTGATAATAAAATACGACTCGGCGAATATTACCGAGCGCTTGAAATCAACCAATTAAGACAGAGTGATATTGCTGTTAAAATTACAGATTATAAGCATTTTTTCTTTGAATTAGAAGGGGTGGAAGAGAAAACATTAGAAACCTTTTCAAAACGCTCAGAGCAAATAAAAAGCGAATACGAGAAGATTAAAGATGGTGTTGCAGTTGGCAGCGAAGCGGAGGTCAAAGCAAAGATAGCATTAGAAACCAGAAAGAAAAAAGATTCGAGCGTGCCGCTAAATGAGTTAAGGGCGAAATGGGAGGCAGAAAGCCCCCAAAAGGATATCGTTCCTGTTATAAAGTCTGTTAAGATGGCTAATGCGGACGATATCGCCGCAGCTTTAAAATCTGCAACAGCAAAATTAACGGGAAATAAAGCTCCAATAACTGATTTAGATTTAAGAGTTGCGGCAATGAAACATTTAATCTATAACGACTTAAAGTTTAACGAAGAAGATATAAATTTAAAAATTAAAGAAATGTTTAAGCGCAGAGAACTCGTTAAATTAGACGCCGACGGTTTTTTTTTAACTACAAAAGAAATAAGAATGGCGGAAACAAAAATTCAGTCTTTCGCTAAAAATACTTTCGAAAAATACGAAAGTATCGTCGAAAAGGATTCCATAAAAAATGTAATAGAGGAATGGGAGAAGAATGAAACGGAAAAATTTAAAAAAGAGAAAGGCAAGGATTTTTCTTTAACTGGAGACCAAAATAAAGTACTTGAGGCTCTGCTTACAACTAAAAACGGAGTAACGGTAATCCAAGGCGATGCAGGAACCGGTAAGACTACTCTTTTAAAAGCTTTTTACGAAATAACTAAAGCCAGAGGCGTGGAATTGGCGGGTTTATCCACGACCGGTAAAGCTGTTAAAGAAATCGTAGAGCAAAGTATGATTGATTCAAAAACTATCGACAGTCATATTTTGCAAGGGAAAAATATCAAAGAATTTACGGATTCCAACGGTAAAAAAGTATATATTGTCGACGAGTCGTCGATGAACGCGACTTTAAAAATTAAAGAAGTAATAGAACTTGCGGAAAAAGAAAACGCAAGGGTTATTTTAATCGGCGATATAAAACAGCTTGCTTCTATTCAAGCGGGCGGGATGTTTGAACGTTTGCAGAAATCTAAAAACGTTACGTTTGTCGAAATGCATGAATCAATTAGGCAAACCGATCCGTTTTTAAAAGAAGCGGTCAAAATTATAGCCAAAGGTAAGATTAAAGAGGGTATGAAAATGCTGGACGAGAAAGGGAAAATTCATGTACATGAAAATAAAGAAGAATTGTACGATAAAATTACTGACGCTTTTGTTAATGAAGGCAATATGGATAATTTTATTTTATCTGCGCAGAATAAAGACCGCTACGAACTCAATAAAATCACGCGTGAAAAATTAAAACTTGCAAAAGCGATAGACGAAGAAGATTTTGAAATTAAAATCAGAGAAGGAAAAAATATCGGAGACGAAGATAAGAAAAATTTTTGGAATTATGAAAAAGGGGATGTCGTCGTAAGAGGAAAACATAATTACAAAATTAATAATGTGGATTTAGAAAATAAATCGGTTAGTGCAATAGATTTATTTTCAAGAAAAGAAATTTTAATGTCGGGCAATAAATTAAAATCGAATCAGGTTTATATCGAAGCGGAAAGAAAATTTTCAAAAGGAGATAAAATTATTTTTTTGAAAAATGATTATCATATTGAAGTCATAAAAGATGGCGTAGATAAAAAAGAGCATGGAGTACAAAATGGCCTTAGCGGAATAATTAAAAACATTGAAAGATTAGATAGCGAAAATTGTAAAATTTCGGTTGACATAGGAAAAGGGAAGACGGCTATTTTTGAAACTAAAGATTATAATTATTTTACTCACGGTTATGCGATAACGAGCTATAAGTCGCAAGGGCAGACTGCGGAGAAAGTTTATATATTTTCCGATAGAACGACTAAGAATGAATTCTATGTGAACGTTTCACGCGCAAAACAAAATATAGAAATATTCACAATGGATAAAACGTTATTATTTAAGACCGCGCTAAAAGATGATAAACAAGTTGATAGTATAACGTTTGAAAATAGAAACTATAGAAATTATTCGATTATCGAAAATATTTTGAATAAAATTCAAAAAATCGATACGTCGATCCCGTCTATGGAAGAACTTAAAGAAAAATTTGAAAAGGAAAATTTAAGAAAAGAATTTCAAAAGCCAAAAACGGAGAAAAAGGAAAAAGAAAATCAGGAAAAAAAGGAAAAAACTTTTTCTGGAGAAAAACCGGCGGAGAGCAAAAAAATTTCCCGAAAACTAATATAGTGTTGCTTCGCAAATTTTAATTAGAAAAAGCAAAGGCAAATATAGTGAAAAACTATTTAATTAGAAAAAAGCAAAAGACTTTTTATTATAGTGTGCTTCGCACATTAATTAAAAAATACAAAAACTTTATTATAGTGGCTTCGCATTTTATTAAATTCGTTTATGACAGTTTTTCGTTAATGTTCTATATAGAATTTATGACTATTTTTTATTATAGTGTGCTTCGCATTTTTATTAGAAAAAGCAAAGCTATTATAGTGTGCTTCGCACATTATTACAAAAGGCAGATATACAGGTACACCTGCGCACCAGCCAAGCTGGAAACGCAGGTTTTAGGCGGGTGTAAATACGTGCAATATGCCGTTAAAATAACATAAAACTTAGTTAATATATAGTCTCAAATATGATGTATGATTGATGGCTAAAAATAACAGCATATAAAGCTACGAAAAAAAACACATAAAAAGGAGTATTTATGACTAAAAAAAAGCAAACAATTTATATCGATGAAAGATTTATTCGTAAATTTGGAATGGGAAATAAAACGCAAATTGTAAACGAAGCTTTGAAAAAATACTACACGGAAGAAAGGGAAAATTATAAGAACGATTTGCAAATTATTAAAGATTTTACTGAGTCGATTAACAACTTAACTTCTGCAATAAATAAACAGCAAATCGAAATACAAAAATTACATATAAAAACTGATTTAGTTTTTAATATGGCAACATTTTCGTCATACTCGACAGACATATTAAAAGAAACAAATGAGAAAAAAATTATTACAGCAGAAATAGAAAAATTGAAAGAACAATATCAAAAATTTAAAGAATTTAAGGAGGAATTACTATGAAAGAAAGCAAAGATTTAAAAGTTATCAGAGAAAAAATTAAACATTTTAAGGCGATGGAAAACAAGATTTTAAAAGAGGATTTAAATAGGGATTTCGGAAAAATTACGCGGCGGTTTTTCGATAGCGGATTTGAAAATTATGAGCAGTTTAAAAATGAACTTTTGGATATAGCAAATAAGTATCAATATAACATTAATACGGAGAAAAAAGATGAAGTTCCAGGACATCAGGATAAAAATACAGCAGACTAAATCTGCATTAAAATGGGTAATCGAAGGTATTTTATTCGTGCAGTTTTTCTTTTATTTTTTTATGCTGTATAAAGTTAATTATAAAATCTATGCGGCTCTAAAAACATTAGTTAAAGAACATTATCCTTTAAAAGAAATCAATTGGGGACTAGCATTAAAAGATTTAAATTTCATAACACCGTTGTTATATTCTCTACTTGTCGATTTATTGCTAATACCTGCTGTTTATTTAGTTCTAAAAAACAGTTCCGGCGATCCGGTTAATGAAAATAAAAACGAAAAAATCATAAGAGGCTCTACCATAGAGAGCGTTAAAAAGTACAAAAAAACGGTTGATTATAACGATGTCTTTTGTACTATTGGAGGCGTGCCGCTGACTATGAAAATTATTTATAGAAATATTCTTGTGTTAGGAGCTACCGGTGCAGGTAAGACGCAGATTATTTCAAAAATACTTTTCGACAGCTATAATAGGTTAGATTATAATGCTGTTATCTATGACAGCAAAAAAGACTTAGTACCGGTCTTTTATAATCCTAAATACGATATAATCTTCAACCCAGCGGACGATAGATGTCCTGCATGGAATATTTTAGACGAAATTGAAAACAAAGCGGACGCGGCCACGCTTGCCGAAGTACTCGTTCCGGAACCCGATACGAGTAACCCAAACGGTTTTTTTATAACAAATGCAAGGCATATTCTTGAAGCAATGATTATGTATCTGAAAATGAAAAATTTAGGTACTAATGAAAACTTGATCAGGCTTGCAAGTAAAACTCCTCAAGATTTATTAAAGCTATTCAAGTCTGATCCTGAAGTAGAAAAACAGTGCATTATGGCTATAACTCCGTTGCAGTCTGAAGAAGTGAAGTCGATGATGACCGAAATCTCACGCTATTTAAAAGCTTTTACTATTATGCCCTCGAAACCTGACAAAGAAGGAATGAAAACTTTTAATATAACAAAGGATTTTTTGAAGAAAAGAAAAACTAGGATATTTTTCAATTTGGATAAAAATTCAGAGATATTTGTTAAACCTATAATGAAAATTTTTATGGAGCTCTTAATTAAGAAATTCCTATCTGCTCCAGACTATGAAAATACACCGACTTTGTTTCTATTTGATGAACTTTCTAATTTTGATAAAACACCTGGCATAATGGATTTGCTTGATAAAGGACGTTCAAAAAACGCTTCTGTTATTGTTGGAATTCAGGATAAAGCAAGAACTGAATTTATATATGGACATGATTTAACGATGAATATGATGAATAGTTGTAATAGCGCGATATATTTAAGAGTCAATAACAATGATGAGGCTGAATATGTAAGCCGCCAGATAGGCTCTCAAGAAGTGGAACGGACAAGCGCAAGCGATTCCGTTACCGACGATAAGTACACCCATTCTAAATCTTCGCAGATAATAGAGAAAAAATTGTTTTTGCCTTCCGAAATTCTTAAGTGGCCAGATTTAGAAGCAGTTATTAAATTGGTGAATATACCTTATTTTATGCATATTTATATTGTTCACCAAACATATAACAAAATTAATGAAGGCTTAATTAGTTCTAACAGGCTCGCTATACCAAAATTAGAGAACAAAAATAATGAAAGTCAAAAAATATTTGATAATACTGAAGTAACAGATAAAGCCGAAGAAATAAAATCGGCGAATACAGAGAAAAAACAAGAACCGGCAGAACAGGCAGAACATATTGTTGAGAGAAAATTAAAAGGGATTTAAATTGATAAATATTATCTAATCTATTGTAGTTTAATTTATAAAAAATAAGGAGGTTTAATTATGTTTAGTTATAGCGGCGGTGTAGTAACGAGAAAAAAGATAGATGAAGCGATTGATTTTTTTGTCGAAATTGAAACTGAATATAGGGAGGCGGTAAGGCAAGCAGAACTTAGCGGCAATAGACCCCCTTTCTTCAGCGAATGGGAAAAGAAGTATCCTGATTTAAATGCTGCATATGAAGCAATAAGAGAATTTGGAAGGCAGATTCAGCCCAACGATTTAAAGACTATGCAAAATGTATTTTATAGCATAGTAAATTCAACTGATGATTATTTTAGGCGGAACGTTATAAGCGATTATTTAACTATTGAGTGGGACGGAATCGGCGAGTGGAGAAAATAATTTATATAAATTGCATATTAGAAAGACTTAACAGTGAAGACTATGCAGAGGAATATATAAAAAAACAATTCACCGAATAATTTAAAATATTAAATTATTATATCCCTATTTTCACCAGTGAAAACCACGTATATACACCAAAAATTTATAAACCTAAGCTAATAACAAAGATAATAGCAGCATGGAATGCTTGGAAAAATTGCGGAAAATAATCTTACGCCTATTTGCTACTTATTTGCTACTGTTTAAATTATTTTTTGTTCTAACTGGTGCCCCCGACCGGAATCGAACCGATGACCAAAGGTTTAGGAAACCTCTGCTCTATCCTACTGAGCTACGGGGGCATATTGTTCTGCAGGTTAATAACGCGGCATAAATTAATTTGCGTTACGGCTAAATATTATATATAATTAATACTATAAAATCAATTAGTATAATCGCTATTGGTATAATTGCCATAATTATTCGTGTAATTATCCTATGCAAAATTATAGATATAATTATAATTTGTCGTTATAAGTTATATAATGCGCCCATAGCTCAGCTGGATAGAGCGTCAGACTACGAATCTGCAGGTCGGGGGTTCGACTCCCTCTGGGCGCACCAGTTAAAAACCCTGAAATATTAGGCATTTCCCGCCGAAAAATAGAAATAAATTTGACAAAAAAATTAATCTAAAATATACTAAAAATAGCCATAATTTACTAAAAATAATCACAGTTTAGCGCACACATGACTACGGTAAATTAAGGGTTTGCAGATGCATCTTAACTTAAATTGAACACATAATTTTAGTATATGGCAAGTCTATATAAAAGAACAAATTCAGACCACTGGTGGTACCAATTCAGGCTTGACGGAAAGCAATACAGAGGCTCTACGAAGACTACCGATAAAAAACTTGCAGAGAAAATTGCGGCTGCCGTTGAAGCCGATTATATTAGAAAAAGATTCTATATACCGGGATTGATTAAAAATAATCACAGTTTAATCACAGTTTGGAATGAATATATTAAAAGCTTAAATAATTCTAAAAGAACAATCGATTACAAAAATTTAGCTTTTAACCACATAATAAATGTTTTTCAATCAAAAAACATTGAAGAAATATCGGCTAACGATATTTCAAATTATCAGCTATCCAGAAAGTTAGAGGTAATTAATAATCCTAAAAATATCGGTAAGCGGGAGCATGATATAAATTTTAGATGGATTAATCTCGAAATTACCACATTATCGCATTTTTTTAATTTCTGTATTAAATGCGGCTATCTCGATAAAAACCCCTGCGCCGGCATTAAAAAGCTAAATGAACTATCCCGCCTGAAAACCCTATCCGACGGCGACATCCAAAAACTTATCGCCGGAGCTACCAATAAGCTTACGAAAGATTTAATAACGTTTCTAATTTATACCGGCTGCCGCAAAGGCGAAGCGTTAAATCTTAAATGGGACGACGTAGACTTACAGAATAACATAATAGCTATTAAGGGGACTAAAACCAAGTATGACAGGTATATACCTATAAGCAAGCCGTTAAAAGAGCTTTTAACCTGCATTGAAAAGAAAAACGATTGCCTATATCTATTTAACGATAACGGACGTAAGTTAGGCGATTTTCGGCGTTCTTTTATGACCGCCTGTAGAAATGCGGGGCTAAAAGATTTAAGGATACACGATTTAAGGCACGTCTTCGCTTCTAAAATGGTAATGAATGGAACGAGTCTTTATATTACGGGGGAACTGTTAGGACACCGGACGACGCAGATGACAAAACGGTATAGCCATTTAGTGCCAGATACTTTGAGGAAGGCTGTTGATGACGTATGGAATAAATAATTTAACAATTTTAATATTTTGCAATAATAATATAATATAATGTATAATTTATTGTAATAATATGAGAACAGTTGTGAGTATTTTATAGAAAAGGTCGATTATAATGAAATTTTCGGAAAGAATAGAGGTAACGCCAGTTAAAGTAGAAATACAAATAGAATCAATGGATGATGATTTGAGAAATTCTTTATGGAATGCTTTTCAAATGCACTGTTTAGATGTGATAAAGCCGCGCACGAATAATAGCATATATTACTCGTCAATATCATTGAGTTTCTTTAAATCGTTATGGGTAGATTATTTAAAATTACCCTTAGACTCTTTAGATGATAGTTATTCTTATACATGTAAAGTCCTGCAAGAGCAGTTTCTTCTTAAATGGGAATGGTACAAGGTATATGATTTCATAGAATTTGTGTCTTATATTATGGTTCCATATGGTGATAATTTTAAAAATGATTTTATATTATATTGCAATAGTGTATTAGAAAGGGAATTATCCGCATATAGATTTGTCGATGGGTTAATTACCCAAATTACTGATGAGAGTGAAATTAGAGAAATCGAAGAAGCAATTCAAAATGCTGGAGTTACAAAATTATCCGGCGTTCAGACGCATTTGAAATCAGCTTTAGCAAAAATGTCGGATAAAAAAGAGCCTGACTATCGCAATTCTATTAAAGAATCAATTTCTGCGGTAGAAGCAATTACTAGAATTCTTATTGGTGATCCTAATGCAACATTAGGCAACGCATTAAAAAAAATAGAAACAGAAGGGAACATTGTTATTCATGAAGCTCTAAAGACAGCATTCTCTAAGTTATATGGCTGGACAAACGACACAGGCATCAGACATGCTTTAAATGAAGAATTAGATTTGCAATTGGAGGATGCTAAATATATGCTAGTTTCCTGCTCTGCTTTTATTAATTACCTAATTGTGAAAGCAGATAAGGCTGGGATTAAATTATAGTATTAGTAATTTTATCAAAAACAAAAACAGGGTTATAATACTTAATAAAAGGATATGATAAAAGGCTAAATCAAATTCTAAATTTAATATATAATAAAAATTATAATCAAGAATAAAATAAAATATCTAAAATTAAAAATTAAATTATAAAAAATGATATAATCTAAAAACATAATATAATAAACATAAATTTTGCAATCCTATAAACATTTTATGATTAAATCGCTTGAAATTAAAAATTTTAGATTGTTTAAAGAACTTAACATAACAGGTTTTAAACCTATTAATGTTATAGTTGGTGATAATGCTGCCGGAAAAACAGCATTTTTGGAAGCTATATTGGTAGCTTCTATGGCAACACCGAGCGTTTTAAATATTAATTTAATTAGAGGTATTCGTTACTTTGCTTTACCATATGATGAAGAACAATTTCAAAAGCAATTTAGTTCATTATTTTTTAATTTTGATGTTGAAAAAACTATTTCATTTAAAATTATCCAGCAAGGGAATAAAGAAGCTTCTTTGGAAATATATTTTGATAGAAGTCAAAATAAAATAATAGAAATGCCAGTTGATCAACCTTTGATTCCGCAACCCCAAGGATTTTCACGTCCTTTTATACCGTCTGTAACACCACTTGCTTTTCATAGAAAATCCTTTGAAGGTGAAGAAAATACTCTTTATATATCAATGACTCAAAATGGATTTTCTATTGATGGAGGAAAAAATTTTCTTGAAGCAGAAATGTTTTCCGCACCGCCTCTTGAATCTTATTTTCAAAAAGTTACAAGTTGGTATTCTAAGTTAAGTGAGGATGGCAAAGAACAAACAATAGATAATATAATGAAAAAATTGTATCCTGATATAGTAAAATTATCAATAATAATCCCATCATTATATGCTCCTGCGACGTTATATGCATCTGTTGTTAATCATGACAAGAAAATTCCTCTTTCAATTGTATCTTCAGGAATTTATAAAGTTCTTTCTTTAATTCTAACAGTAAAAACTCTTAAATCAAGTATAATACTTATAGATGAAATTGATAACGGCATCTATTATGAAAAATTTTCATTATTATGGAAATTATTGCATGATCTGTCCATTGAAAATAATAATCAAATTTTTTTATCTACACATAGTAGAGAATTTTTAAAATCAAATACTTTATTAAAAGATAATTTTAAAAAAGATTTTTCATTAATACAACTTTCTCATAAAAATGGAATAGGTAAGGCTTATATATCTGAAAGCCGTGACATATTCAAGGCTATAGAAAGCGGTATAGAAGTTAGATAATATAAAAATTAATTGGCAAATGGCTGAAGAAATTTGTAATGAGAGCTATAAAATATCTACACCTATTATAATACTATGTGAAGGAGCTGCTGATAAATCTTTTTTAAATTTAATAATAAAAGAAGGTAAATTCGAGCGCTTTTTTAGTGTTCCATTTCCCATGGAAAAAAGCCCATTAAACACTGGAAATACTAGTGTGAGTAATTTTCCTGAAATGATAGACTATTTAGCTGCAGACAAAAAGGGTTTTGATGAAATTTTACAAGGTATCATAATAATTGCAGATAAAGGTTTTGGCGAGAAAAAAACATACAACAAAATATGCAAATCTTTTAGAAACACTAAATATGCCGATAAAATCCCTAAGAATATTAACGAAATCTCAAAGGGTCATCCCTTCATCTTAATCTATTTAATTCCTGAAATGGATACAGGTGGGGGGTTAGAAAAGTTATTTATTGATGCTATTTTTGAAGAATGTGAGGGATTGAAAGAATGTATAAATAGTTATATATCGTGTTGTAGCAAGAGTAAGATTAAAATAGATGATTTAGGACCTGAAAAACAGGCTAAGTCTTATCTTCAATGTATTATTGCGGTTCTTAATAAAGAAGACCCAAATAAAAGTTTAAATTATTTGTTACGTAATAAAAAATGGCCTTCATTTTTTCCTGATAAAAAAATTTTTCTTAAACCTTTCATTGAAAAATTTACGAAATGGATAAGCGATTTCGGCTCAGAGAATAATAGGGTCTGTTAAGTTTTCTGTATAAATATAATGTGGTACACCTATTCTATTTTACAGAATATAAGATATTTACACTACTTATCTAACAAAATGTTAAATAAGAAAATAGAGGGTAAAAAGGAAGAAGTTTAAGAAAAATGACAAGAAGAAAGACTAAGAATATAACAGGTCTTGCAAGAATAAAAGGTATTCCTCTTCACGAGGCATGGGTAGGTTTTATTTGTCTTTCATGCGGTTCGCTTAATAACATTCGAGTTGGGCTTGATCTTTTAAATCCTAAAACAACATATGAAACTGCAGAATGGAAATGTAATAAATGCGGCTATCTGCATTCTAAAAAATCTGATTTACCTTTTAAAAATTGGAGTAAAGATTTCACTATTGCAAAATCAATAAGGGCTCAGAGATTTTGGGAGGCATTTTTTAGAATAGCAACGGAGAATCCTGAATCATACTGGAAACAATGCTGTACCTGCGGTAGAATTCTTCCCTTTAATGCTTTTAGTAAACACTCAAAATGGGGGCCGCTTGAACGACAGATGGAGTGCAGAAGCTGTAAAGGTGCAATCAATGCAACATTGAATCCAAAACGAACTAAAGAGCAACTGCATGAATCATCGTTGAGGAGAAGGGTCGCAGATTTATTACTAGAGGGGGAAAATGTAGCTACTGACATAGTTGATTTATTCAAAAGATTTGACAATAAATGTTTTAAGACAAAGCAACCGCTTGATATTAACAAGAGGGATACTTGGGCGGTTGACCATATTTTACCTTCAAAATGGTTATATCCCCTGATGAAAGAAAATGCAGCATTATTATCAAAAGAAGCAAATAATAATAAACGAGATAAGTGGCCTAGCGAGTTTTATACCAATAACGAATTGATTGAGCTTGCAAAAATAACTGGCGCGGATTTAGGACTATTAGCCAGCAAAACTCCTATTATCAATACCAATATCAATGTTGATAAGTGCGTAGAAAGGTATTTACAGGTCAGGGAAAGTTCTGATTTGCCAAAAAGAATAAAAGAACTTAAAAAGATTATTAAAGATTATAATCTTATTGATAAACTCTCCGATGAAAATAAAAAACTGTTAGGTTTTAGAAGGTAAATATTTATTGCAAAATAAGATACTGGTGAGAGGTAACAGTTCCTTTATCCTTTATCCCGTGTGATTCGCAATGCTCTACACTTTCAACGAATAAATCAACCGTATTAAACCAGCGTTTGCTTATCTTTTTTAATTCTTCCGCCATATCACATTTTACGCTTTTACCTAGATGAAAAACGCAGACACCAGTATGTTTGAGTCTTTCTCTTGCCTGTCTGAATATGTTTTCATAAATGCTAAAGTCCTTTTTTTGCTTTTCCTCAATGTATGAGTTTATTCGACATTTAAAATCATTTTCTGACCATCCGCAAAACCAGATGCGTACCCAGTTAGCAAGATAAAACCTTGTGCTATCAAAAAATGGCGGAGAGGTTACAACAGCGTCAAGATTATTTATTTCATATGGCCATATAGATGTAGAGTCTTGATAGTAGATTCTTCCTGTAACAAAAGTCGTGGGCAATTCCACACGTAATGCCCTTTCAACTTTATCAGTAAGATTTTTAATCAGGCTTTTATAAATAAACTCTCCTTGAGGAGCATACGGAACAATCGGATGTGAACGCCTACTCAATGCATAAGGCCTATTGCCATGCAAGATATGTAACAATGAGGATAAAACAAGCATTTGGTCCGGATTTTTTGGATGGTTAAACTTTAAAAATCTCCTTGCAAGTAGAATCTCTCCGAGCGTCTTATTTTCATAATATTCTGCAAGTGTTTTGTTAAAGCCGAAATGCTTTGCTTCATAAAATTCTTCCTCTGCGCAGTCATTTTGCTTTATAAATTCTGCTATTTGATGAATGTAATTCATACATTCATTTCTTTTATGTGTGTTGACCTTAGCCGATGAAATATAATAAGCAGGCAGACTTATATCAAATCCAAAGGATTTCCTTCCATTTAATGCCGCCTCAAAAGGAATTGTACCTACGCCTGAAAACGGATCAAGGACCCTTCCGCCGTCCGGAATAAATGTTTTAATTAAATTATAAGCAATGGATGGCTTCAATTTTCCTTGATAAGAGCAAAGAGAATGAAGTGGATGCCCCCAATTTCTCTTTGAGTATGGTAGTTTTTGGTGGGGCAGATTATTTTTAAAATGCTCCCAATTTTCAAGGTTAAAGTTCTGTATCTTCTGTTTTTTCTGTGATTTATATTTTGATTTATCAAATTCTAACACTAATAATGTCTGACTTAATATCTCTTTATTTCTTGACCGTCGCTTTCGTAAAAGCTTTTTTTCATTTAATTTATATCCAAGTGTGTTCAATATCTCAACCAGAACATCATCAGTTCTTACATGCACATTAGCAAATATAGAATCGCCAATATCAATCAAGACCATTGCCTGGTTTGCAAGATGTTTTCTCATATTTGAAAAAACAACATACATTTCTTCAAAGTAACTTTTTATCATAAGTGGGATACGCGAGTCGTATGATTTTTTTTCCAATTTTATAAGGATATCTTTTAATAGTTCACTTTTATACAATATATCTGTTTCGATGTTACCTGAAATACCCTTTTTCACATCGTTAATCCCGCTTGTAAGAGCCTGGTCGCGGAGAAATCGTAGATCGTTTTCGAACTGAATATATCGTAAAAACCACAACTCTAATTTAGTATTCCTGAAATAGTTTGTTCCGTTAAGATAGGGTGGACTTGTAATAATAGCGTCAATCTCTAAATTATTTATCAATTCAATGTTTTTGGCATTGGCAAGAATCATCTCTGGCACAGTCTTTAAAGTAAAATCAAAATTAGAGATATCATTTGCTATATCTTTTAATTTGGAAGGAAGAAAAGTTTCTAATGCAACTCTTTCTTTTTCCAGTTCATATTTGGTCTTAAATCTGACATCGCCCGCTTTTTTCAGAAGGGATATAGGAATTAATGCAGATAAAATAGCTATAGTAACAACATCAGCAAGTAGTTCATTTTCTAACCTTAAAATATCAATAAAAGAACGCATGCGAAGCAATTTGCTAAAGACAATATCATCAAAATATTTACTACTGTTAAAAATAAGATTATAATTTTCCTTTAGATGGCTGTCTTCATCAAAATTATCTACAGTTCTTATCACTTGTTCGGCGACTCGGTTTATGTTGTCAGTTAATTGTTTACGTGTCGATTGGCTTGATTTTAAAATCCTTATCTTTGTCTGTATTAAAAATTGCAGAAGAGGGTTAATTTCAGAATACACTGTATTTATATTTAATTGGTCAGCAGCAAAAATGGTAGTTCCAGTTCCAATGAAAGGGTCGTAAATACAAGACGTATTTTTGCAATAGTTATTGATAAGCGATTTTACAAACTCAGGAGAATATCCTTCAATAAAAGGATACCACCTCTGGAAAGGGATTGACTTACTGTTAATAAATGTCACATCTTTTGGATTTATAACGGAATGGCCGCTAAGATTTTTTTTTATCAAAACTTTAACAGCTTGATTAATAGATCTTTCTTCTTTTTCAGCAAATAATGCCAGTTGTTTATAACTTTTAATACCAATTAGTTCTCTCAACTCCTCGCTGCTTAAATCTTTAACCTTTGCGTAATAAGGTGCTTCGGATTTGCCGAAAGCTAAGGTAATTGATTTTTTTTTGGGGTCTTCAGAAGGATAATCATAAAAATAAGTGGATTTGAAATATTGGTTCATAATTGGATTTTCCTTAGAGAATAAACTAATATATTATGATAGTTATTTCATAAAATGTCAATAGGTTAATTATCTAAAATTGTTTTGTCTTTATTTATATTATGAAAATGGTTTGCGGCAATTTTAATTTTATTTGTTTACTAAAACATAACCAATCCTTTTTTAATAAAAATTTAATAAAAATTAGCAGAATATTAAACTTCTGTGAATATGCGAAAAATTCATCTCAACATGATATAAATACTAACATTATAGTTAGAATAAATTTATGATTTATTTGTGAAATATTTATTTATAATCATTTAGGCATTGATATTTCAAAGGTTTGCAGATAAAATTTTTTGTGAATAATTTATAAATAATTGATTGCATAAAGATTCACGGCAATATATCAAAATTTATATTCAATTTACAATGGTTACCCCAAAAAAAATATTTCGTGAAATATTCATCAAATAAAACATATTTTTAGACAGCCAAGAAAAAAGACTTTTCTTTTGGCCGTCCTTCTTTTAAATAATTCATAATAATTAGCAATAATTAGCAAATGTTTGCGAATTATTTAATAGCCGTTAAATATAGATATATACTATATTTATTAATAAATATTTTAATAATTCACATATTCACAACTACGTAAAAGCCGGATTTTAATTTCCGATTTTTTTATAATAAACGGCGGATTTCGTTTTAGTCTTTTCTATGCGGACTGCGATGGGCTGTCTTTCAATTAGCGTATCGATAAAATTATCGAAGTCCCTTTTTAGCATATGGGTATAACGGAGCAGTTTGCTCCTTTCTACTATCCTGCCGTTATCTGAGATTAAGTTTAGCATTTTGTCCATTATCTCTTTGTTTCTGTCTTTGATTAATTTATCGTAAACGGCGTAAAGGTTTATTTTTGGTTCGGCGTTTAATTTAATTTTAAATCGGTGTTAACACAAATGGCAATGGAGAATTTTTGCTATGCAGATATTTGCATTTTTTACACCCCCATTTAGCTGTGGAATAAGTATCGTTTGATTCTAAAAGGACATCGCCAATAGGGAATAGATTTAAGGCGTCACAATTAATACAAATATATCCTACCCATGCATAATTTACTTTTTTACCAATGCCTTTCTTTCGGGGTAATCCTGTTTTATGCTTTGTTTTACGTCTTACCA
The DNA here is from genome assembly GCA_021850985.1 of bacterium. GTDB lineage: Bacteria > SZUA-79 > SZUA-79 > Acidulodesulfobacterales > Acidulodesulfobacteraceae > Acidulodesulfobacterium_A. The sequence goes on from JAJZJX010000008.1 coordinate 33,435, forward strand.
TTATTTGATGAAACTCCTGTATTAACTGAAAAATACAACATATTGTTATCTTTGATGTATATAAATTTATTTTTTATCGCAAGCTATCTAAGTTTTGTGTAATCGTCAGTTGCTTAAAAGTAAACAAATTCTGCGTTGCTATCTGGAACCCCTGATTTTAAATGAATATATGGAAATCTTTTACTTAAATCCATTCCTATGTTAAATACAGAAATTCTATTGTAAACTAAATATCGTTATTCCGCATTGTTGTTGATGTAAAATAGGATATAGAACCTATCCCTTGAACGTTGATTTAGTAATTTATATTCGTATCAAACATAAACTGTTTTTAGCTTAAATCCCCTTGTAATAACTCCTGTAAAAACCACAATACCTAAAATATTTCCATGTTCGTTTATATATGTAAGTCCAATTCAAATTTGGCATGTTTTGTTTTTGAAGTTTCGATGCCATATAGTCCAAACATAAATGCCCATAAGCAATTCTAATATAATCAGTTGCTGTTCGTTGCTTTATAGTTCCTAAATTATTTATCCAGGTTGTAATGCGCTTTCGAATCTCTTTAACTGAATGATTCTTATCAAGTGATCTGTGATTGCTACCGTATATATATAATCCTTCATCCATTATATTATGAACAGTGTTCCCGTCCGTGTTTCTTGATATTACTTCCTTACTCCGTAAAATATCATCAAATTCTAAATGATATAGTCTTTCTGGCATTGTATTATTCTCATATAAATTAATATTAACAAGCCGATATTAAAATTACTTTCCCCATTCGCAACCAGACACAGGACACCTCCAAATTGTCCCATTAGGAACCCTTGGATGTATTTCATTATCAGGTGGTTCATATTTATGATACCACTTACATTCTAAGTGATATGCTCGCATAGGTGAACTTTCGTATTTGAAATAAAAATATTTATAACCACGACCTTCTTTTGCCGACTTTTTTATCCTACCATTGAGATCTTCGTCTGAACGTCCAACATAATATACTTCTTCATTTTGCGAAAGAAATATATATGCTCCTATTGAATTTTTTTCTACATAATTGTCAACTTCCTCCATTAAATGCAATGTCATATAATGTCTCCAATTTATATCTATTTTCTTAATTACTATAATTATTATAGGTTTTGGTATGCCAATTAATCGTTGCAGAATGTGATTTTATATAGGTTTATCATCGCAATAAATTTATTTCTTTTAAAATTTTCCATTCTTAAAAGCTCATCATCGCTTCTAACTTAATCCACGTTCAAAACATATACATAAACAACATTATTATTATAAACCTGCGCCTTTCCTATCACTCTGTATTCGTAATAATTGGCACTTGTTTTGCCGTATTGCCTTGTTGTAAATTTTCATGAAAATTGACACTTGTTTCGACAATAACATTATTTATAACAATTTTAGCATCATTTAACAAGAATAATCTTACGATAACCCTGCTTAACCACCTCCGCCATAATCTTTTTGCTGTATTTAATATAAATTATGGTATTTTACATTTGAAATATTAGCAAACCCAAAAATTCTATGCCAATATTTCTGAATATCTGTATTCTTATTTTTGGTTTCGGATTTAATCTTCATAATTTTACTTTTTAAAACACTATTATAGTAAGTTTTTAGCATAAATAAATAAAAAAAACGAGATTATTTTATAAATTTTTTATCTAAAATGGTGGGGCTTACTTCCTATGTATTTTGCTATCAGCTATTATAGTTTTTAATCTGCACCTCTTACCTTTTTCCTTATAATCCTTTTATTTTTGTTCGGATTAGGTTTATATGGACAAAAGGGGTACTTTTCTTTTTTAGCACTAACAGCAGTGACATCGGATATAGCTTTAATATTTGATTTAGGAATAGCAGGTGCTGCAACAATAGTAAGTCTGGTAGATTTAATTAGTCTCTGTTCCTCTTTGATTTCTTCTATAATTGTACTTTTAATTTCCGCAATTATGTTGGCCTGACTCTCTTTAAGCTCAGAAACCTTAGCTAACGTGATTTCTACCTTGTTATGTTCAACCGATGTTTTTAATATGTGATATAGGGCTATAATAGCCATTATAATCATGCCGAAACCGAATATAGACAAAAGATGGACGATACTAAAAAGATGCGTAATATATGAATGTATTTGATTGAATACATGGATTATTTTAAACATATTTTAACTGAGCCCCCTTTTTACAGTTTTTAAATATCCCCGCTTTCGCTTCCTTTGGCGTCAAAGGAAGTGGGGTTCGGGGCGAAGCCCCGATATATTGTTTTTAAAAGTTTTTTTCTTTTCCTTTTTGCTTTTCTCTTTAATCTCTGCCGTTCTCTTTTAAGCAGGTCGTTTTGCACATATTCAAATTCTTCCCATTCGTCAATTTTCCTTAGCTTGAATTCTATCTTTTCTTTGCATATCTTTGAGATTTCCCTAATATTTTCAGGCGGCGGCATTATATCTACTTCCACAAGCGAAATATGACCTGGATTGCGTTTTAAAACTTTAGCATGAAAATATTTGTCAATAAGCACTTCTCTTATCCGCTTTTCAATAAACTTTTTTGTAGCTTCAGTTTTTAGAATCGCTCTCATATTTATTTCCTACCTTTAATAAATTTTTCAATTTCTTTACCCCAAATATCTCTCTGTAATTTCAATCCTTTCGTGTCCTAATCCCCTGCTTATTTTCAACCGGATTTCCTTGTCCATTTTTTGAAATTCTACTTTAGATAGCCCTGTCGTTACTAATATCCTGATAACCCATTCCGATTTAGTTTCCCCGGTTCTTGCCCTGCACTCGATGTCGTATCCTTTAGCCTGCCAAGCTTCTTTGTATGCCTCGTGAGTCGTCCGGTGCCGTTCCCCGTGGTAATGGAATGCAATGTTTGTTTCCTCTCTGAACGCTTTTAGAGTATTGTTTGCAAAATCCCGCCCCTGTCTGATTGTGCCGATATTAAGATTCTTCAGTCCATTATCTTTCAAAAAATGTCTTGCTTCTAAAAGAGTTGCCTTTTGCTCCGGATTTATAAGTATTTCCCTTGCCCTGCTGTTTTTTGAACCGTCGCCTTTTGCCGATACTTTTAATGTATTTTTAGACAAGTCTTTATTTTGCAGTTTAATAAGCAAGCTTTCTCTTAACCTTAAATTAACCGATTGAATGCCGACTGCTTGTTTTAATGCCGCATATCTTAAGTCATTAGTTTCTTGAAACTTTTTATCAAGCCATTCTTTATAAGCCGCTACCGCTTCCCTGCTATTTTCTTTATTTATTCCGTCTTTTTCGGAAATATTACGGCTTAATCCGTAATCCGACGCCTTAATAGCATGTAAATCATCCCTGACGACATACCTAATAACATTGTTAAGACTTGAAATATAAGAACCCGCCGCACTTGTTGACATAGTTCCGGCAGAAACTTTTTCTTTTAATGCCGAGACTATTTTATGGATATGCGATTCTTCAAGGTTTTTTAAAGTCTTTATTTTTATTTCGTTTCTTAATAAATGCAATGTTGCCGATATTTTCTCATTAGTCGCGCTTCCACGATGTAAGAATTCAGATATTTCTTTTGCGAGATAACTTATTTTAGAGTCGTTTTTAATGCTCAGCGCTTTTCCGTTCATTTTAAAATCCCCTCTTTTATTAATTTAATTTTGAAATACCTTTTACAAAACTCCGATATTATTAAAAAATACTTCCGGCGGGTTTCATGTGATTTATTGAGCATTTCAGGTGTGTTAAAAAAATCTATTATTATTTGCTTCTTGTATATGCCGTTTGTGTGAAAGATGCCTTTAGATTCACAGTATTCCAAAAATTTAAGCATAACTGCATCTTTAAACTTTTCCGTTTGACGAGTATTTTGATGTTTTTGCACTATAAATAGTCGCCTATGTTGTTTATAAAATTCCGTTAATTTCCCCATATATATATGCCTCTATATTTATTTATTTTCGTCCCGATACATCGCCGAAGCGATTGTTAAATACTAAACCTGTTTTCCTTTCGGACGGAAGGCAACTCCAAATTTCGGAACTTATATATATTGTGTTCGTGTTCGTTAATATCGCCTTTTGGCGCAATTAACGAAATTATTCACGACGAGCCTTTTTCTATGTGATAACATAGAGAAAGGCGAGTAATCAGGCATCAAAACCTTATATATCTTAACGGACTTGGTTTTTGATGTAACGGACTACCCATAAACTAACATAAAAAACCGTTTTTAAAAACGGCGTTAATTTTTCGCAAAGTTTGAATAAAAACTGCTTTGGAATAGTCTCAAATTAATGTAGATAAAATTAATATCAAGTGCGGATACTAATTTAATTAACTGAAAACTACCAAGTGGTATGTTTTTATTTTCTTAACGTTCATATCCGGATACCCTTTTTTATTTGCCTGCATAGCGCAAAAGGTATCAATATTAATCAAAATTAATATTATCGTTTTTGAAAAATAGCGATTTTCGCTATAAAACAATCGGGTTATCTGCAGTAAAAATTTATATATTAATCATTCCTTTATTATTTTTAATATTTATTTTTTTTATTGCGCTATAAAATCCTTCTACTTTATTGTTCTCCAGATATTGTTCAATATCCGACGTCTTAATTAAAATTTTAGATTTAACCCGATAAAATGTTATTTCTCTACCGTTCACAAGCCGCCTTATAGTCATCTTATTTACATTTAGATATTGTGCGGCTTGGCTGACGTCTAATAACTCATTCCGAACTTCCGGTTTTATATTTTTATTTCCCATATTATTTTATTTTGTAAATAAATGTTGTATAATTATATTATATAACTTATTTCTATAAAGTCAAATTATATTTTTATCATTGTAAATTTATGTAGGATATATTTAGATATATTTAAAGATGCCACATTTTTTTTAAAATGATACAATTTAAAAATTCAAAAAGGAGAATCTTAATTGCGTAAGAAAAAACCCAGGTTAAATGTTTTTGAAGTCAAGTTAATCGAAAAACTAAAAAATTTAAGGATCGAACAAAACCTGACTCAGGAAGAACTTGCCAAAAGAGCCGGACTATCCAGAGTATCGATTACGGAACTCGAAACATTCAGGAAAAAACCAACCTCCAAGATTATAGAAAAAATATCTAAAACATTGGATTTCCCCGATTATGTTAAAGAATTAAAAAAAATAGTTGAAAAACAAAATGAAGAATTTGAAGAAAAAACTTCTAATTTAATCGAAAATCGGTTTAATCCCGTACCTTTATCGGATAAATTAATTACCGATAAGGAAGAACTATTGAAATTAAACGAAAATACCAAAGGGCCGTTTGTTTTCGTTCCGGGTAGAATGGCTGTAGTGATAAGCAAAATTAATGGAATATATGCTTATAAAATGCCTGATCCCTCGATGGAACCCACTATTAAAGAGGGTGATTTTCTGATTATTAAATATCTTAAACAAACCTTAATGCCGGATGATTTGCTGGCAAGTATGTATTTTGGCGATTCCAGTATTGTAGTTATATCTAACGGCAAGCAAAACTTCATAAGAAGAATGAAAAAAATTCGCTATTATACAAGGTTTAATGCGAAAAATAAGGGCAATAATAAAACAGATAAAAATTATCCAAAGGACATCGTGTTTTTTATTGCGGATAATCCTTTTGATAACGGTTTTTATTTTGAACCTGAATGGGATACTAATAACAGAGCCGTTACTGATGAAACATACAATGAGATAGATACCAGAACATTTTCCATAGACGATAACTCCGATTTTAAAATTATCGGGGTTGTTATTATGATTGTCAAGGGAAATCCAATAAACGACATAGATATAGAAGCGCTTTTAACAACCAAGTGGCTGAATGAGTAGATTTAATATTTTAATATATAGCAGGTTTATAAAAAAGTTTAAAATTATAAAGAGAAATTCATAAAAAATAAAAATGTTAAAATTATTTTAGTGTAAATTATGATATAATAATAGGAAAATATCGACATTTGATAAAATTAAATAATATCGAGGAATTATGAAACAGTTTAAAATTATCGTAGAAAAGCATCCCGACGGTTATGTAGCATATCCTATAGGAATTAACGGGGTAGTGGTCGGCGAAGGCGACACTTACGAAGAAGCCCTAGAAGACGTAAAATCTGCCATAAAGTTTCATATAGAAACTTTCGGCAGCGATATTTTAGAAAACGATTTACCAGTTCTTGAAGCGTTTGTCGCAGAAGCAGGGGTATAATAACATAATGTCCAAGTTTCCCATAGACGCGCCAAAACAAAGGGTAATAAAAACGCTTGAAATATTAGGTTTTAAGACTGTCAGGGAAAAAGAACATATATCTATGGAACGGATAAACAAAGACGGTTCTAAAACAACCTTAACATTACCTAACCATTCAAAAATAAAAAGTTCGACTCTCAGGACTATTTGTACGCAATCGGATATTTCAAGAGAAGATTTTATTAACGCTTATGACAAGACTTAATTTTTTTAATCACACTTTAGCGCACATAAAAAATATATATGCTTAATTAATTAGTAATTTTAATAAGTTATAAACCATACTTTCAGACTACGAATCTGCAGGCCGGAAGTTCGAATCTTCCTGGGCGCACCATGTTTGTTTTATATTTTCTGTAAACGAGTTTATTTTTTTCTGTCCTAAACCGGTTTCAATATCATTATTTATCAACTATTAGTGTTTATCAATTAGTGTTTATTAATTCATATATTAATATGTCGGAAAAAATAAATAACATTTTTACCTCTATAGCAGAAGTATATGATTTCTGGGGGCACGTATTCAGTTTTGGAATCGACGGGCTTTGGCGGCTCGAAGTAGCAAAGGAAGCGGTTTCCTCGTATACCGATAATTTAGGCGGTTACAGAATTTTAGACGTCGCTACGGGAACGGGTTCTATAGCCATAGATATATCCAGAAAAGCAAAGGCCGCTAATAAAAATGTCGAAATAGTCGGCGTAGATTTTAATGCCTATATGGTCAATATCGCCGAAAATAAGATAAAAAAGAAAAAGATAAACAATATTTGCTTTAAAGTAGAGGACGCAATGGACCTTATTGAACCCGGATGCGCCTATGACGTAGTTACCGCAGGTTTTTTGCTTAGGAACGTAGACGACGTAGAAACTTTTTCCGACGAGCTGAGAAGAGTTTTAAAAAAAGGAGGCAAGTTCATTATACTGGAAATGGGCAGGCCGGAGAATAATTTCTTCAATATTTTCTTTAAAATATATTTTATTTTTATAAGATTAATAGGTTCGCTTATCGATAAAAAAGCATATGAATGGCTTACATACAGCATACTGGCATTTGACAGGAAAAAAATGCTTAAAATACTCGGCGAAAAAGGTTTTAAAGACTTAAAAATTAAAAATCTTCCTTTCCATATCGGCTTTATAATTACCGGAATAAAAAGCTAAATAATTTTATATAATTATCTTTAGAAATATTAATCATAATTTTTTTAATAAGCCGCTGCAATTATGCATTATAAATAAAAATAAAAAAATAAAATAATATAGGATATAAAAATATTGACTTATGACTATTAAGTCATTATAATAAAAATATACGATGAAAAATAGCGAAAAATAAAGACTGGATAAAAATAAAAATTAATTACGCATTATAAATTAAACAAGCAAATAGATAAAATAAAATCATGAAAATTAAAAGCTGCGTTAAAGATACCGATAGGAATAAATATTCGATTAAAACTATACTTATAGTCGTATTTGCCTTTGCCGCCGCTTATTTTGCGGCTTCGTTTTTATCTACTTTTGCCCCCAAAGACGCATATGCCTTTTATATTAAGCCTGTAAAGCATTCCGGCAGGCTTATTACTTTAAATCAGGCTTATATGCTTGCAGTCAATCGTAACGACACTATAAAAGCCGCAAAAGAAAGCTATTATCAGTCGTCTCTTTTAAAATGGTCTGCCGTAGGCATGGTTTTGCCCGATATTTCGCTTAAATACACCGACCAGAGAATGCACCAAAATTCGGCTCCGGTTCCTGCCGAGTTTACCCCGCTTATGGGAAATATATTTTTGTTCTTTTTTCCCAACTACCAGTATAGTTTTACGCTGAACGAACCTTTGTTTAACGTCGGCGCTATTCCGGCTTATATGTCCGCCGAAAATACGGAAAAATCGTCCAAAATGTCCCTTAATAACGTTTCAGCAGGCACCCTTTACAACGTAGCGGCTGACTATTATACCGTTTTAAACGATATAAGCTTAATAAAAGCAGACGGTAAAACATTTAAAGAAGCAAAGGCGCATCTTGAACTTACTACCGCAAAACTAAACGCCGGGCTTGCTATTATAACAGACCTTCTTCAGGCAAAATCTCAGTTCTACGCCGCTAAGCAGGAGCTTATAAGCGCTAAAAATAAGTTAAAATCGGATAAGGCGGCGCTTGCTTCCCTGCTTGGAGTAAGCCGCAATTTTGCAGTAACTAAACCGAAACAGCCTTTGTTTAAAAAAACCGGACTGCGCAAACTAATCGTTCTTGCATATAATAACAACCCTGCCTTAAAGTCCCTGAAATTTGCCCAAAAATCGGCGTCGGACCAGACGGCGTATTACGAATCCCAGTATATTCCCAAAATATCTTTTTCGGCTTCCTACAACGCTTTGTCGAATGACCACTTTATTCCGCAGGGTTCTACTAATTTTTGGACGGCGGGCGCTACCTTGACTATGCCAATATTTCAAGGTGCGAACAGGATTATTTCTATTGAAAAAACGCGTTCCGAAGCAAACCAGGCTATGTACGATAAGCTTCAGGCAAAGAGAAATCTTAAGGCTCAGGTAATATCTATGTTCTATAACGTAAAAAGTTTAAAATCGCAGGTCGGGACTCTTCGGCACGAAGAAAAATTTGCTTCTAAAAATTTTACTCTCGTAGAAGAAGAATTTAAAGCCGGAGTCGCTACAAGCGTGGACGTAGTTACGGCGCTTGCGGAGCTTACGAGGGCGAGGCATAATCTTCTCTCGGCGAAACTCGATTATTACGAATCGGTTCTGGATTTAAAAAGACTTATCGGTTCTTTTAAAAGAAAACTTATAGATATGAAAATCGATAAATTTAACTAAGCTTAAGATATTTTATAATTAAATAAATAACGAATAAATAATTAATCGGGTGGTTTGTAATGAACGGAGAAAACGAAAAAACAGAAACGGCGCAAAACGCCGATTTAAAAGAAGCTGACAGCAAATTTACCAAAAAAAATATTATTACCGCTTCCATTATACTTTTAATAGCAATTATAGGCGGTATTTTTGTACTCAGATGGTATATTTTCGGGCTTACCCACGTATATACCGAAGACGCGGAAGTGGACGGGCATATAATATCGATAAGCACTATGGTTCCCGGAAATATAAAAGCCGTTTACGTACATAAAAACGAAATAGTCAAAAAAGGCGAGCTGATAGCGCGCATCAACGATTCGACGTACTATCCGGAAATGCTTCAGGCTAAAGAAAATTATAAACTCGCAAAGGCAAAATTATTCAGCGCCGGCGGAGCGGTAGGGCAATTTATAGGAAACTCCTATAACTCTTACTATATTGACAGACTGTCTTATACGACCGCTTTGGCAAATCTCCATAAAGCCAAATTGTCGTATATACTTGCCAAGAAAAATTACCTTAGGGGACTTGCCCTTCTAAATAAACAGTTTATAACAAAAGAACAGTTCGATACCCTTAACACCCAGTATCTAATTTCAAGGCAGGCGCTTATATCCGCCGAATCCGCACTCGGAACCGCAAGAAGAAATTACGTAGAATCAAGATATATAAAGAGCGTGTCATACGCAAACAAATTGACGACGCTTATTCCTTTAAGAAAGGCGGTTAAGGTAGCCGAAGCGGCTTATAAAGTAGCTCTCGCCAATTACAAAAATACTTTTATCTATTCTCCTATAAACGGCTTAGTTACGGAAAAAATGTCTTATGCCGGCGAATATGTTACGCCCGGTACGCCGATAGTTATGGAAAATAATTTGAGGCGCGTATGGGTTACCGCAAACGTAAAAGAAACAGTTATAGGAAACGTTAAAAAAGGCGATCCTGTTTCGATTACCGTAGATTCCTTTCCGGGGAAAGTTTTTAAAGGCGCGGTTAAATTCGTAGGTTCGGTTACTACTTCTAAATTTGCTTTAATTCCTACGAATAATCCTTCGGGAACTTTTACAAAAGTAACGCATAGGCTTCCCGTAAGAATTCAGATATTAAACGATAAAAATCATCTTTTAAAGCCTGGCATGATGGTAGAAGTAACTATAAATACGGCTAAAAAAACCGGGACAAAATAAAGGAAGAAAATAAATACTTTTAGGAGATGCCCTATATGAAAATTAAAACTGCAGGAACTGTTAAAAAAAATAAATCAATATTTAATTTTGCTCCTTATATATTTATAGCTTTTGCGTGCTTGTTTTTTTTAAGCCCGAATTTATTTATGCCCAAAACAGCATACTCATATAATAATTCGCAGGGCAAATATCTTTTTCATTATTATAACTGCGACGATTGCCATTCCGTTAACGGTGTCGGCGGCAGCCTTGGACCGTCGCTTTCTAATTACGGAAATATGGTACCGGATTTTAACTGGACGGTACAGCAGATTAAACATCCGAATTCTCACTTTAAGAGAGGCGATAAAATAAGTATTCAAGGTAAAACTTATTACGTTATTATGCCGTCTTATAACTATATACCTCAATATGAAGTAAACGAATTGGCTTCTTATCTGGAATCGTTAAAGAAATAATGAAAATTAATTTTTCGGCGGCTGAGCCGTGCTATTAATATTAATATTTTTATTGTTGCCGCCTGAGCCGTTATTGCCGTTAATCATGTTAATCATATCTGTATTCTCAATCTGCAGGCCGTTTTTAAATACGAGGTTAGTCCACGGATAAGTTAAATCTATATCATATTCCGCAAATTTTTTCGCAATTTCAAAATTTATGTCGCTTATGACGTAATGCCTTCTTATAGGGGACTGTATCCAGACTATAAGTTCAAGGTCGAACGAAGACGAGCCGAATCCCACAAACCATACGGAAGGCTTGGGTTCTCTCAAAACTTCAACATTTTCATCGGCTATTTCAAGCAAAACTTTTTTTGCGAGGTCTAATTTAGATGCGGTTTCTTCTATTCCCAGAGGTATATGCAGCCTTATTTTAGGGTCTTTGTGCGACCAGTTTATAACGTTGGACGTTATAAAATTAGAATTGGGAACTATTATAGATATATTATCCCTTGTCGTTATAGTCGTGCTTCTTGCCCTTATATCGCTTACTATGCCGTCGTATCCCGCAACTTCGACGTATTCGCCTTCTTTTATAGGTTTTTCAAACAAAATAATTATGCCGGAAATGAAGTTGCTTATAATATTCTGCATTCCGAAACCTATGCCGAGTCCGATGACGCCGGCAAGAAAAGCCAGCGAACTTAAGTTTATGCCTAAAACTTGAAATGCAATAAAAAAGCCGATTATTAAAATTATATATTTGATAAACCTTGTTACGGTTTTTACGAAGGATTTGTTTATCGTCCTGTTTTTTCTAAATTCTTTTTTGACGATATATGCGAATAAAAAAGCTATTAAATACGACGCCAGTATTATTATTAAGGATAGAATTATAGACAAAAGCCTTATTTTATTGCCGTCTATCGTATAAACTTTGTCCCTTAAAAATTCAAACATAATATAAATATTTATCCTGCTTATTATAAATTATAGTTATTTTTTTCTACACGATATATTATAATATATAAATCAAAATTTAAAAACGGTAAAATTAAACGGTAATCCTGCAATAATTTTGTGACGGGACAGAATAATTCAATATAAAAATTATTAACGATAATGATAAAAAGAAGAAAAACGCGGACGATAAAAATAGGCGGAGTCGCCGTAGGCTCCGAAGCTCCGGTCAGCGTGCAGTCTATGACCAATACGCTTACCGAGGATTCCGCCGCTACCGTAAAGCAGATAAAAAATTTAGAAAGCTATAACTGCGAAATAGTGAGGGTATCGGTAAATACGGCTTTTGCAGCGGAATCTTTAAAAGAAATCATAAAAAACGTAAAAGTCCCTATAGTAGCGGATATTCATTTTGACCACAGGCTTGCGCTTGCCTCGCTGGAAGCCGGAGCCGCCGGTTTAAGAATTAATCCGGGAAATATAGGCGGAAGGCAAAAAGTAAAAGAGGTCGTAAGCGCCTGCAAAGACAAAAACGTGCCGATAAGAATAGGCGTTAATTCAGGGTCTTTAGAAAAAGGCGTGCTGGATAAAAACGGAGGAGATTTTGCCGCCGCAATGGTCGAAAGCGGCTTGAAACACATTAAAATATTGGAAGACGAATCGTTTTACGATATCAAAATTTCTTTAAAATCAACGGACGTTTTGACTACTGTAAAAGGGTATAAGCTTTTAGCCGAAAAAACGGATTATCCTTTTCATATAGGCATAACCGAAGCGGGAACGGTATTTTCCGGAGCCATAAAATCGGGAGTAGGACTCGGCATACTGCTTTACGAAGGTTTAGGGGACACTATAAGGGTTTCGCTCAGCGACGACCCCGTTATGGAGGTCATCGCCGGTTATAATATACTCAGGGATTTAGGTTTAAGGCATGGCGGAGTTCAGCTTATGTCCTGTCCTACGTGCGCTAGAACGGAAATAGACATCGTAAACATAGCTAAAAAATTCGAAAAGATTTCTGCTAAAATAAAATCAGACATAAAGGTAGCGATAATGGGCTGCGTAGTAAACGGACCCGGAGAATCCAAGCATGCCGACGTCGGCATCGCCGGAGGCAGGGAAAAATCCGTTTTGTTTTCAAAAGGAAAAGTTATAGGAAAATTCGATAATGAAGATATATTAAATGCGTTAATAAGCCAGATAGAAAGCATAACGGGCGAAAAAATAGATTATAACGACGACGAAGATTAGTAGTTTAAATTAAGAAACTAAATAAATTACAAAGAAAACGTTAATAATTTATAAAATCAAATAATTTTAAATATAAAGGAGTCTATAGTGCGGTATTCAAATTTTTTTATTCCTTCTTTAAAAGAAGACCCGAAAGAAGCAGTTCTTAAAAGCCACAAACTGCTGTTAAGGGCGGGTTACGTAAGGCAGTTGTCGGGCGGAATATATACATACCTTCCTCTCGGCTTAAAGAGCCTCCGCAAACTGGAAGATATAATAAGACGGGAGATGAATTCGGCGGGCGCCGTGGAACTTTCAATGCCTTTCGTTCAGCCGCTGGAAATTTGGAAAGAGTCTGGAAGGGACGAAGATTACGGCAAAGAACTTCTTCGTTTTAAAGACAGGCAGGACAGAGACTTTTGCTTAGCTCCTACCTACGAAGAGGTTATTACGGATTTGGTTAAAAAAAACGTAAAGTCGTATAAGGAACTCCCCCTGACTCTTTATCAGATACATCTTAAATTCAGGGACGAGATGCGTCCGAGATTCGGACTTATGCGCGCAAAAGAGTTTATTATGAAAGACGCTTACAGTTTCGACGCCGACGAAAAAGGATTAGACGAAAGCTATAAAAAAATGAAGCATGCTTATGAAAATATATTTAAAAGATTAGGGTTCGATTTTAAATTTATTAAAGCCGAGGCCGGTGAAATCGGAGGAAATTATTCGGAAGAGCTTATGGTTTTTTCGGAATACGGCGAAGACAAAATAGTAATATGCGACAACTGCGGCTATGCGGCTTCAATCGACGAAGCCGAATCCGTTTCCGATTATAACGGTCCGCTTGATTCGTGCAGACAGCCGAGAATGACCAAACTTTCCACTCCCGATAAAAAATCGGTGGAAGAGGTAGCCGAATACCTTAAAGTTGACAAAACCTGTTTTGCCAAGACTATAATATATGAATCAGAAATAGGTTTTATTGCGGCGTTAGTAAGGGGCGACAGGGAAATAAACGAACGCAAACTAAAAAAAGCGGTAAAAATTAAAAATCTGTTTCTTGCAAAAGAGCGGGACGTAGAAAAAATAACCGGAGCGCCTTGCGGTTTTGCCGGACCTTTCGGTTTAAAAAAGCAAAACGGCAATATAGGCGATACCGGCGGAGATATAAAAGCCGATGCCGCCGGCAATATATTGATAGTAATAGACGAAGAGATTAACAATTCGGAATACTGGATTACCGGCGCCAACGAAAAAGACTGGCATATGGCAAACGTTAAACCCGGACGCGATTTTAATTTCGATATTGCTGCAGACATAAGAAGCGTGCAGTCCGGCGATAAATGCGTAAAATGCCAGGGGATATTAAACGTAAAAAATGCAATTGAACTCGGTCATATATTTAAACTCGGAGAAAAATATTCAAAAGCTTTAAGCGCAAAATTTCTCGACGAGAAAGGAGAATATAAATATTTCGTCATGGGCTGTTACGGAATAGGCGTCGGCAGAACTATGCAGACGCTCGTCGAAGTATTCTCCGACGAAAACGGCATCAACCTTCCCGTTTCCGTAAGTCCTTTTGCGTTAGCCGTAGTCAATCTTAACGTAAACGACGAAAAGATTACCGAAATTTCCGAAAAAATTTACGAGGATTTAACCTCTATTGGAGCTGACGTCCTTTACGACGACAGAAAGCTGTCCGCCGGCATTAAACTTAAAGATATCGATCTTATCGGAATTCCTTTTAAAATAGTCATAGGAAACAGAACCGTTAAAGAAAACAAATATGAACTCGAAATAAAAAAAGACTCATCAAAAGAAATATTCGAGAGTCTCGACGCTTTATACTCAAGAATTAAGGAACTGGTTTTTTAAAAAAAAGCCTAAAAAGACTTGAAAAATTTTATCTTTTTAGGCTTTAATATATTATATTAACTTTTTTCAATTCGGACGAACCGCCCGTTTTTATGCTCAGCCGAAACCGCTGCTGTATCCGCCGCCCCCGCACGAACCGCCGGACGATCCGTAGCCGGAATCGTATCCGCTTCCGCAGCTGCTGAATGAGCTGACTCTTTTTACCGGCTTTTCCGCGCCGCATATCGGACATTTTATATCTTCCGGTTTATCGCTGAGTCTTTGATAAACTTCAAATATTTTTCCGCATTTTTTACATTCGTATTCGTATATAGGCATATTAACAATTTCCCTCCTTTTATAACTTTTTAATGCGCCGTAATTTTTATTTTAATTTATCGTATTTATATTATACCATATTTATAGGTTTATTGCGAGTATCTCTTTAAATTAAAGCGTCCCCGTAACGAGTTTTATATAATATTTATCGGTATTGAGCTTGAATAACGTGTTTAGATAATTTAATTTAGCTGCCTTATATTCGTCGAGAGTTCTGTCTAAATTAATTAAAGTCGTCATACCGGCTTTGTACCTGTTAGTCGTAATTCTAAGAGTCTGCTTGGCATTTAATGCGGCAAGCTTGGCGACGCCGGTGTTAATCAAGTCTGTTTTATACTGCAGATATGCTTTTCTGACCTGCATTTTAATTTTATCCCTTAAAAGCCCCTGATATTCAAGCATCGTGTTGTATGAACTTTTAGATTTCTGCAGATTATTATAGTCGTATAGCCCGGAAAAAATATTGAAATGCAGCATAACCGTGAATGCATAGCTGTAAGAATCGTCGGGATGTATAGCCGGTCCGTTGCTGAAATAGTCGTATCCGGCGACTAATTTCGGGAAAAATTTACCGTAAGCTGATTTAACTCCCAATTCCATATTTTTTTTGTTAAGCAGAAGCGCTTTATAATCCGGTCTTTTTCTAAATGCCGTTTTTTGCATAGACGCTATACTTAGATTTTTTCTTATCGGACTATTTTTCAGTTTGCTTGTAATTACGTAGTTAGAATTTATAGGAAGCCCTATCGTTATATTTAAAAAATATTTTGCCAGCCTGTAATTTTTTTCGGCTGACGCCAGCTTTTCTTTCATTTTTGCAACTTCCACTTTTGCCCTTAATACGTCGGAAGATACCACCTGTCCGGCTTTAAATAAATTTTCGGATAGAGTTTTATAATTTTCTGCCGTTTTCAGCATGCTTTTCATTAAACCGACGTATTTTTTAGACAGTATAACCGAATAATAAGCTTTTGCTACGCCGTATAAAACTTTCTGTTTAGCTTCGCTTAATCCTTTTTTTACGGACTGCATATGAAGCAGAGCCCTTTTGTATCCGAAATATATTTCTCCGCCCATAAATATAGGCTGTTCTATTGAAAACTCCGATTCGTAATTATGTATCATCCCCGGATTATTTAAAAAACTTGGACTGAAATACGATTGAACGTTCTGATTTGTCAATATTCTCTGATTCAGAACGTTTCCGAAAGCATATAAAGGATTGTCGGTGTTCATATAAATTTCGTCGAAATTAATTTTTGGAAAAAAACCGCTCATAGCTTCATTTTTCTCATATCCGGCGCCGTTAAGTTTAATTTTTTCCAATCTTAGCATTTTGTTGTATTTTAACGCATATATAAACGCCTGATTTATCGATATATCAGGTTCGATAGCCGCTTTAAATGCAAACGCGTTTTTTGAAAATTTCGACGGCATTAAAGGCATAAACAGAAAAACCGACAAAAAAACCGTAAAAATAATCTTTTTGTTTTTATATATTTTAATTTTATTCATATTCATATATATTAATAATTATATATTTAACGTATTAAATATTTGTAAATTATATTAATTTTATTTTTTATTTAGGTAAATTTAATAATATAGATTTTTCTTTTTTTGGAATGTTTTTGTCGTGATTTCCGAATTCTTTCAGATCTTTAAAAATTTTTTCGATTCTTTTGTCGTTAAGTTCGTAGCACATCATAACCCCGTCCCTTTTGCAGCTAACTATGCCTTTATTTTTAAGGGATATAAGGTGCTGAGAAACCGTAGCCTGAGAAATTCCCAAAGATTCCCAGATATTTTTAACGCAGGATTTATTGCTTACCAGAACCTCTATTATTTTAAGCCTTATAGGGTGTCCGAGTGTTTTTAGAAGTTCGGCTTCGGTTTTATATTCTTCCCCGATATTAATTTCATTCATAATAGTTTTGCGCTGATGCCCTTAAAATTAATTGCATAGAAATATTTATATATACATATATATAATATACTTGTTATATTATAAAAAATTTATCTGATTTTGTCAATAAAAAATGACAAATAGAGGCTCCCGCGTAATTTCGGGAGCCTTAGAATTTGGCGGTTTGCCCTTAGGCTTTTGATTATATTTTTGGCTGTTTAAAAATTAGAACGCAAGATGGATTTGAGAGTTAGCCGCATATTCCATAAAAGTAGCCGCGCCGGCATATTCTAATCCATCTATCATATCTTCCTTTTTGAAACCGAAAAGATCCATGGTCATCTGGCATGCGATAAGCCTTACCCCTGTTTCCTGGCATAAAGATATAAGTTCGGGAACCGACGCTACTCCGTTTTTCTTAATCATTGATTTCATCATAGAAGTAGCCATTGCGGTCATTCCTGGCAGAGTGCCGATAATATTCGGAACAGGCATAGGCATGGCGGGGTTTGCAATAGGAGCGACTTTTAAAGAATCTCCTGCATCTTTTTTGAGTATCTGCAATCCGTAAAACGTAAAAAATATTGCAGATTCGATATCAAGCGTCGCCGCGGTTGACGCGAGAATCAGCGGAGGATATGCCATATCCAGCGTTCCGTGAATAGAAATGATAGCCATTTTTGTTTGATCAGCCATTTTTTTTTCTCCTTAAATTAAACGTTAAAATTGATTTTAAGTTCTAAACATAATTAAATACTAACGACAAGCTTTCATAAATATATAAAATAAAAAGGCCGATAATTTTAAATTTAACATTTTTTTAAATAAATGGCAAGAAAAAATCTTTTTTACGTTAACATAAAAAAGATTTAATTTTTTACGGTTTATTTTAATAAAAACGAGGGTTTTAGAGTTAGAAAAGAGGAAAAAATAGCGAAATTTGACTTTTATATTTCATTTATGGTATATTTTTAATATAAAATAGTTTAAAACTATTTATTTATGTATAAAATATGTATTTTTTAGATGAATTTTATTGATTTTGGAGTAAATTTTGAAAAAAATTATAAAATTATTTTTGAAATTAAAAAACAGCTTAAGAAATTTAATAGCCGAAATAAAATTTAAATATTTTTTGCCCTATTTTTTGCTTCTTTCGGTTCTTATTTCCGCCGCTTTTTTGTCGTATTTTTACGTTTTGCCTATGTATTACGGCTACATAAAAGAACGGCAGGACGTGAAGTTTCTTAAACAAAAAATACGCATCGATTACGAAAAAATAAGGGTTTTTAAGATTATTAAATCGTTTAATTCCGGACTGCCGGTATCCGAAGAAAAGAAGGTTTCAAACCTCATTTTTAACTTAGGCGAAAAATATAAAATAAATCCGGCTCTTATTTTGGCGGTTATAAGAGTCGAAAGTTCTTTTAATAATTTTTCCTATTCTGACGTCGGCGCCGTCGGACTAATGCAGATTAAGCCGATAACCGGACTTTATTTAATCAAGAAATACGGTATAAAATCTAAAAAGTATAATTATAATACTAAATATATAGAATATCTTCCTGTAAATTATTTATACAACCCCTCTTTAAATATTAAAATAGGCGCAAGATATTTATTGAGTTTGTTATATGAGTTTAAAAATTTAAAGCTTGCCCTTTTTGCTTATAACGTCGGTCCTACTTTAGCTTACCGGACGTTAAGTTTCACGAAAACAGAAAACGGAAAAGTTAAATTTAAACTTAATGCAAATGAAAGCACCAACCGCCTGTTTTCAGATTTCTATTACGGGTATTATAAAAGAGTTAAGAAGTATTTTGCTATTTATAATAAAGATATTTTTGAAAGCAAAAAAATAAATATAAAAAATTAATTATTTAATTAATTGATAAATTGAGAGCCGTTATTTTTTACGTATTTCAACGATTTAACGAAAGATACCGTAAGTATAAATAAAATTATAAAAATAACCAAAAAGAATCCTACTCCGAGATTATGAAGATTGTGAACCTTTATCGGAGTTATAAAACCCCACTGTATAAGTTTCGGAAAAGCTAATTCCATTATAGCCGCAATAACGAATGCCAATCCGCCCCAGAAAAGAGTCATGCCGGACGTTCTTCTCGCGATGTACTGAATGCCTTTTTTGGGGATTTTAAGTTTTTCCATAAATCTTCCCGCAAACATGCCTATTACTATCTGCGTAGCCATAGTTCCGAGTCCGAACAGAAGCCCCGGCATAAAACCTATATATTCGTTTGGCATTTTAGGAGCTAGAACGGTATAAACTATTATAGCAAATGCGCCGGTTCCCCATCCGGCGATAAATCCGTGCAAAAGAACCATATATATAGGGATGGGTTTTGATTTCCCGTCAGGGTTATCGGAATGTTCTTCTTTTAATGTTTTAATTTTTAAAAACCGTATTAATATTTTTTCCAATTTCTCGAACAGCTCGAAATTTTCTCCGAGTCCTATTACGTATGCGCCGGCAAACGACATAACTATTCCTACGAATATATATACGACCGGAATTACGTCCGGTTTGGTTAAAATTTTTCCAAGCGCAAAATATGCAAGTTCGGACGCGACTGCTCTCTGAAAGGTGAAGGCAAGCGAAAAAAGAAGTCCGGTTTTGAATCCGCCTTTAGTGCTGTAACTGCCAATCGAATAACTGAAAGTAATCGGCCATGTATGCTCGTCCGGGGTAAATCCGTGTACTATCCCAAGAAGAAAAGCGGTGAGTAAAATAGAGAATAAAGACGTAAAATTTTGCGGATTATAAAGATTTATCATACTAAATATTTTATATTGTTATATTGTTTTTGTAAAGATACGGCCAAGTTTTTTTTCAAGGAAAAGATGTCGGATTATACTTCAATAATTTGCGGTACGTTCTTTTATTTGATATAATCATTGCGGGCAATGCTAAACTTAACTAAATAAATTAATTAAAGCGTAAAATTAATCCGGTACCTTTTCCGAAGGATAATTAAAAAATTAAGATGATAAATATATACGATAAAAAAGTTAAAATTGTGGCTACGTTAGGGCCTGCCAGCGACGAAAAGAAGATGATAGAAAAGATTATCAAAAACGGAGCGGACGTAATAAGGCTTAATTTTTCGCATGGAAACGAAAATTACTTTGCGGAGGCGATTAAAAATATAAGGTCGGTATCAAAAAATACGGCAATTTTAGTCGATTTGCCCGGACCGAAAATAAGAACCGGAAAATTAAATAAAGATGCAATTAATCTGCAAAAAGGCAGTACTATAATTTTAACGAAAAAATATACGGTTTCCGACGAACAAAAAATTTATATTGATTATCCTTATCTCTGCGACGATATAAAACCTAAAAATTTGGTGTATATAGACGACGGCAAAATAAAGCTGAAAATTATAAAAAAGATAAACGGTAACGAACTTGAAGCCGAAATCCTTACTAAAGGCGTTCTAAAAGCGGAAAAAGGAATAAATTTTCCAGATTCAAGTCTTAGCATTCCTTCCGTTACGGAAAACGATAAAAAATTTTTAAAATTCGGAGCCGAACACGGCGCAGATATGTTTGCCGTCTCTTTCGTAAGAACCTCCGAAGATATAATCTCCGTAAAAAATATGCTTAAAGCCGAATATCCGTCTAAAAAATTTTTAATAGTAGCAAAGATAGAAAAAATAGAAGCCGTTAAAAATATCGAGAAAATAGCCGCCGCCGCAGATGCTTTAATGGTGGCGAGGGGAGACCTTGGAGTTGAAGCTCCGGTAGAAAATATACCCATAGAACAAAAGAGAATTATATATGTCGCAAATCGCTATAAAAAACCTGTTATAACGGCTACGCAGATGCTTTTGTCGATGGTTGAAAACGAATCGCCGACGAGAGCCGAGGTTACCGATATTTCAAATGCTATTTTTGACGGAACCGACGCCGTAATGCTTTCCGAAGAAACGGCTATAGGAAAATATCCGGACGAAGCGGTTGCTTATATGTCGAAGATTATAAAGGCTACAGAGAAAAGTCCGATGTTTTCTGGAGGCGGTTATAAATCGCGGAAGGCTTACGGAAATTACGGCGGCATCGGCATCGGATATTTAGAATACCGCAGTATAGAGTCCGACGATAAGATTAAAATTAAAAGAAACGTAAGCGATATTTCCGATATAATCGCTGAAACGGCATCGACGGCATCAAAGTTAATAAATAATTGCATTATAGCGGCAATAACCAGGTCGGGTTACACCGCCAATTTAATATCGTCGTTTAAACCTCCGGTTCCCGTTGTGGCAGTAGTGCCGGATGACTCAGCAAAAAGAAGGCTGTCGTTGAACTACGGAGTTTCCTGCATAACTATGAAAAATATAACCGATAAAAATATAGACTTGCAGGATGTAATAGATTTAATTAAAGATGAAATTAAAAAATCCGGACATAAAAGCCCCGATTATGCCGTAATCACCGGCGGCATTCCTATAGGCGAGCCGGGTTCTACCGATTTTGTCAAAATAGTTAAGCTGAGCTGTTAATTTTTATCAAATCTTATATAGCCGTATTATACTACTTGAATAAAAAACTCTATATTGTTATATTGTTATATTATTTATTATTCTGATTAATTTTCAAGGAGAGATGGCCGAGTAGGTCGAAGGCGTTCGCCTGCTAAGCGAATGTATGTCCTAAAAGATGTACCGAGGGTTCGAAACGAAGTACAGCGCAGCTCATCCCTCTCTCTCCGCCCTCAACGCTTTTAAGTTTTTATCAAATCTTATTTAGTTTTGTATAACGCTTGAATAAAAAACTCTATAATGTTATATTATAATATTATTTATTATTCTGATTAATTTTCAAGGAGAGATGGCCGAGTAGGTCGAAGGCGTTCGCCTGCTAAGCGAATGTATGTCCTAAAAGATGTACCGAGGGTTCGAATCCCTCTCTCTCCGCCATTTACCGACGATATTACTTAAACACCCTTAAACTCTTCTATTATTCTTTCTTTCAAGCCCGAATTCCTAACTTCTTCTTTAGAATTCATTGCTATGCCGAAAGCCTTATAGGTTCCAAAAATAACTACGTTTTTCTTTCCTCTTGTAATTGCGGTATATAACAGATTTTTTTTCAGCATCATAAAGTGCGATTGATGAAACAGAACTATGACGTTATTGAATTCGCTGCCTTGCGCTTTATGTATAGAAAGAGCGTACGCCGGCATTATATTTTCGTAAACGTCTAAAAAATCGTATTTTACTATTCTGTTTTTATCTTTATCTTCTATATTAATATCTATATTTTTCTTTCTTTCTTTCTCTTTATCGGCATCATTTAAAATTATATTTTTTCTTTTTTCGGCTGAATAATCGGAAAAATCAACCGAAACGGTTTTTTCTTCATGATTTATATTTATTATATAGCCGGTATCTCCGTTAAATACTTCAAGGTCGTAATTATTCTTTTTTTGTATAACCTTATCGTATATTTTAAACTGAATTCCGTTGCATATGAAAGAACCGTTTTCGCTTCCGGCATCCGAATTTGAATAAGGCGGCAATGCCGGTAACGCATTCGACGCCGATGCCGATGTCGATGCCGCTAACGGATTATGGTTAAACGTTTCCTGAATAATCCTGTTTAAATTGTTGTATCCTAATATCCCTTTTCTCATAGGGGTTAAAACCTGAATGTCGTCGAAATCGAAAGAGTTTATTTTATTTCCCGCCGACAGCCTTTTAAACGCTATTTTTTTTATAAATTCTTCAAAGTCTTTTAACAGTTCGTCTTTGCCGGATTGAGCGGCATCGTATTCCTTTCTGTACTTTATGATAAATTCTTTTTTCCCATCCTCCCGTTTTCCGGTTATAAATTTTTTGTTATTCAGCAGATTATGCGCATTTAAATTTATCAAGCCGCCTTCGTTCTGTCTGAAAACTTTGTTTAAAAAAGTGACCGGAAAAAATTTTTCGGTTTTGATTATATCCCTTAGTACGTCGCCCGGGCTGACCGAAGGTATCTGATTAACGTCTCCGACTAAAACAAGAACTGCGTCGTCTTTTACGGCTTTCAAAAGCTTGTAAAAAATCATTATATCGACCATGCTCATTTCGTCAATAACTATTAAATCGTGAGGAAGTTTGTTGTTTTCGTTATATAGGAATACCGATTCGTTAGTATTTCTGTCGAATTGAGCTTTAAGAAGCCTGTGTATGGTGGAAATAGCTATATTTTCCCTGCTTAAATTACCGGCTTCCATAATATCGGAAAGCCTTTGCGCCGCTTTTCCCGACAATGAAATTAAAGCAATCTTTTTATCTGCGTACAAACCGGCTATGGTTTTTATAACTGTAGATTTTCCGGTACCGGGTCCGCCTGATATTACGGAAATTTTATAATTTAATGCATTCTGCACGGCGTTTTTCTGTTCGTCGGTCAAAGAGACAGAATCTTTTTCCGAAAGTTTATCTACCGTATCTTTGTTAAATTTTAGCGCAGACGAGCCGGATATTCTTTTAAGTTCTTTAGCGGCGCCTATTTCGCTGTAATAATAAACCGGCAGATATATTTTTGCTTTATTAATATTATAATTATATTGATTAAATTGATTATATCGGAAATTATAATCATTGCCGCTATTAATACCGATATTATTTCTTTTATTATTATCGTCTTCAGCCGATAAGTCGATAATTAATTTTTTTTCTTTAACCAAATCGTTTATATAAGTTTTGAGTATCTCGTCGCCAAGATGGATAATCGGGCTATTCGTTACTGCATTATCAGCGCCGTTAAGATTATCCTGTTTATCCGAATTAGTACCGTCGTTTTCTATTATTATTTCGTTTATCCCCTTTTTAATATCTTTATAATAAACGAAACAGTTTCCAGACTGTTCGCATAATTGTCCTATAACATATTTCACGGCCTCTTTTATTCTATTCGGGTCGTCTTTTTTAATGCCTAATTTTTCCGCCATAATATCGGCTTTTTTAAAACCTATGCCTTTTATTTCGGTAAATAAATAAGGATTTTCTTTTGCTACCGCGATAGATTTTTCCTGAAACTGATTGTAAATGGATTTAATTTGATAATCGCTGAACTGGTACGGCTTAAAAAACATTATTGCTTTTCTAAGTCCGTAGCTTTCTTTCAAGCCTTCAATTATGATTGAAAGTTTTACTTTGCCTATCCCGCCGACTTCCCTTAATCTTTCAGGCTCGTTGTCTATTATCTCTAATGTTTTTTCCTTAAACCTTTCATAAATTTGATTTGCCAAAACCCTGCCTATGCCTTTAAATATATTTGAGGAAAGATAATCTATGATTGCCGTTTTGCTGTTTGCGAGGGATATTTCGTATTCGCTGAAGCTGAATTGGTATCCGTATTTTTTATGATGTACGAATTCGCCTTTAAGCTTTATTTTTGAGTCGGGTATCGGTTTATCGAATATATTTCCTGAAGCGGTTATAAATCTGCCGGACGAAAAAATATTTAAGATAGTAAAACCGTTTTCCTGGTTTTGAAATATAATTTTTTTTATTATTCCGTTTATGACGTCGGTATTGGCTGTATTTTTAGCGTTGACGAAATTATTGCCGCCGGTAATGTTTTTGTCATTATCCGGGTTGCCGGAACCGGTATTTTTTTTATCTGTCATAATCGAATCAGTCGTATTCATTATTAAATATAAATTATAAAATAATAGATAACTTTAAACGGACGGTATAAATTAACGAAAAAATCAGAATAAAAATAATCTAATATATAATCCGAGCAGAGTTGCAAACAGTACCGGCAGGGTAATAATAAAACCTACCTTCATATAATAGCCCCATGTAATTTTAATGCCTTTTCTTTCCAATACGTTAAGCCACAACAGCGTAGCCAGCGAACCTATCGGCGTCAGCTTAGGACCTAAATCGCATCCAATTACGTTTGCATATACTGAAGGTTTAAGCATTACAGCCTTTAAATTCGCCGAATGAATAGCGAGGGAATTTATCATTACCGTCGGCATATTGTTCATTACCGACGATATAAAAGCCGCAAGATATCCGGTATAAATCGTAAGGGCGAATCCGCCGAAACCGGCAATATATGAAATAGATTTACCTAAAAGAAAAGTAAGCCCGGCGTTTTTAAGCCCGAAAACCACAAGATACATTCCGAGAGAAAATACGACTATATTCCACGGTGCGTTTTTGAATACGGTTTTTAAATTAACTGCGGGGCTTTTAAATCCCAGCAGAACGAACAAAAGAGCAAACGTTATAGCAAAAGCCGAAACAGGCAGATTTAAAAATTCGCTTAAAAAATATCCTCCCAGAAGCAGCGCTAAAATTAAAAATGAAAATTTAAACATAAAACGGTCTTTAATAGCTTCCTTTGGATTTTTCAACAGCTTTACGTCGTAACTTTTAGGAATATCTTTCCTGAAATATAAAAACAAAACGATTACCGATATAGCAATCGAAAATATATCCGGCAGATACATATCTATAAAATACGTAAAAAAACCTAAATTAAAATAGTCCGCCGAAACAATGTTTACCAAATTTGAAATCTTAAAGGGAATACTTGCCGCGTCCGCAATAAATCCTCCCGCCATAATAAACGGCAGCATATTTTTTCTCTCGAATTTAAGAGCTTTCATCTTTTCGTAAATTATAGGAGTTATAATAAGCGCCGCCCCGTCGTTTGCAAAAAGAGCCGAAACTAAAGCCCCGAGCAGAATAACGTAAACAAACATTTTTCTTCCGCTGCCGCCGGCAAGCCTCGCAATATGAAGCGCCGCCCATTCAAAAAACCCTATTTCGTCCAAAATTATAGAAATTATAATTATGGCGACAAAAGTGAAAGTCGCGTCCCAGACTATATCGAATACTTTTATTATGTCTTTTAAAACTATTACGTTAAAAATCAGCGCCAGAAGCGCTCCTATGACAGCGCTCCATCCAATGCCGATATTGTAAGGCTTTTTTATTATCAGGAAAAGCGTAAATAAAAATATTATGACCGACGTAACTATTAAATAACCGTAAAAGTGCATAAACTCAGAAACTCCTTATATTTATTTTAACGAAATTAAGTATATTTAACATAGATAATCTTAATAATTATACAATATTTTGCAATATTATGATTATTTATATCTATAAATTATAGTACAATTATAGTACAATTTTAAAAATTTAAGAATAAAAATAAAACAAGTTTTATTGACTTTTTTTAAGTAAAGAGAGTATAATTAAAAAAATAAACCAATCTGTTTACGCAGCATCATTTTTATTTTCGGGACGTGGCGCAGCTCGGTAGCGCACCTGCATGGGGTGCAGGGGGTCGCTGGTTCAAATCCAGTCGTCCCGACCATTCAAAACCGCAGTAAATAAGCCTTAAAAGTACATTTAAAAAAATCAATTTAGCCGCCATAAATCATGTTAGATAATAAAAAAATTTCTAACACTGAATTAAGACAGATATAATTTTTATAAAATTATAATAAAATAACTTTATTATTTTAAATATATGTTGTAAAATTTAATTTAAATACTATCGGTATTGATTATGGAGGCAAAGTAAAAATATAGCATAATTATTCTATTTTATCGCAATGTAATAAAAGTAAAAACGCGGGGGTAAATTTATGGGCAGTTCGTTTAAGTCCGGTGAAAAAAAGGCCGATATTATTAAATCAAACGGTTTGAATAATATTACCGTGATAACTTCAATATTGTACGCTATAGTTGCAATATTTTTTATAGTATTTTCGCTAATCCGACACGACAAATTATTAATTGTTTCTGCATTAATTCTTTCAGCCGTATTTTATTTTTCCATTTTTCTAATCAATAGGTCTATTAAGAAAAAAGCCGAAATAATCAATAATTTCATAGACGATTTTCTTTATAAAGATAAAGATTTGCGCAAAAACATGCCGCAAATTAATTTTTTCGGTTTAGACGACAAGGTAAGCGAACTTTTTAAAAATCTTTATAATATTTTTATAAAATCCGTAGATTCTACAAATAATGTCGTCGTGGACGCAAGAATAGAAAGCGCGGAAATGGAAAAAATTTATAAAGAAAACGAATCCTTAGTCGGTCAAATTTCTTCTATTTCAAGCGCAATAGACGAAATTATCATGTCTCATAAAGAAATGACCAAAGGCGCTAAGTTTGCCCAAAATTCTTCCAGCGATTCTTTTAAAAAAGCCGGAGAAGGAAACTTAATGATTGAAGAGATAATATCCGATATTAAAAAAGTTTCCGATTCCATAGAAAATCTTCAGACTACTATGCAGACTTTAGACGAAAGATCTAAAGAAATAGGCGACGTTATTTCGCTTATCAGCGATATAGCCGACCAGACAAATCTGTTGTCTTTAAACGCGGCGATCGAAGCGGCAAGAGCCGGTGAGCAGGGAAGAGGTTTTGCTGTAGTTGCCGATGAAGTTAAAAAACTTGCCGAAAGAACCAGCAAATCAACTTCCGACACAAGGCAGATAATAGAAGGACTTATGGAAGAAACGTCAAGGACTGCGGAAGCTATAAAAAATTCCGTCGAAGAAGTAAAAGCTATAACTGAAAAAACTAAAACGGCAGAAGAAATATTTAGAAATATAATGAATGCAGTAAAGGAAGAAAAAAGCAATATAGATATGATATCTTCATCGGCGGAACAGCTCCAAATAGCGGTCGAAGACGTGGAGAAAAATTTACTTGTGGTGCAGAAAGTTTCCGGAGAAACCGTAAAAACGGCAAAAAAATCAACCAAAATAAGCACGTCGCTTTCTAATTCGGCATACGAACTTCAAAAAGAGTTGAATAACATTAGATTATATTTATTCGGCATAGCTCCTTTAGAAGCGGCATCGGTAATGAAAACGAAATTTGAACCTCTGACAAAATATTTAAGCGATTCTTTAGGGATAAAACTTGGTTCGTTGGTAGCCTCAAGCTATGAAGATTCGGTTGAAGATATAGGCAAGGGCGTTGCAATGATAGGCTATATGACCCCTTCGACATATTTAAGCGCCGGCAAAAAATATGGAGTTAAACCTCTAGTTTTTGCGGTAAAAAACGGTTCGCCCACATATAAGAGCGTAATAATAGCCGCAAAAAATTCTCCGATAAATACTATAAACGATTTAAAAGGCAAGAAAGTCGCATTCGGCGCAAAAATGTCCACGGGTTCTACTTTAGTGCCGAAAGCGATGATTAAATCGGCAGGCATAAAATTGGAAGACCTTGCTTTTTACGATTATCTCGGCGGACACGACGTCGTCTTAAAGGC
>JAJZJX010000031.1 GCA_021850985.1 bacterium
ATAATAAAAGCACGGCAAACATGAAAAGTATAAGAAGTATAGAAAACATAAAAAAAAGGAAAGGAGGGGAACCGGCCGGAAATGCCGGCGGAAAAATAAAAATTATAACTAAGATAGACTATACCAGGAATAATCCTAAATTTATAAAAATAGAATTCATAGACGACGGCTGCGGAATAAGCAAAAGCGATATGAATAACCTATTCGTTCCGTTCTTTACTACAAAAGAAAAAGGGACGGGGCTAGGTCTTGCCATAAGCCAGAAAATAATGCACGAACACGGCGGTTTTATAGATATATCCTCGACAAAAAACCGCGGCACGACTGTTTCGGTTTATATTCCTGTATAAAATAATTTTAAAAATTAGATAAAAAATTTAAAACTGCTCGATTTAACTCTTTTCCATTTCAATTTAACGAAGTTCTTTCGATTTAAAGCCGCTTCAAATTAAAGCCGCTTCGATTCTGCTTTTAAATTTTTTCCATTCTTCGGAACTTCCACTGTAAATTTTTTTCCGCACTTGAGCAAAACTGGCGGTTCTCACCGCCCGCTTGTTCTTTTCAAATTCCATGCATCCGTCTTCCCATTCAAGCCCGCAGTAATCAAGCAGTTTTTGAGTTTCTTCCTTCTGGCTTGCCGTAAGTTTTTCATAGTCGAGCCTGTATATGCGGCCAGGGAACATTTCTTCCCAAAATTCCATAAGATTTTCGTATAGCCCGTAATATTTGTATATATCTTTTAAATCATAAGCAAAGCCCATCCCCGTTCCAGAAAAGAGCTGTTTAAAAACAGACCAGCATACTGCGTCGCGATTTCTGGATACGTGAATTATTTTAATAGCGGGATTGGAAAGCAGAATAAAACCAAGCCAGCGAAAATTAAGCGGCATTTTATCAGTGAAGTATTTTTTGCCGTTTTCGGTTAATTTATATATGCGTCCGTATTTATTTATCTCATTTGCATAATCCGACGCTATAAGCCTGCTTATCTCTTCCGGGCCGCCGGATGCGCGAGACTCTCTATGTTCAAGATAATATTTTTTTACGAGTTCATCCATTAAATTCAGCTCGCCCCCTCCGAAAACCTTTGAATGGGAGGCAATAATCTGCTCTGCCAAACTCGTTCCCGACCTCGGCATTCCGACTATCATTATAGGTGTTATTGCATTTTCAGGCGGTATATTTGAAGCCGTTCTCTTTATATTAGTTGTGCTTGCCGATATGACGGGAGCCGAAGTAGGAAAGGGAGCCTTTATAAATGTGGGCGTAGGTGCGGGCGTAGATGTCGTAGATGTGGGCATAAATTTGGGCGTAGGTGCGGGCGATTGAAATATCGGCGTTTTTGCGGCGGAAGCAAACAAAGACTTAACGTTTTCAAAAAGCTGGATATCTTGGGCAATGTTATAGTTAAGCTTCATTTTCATAAGTTTGTTGCCTTCGGAATAAAGGTCGAAAGCGGCGTCTATTTCGTTTAAATCTTCATTGGCTTTGGCAAGGGCAAAACATATATATATTTTATCGGAACCATTTTTTATTCTGTCGGAAAAATTATCTTCCTTTTTATATTCTTTATCATTTTTTTCGTTATTCTTATTATTTTGGTTATTTTTATTATTATCTGCATTATCGTTATTATAATTATGTTCGTTATAATCGATATAATTGCCTTTATCGGCGACCTTATCTATGTTATATATATCTTTATTATGTTTATCTTTATATTTTAAGTTTTCATAAAGATTATTAAGCGTTTCAAGCTGAGAATCGCCTTTATGGAAGGTCTTTATCTGGGCTAAATTTTTGTGGCATACCGCAAAATCCGGCTTAATATATAATGCTTTTAAATAAAACTTTTCAGCTTCTTCCATTCTGCCGATATCGTTCAAAAGATTGCCTATATTATTATATGCTTCGGCATAGTTCGGATTTAATTCTATAGCGCGCCTGAAATATTTCTCGGCTTCGGATTCGAATTCCGCTCCGGTTATAGGCGCGTCGGCCGCCATATCAATTGCAGTTTCATCCGCTTTTACCGACGCCGGTATTGGAATTGGCATAGACTTAGACATAGGCGTCGGTGTCGGCATAGGCGTCGGTGTCGGCATAGATATTGATATCGGCATTTGATTTTTATCTCTCAAAAGATTTCCTAAATTATTATAGGCTTCTGCATAGTTCGGATTTAATTCTATAGCTTTTCTATAAAACGTTTCGGCGTCGTCCAATCTTTGCGAGTCTGCGTATAATAGCCCTAAGTTATTATAAACTTTATAATTTTTAGGATTAATTTTTAACGATAATTTGTAATATATTTCCGCTTCTTTATTCCTTCCGGTATCCTTTAAAAGATTGCCGATATTGTTATAGGCTTCTGCATAGTTCGGATTTAATTCTATAGCGCGCCTGAAGTATTTCTCGGCTTCGGCATAACTGCATTTATCCTGTAAAATTATCGCAAGATTATTATAGCTTTCGGCAAAATCCGGCTTTAGTTCGATTGCGCGCCTGTAGCATTTCTCGGCTTCTTCGTTTTTGCCGCGGGATTTTAAAACGACGCCGAGATTTAAATATGCTTCGGGATAATCGGGGTTAATTTCGATAACCTTTCTGTAGCATTCTTCAGATTCTTTTAATTTTCCCGTATCTCTTAAAAGAACGCCGAGATTGTTAAAAGCTATCGTAAAATAAGGCTTTATTTCAATTGCCCGCCTGTAGCATTTTTCGGCTTCTTCGTTTTTGCCGCGGGATTTTAAAACGACGCCGAGATTTAAATATGCTTCGGGATAATCGTTCGGCTTTAGCGCAATAACCCGCCGGTAAATATTTTCGGCATCTTCATAAGCGGCAAGCTCCGTATATACTATGCCTAAATTAATCATAGTTTCAATATCGCCCGGCATCAGTTCCATAGCTTTTTTCAACGGCGAAACCGCTTCCTGAAGCCTTTTCATATTTTTTAAAGATAAACCCAGCGCTTTCCAAGCAATAAAATTATCGGGATATAATTTAGCTATCGCAAGGGAAAACCTTTCGGCTTCTTTAAAATTTCCGCCGTTAAATGCATTTATAAGCGCATTAAGTTCTTTTTGCAAATTCATAAATAAATAAATCCGACACCTTTATTAGACACCTTTATTTATAAATAAAACATACTATGTTTTTGAAGGCAAGATTTTTTCGGCAGTATTATTCAATCTTTTATCGAGAGTCCATAATTGCGCATCGGAAAGCATAGCAGAAGCAAGAAGATGAATATCTATATAACCAAGTCCTTTTCCCATAAGTTTATTATATTCTATAAATTGCAATATTTCATCATTAATTGCAACTTTAGCGGAAGGAAGCGATTTGAGCAGGCTTATAATTACCGCTCTATTTCTGAGATTTCCGCAGGCAATTTCTCCTATAATAAAAGGATGGCATAGGACTTTCCCGTTATTAAGCAGAGAAATAAGTTTGTCGCTGCCTTCGCGCAAATGCTGCACCCATACGGAAGTATCCACGAGAATCATATAGTTTTAAATGTTTCTTCTGCGAGGTATATTTTTTAAGCTCTTTTCCGTTTTACCCAATTTGGCAAGTTTTTTTGCACTTTCTATAGATATAAGAGCTTCAAGCCCCATTCTGACTAATTTAGTTTTTTCGGCTATGCCGGTAAATTTAGCAGCTTCTTCTATTAATTTATCGTCTATATTTAAAGTAGTCCTCATAACCTGCCCTCCGCTTTAAGTTAAATTTAAATGCATAAAATTTTCATTAATGAATTTTAAATTTATCTGAAAGGATACAAAAATAGCGGATATTGAATTATATATTATATATGTTATATATGTATTATTATGCATTATTTATGCATATAAGTCAATTATAATTTAACAAACACCATTATTGGATAAAATAGGGACACCTTTTTTCGCTATCGGCAAATTTGGGATTTGGGAAATTATTTTGGAAAAAGCGGACATTTCTACTTTGCCTTGACATTATTTGGGAAATTATTGCCTATTTTTAATATTAGTGATAAAATCGTAGTAAATATGACCTAAAATATTCCAAGCCATTTTTGTGTTGTGTTATTATTATTTATGTTAACCTGATATCTTATTTGCTAATTTGCTAATTTGCTAATTTGCGATAACTTTTGGAAAGTTTTTTAAGTTTATAACATTGCTTTAAGGTAATATCAAAATATAAAATATGACAATAAGACTTTCTTCCCGAGAGATTAAAACTATTTCAGATGCTATTCGCAGTTTTGATAACAATGCTTCTATTTTTTTATTCGGATCAAGAACGGATGCTACAAAAAAAGGGGGCGATATCGATTTACTAATAATTTCGGATAAAATTCATTATAATGAAAGAAAGAAAATAAAACTTGAACTGCTAAATAAATTCGGGGATAGGAAGATCGATTTGATTATTGCAGATAATCCAAATAAAAATATGTTTATAAAATTTGCCTATAAATATGGCGTTAAATTATGAGAGAGAAAGAGCTTAAAAATATATTTTGCGAAAATTTGGAACATTTTAAGAAATCGATAAATTGGCTCAAAATTTCTTATAATAAATGCTCTAAAATTGATCTAAGCTCCGGATTTGACGGATTAGAAGAAAACGAAATAGAAAGCTTAGAAGCGCTCTCTAACAGATTTACAAGAGCAATAGATATTTTACTTCATAAGGTTTTAAAGAGCTTGGATATAATTGAACTTGAAGATGTTTCTAGAAGTTTAGATATTGTTATCAGAGCGGAAAAAAGAAATTTAGTAGAAGATTATAATTATCTAATAGAGCTTAAAGATTTAAGAAATGAGTTAAGTCATGAATATATAGAAGATTATATTGTCGATAAATATAAAGAAATATTGAAAAATATACCCGCCATTGTCCTGATATACAAAAACATAGTAAATTATTCAAAAAAATTCGGATATTGCATTGAAAAACAATAAAATCAACCAATAAAGGAGACCAATAAAGGGGGCGGATTTATTCACTCCAGCGGCATAAAAAGCTTCGCTTTTATAAGCGACCGCCTCCGCAGAACTGCTGCCGCAATTTAAAACTGACATTAAGCTCCTAAATTTATTTTTAAAAGAACATAAAATCAAAACCGGCAAACACCGGCGATATGTTTTTCAGCGTTTTAAAAAGCATGTCTTTTTGCGGAAAAAAAGAAAATAAATAAATAAATCTGACACCATTATTACTAAACACCATTATTTCTCAAATCTTTTTTTAACGCTGTATTTAAAAGAGTATTGACTGCTTTTTCATGATAATTCTTTTCTTCATACATCGCCTCGCCCATAAAGTCAAATATCGAAAGCTTGTAAATGTTTATCCATTCTTGTGCTTTAAGTATCTCTATCGAAGGATTAATTACATAATACCCTCGCTCCATTCTAATAAAAAGCCTCTTGCAGTTTTGATATTTACTCATACTCTCGTGATTGATAAGCATTGATGATATATACGAATTTTTCTTTCTGTAATCAGCAATGATGCCGGAATTAAAGTGCGAAATGGTATAATAAAGTTCATTAGCGGAAACATAAATTTCGTCTAACTCAGACATTCCTAATCTAGTTGAAATTAATACGTATATAATCTGAAAAATAAGAAATTCTCCTTGTTTTTTGTCGATCTTGACCAGACTGCCGTTTATTTTCAAGCTTATAGATGAAGGGGAAAGAATATCATCTATTAAAGGAAATACCTTATCAGCGTAATCTTTGTTAAATATCGCTCTTTCTAAAGCTATTTGCCATGCATTCATGCCTTTATTGTCAGTTAATTCTCTATCCGCTTGAGCGTTTATTAACTCGTTAATTAAGTTTAAATTTCCGGTTTTAACCGCCGCCATTAAAGGGGTAACATTGAATTCGTCCCTATAATTAATACCGTAAAGTTCTATCATTTTAAGTATATTGGCCGTTTGAATTTTCTGGGAATACAAAAGGTCAAAACTTTTTTTCTGCTGAGCGTAAAGTGTGACGTTGAATTTAACCTGCCCATTCTTATCTTTATTAATAAAGTAAATCTGTTTTGCTTTATCATAATTGTGGATACTTAATAACTCTATAATCTTAGGTATGTTGTAAAAAAGAGCATAATCAAAAACTATTTTTCTCGGTTTTACCGGATTATCTTTTGCGGTTTTAATTTTATTAATAAGTTCGAGTGCTTTATCTGCAGTATTGATTTCCCAAGGCGTCTGCTGCTGTTTAAGAATTTTTTTCCTTATTTCATCCGCCTGCTCTTGTTTCCCCTGAATCTCTAGCTTTCTTGCTTCGATAAGCCATTCTTTATTGGAAGATTGTTCGGATTCTATTGTTATATTTTCTGTCGCGTTACCGAGTCCGAGCAGTTTAAAAATAGGATTTTTAGTATCGTTTTCAATTATAAACAGCCTTTTAATAGCGCGAGTAAACGCGACATAAAGCGAATTAATAAAAAATTTGTATTCTTCGAGCGATTTGTCTTTTTTATTTGCAGACCTCATATATTCTAAATCATTTTTTAAATCGTCTTCGGTTATGCCGTCTATAATGTTTTCGAAGTTATTTTTTTCCGATGAAATAAAGTTTAACAGTATAATGTTGTCGTATTCAAGTCCTTTTATTTCAAATATGTTAAAAATAAGGGGCGTGTCAAAATATCTTCGAGCCAGAGATTTTTCATCGTCTCTCATAACTATAACGGCAAATTTTGCAGATTTGTCGGCTTTTTTATTTAATTCGTTTTTTATCTTATCGGTATCTTTCAGAAATAATATTTCTCCGGATTCTTTTGACAGGCTGTTCATCAAATACGTGCTTTCTTTATCGATAGAACCGAATCTTTTTTGTTTAATTTTTAAAATGATATTTGAAATATCCGTTATAGACTTAGAGTTCCTAAAATTAGATTGAAGGATTTTAGTAACCCTTTTAATATCAAATGTCATATCATTATATAGATATAGCATAGTTTTAAGATTGCTCCATGAGAAGAAGTTCGGATGGACAACCTGATTGGAATCGCCGCTTAGTATAAAATTTGATTTAGATTCATCTTTTATACCGTTTAAAATACATTTAAGCTGAACGTTTGTGATGTCCTGCACTTCGTCAACCACGATAAAATCATATTTTTTATTTATATTATTAAGATAAGCGTGGGCAAGAATATTCGGATCGTATAAATTATTGTTTTTCAGCATTAAAAGATATTTTTCAAAAAGGCTATACACACGCTCTCTTTCATTAAGCAAAAAAATTGATTGGCGTATGCCGAGACTTAAATACTCTTCCTTGCTAAGATAAGGCGTATTTATCGAAAATCCCGTTAATACGCCTCTGAATTCTTCATATAACCTATGTCCGTCGGCAACGCTGTTCTGTTTCGGTATTCTATTAAACCATTGAGAAAAAATTTTAAAATTTATTTCCTTCTCAGCCGGAATTCTTACCGTTTGGAGGTACTCCTTGAAAGATAGGAATGATAGATTCTGATTGTCATTTTGATAGTTATTGCCGTAGTAAATATTTCTGGAATTTTCGACAAGATATTGAGAAAGAGTAATGTAAAGACCGTCGCCATGAAAAAGCTTCATTTTTTCAAGCATAAGAGCGGTTTTTCCGCTTCCGGCAGGACCTATTATTATAAGCGGAGGCTGAGACCTGTAAGCATCAAACTGCACCTCGTCGAAAGAAAATATTTTATCGAGGAGATGAAATCTTCTTTCGTCCGGGTTTACGTAAAAAAGTTCCTGAACATTGTTATCTGTCTCAAAAGGTTTGTCGTCGTCAATTTCTAAATTTTTTAAATCGTCGAGTTTTACCCCATGAAGAAATTTTGATTTATCATAAGCGTGATTATAAATAACTTCAAGTATCAAAGCGTATTTTTCGCCGTTGTATTTCATTATTTTAAATAAAATACGATTCGAATCGTCGAGTTTTGCCCTGTATAATCCATAGTTAGGCAATTTTTTAACGTTTGCTTGTTTAAAATTATCGTTTTGAATAAAGCCGATAATTTTATCGTAATTTTTTTTTATCCCTGAAATGTTTAAGTCGTTATATTCGAGAATTTTCATAAAATAAAAATATAAGAAAAAATTTTTAACTTCCTTCTAATGCTGACAGGTATAATTATCTGACCCGTTATTCGTCGCCATAAAAATATGTCGAACCGGCAAATACTGACAGGGGTAAGAGAATAAATAAATCTGACACCATTATAACCATTATTACCATTATTTATAAATCAAATACAGTTTTTTAGCTAACGGTCATTTAGGGCAGATATTTTCATACTATCTCTGTCTCGTTTCTAATCCGTCGAAGTTAAGGAGATCCATATAGTCCCATTCACGGTAAGCCATTGCGTATATGTTAATTTGGGTAAGCAGATGTATTGTATTAGGCTGCATAGACAGAGAGGCCATAATCTGAATAAGTTGTGTATTACGGTATTCCGGAAAGAAATCAGGAAATCTTATAATTTTATCTTTAAATTCGTTTATGTAGGAATCTCTCATAGTGGACTTAACTTCTATGAGAAATACCTTGTCTGGCACTGAAGCTATTATATCGAATTCTTCCCTGTCTTTGTTTTGGTTTCTTTTTGAGACATTGGAATATATGTCTATATCGTTGATATCTAATTTGAAATAACGGCTTATAAGAGGTCTTGCAGCAGGATAGATTATATCTTCTACTATAGTTCCCATCTTATTGGATATTCTTCCGAGTTCCTGGTTTAACTTTCTCTGTTCTTTGCGGCTTTCTTCGCGATATTTCTCAAGATTGAAACGCATCTCGTTCTTGAATCCGGATAAGTCTGCCTGGGTCTGGGCTTGTGCATCGGCAAGCCTTATAAGGGCTTCTTCGAGCCTATCTACTTTATGTTCTAAAAAGGCATTTGCACTCATATTATATAACCCATATTATACTTATACGATTACTGATTTATTATTTATAATATAATTATAAATGTTGATTAATCCAAAATGGTACTAAATTGTTACATTAATTTGTATTAATTTACATTAATCCAAAACACTTCATTGTATAATTATATTATAAAAATATTTTCTATGAAATATTTGCTATAAAAATAAGGACAGCGACCGTTTTAATGCAAAAAATGCGAATAAAGCAAGATAGCTATTTGGAAAAAACGGTCGCTGTCCCTATTTTTTATTTTTTATTCCTATTTTTTCGGTATTCCCGAAATTGAGGCAATCAGGGTAATCCGGAAGTGAGGCGCTTTCGTTGTTTAAAATTATCAGATTTTTGACTTCGTCCTTTTTAAAACCGCATTTTTCGAAATAGCCGCGGCAAGTAAATTAGCATAATTAATTCCTTAATTAAAGGATAAAATTTAAAAGATAAATTTTGATAGTTATAATTAATAAATCAGATATCATTATTTAGATATCATTATTTTCACCATTATTTTAATATTTTACTTTACCTTTTTAATCTTCAGGCAAGATTTAAGTAAATTATTGTAAAAATAGATGTCGAAAGGACGATAATGTTGACTTTCGCCCCAAGTTTTATTATCTTCATATTCCGGATCTTTAGGATTGTTCCAAATTTTTAGAAAATCCTTATAGCCGGAAATTCCGCCTACATCTTCCGGCGGACATGCACCGTTGCCTTCTACAATCTTAGGATAACCAAATTCATAATTATCGATAATCTTCTCAAATTTAATATTATGTTCCCAGTAATCCCCGAAATCGTATACATAATTAATATTTTTATATTTTTCAATATAGCCGTCTATTTTAACGGTCTGTGGCAATTTTACCGCCGTCTCCAAAATTCTTTTTGTTATTCCAAATGGATCGTCTTCAAGTTCTTCAGCGGTAATCAAATTGTTTTTATATCTTTTTTTATAAAATTTATATTCTTCAAAACTTTCTTCGTCGTTTGTTATCCGTAGTTTTTCTTCTTTAAATTCAAACTCATACAAATGTGCGTCGAACCATCCCATAGAAAGCTGGATGGTATCGTGTAAACGCCTGAAAGTTATATCGGCGGGAATTAAAACTCTCCGCCATATTAAAGGTTTAGAATTAATGAGTTCTATCTTAATCTGGTATCCTTTCATGTTTTTGGTGTTATTTATATTTATGGTATTATTTTTATATCAATTTATTTGAATCCGCTTAGTTTATTTGAAAAAAAAATGATACAAACAATATACACATATTGTTATTTTTTTGGGAAAATGCAAATAAAGCAAGATAGCTCTTTGGAAAATAGCTCTTTAGAAAAACGGTCGCTGTCCCTATTTTCCTGCTGTCCCTATTTTCCTCTCTGTCCTTATTTCTCCCCTATTTTTCCTATTTCTTTAACATTTTTTTCTATCGGCAATTTTGGGATCCTTCTTATTCTTGGCACTACTTCCAAGGATTTAGAAGTTTAACTCCGGTTATTTCCATATCTGAGGTATTTCTGGTAACGACCGTTAAATCATAAGCAATAGCGGTGGAAGCAATGAGAGCGTCTATAGACGGCAATACTATACCCTTCTGCTCAGTTTTTCCTTCTATATTACCCCATATTTCAGCAATAACGAAATTTATATCTAAGATTTTATTTTTAAATCTATTTTTTAATTCGTTTTCAACCCAATCGTAAAGAATCTCTTTCTTCTTTGAATGGGGTAATTTCGATATGCCTTTATACAGTTCGCCGAAGGTTAAAACGGATAGATAAAAATTATCTTCGTCGTTTTCCGTTAACCAAAGTATTACGTCTTTATTTGGTTTAGGCTTTGCAATCTCGGATATTACGCAAGTATCTAATAAATAACCCATATTTTTAGATATTACTTTTAAATATCAAAATTTCTTGAATGCGTTTTATTTCTTGAAGTATCTATTTTGATACCTTTAAGCGGAGATTGCCTAATGAATTCCACAAGGTTTGTCTTAGGTTTCACTAATTTTTTGTACTCGTCTATAGAAAGAATAACCACTGTATCTTTACCGTTTTTTGTAATAAGTTGCGGTCCCTCGTTTTTAGCTATTTCAACTAAATTGCTGAATTTATTTTTTGCCTCTTGCAACTGCCACTTTCTATTCATTTTACTCTCCAATTATATCCATTGCAATCATATGCATTATAATCTAATAATCCAGTCTGTCTAGACTGTGTCATTTAATTTTTATTTTATAGCTGAACAGTTTAAATGTCAAGTGAAATAGTGAAATATGTTAAAAACTTTTAAAATGTCTATTCCTTAATTAAAAAAAATAATAAAATAGCGGATAACACCACTAAAGATAATTAAAGGAGGTTATCCGCTTATATATAAAATCCAAAGGATTTTATGTTATATCAGATTATTCTGATAAAGGAGTATAAAATGGAAATAGGGACAGCGACCGTTTTAATGCAAAAAATGCGAATAAAGCAAGATAGCTATTTGGAAAAAACGGTCGCTGTCCCTATTTTTCTATTTTT
This sequence comes from bacterium, assembly GCA_021850985.1. Taxonomy (GTDB): domain Bacteria; phylum SZUA-79; class SZUA-79; order Acidulodesulfobacterales; family Acidulodesulfobacteraceae; genus Acidulodesulfobacterium_A. The sequence goes on from JAJZJX010000031.1 coordinate 11,478, forward strand.
TCCCCTCATATTTCGGTATTCCCGAAATTGAGCCAATCAGGGTAATCCGGAAGGGAGGCGCTTTCGTTGTTTAAAATTATCAGATTTTCGGCTTCGTCCTTTTTAAAACCGCATTTTTCGAAATAGCCGCGGCACGTAAAATTTTTGCCGGTATCGTTAAACAGCGCGGAAGCCGAGTCGTATTTTTTAAATATAAAATCTAACGCATATCTTAACAAGCCGTATTCTATGCCGAGACCGAAGACGCGGCAGGACAATACTGCCTGTTCTATCGCATTTTCTTTAATTAACGCAAGTCCGATAAGACCGTTATCCGCAATATTGTCTTTTAAGAATGTGCAGATTATAACGCCGCCGCTTTTAAAAAATAGACTCAGGTCTTCTTCGCTCCATCTTTTTCCTGTTGTATTAAACTGATTAGTCTTATTTAACAGCTCTTTTGCTCTCGGATAGTTTTTATCTGAACCATCCCGGATAATGCAGAAACTCTGAGATAAACCGAGTCCGTAGAGCCAGCCGCCGGCACCGTTATTCCCGTTTATGGCGTCTTCTTCGATACCGTTTTCCCCGCCTTTCCCCGAATCCCCGGTGTACGATGCCTTGAACTTATCTCGCTCTATCTTGCTTTTAATTAAAGAAGTCCTGTTTTTAGACTCTTCGGTAAGGAATTCGGTTTGCGTCTCGGGAGACAACACTATAATGCTCCGCCAGTCTAATTGAATTTCGCTTAGGCACCTTATTTGCGGAAATTTATTCTGCACTTCGTAAACTTCGCGCGGATTGTCGTCGATAAATAAAGCGTTTTCGGGCAGTATATTGCATTCGTTAAGAACTTCCGATATATTCGACGATTTATCGTTCCAGTTTATTTTTACAGATGCGAAATCGTCCAAAGAAAGCCTGCCGCCCCAGATATCGTTGAACATTTTTTCGCCCTGCTCCGTATCGTTTTTACTGCATATTGCCAAAATCCCGCCTCTTTTCTTGAAAAATAAAAGTGCTTCTACGAAACCCAGCGGCCAGCCTTCCGTCCTGCTGAAGGCGGCATCATCCTCTTCGGCGGCAACACCCCGCCATAAAGTATCATCAAGGTCAACTATTATAAGTTTTACGGAATCTATTTTCCTTAAAACCTTAATATGTCCGGTAATTCTCTGCCACACCATTTTACCGTATACCGCAAGATAAACTTCTGTTTTAAAATATTCCTGGCCGATATACCCGTTATGCGCTATATTAAGGTAATAATCGTCTTGAATTTTAAATCTGCCGACCTCAGACGCAATCTCGTTTAAATCTATAAAATAGGCATTACTCTTATTTTTTACCAGATTATATAAAATTTTATTTAATTCATAAAAGAAATATCTCGGGTCTGCGTACTCGTATCTTGAAGAAAAATAACCCGGATAGTTAAACTGCGGTTCCAAAAAGCTCAAGAAAAAAACCGGCATATTGCCGATATCCTTTTTTATTCTTTCAACTAAACTCGATATTATCGATTTGCATTCGTTAAGAATTGCGCTAATTTCATCGGCAGAATTTTCGAAAGTAAAAAACAGGTCTCCGGAAACGGCAGGTTTTATTTTTTTAACGGCTTCGCCTATTATGTGACGAAAGGTCAGCGCTATTACTGCAGCATCGTATTTTTTATTTTTTAAATCCGAAAACGACGGCAGTGGCGAAGCCGGAAAGGATTCAAAAAGAAAATGTTCTATGTTGCAGTCTGAATTTAAACCGGCTTCCAATAAAAATTCCGCCTGACAAGTTCCCAGAAGTAAAATATTTAGTCCGTTTAAATTTTTTCCGAGTTTGCCTATTTGATCGGGAATCGATATCTTATTATGAATATATAATAATGCCGTATCTATAAAATTGTCCACTGAGGTTTTTAAATCCGAAGAATAATTGCCTGAAGCGGATATTTTAGAAATGCAGTCAATATAATCTTTCCAGTATGCCGGATTCAACGGGTTTAAAACTAATGCCCTGCCTATAAACGCAAGAGCTTCTTTATACATACCTTTGACGGCCAAAAGCGTTCCAAGATTATAGTTTGATTGAATGTGCTTAGGGTTTACGGATAATATATTAAAGTAAATATATTCTGCCTGCTCTAAATCGCCCTCTTTATGTTTTGCGGCAGCAAGATTGAATGATTCGTCTATTGCTTCTTTTTCGAAATCTTCGGTTTTATTCATTTTTTACTATCCGAAACCATTAAAGCCTTATATTTATTATTTTCTTTTCGGAATAAAAGCAGACACGTATTCCGTTTAAATCGAACACTAAAATCAGCCGTTAATCTTTATATATTTGATATAATATCTTTTCTCATGCCCTTTCCTCTGCAATTATATCTTTTATATTAACTCCCTTGACGGGATTATTTAGCATGAGAACCTTTATTTTTTCAACGGCAAGGTCTTTGTTTTTTTTTATCGATATTAATGCTGGGCGTTAACTCTGCCACCTCTTCTCCTCTGTTGGTTATAGTATAGGATTGTCCGCCTTTAACATTGCGCAATATCATAGGAAGTTTAGTTTTAGCTTCATAAGCTCCTATTTTTATTTTCATTATACACTTCTTAAGCGTTTTTTATATTCAATCTATCATAGTGCGATTTATATAGACCAGTATACAGTATGGTCTATATAAAGTCAAAAAGGTTGTTTTTCCTTAATCCTGCAATAGAAAGTTTTTAGATTTTTATTTTGTTCTGATAAACAAAAATGTAAGAAAAAGGTGTACGATTTTATTTTTTTGGAAAAACTGGGGACAGCAACCGTTTTAATGCAAAAAATGCGAATAAAGCAAGATAGCTATTTAGAAAAAACGGTCGCTGTCCCCAGTTTCCAGTAAAAATGGCGATGGTCCTAAAAATTTAGCGATTTTTTAATGCATTTTTAGTGGAAATAAGTCAGGATTGGTTATTATATCGACCGATAAATCTATATCCAAATCAGGCCAGTAAAAATGGCTTGGAAACGGCTCTTCGACATTAAGTATCTTATCTACGGAAGCCTCTTTAAACCATGGAAAATCCTTATAAGGAATAAACAATTCTTTATCGTCCGTTAAAATCCAAATTCCGTTCGCAGAAATATTCGTAACTTCAATCTTCCTTTTTATTTTTCCAAGCGTTTTTGAATCTATCATAATTTTCCTCGATTATATTTTTGATTTCATTAATTTGAGATTTAGATAATTCATAATTGTTTGCTAACTCTATTTTTGGGCTGAGCCAGAATTTAGCCTCGCCGTTTTGGCACATAACATGTATATGCATTCGGCTTTCTTCTCTTGAAAAGAAAAAGAACCTATAACCTTTTATTTTCAAAATAGTCGGGCTCATATTTTCTGATTTTTACTGCATAATCCGTCAGTTTGCCAATGCCGATATCAGAAAATTTTTCAAATTCAGGATCAATAGAATCGCATTGCACTAAAAGCCTATCTATATCATGAATTTGAAACTTTTTAATCTCTATATCGTTGGCAATTAAAAAAGCTTTTAAATACTTTTCCGCAGCCTGTTGGGCATGATAACAAACCACATCGGACGGCAAAACATCGGCATGAAGAGTTACTTCTAAGTCGTGGTCTGCTTTTGTAGTCCATCCTTTAACGGTATTTTTATCCAACCATTACTCCATCTCTTAGAGCATAATAACTTATAAGTCCTTTATCGTTTTTTTCTTTTGCCAACTTGTCGAAGCTTTTTATAACGATGTCGCTGGCAATATAATAAGCAAGCCTTTTTCTAATATTCCAAGCTAAATTCAATTTTTCGTCTCTTGATATATTTTTATTTACTATAATCAAAAAATCATAATCGCTTTCCTCTTTGCAATCTCCCCTTGCCCTTGAGCCGAATAAAATTATCCCATCAACTTGATAGCCAGCTTTCTCTGCTTCAGAGGTTATTGGTCTAACCCCCATATTGTTGGAGTAAACTAAGACACTTTTTGTTTATAATTTAACTTGCTTTTTATTATGCCATAAAATACTAATATTGTCAACATATATTTTTAATTTTTATAACTTTTAGTA
>JAJZJX010000032.1 GCA_021850985.1 bacterium
TTGCAAGAACTTTTGTGATGGCGGCAGTTAAAGTAGTTTTGCCGTGGTCAACGTGACCTATGGTTCCTATGTTGACGTGAGGCTTGGATCTGTCGAATTTCTCTTTGGACATTTAGTTCTCCTCCTAAACTATTTACCTTGTGATTTAGCAATAATTTCTTCCGATATAACCTTCGGAACTTGTTCGTATTTTAAAAATTCCATGGTATAATTTGCCCTGCCCTGCGTTTTAGATCTTAAATCCGTAGAATAGCCGAACATTTGTGCAAGAGGAACTTCAGCATTTATAACCTGAATTCCTGCCCTTGCTTCAAGATTTAATATTTTTCCTCTTCTTGAATTTAAATCTCCTATAACGTCGCCCATAAACTCTTCCGGCACTAAAACTTCAACCTTCATAATAGGTTCAAGCAGTGCGGGATTTGCTTTTTTTGCTCCGTCTTTAAAGGCCATTGAAGCAGCAATTTTAAAAGCCATTTCGGATGAATCGACGTCATGGAAAGATCCGTCGAAAACTGCAACTTTTACGTCGACTACGGGATAACCTGCAAGGACTCCGGTTGTTAATGCTTCCTGTACGCCTTTATTAATTGCCGGTATATACTCGGCAGGAATAACGCCGCCTTTAATTTTATTTTCAAATTCATATCCTGCACCTTTTCCAAGCGGTTCGATTTCAAGCCAAACATGGCCGTATTGGCCTCTGCCGCCGGACTGACGTATAAATTTGCCTTCTGATTCGACTTTTTTATTTATTGTTTCTTTATAAGCTACTTGAGGTTTACCGACGTTTGCATCAACTTTAAACTCTCTCGTCAATCTGTCGACAATGATTTCAAGATGAAGTTCACCCATTCCGGAAATTATAGTCTGTCCGGTTTCTAAATCTGTTTTTACTTTAAACGAAGGATCTTCAATAGTAAGTTTCTGAAGGGACAGTCCGAGCTTTTCCTGATCTGCTTTAGTTTTTGGCTCAATGGCAACGGAAATAACGGGATCCGGAAATTCCATAGATTCAAGAACTATTATATTGGATTCATCGCAAAGCGTATCTCCGGTTGTCGTACTGCGCAATCCGACGGCCGCAGCAATATCTCCGGCATGAACCTCTTTTATTTCTTCTTTTTTATTTGCATGCATTTTTAGGAGCCTGCCGATTCTCTCTTTTGAATCTTTAACGGAATTATATACGTAAGAACCTGATGCAAGAATTCCGGAATATACTCTTATATAAGTTAGTTGACCTGTATAAGGATCGGAGGCAATTTTAAAAGCTAATGCCGAAAACGGCTCGTCATCAGAAGGTCGCCTTATTTCTTCTTTTTCTGTTTTAGGATTTATTCCCGTCATCGGCGGAACGTCAAGCGGAGAAGGAAGATAATCGACTACTGCGTCGAGTAATGGCTGCACTCCTTTATTTTTAAAAGCAGATCCGCAAAAAACCGGCACTACTTTAAATTCTAACGAGCCTTGCCTTATAGCTTTTTTTGCCGCATCGACGTCAACTTCTTCGCCGGCAAGATATTTTTCCATTAACGAATCGTTAAAATCGCAGGCTTTTTCAATAAATTCGTCATGATATTTTTTTGATTCTTCTTTATATTCTTCAGGTATTTCAATTATGTCGTACTCGGCTCCCAAGGTTTCGTCTTTATAAAGATAAGCTTTCATTTTTGCGATATCTATGATACCTTTAAAATTTTCTTCCAATCCCATAGGAATCTGCATTACTACAGGAACTGCATTAAGCCTTGTTCTTATCATATCTACGCATCTAAAAAAATTGGCTCCGGTTCTGTCCATTTTATTTACAAAACATATCCTCGGAACTTTATATTTGTCTGCTTGCCTCCAGACCGTTTCGGACTGAGGTTCCACGCCGGCGACGCCGTCAAAAACCGCTACCGCTCCGTCTAAAACTCTAAGCGACCTTTCTACTTCGATAGTAAAGTCGACGTGTCCCGGGGTATCTATAATGTTAATTCTGTAATTTTTCCAGAAACAGGTAGTGGCGGCAGACGTAATAGTTATACCTCTTTCCTGCTCTTGCTCCATCCAGTCCATCGTAGCTGTTCCTTCATGGACTTCTCCTATCTTGTAATTAACGCCGGTATAATAAAGTATTCTTTCTGTCGTCGTCGTTTTTCCGGCGTCTATATGCGCCATGATACCGATATTTCTTGTTTTATCTAACGAAATTTTATCTGCCATTTATTTTAACCCCTTACCATTTGAAATGGGCAAAAGCTTTGTTTGCTTCGGCCATCTTGAACGTGTCTTCTTTCTTTTTTATAGAACTGCCTCTGTTATTTGCCGCATCGAGTAATTCAAGCGCAAGATTTTCTTCCATGGATTTTTCGCTTCTCATTCTTGCGTAGCCGATTATCCATCTGATAGCCAGATATAATCTTCTGTCGGGCCTGACCTCAACGGGAACCTGATAGTTTGAACCGCCGATTCTTCTGGCCTTTACCTCTAAAACTGGCTTAACGTTTTCAATAGCCTGCTTAAATATTTTAAAACCGTCATCTTTGGTTTTTTCTGAAATTATGTCGAGCGATTTATAAAAAATTTTTTCGCTGATACTTTTCTTTCCGTCGTACATCAGCTTATTTAAAAACTTTTGAACTACTTTATCGTTAAATTTAGGATCGCCTTCCACTACCCTTTTAACTGCTCTTTTTCTACGAGACAATTTTTCACTCCTTCGCTAAAACGCTGTTTTCTTTTTATTATTTATTTAGCTCTTTTAGTTCCGTATTTAGACCTGCTCTGTTTTCTGCCGTTAACTCCGACGCAGTCGAGAGCACCTCTGATAATATGATACCTGACGCCTGGTAAATCTTTTACCCTTCCGCCTCTTATTAAAACAACCGAATGTTCCTGCAAATTATGCCCTTCGCCAGGAATATAAGTAGTAACTTCCATACCGTTAGTCAGCTTTACTCTTGCGACTTTTCTTAACGCAGAATTAGGTTTTTTAGGCGTCGTGGTATATACCCTAACGCATACTCCTCTTTTCTGAGGCGAACCTTTTAAAGCTGGCGAAGATGTTTTTTTTACCGATTTTTTTCTTGCATTCCTTATTAACTGATTTATCGTCGGCACTTTTACTCCTTTACTTTGTTATGAAAGAACGATGCTTGTCTTTCGTCCTTCTCAATTTATTATTTATTTACAGTGGAATTATTGATTTTAATACTTAATAAATTTTTTGTCAATATGTTTTTTTATTTTTTTTAATACGGTGCCGGAATTAAATTCCGGCACCGTCACAACTTAAACAACCTCAACATCAATAGACGAATATTTTTCAAATCCTGTTCCTGCCGGAATGAGTCTTCCCATAATGACGTTTTCTTTTAATCCCTTTAAATTATCGACTTTGCAGTGTATAGCCGCTTCCGTCAACACCTTTGTGGTCTCTTGGAAAGATGCAGCGGAAATGAAACTTTCCGTGCTCAGCGACGACTTTGTAATACCCATTAATTCAGGCTCGGCTATTGCCGGAACGCCACCTTCTTTTAAAACCCTCTCATTTTCTGCGTCAAATATGATTTTATCGACGATTTCGTCTTCGAGAAATTTAGAATCGCCCGGATTTTTAATTCTTACGTTTTTAAGCATCTGTTTTACTATAACTTCTATATGCTTATCGTTAATTTTAACACCTTGAAGCCTGTACACTTCCTGTATTTCATCTACTAAAAATTTCGCAAGCTCCTTCTCTCCGAGAACCTTTAATATATCGTGAGGATTCGGAGATCCGTCCATAAGGGGTTCTCCTGCGTTCACGTAATCACCCTCGTGTACGCTGACGAGTTTTCCTTTAGGTATAAGATATTCTCTCGGTTCGCCGTGCGGAGGAGTAACAATAACGCGTCTTTTCCCTTTAAAATCGCGGCCGAAAGATACTTTTCCGTTTATCTCGGTAATAACTGCCCATTCCTTAGGCTTTCTAGCCTCAAAAAGTTCTACGACTTTCGGCAGTCCTCCCGTTATATCCTTAGTTTTAGTAGTTTCTCTGGGAATTCTGGCTATTATATCGCCGGCATAAACTTCATCTCCTTCCTGGACGGAAAGATGAGCGCCGATCGGCATTAAATACGATTTTTCCTGTTGAGCCGATTTAATTATTATCTTGGGTCTTAATGTCTGATCCCTTGATTCTATAATAACCTTTCTGGATAATCCGGTAGTTTCGTCGACCTGTTCCTGCATAGTCTCATTTTCTCTTATATCGTCGTATTTAATTTTACCGGATATATCTGAAATTATCGGATTAATATAAGAATCCCAGTCGGCAATAAGCGTGTTTTTCTTAACTGAGGATTCAGGCTCTACTTTAATTTTAGAACCGTAAGTCAGCTGTATTTTTTCAAGCTCCCTTCCTAATTCGTCTAAAATAACTATATTGCCGTTTTTATTCATTACTACGTATTCATTATCTCTGTTTTTAATAACGTTTAGGTTATTAAATTTTACCTTTCCTTCATATTTGTTTTCTATGCTTGTCTGCTCCGTCCTTCTTGAAGCAGTACCACCGACATGGAAAGTTCTCATAGTAAGCTGAGTGCCAGGTTCGCCTATTGACTGCGCCGCCATAATTCCTATTGCTTCGCCTATATTAACTAAATGCCCTCTGGCAAGGTCTCTTCCGTAACATTTTACGCAAACGCCTCTTTTCGTTTTACATGTCAAAACAGACCTTATTTTAACGCTTTCTATATGGGCGTTGCTTATTTTATTGGAATAAAATTCCGTAATTTCTTCATTCGCTTTAACGATAAGTTCTCCCGAAAACGGGTCGACTATATCTTCCAGCGCAACCCTGCCGAGTATTCTTTCTTCTATGGGCTCTATAGTTTCTCCGCTTTCTACTAAGGTAGAAACTATTATGCCGTCCATAGTACCGCAATCTTCCTCGGTAATAATGTTATCCTGCGAAACGTCGACAAGCCTTCTCGTCAAATATCCGGAGTTAGCCGTCTTTAATGCGGTATCCGCAAGACCTTTTCTTGCTCCGTGAGTGGATATAAAATACTGCAGAACCGTCAAACCTTCCCTAAAATTTGCCGTAATTGGCGTCTCTATAATCTCTCCCGAGGGCTTTGCCATAAGCCCTCTCATTCCGGCCAGCTGCCTTATCTGAGTTTCCGAACCTCTTGAACCTGAATCGGCCATTATATATATAGAATTAAAACTTTTGCCCTGTATTTTTTTATTATTTTTTATGTCGGAATATTCCTGAATGCCGAGCTTATTCATCATAACTCCGCCTATCTGGTCAGTTGCGCCTGCCCAGGTATCTACGACTTTGTTGTATCTTTCTCCTTTTGTTATCAATCCTTCTTTATAGCTGTTTTCGATTTCTTCTACGGCTTTTGTAGCATCTTTAATAATTTTGTGCTTCTCTGCCGGAACTTCCATATCGCTTATACATATCGATATTCCGGATTTCGTCGAATATTCGTAACCCATAGATTTTAATCTGTCTGCAAGAATAACCGTTTTCTTCGGTCCGCATACCCTGAATGCATAATCGATTAAATTAGTAATCTCTTTTTTCGTCATCACGGTATTAATTAATTCAAAAGGAATTTCTTCGGGAATTATTTCAAACAGAATAACCCTGCCTGCCGTAGTATTTTCTATTTTGTTGTTTATTCTGACTTTTATAGAAGCATGAAGACTTACATGTCCGTTATCGTAAGCAAATTTTACTTCGTCCGGATCGGCAAAAATTTTATTTTCGCCTTTAACAAACGGCATTTCCCTCGTCATATAATAAAGTCCGAGCACTATATCCTGCGAAGGAACTATAATAGGTTTTCCGCTTGCAGGCGAAAGTATGTTGTTTGTCGCCATCATTAAAACTCTTGCTTCGACTTGAGCTTCGATGGACAGCGGAACATGAACGGCCATCTGGTCGCCGTCAAAATCCGCATTAAAAGCCGCACACACAAGAGGATGCAAATGTATAGCCTTGCCTTCGACTAATATCGGTTCAAATGCTTGAATTCCAAGCCTGTGAAGGGTTGGAGCCCTATTCAGCATAACCGGATGTTCCTTTATAACCTCTTCTAATACGTCAAAAACTTCAGGCGCTTCCCTGTCAACTATTTTCTTTGTAGTTTTAAGCGTGTCGGTAATGCCTCTTTGGAGCAGTTTATTAAATATGAAAGGCTTGAAAAGCTCTATGGCCATTTTTTTTGGCAATCCGCACTGATGAAGTTTTAATTCCGGCCCGACTACGATAACCGACCTTCCGGAATAGTCGACTCTTTTTCCAAGAAGATTAAGCCTGAATCTGCCTGTTTTACCTTTTAGCATATCGCTTAAAGATTTCAGCGGCCTTCTGTTTGACCCCATTATAGTGCGTCCGCGCCTGCCGTTGTCGAATAGAGCATCGACGGCTTCCTGAAGCATTCTTTTTTCGTTTTTAATAATAATTTCGGGAGCCGAAAGTTCCATCAGCTTCTTTAGTCTATTATTCCTGTTTATAACTCTCCTGTACAGATCGTTTAAATCTGAACTGGCGAATCTGCCGCCTTCAAGAGGTACTAACGGGCGCAAATCAGGCGGAATTACCGGAATAATGTCTAGTATCATCCATTCCGGTTTATTGCCGGAAACCCTGAAAGCTTCAATTAATTTAAGCTGTTTTGCAAGCTTTTTCTTTTTTATGCCGTTAGGTAATTCGGCAATTTCTTCTTTTAAGCTTTTTGACAGCGATTCGAGGTCTATATTGCTAAGTAAAGTTTTTAATGCTTCGGCGCCTATACCGGCTTTAAAATTATAGCCCTCTTTATTTAGCTTTTGATAATTCTCTTCGTTTATTAAATCTTTATATTTCAACCCTAATTTTGTTGCGTCTCCGGGTTCCAATATAACGTAAGATTCAAAATATAGAACCTTTTCGATATCTTTAAGGGTCATATCGAGAATGCTGCCGATTCTTGACGGCAAACTTTTAAAAAACCATATATGTGCAACAGGCGAAGCCAGTTCTATATGCCCCAATCTTTCTCTTCTAACTTTTGAAGATATGACCTCTACGCCGCATTTTTCGCAGACTATGCCGCGATGTTTCATTCTTTTATATTTACCGCAGTTACACTCGTAATCTTTAATCGGTCCAAAAATTCTTGCGCAAAAAAGTCCGTCTCTTTCAGGCTTTAATGTTCTGTAATTTATGGTTTCAGGTTTCTTGACCTCTCCATGAGACCATTTTTTTATAGTATCGGGAGAAGCAATTCCGAGTTTTATTGCGTTGAAACTTAAAGGATCGTTCATTCCCTCGCCGTCGTTGAGAAAAAAATTTCTTTTACCCGATTTTTCGAATATTTTCTTTAAATCTATATCTTTTTCATTCACAACGGCATTTTCTTCTTCGTCTTCGGCAATATCGTCAAGACTCACCGTTAAATCGTCGTCTGTCGGATTATCCGAATATTTATCTATATCTTCATCAAACTGCATTATCTCCCTCCTTTAATAGCTCTACGTTAAGGCAAAGACTCTGTAATTCTTTAATTAAAACGTTAAAAGATTCGGGCAGGCCGACTTTAAACGAGTTATCGCCTTTAACTATAGCTTCATACATTCTTGTTCTTCCGACCGAATCATCCGATTTCACTGTAAGAAATTCCTGCAGCGTGTGTGCGGCGCCGTATGCTTCCATTGCCCACACTTCCATTTCTCCGAGCCTTTGGCCTCCAAATTGAGCCTTTCCGCCCAACGGCTGCTGAGTAACTAAAGAATACGGTCCGGTAGACCTTGCATGTATCTTGTCGTCTACCAAATGATGCAGTTTAAGCATATACATTATTCCTACCGTAACCTTCCTGTCGAAAGGCTCTCCCGTTCTTCCGTCGAAAAGCTCGACCTGTCCGGATTCGTCCGCTCCTGATATTTTGAGATAATTTTTAATATCGTTCTCCTTGGCTCCGTCAAAAACCGGAGTAGCCATATATACGCCTTTTCTATATTTTCTTGCTGTTTCTATAACTTCTTCGTCGTTCAATCCTTTAATAAAATTAGACATAGTAGGTTCGGTGAATATTTCTAACAGTTTTTGCCTCACCGCTTCCGGCCCAAAATTATCTTCGATAAGTTTATTTATTTGAACGCCTAAATTATGTGCTGCCCATCCGAGATGAACTTCAAGAACCTGCCCTACGTTCATTCTAGAAGGAACGCCGAGCGGATTTAACACCATATCGACTATCCTGCCGTCTTTCATAAAAGGCATATCGTTAAGGGGCAGTATTCTTGAAACTACACCTTTATTTCCGTGCCTTCCAGCCATCTTATCGCCTACAGATAATCTTCTTTTTATAGCTATATATACTTTTATCGTTTTTAATACGCCGGGCGGGAGTTCGTCCCCTCTCTGAAGTCTTTCTATTTTTTCGTCATAGTAAGATTTAAGCAGATCGGCGTCTTCAAGAGAATCGTCTTCAATTTTTTTCAGTCTGTCGTAAACACCTTTTGCATTGCCTTCAAATTCAATATTGAAAATATCGTCTTTAGTCAATTTAGCCGCTATGGTTTCGGTTATAGCTTCGCCTTTTTTCAAAGAAATAGATTTATGGCCTGATGCAGACAATGTTATGCCGGATTTAACTTTTTTATTTACTATTAAATGCCTCATCTTTTGAAGCGCTTCATTTAAAACAGACTTTTGCTTTGATTCCATCTCTCTGTTTAAATTTGCGACTTCGACATCTTCTATTTCTTTTTCTTTAATGTCTTTTTCTATACCTTTCCTTGAGAAGACTCTTATATCGACTACCACTCCTGAAACCCCGGGCGGTACTTTCAAAGATGTATCTTTTACCTCCTTAGCTTTTTCTCCGAATATAGCGCGAAGCAATTTTTCTTCCGGAGTAAGAACCGTTTCGCCCTTAGGGGTAACTTTTCCTACCAGTATATCCTGGGATTTTACTTCGGCGCCCACCCTGATAATGCCGTTTTCGTCAAGATTTTTAAGCGCATCTTCGCTTACGTTAGGAATATCGGCGGTAATTTCTTCTTTTCCGGATTTAGTTTCCCTGCACGCAACTTCAAATTCTTCTATATGTATTGAAGTAAAGGCATCTTCATGGAGCAGTTTTTCGCTTACGAGTATGGAATCTTCGAAATTATAGCCGTTCCACGGCATGAATGCTACAAGCACGTTATGCCCGAGAGCTAACTCTCCGTTTTTTGTGGAAGTACCGTCTGCTATTATCTGACCTTTGACAACTTTATCGCCTAATTTAACAAGCGGTCTCTGATTTAAGCATGTATTTTGGTTAGACCTCTGAAATTTTACGAGATCATATTCGTAATCTGCGCTTAATTCCTCGTACTGTCCGTTTCCGTCCGACGTTATTATAATCTTGGACGAATCAACGTAGCTTATCTTTCCAGGCTGATTAGCCGTTATGCTTACTCCAGAATCTTGGGCTACTATTCTTTCTATACCCGTGCCTACTATAGGCGGGTCAGGCATTAGCAACGGAACTGCCTGCCTTTGCATGTTTGATCCCATAAGGGCGCGGTTTGCGTCGTCGTTTTCCAAGAAAGGTATCAGCGAAGTAGCAACGGAAACAAGCTGCATAGGCGAAACGTCTATATAGTCCACTTCGTTAGGATAAACCATTACGGTTTCTCCGCTATGCCTTACCGGAATCAACTCGTTCTTAAGATATCCGTTTTTATCGATTTCGGCGTTCGCCTGTGCTATGACGTATTTTTCTTCTTCCATAGCCGTCAAAAAATGTACTTCGTCCGTTACTTGAGCTTTATCTCCCGTTACGTTAACTTTTCTATACGGCGTTTCGATAAAACCGTATTCATTTACTCTTGCGTAAGAAGAAAGCGAGGCTATTAGGCCTATATTCGGACCTTCGGGAGTTTCTATAGGGCATATTCTTCCGTAATGGGTAGGATGAACGTCTCTGACTTCAAATCCAGCCCTTTCTCTTGTTAATCCTCCCGGTCCGAGAGCCGAAAGCCGTCTTTTATGCGTTACTTCGGAAAGAGGATTGGTTTGGTCCATAAATTGAGACAGTTGGCTTCTTCCGAAAAATTCCTTCATTAATGAATTGACCGGTTTTGGATTAATGAGATCGTTAGGCATCAGTGAATCTAATTTTTGGGCCGTCATTCTTTCTTTTATAGCCCTTTCCATTCTTACCAAACCTATCCTGAATTGATTCTCTAACAGTTCGCCTACGGACTTGACCCTTCTGTTGCCTAGATGATCTATATCGTCAACGGATCCTCTCCCGTCCTTAAGCTCCATTAAATACTTTAAGACGTTCAATATATCGTCCGGCGATAAAACTCTGTCGTTTAAGCTTTTATTTAAATTAAGCTTATTATTGATTTTGAGCCTTCCGACTTCAGACAGATCGTATCTTTCGGAATTAAAAAACAAGTTTTCAAAATATGTTGCGGCAGACGTTAAATGAGGAGGTTCTCCCGGCCTCATTCTTTTGTATATATCTATTATAGCTTCATCTTTAGTATTTACTTTATCGGACAGTAAAGTTTCTAAAATAGAAGCTGAAACGTTTATATTATCAATGTAGTAAACTTTAATTTGATTGATTCCTACGCTCTTTAACATTTCTAAAAGCGCTGAATTTACGGGCTGTACCGATTTAGCGATAATTTCCTTTCCGTCCGTTATATCTTCGGCAATATATTTGCCGATAATATCAGATTCGTCGCAAGGTAAAAAATCTATTCCCAATTCTTCAAGCTTATTAATTAACTGCCTTGTTATCCTTCTGTTTTTTTTGATTACAGTTTCATTCGTTTTCGGATCGATAATATCGTCATAAGCCCTGGCTGATACAAGAAAATCTTTCGGAGTCTTTTTAAAATATCTGCCGCCTTCAATTTTGAAAGTTTCTATTTTGTAAAAATTTGCCAAAATATCTTCTTTGGAATATCCGACGGCTTTTAAAAGTATTGTTGCGGGAAGTTTTCTTTTTCTGTCTATCCTTACAAAAACCATATCTCTCTGGTCGAATTCAAAATCTAACCATGAGCCCCTGTAAGGAATAATTCTGGCGGTATAAAAGGGTTTGCCTTGAGCGTGGCTCCTAATTTTATCGCTGTCGTAAAATACGCCCGGAGATCTTTGCAGCTGGCTTACTATAACTCTTTCTATGCCGTTAATAATAAAAGATCCGTTATCGGTCATTAACGGAATTTCGCCGAAATATATTTCCTGCTCCTTAATATCCTTTATATCTCTCTGAACGCTTTCGCCTTCGTTTATTCCGTTTCCTACCTCGTATGTAACGAGATCAAACAAAACTTTTAAGGAAGCGCTGTAAGTAAGACTTTTTTGCTTGCATTCATATACGCTGTATTTGGGGTCACCTATAGTATATCCCTTATATTCCAACGAAAAATTTTTATTTAATCCTTCAATCGGAAATACAGATTTAAAAACTCCCTCAAGACCGAAATTAAGCCTTTTATCTTGAGAGAGTTCTTTTTGTAAAAATCTTTCGTATGAATTCCTCTGGACCTCAAGAAGGCTTGGTATATCTATAACCTTCTTGATTTTAGAGAAATTTTTTCTTAATATTATGGGATTACCTATTCCAGTATTTATTTCGGATTTTGCTTTTGACATTTAAATTTAAACTCCCGTTTTTTATAACTTAAATACGACTTATATTTTAATTTATTTCACTTCAACGGTAGCGCCGACTTCTTCTAATTTTGCTTTCATTTTTTGCGCATCTTCTTTATTTACTCCGGTTTTAACCGGTTTTGGAGCTCCGTCTACTAAATCTTTAGCTTCTTTTAATCCGAGGCTTGTAAGCTCTCTGACTACTTTAATAACCTGAATTTTATTAGCGCCGGCATTTGCAAGAACGACGTCGAATTCCGTCTTTTCTTCAGACTGTGCCGGAGCGGCAGATGCGGCGGCGCCTCCCGCTGCGGGAGCAGCCATTGCAAACTGGTCAGCCTTAACTCCGAATTTTTCTTCTATAGATTTAATAAGTTCGTTTAATTCGATTATCGATACGTTTTCGATATAGTTTAAAACATCTTCTTTAGTTATGGCCATTCTTTTTATCCTCCGATAATTATTTAATATTAAATGAATTAATTATTTTAAAATTTAAGGCATTTACGCAGCCGCTTTTTTTGTTTCCAACGCTTTCAACGTTCTTACGAAATTCGCTATAGGCGCTTTTAACGTAAATACTAAGCGTACTTCCGGCGACTTAATAATAGAAATGAATCTTCCGATTAAGACGTCTTTGGAAGGCAGCGTGGCAAGCGTATCGATTGCGGCTTTATCAAGAACAGTTTGATAATAACCGGCTTTAATCTCGATATTATCTGGATTTTCTTTGGCAAATTTCGACAAAACTTTTGAACTTGCAAGCGGTTCGTTTGTAAATATCAAAAAATTAGGTCCGTTTAAGAATTCAGACAAAGATTCTACGTGCGTTCCCTTAAATGCAATCTTGCTCAGCGTATTTTTAAAAACTTTGAGCTTTGCGCCTGCTTCGCGAGTCTGTTTTCTTAAAAAACTAAATTTCTCTACCGTCAAACCTTGATATTTTCCTATGAATAGCGCCTGATTAGATTCAAGGCTTTGCTTTAGAAATTCAATTTCTTGACTCTTTCTTTCTTTTTTCAATTTTTTCTCCCCTCCTTTCTTTTAAATTTTCTTGAATACGTCAACAAACCAAGAGCGATTTAAAAGAAAATCAGGAAAATTAAGCTCTTATGTCTGGGCAGGATTTATTGGTTATACCTGCCGTCATTGACGATATAGAATTATTTGAATTATTATTTTGTAAGTTTAAATCATTCTAAGTTTTAAAGTATCTAAAGCGACTCCTAAACCCATAGTGGAAGATAAGGAGACTTTTTTTACATACACGCCTTTGCTTGAAGCCGGTTTTAATCTGTTAACGACTTCAAGGAGCGCCGTAAAGTTTTCCTTAAGTTTATCGGCGCCGAAAGATACTTTGCCTATAGAAGCCTGCACTATACCGTTTTTTTCGGCTTTGAATTCTATTTTGCCTTCTTTTAATTCTTTGACTATTTTACCGACTTCAAACGTTACGGTTCCGACTTTAGGATTCGGCATTAAACCTCTTGGCCCCAATATTTTTCCAAGTTTTCCGACGCTTGCCATCATATCCGGCGTTGCTACGACTCTGTTGAAATCCATAAAACCCTGCTGGACTTTTGCGATCATATCGTCTTGTCCAACGTAATCCGCTCCTGCGGACTGAGCTTCGCGCTCTTTTTCACCCTTGGCGAAAACTAAAATTTTAACCGTCTTTCCTGTTCCGTGAGGCAAAAGAACAGCTCCCCTAACCTGCTGGTCGTTCTTCTTGACGTCTATTCCAAGATTTATTGCAACATCTACCGATTCGTCGAATTTAGCATAATGCGTATCTACTACAATTTTTATGGCATCGTCCAACGTCAGATATTTATTGTCTGCATCGGCTTTTTTAAATGCGTCGGTATATTTTTTTCCTCTTTTCATATATTTATAGTCTCCTTTAATATAGAATTAAATCTTTAATCGGTAATATCTATTCCCATGCTTCTTGCAGTTCCTTCGATAATCTTCATAGCCGGAGCTATGTCGTTTGCATTAAGGTCGGGCATTTTTATTTTGGCTATTTCCATTACTTTAGCTCTTTTAAGAACCGCAACCTTATTTTTATTCGGCTCTTTCGAACCTTTTTCTATACCTGCGGCCTGCTTTAACATTACCGAAGCGGGAGGAGTTTTTAAAATAAAATCGAATGATCTGTCAGCATAAACGGTAAGTACTACGGGTATAACGGTCCCTTCCTGAGATTTAGTGCGTTCGTTGAATTGTTTACAAAATTCCATTATGTTAACGCCGTGCTGGCCTAAAGCAGGCCCTACCGGAGGAGCAGGATTTGCCTTGCCCCCGACAATCTGCAATTTTACCATTGCTTGAACTTTCTTTACCGCCATATTATTTATCCTCTTTATTAAGAAACGGGTTAATCCGCCTCGTTTATATTTTAATTAATTTCTTTCTACCTGAGTAAAATCCAATTCTACCGGCGTTGCTCTGCCGAATATAGATACAAGAACTTCTAATTTGCTTTTATCGGGTTTAATTTCATTAATTATGCCGTTAAATCCCGAGAAAGGACCTTCGGTAATTTTAACGCCGTCCCCTTTGGAAAATTCTATTTTTGCCTTAGGTCTCTTTACTCCTTCGGTTATCTGGGCGACTATCTTTCCCATTTCGGACTCGTCGACAGGCATCGGATTAAGCTGATCCCCTACAAAACCGGTTACTTTCGGCGTCGCTTTTAAAAGGTGCCAAGAATCCGTATTTACGTTCATTTTTATAAATATATAACCGGGGAAAAATTTTCTTTTTATTTTTTTCTTTCCGCCTTTTGCGGTTTTTTCGATTATATCTTCCTTTGGAACTATTATGTCTCCGAAATATTTTTCTAAGCCGCTCGAAACGATTCTCTCTTCCAATGCCATCTTAACGTTATCTTCAAAGCCCGAATAGGTATGGACGGCATACCATTTTTTAGGAATGGAGTCGTCTTCGGCAGATTCGATAATTGCGGTATTGTCTTCTGTTACGTTTACCGCATTTCCTTCCGATATTTCCTTTTCTTCTTTAGTCATTGATTTTTATTTTTATAATTACGATTAATTAAATTTGAAAAAAATACGAAAATATTTTTGAGAAAAATATATCGGTTAAACCGAGGAAAGCCGTGACGAGTACGATAAAAATTAACACGACGTAAGTAGTTTTAGTCGCTTTATCCCTTTCCGGCCATACTATCTTGCTTAATTCCGCTCTGACTTCATACAGATATTGTTTGCTTTTTTTTATGAAATCAGAAACTGGATTGCTTTTCATATTTAATACACCGATTATTTTATTTTATAAAATTAAATTATACCTGCGTGCCGATTTAATGGCAGGCCAGGAGGGATTCGAACCCCCAGCCCTCGGATTTGGAGTCCGATGCTCTAGCCGTTAGAGCTACTGGCCTTTATAAAATATTATTTTGTTTCTTTGTGCTCCGTATGGGTTTTACAAAATTTGCAATATTTTTTTACGGATAATTTTTCCGAAGAAAGTTTTTTATTTTTAGTGGTAGTGTAGTTTCTTTGCTTGCATTCACTGCATGCCAGCGTTATTATTTCTCTCATTGTTTATTTATTTCCTCTTTATTTGTTATATTTCCAGATTACTGTATCCGCTCTTTATTCGATAACCTCTGTTATAACGCCTGCTCCTACCGTATGTCCGCCTTCCCTGATCGCAAACCTTAATTCTTTCTCGGC
>JAJZJX010000084.1 GCA_021850985.1 bacterium
TCAGCTGGTAGAGCGGCCGGCTCATAACCGGTTGGTCCCTGGTTCGAACCCGGGTGGGCCCACCATTTTAAAAATGTCATTATTTATAAAAGATGTAGTAGATAAATTAGAAAACCTGATACCGCCCGATTTGCAAGAAGAGTGGGATAATTCGGGTTATCAGGTAAAATTATCAAATTCGCCGGTAACAGGCATAGTAACATCGTTAGACCTCTCTAAAAAGTCCTTAGATTTATCGCTTAAAACAAATTCTAACCTAATATTGATTCATCATCCGCTCTTTTTCCATCCGCTGCGGTTTATAGACTTAAACTCGCCGTCAGGCAGATTTTCCGAAGTTCTAATAAATAATAAAATCTGCGCTTATGCTCTGCATACAAATTTCGATTCCTCGGCATATTCTATGAGCCGCTATATTCTGAATAAGCTGTCGGCAAAAGAAATTATGCCGCTTGTATCAGGAAAAAGAAATCTCTATAAATTATCTGTTTTTATACCTAAAGGCTACGTAAGGGCTGTTAGGGAAGCTCTTTTTAAATACGGAAATCCGAAAATAGGAAACTATGAAAATTGCTCTTTCGAGACTAAAGGTAAAGGCTCCTTTAAACCTTTATCCGGTTCGGATCCTTTTATAGGAGAATCCGGAAAGGCTTCTTTCGTCGATGAATCTAAAGTAGAAATATTAATAGAAGAAAGATTTATAAAACAGGCAGTAGAAGAAATGAAGAAAGTCCATCCTTATGAAGAAGCCGCTTTCGATATTTTTCCGTTATACGATTTCGGAGGAAAAGAAACGGGAATAGGTGCGGCAGGTAATTCAGAAAGCGCCATAACGCTCGGTGAAATTTTGGAGAATATTAGTAGTATTTTTTCCCCTGTTTTTATAAATTACTGCGGTAAACTAAATAAAAAAATAAAAAAAATCGCCGTAGTATCCGGAAGCGGATTTTCTTTTATAGACAATGCAATAAAAGCCGGATGCGACCTTTTTATATCTTCCGAGTTAAAACACGGTACTGCCGTAAGGGCAAATATGAGCGGAATATCCCTGATTGAAATGTCCCATTTCGATACAGAAAAATATTTTACCGAAATAACTAAAGATATAATAGTAAAAGAGTTTAATTCTACTATTCCGGTTTTTGAAAATAACGGCGAAAACAGCCCCGTTAATAAATTTAAATAATATATAAACATAAGGAGGATAACTTTGAACGAGCAGATTTCTTTTATAGTGGATATCCAGAATATTGATTTAGAACTGTTAAAGTTTGAGGAATCGCTTAAGAAAATCAATAATGAAATTGATGAGCTACGGAACGGTATTAATTTAAAAAAATCGGAGCATGAAAAATTAAATGAAGAACTGGCGGAGTTAAATAAAAAAATATCCGGAACCGAGGTTGAAATACAAACTTTCGACGACAAGCTTAATAAAATGAAAGATACCCAAAAACTTATAAAAACTAATAAAGAATATAATGCCCTTCAAAAATCGATAAAAGACACCGAAGCTTTAAAAAAGAAAGCCGAAGGCGAATTAATTATGCTGGCGGAAAATCATACGGCTTTGAACGATAAGATTAATTTAATTCAAAAAGAGTCTGAAGACTTGCAGCTTAGTTTATCTTCAAAAGATGCCGAATTAAAAAATAAAGAGAAAGAATTCGAGTTATCTAAAGAAGATTTTTTGAGCAGAAGAGAAACTGCAAAAAGCAAAATCAAAAAAAATTACTTAGACATATACGAAACTATAAAAATAAGAAAAGGATTTCCTGCTATTGCTCCGGTACTGCAGTCCGGAGCTTGTACGGGTTGTTACAGGATGCTGCCCCCCCAGCAGTTTAACGAGCTTATATCCGAAAATGTATTTATGCAGTGTCCGATATGCTCAAGAATTCTTTACATTGAAAACGTTTCGCAGGAAACTGGTGCGGAAGAATCTTCATCTTCCCAAAAAACATCTAAGAAGACAAGTAAAACAAGAGTATGAATTTAACGGTTTACACCGACGGAGCGTCACGAGGAAATCCTGGAAAATCCGGAGCGGGAATTTTCATTTTAGACGAAGATAATAAAAAAACTATTTCTTTGAAGCAGTATCTTGGTATTTTAACGAATAACGAGGCAGAATACGGAGCGCTTATTATAGCCTTGGAATACCTTGCCGAACTTACAACAAATACGCCCGGTAAATTTAATATCAATTTTTTATCAGATTCGCAGCTTTTGGTAAATCAATTAAACGGGGTTTATTCGGTAAAAAGTCCAAATATCATACCTCTTTACGATAAAGCAAAAAAAATAATCGCAAATTTAAATGCCGTTTACTCATTTAAACATATTTCCAGAACACTCAATTTTAAAGCCGATAGGCTGGCAAATTCGGCTATAGATTATAATATAGAAAAGTTAGATATTGACGAACAAACATCAAGCTGTTAAAATGATTTGTCGGTCGTAAGCAAAAGCGGTCGGTCGCAAAAAACTTTTTGTTTTTTGAGGA
>JAJZJX010000009.1 GCA_021850985.1 bacterium
CCAAGAAATATGCATGTGGCTGGAATTTTAAATAAAAGCGGTCTCGGAACCTTTCTTTTCGACCTTCTCACCGCGGAAGAGGAAGAAATCGATAATTATTCAGCGGAATTTCGGTTTAACATAGAACTTCTTGGAGAGAGGCTTATAGGCGTAACGGATTGGCTGATTAAAGAACCTGCGGTAAAGGGATTAAAATTGGGTTATTTCGGAGCAAGCACCGGAGCCGCGGCGGCGCTGACCGCCGCCGCCGAAAGACCAAGCATTATACATGCGGTAGTTTCAAGGGGCGGGCGCCCCGACCTTGCAGCTAATAGTTTGCGCAGAGTTAAAGCACCCACGCTGTTAATAGTCGGAGGGGAGGACTTTGAAGTTATCGAATTAAATAGAACCGCGTACGAAAATATTACGGCAAAAAAGAAACTTGAAATTATACCGGGAGCGACTCATCTGTTTGAAGAACCGGGGACGCTGGAAGAGGTTGCCCGCCTGAGCGCCGGATGGTTCTTAAAATACTTATAGTCTAATATATAGGAACATAAATTTTTTCAACCATTTCGTTGTATTCTTTTTTAACGTCGCTGTAAACGGTAATACCGCCGCCGCTTCTGTAAAAACATTCTCCCCCCGTTTTTTCTATAAATCTTATCATAACCGAACTTTTAAAAGTTTCACCGTCGTATATGCCGAATACTCCGGTATAGTAGCCTCTTTCTTCGAGTTCTGTTTCTTTTATGATTTCGAGAGTTTTTCTTTTTGGCGCTCCGCAAATGGAACCTGCAGGAAGCATGGCGCAAAGAATGTCTCCGAACCGGCTGCTTAATTCGGGTTTAATTTTGCCTTCAATCTCGGAAGTCATCTGCAATAATTCTCCAAAATTAGTCTTTACGGTTTCCATAAAACAAAACCTGTTGACTTTTACGTCTTTACATACGATATTCAAATCGTTTCTCAATAGATCAACTACTGTTAAATGTTCGGCTTTTTCTTTTCCATCGTTTGCAAGAATTTCTTTAGCATTAGGAATACCGGCATCTATCGTTCCTTTAATAGGATAGGTAAAAATCTTTCCGCCGGATATGTTTATAAAAGTTTCGGGAGAAAACAAAACAAATTCTTGGAAAGAATTCTTAAAATACAGCTTATACTTAGACCTGCTCTTATAAAATATTTCCTGTAAAGCCAGATTAATTTTAACTGGGTTTTTAAAGGTTAAATTTACAAGATACGAATTGCCGGCTTTTTCATGTTTAACGATATTGTTAAAGGCTTTTCTGTAAACTTCAAATTTAATAGGATTTTTTTGAATTTTTAATTCGTTTTTATCCGGCATATTATCGTCGTATCCGTTGAAATTGCCGGCACCGTCCATGAAATATTTTATATTATGCTTTTCCGCATCTGCTAATTCCATAATAAGGGGAAACTTCATTTCGAAATCTACGATAAAAAGAAACTTAATTCCGTTTCTTCCGTAAAAATTCATTTTTTCTATGAATTCTATGAAATTGGAAGCTAAAATCATATTGAGTTAAGACTAAGCAAGTTGCGTTTTATAGGGAAAAGTTTAAAATAATATGTCGCAAATATCGATAGTAATATCTTCCGGTTCGAGCATTGCGTTTATTAAGGATATTTTTTGAAACCGGCTCAGGTCGCCGATAGAAACCTTTTTTTCTATTATTTCGTTATTTTCTAAAAGATGGCGCCTTTTCACGCCATTTAAAAGATAAGTATCGGGCGTAATCCATTCTTCTCCGTCAAACAAAATTATATTAGAAAAAGAGGTGTCTGTTAATAAGCCGTTTTTTACGAAAAGCACGTCGGACAAGCCGCCAATTTCGGTTAAGAATGAATTTATAAGCGTTCTGTCCTGATATTTGAACTCATAATTAAACTGCTTATATTCGGAAGAAAAAACCGGAGAATCTAAATCGATAATCTTTAACACTTTGATCGTTCTTTTAATATAAGGGGTAATTTCGATATTTTCGATGCGGTCGGAATAGGTCAGCCTGCATTTATAGACGCCGGATTTATATCCGCCTGGTTCCGGCAAAGACGAATTTAGATCTATTGCAGGATTAAAACCGAAAAAATGATTTATAGTATCATTAATTCTCTTATTGTGGCCGCCTATAAGTTTATAATGCCCGTCGGCTAATTTAATCGTATCGATGAAACGAAGCATATAGATTATATAATTTTTTTGGTTTCAAATAAAAATACGGTAAAATTATTATATCATAAAAATTATTCATTTTTATCTAACCCGGATCCGGATTTAGTAAAAAAAGTAAAAACGGCGCCGGATTTATTTTTTCATATTCTGTTGCATTAAATAAAATAATGGTTTATAATAAATACATAAATAACGATATATGAATAATAATATATATTTGATTGCCGTATAATTTGCCATGCGCTATTGCAGGGTATTATTTTATCCGCATTTAAAATTATTTTTATAATTTATTAATTTTCAGGGGAAAGAGCCATGAATACAAAAAAGAAGATGCTTGTTATAGGAGGCGGTTTTGCGGGAGTAGAAGCCGCGATAAAGCTTAAAAAATATAATTTCGACGTCACTTTGATTTCTAATAGGGATTATATGTATATTTATCCGCTGTCGATATGGATTCCCACGGGAGCCATAGATTTTAAGGATGCGGTGCTGCCGTTAAATAAATTAAGCGCAGTGCATAAGTTTAATTTGATAATAGACTCCATAGTTAAAATTTCGGCAAAAGAGAAAAAAGTCGAATGCAAAAACGATACTTACTCTTTCGATTATCTCGTTATAGCCGTCGGCGCCGGAAAAGCAAAACCGGAAGGAATAGAAAATACCTATTCTATTTGCGGTGCTCCGGAAGAATCGCTTAAAATAAAAGAAAAATTGGCCGAACTGATTAATGCCGGAAAAGGCAGGATAGCCGTAGGAATAGGCGGAAATCCCAATGATCCTTCCGCAATGAGAGGCGGTCCGGCTTTCGAGGAACTGTTTAATATAGACAACCTGTTGAGAGATAAAGGATTGCGCAGTAATTTTGAATTAAGCATTTTCGCCCCTATGGAAACTCCGGGCAAACGGCTTGGCGATAAAGCTTACGCGCTGCTTAACCGATTCTACGAAGACCTTAAAATCAATAAATATTTAGGCAAAAAAATAAAAAGATTCGAAAAAAATGCCGTAGTCTTCGAAGACGATTCAAAGCTTGAAAGCGACCTTATTATTTTCGTTCCGGCCGGAAGCAGGCATGAAATATTTGCGGGTTCCGAACTGCCGCTTACTGAAGCCGGTTTTATAAAAATAGACGATTATTTAGAGGTCGAGGGAATGGACGGCATATACGCCGTCGGCGATTCCGCCAGTCTCGACGGACCTCCTTTCAGGGGGAAGCAGGGTCACGTTGCCGAAATGATGGCTGAAATTGCGGCGCATAATATTTATGAAAAAGAGGCGGGAACGAATAACTATAAAGGATATAAAGAACACGTGCATATCTTGTGCGTAATGGACAACGGCAAAGGAGCAGTTTACGTCAAAAGAGATACGAACAAGGAAACGGTAATTGCACTGCCGGTCGTCGGACACTGGCTTAAGAAATTTTGGGGCTGGTATTACAAGAACTCGAAATTGAAAAAAATACCGAGAATACCTGGCTTTTGACGTTTTATTTAAACCAAGCCGGATTTTTTTACTTCTTCGAGATACATCAAAGCGTTAGTATTCATTTCGAGGACATCGGAAAACATGGCGGAAAGATTTATTTTTTTAAGCAGAGCTTCCGCCGAATTATAGTCCGCTGCGTTATAGGCGTCCATAAATTCCGCCAGTTCGCCCAGCTTGCCCTTATGTTCCACCAACGCTTCATAAATAACAGGGTCGATAGTAATTTTATCGAACAGTTCTTTAATGGACATTCCAAGAGCTACGTTTACCAAAGAAAGCATTCCGGCCAAAAATGCTTTGTCGGCAAGCGCTTTGCTTATATATTTTTTGCATATATCTTCCATCATCCTGCCTTTTATAACGGCGCTTTCCAATAATGGGTCCGACCTGAAATCGCTTTTTTTGGAAGCAAGAACAATCGTAAGTATCCATCTTGATACGTTATCGTATCCCAAAAGAGCTATCGCCTGTTTTACCGAAGATATTTTTGCCATAAATTCGTAAGCTACCGAATTTATAAGGGCAAGCAGGCGGTATATAAGGTCCGGAGCCATTTTAAAAAGGGATTCTATTTCTTCTATATCCGCGTTAGCCTGAAAAGAATTAAATATATTAAGAAGTATTACATAATCGGGGTCTAAAGTTACAGAAGAAATTATGGACGGTTTTTGAAAAAAATAACCCTGAAAAAGGTCGAAACCGAGACCTTTGTAAAAGTGAAAATCTTCGTCGGTTTCCACTTTAGACGAAATTAATTTTGCTCCGAAGCCTTTAAGGAGCATAAGCATTTCTTTTATTTCGGACTTTGAGTATTGCTTTGAATCTAACTTCACGTAATCCGCCGTTTCCAGTAAAGGTTCCCATGTCTCGTCGTATGTGAAATTATTTAAAGATATTCTAAAACCCTTGCTCTTAAATTCTTTTATTATAGAAACGGCATTATCGTCTATAACGCTTGTTTCGAGTAATTCAAGCACGATTTTGTCTTTCGGCAATAACTCCATCATGCCTTTCTGCAAAATATCGGGGGTTACGTTTATAAATGCCGGATTTTCTCCCATCAGCGCTTTTAGTCCCATATCGTAAATATTTTCCAGGACGTTGGCGGTAGCGCTTAAATTATCCGATACCGATACGCCCGACGAGTTTTCGTCGCCTATGCTTCGGAACAGTATTTCGTAACCGAATATGCTTTTGTCCGCGGTTATAATAGGCTGTCTGCCTATAAAAATAGCTTTATTCACTTTTATGCGCTCTGCTAAATTTTTAAACTAAGTTAGGCTATCGTATTTTATACATTTATATAACACTGTCAAGCATAAGTCAATAAAAATATCTATAGATATCTATAAATTTATAAAAAATTTTATAAAAATCTTATATCCGCGTTAACCTGTTTCCAAAATTAAATTTATTTAAACATACTTAAAAATTGAGAGATTTATGTTTCGGATATTTTGCGGTAAAGCAGTATAATAATAAAACAGTAAAACAGTAAAATAAACTTGATTTTTTTTGCTTTATTTATAATAATTATAAAAGCGGATAATTAGTTTACGGCGGCATATTTTAATATAATTTTTTTTGAAGCATAAAACAGCAAGATAAATTTTAGAGGTGTAATAATTATAATTATGAATAATACGGAAATCAAAAAAACGCCGCTATACGGCGAACATGCTAAAATGGGAGCAAAAATCGTCGAATTTGCGGGCTTTTACATGCCGCTTTATTATAAAAGCATAATCGAAGAGCATTTAAACGTCCGAAAAAATTCGGGTATTTTCGATATAAGCCATATGGGAGAAATAACTATAAAAGGGAAAGACGCTTCGTCTTTCGTGGATTACGTCTTTACGGCAGACGTTTCAAAAATAGGACGGGGGGAGATAGTATATTCGTTAAGTCTTAACGAAAAAGGCGGAATTATAGACGACGTTACCGTTTTTAAATTTTCCGACGAGGAATATATGGCGGTCGTGAATGCCGCAAATACCCAGAAGGATTTTGCATGGATTCATCATGTACAAAACGATTTTCAAAAAAAAGGCAAAGACGTCGCAGCGCAAAACATAAGCGACGAGACGGGGCTTCTTTCAGTCCAGGGACCAAAATCGAGAGACTTAATATATTCTCTGATAAGCGATGCCGTTAAAACTGGGAAATGCGGGTTATTCGATTTTAAGTTTCAGCCTAAAAACATTAAAGATTTAAAACATTTTGAGTTTGGATGCGCTATGTTTAAAGATATAAACGTAGAAGCGATGATATCCAGAAGCGGTTATACCGGAGAGTTCGGATTTGAAATATTCGTACCTGCCGACAAAACAATAGTTTTATGGAATTATCTTCTGCAAAATTCAAACCTGTCCAATTTACAGCCTATAGGACTGGGAGCAAGGGACACTTTAAGGTTCGAGGCGGCGCTTCCCCTCTATGGACACGAGCTCGACGAAACTATAAATCCTTACGACGCCGGACTTGAAAAATATCTTTCACAAACAAAAGACTTTATAGGCAAAGACGCTCTAAAAAATATTAAAAACAAAGAAAAAAGATTGATTTTCTTTAAACTTTCCGGCAAACAGATTCCAAGGCATTCGCAGAGAATTCTCGACGAAAATCTTAAGCCTATAGGATGCATAGCAAGCGGAACATACAGTCCTTCAAACAAATTTCCTATAGGTAGCGCTTATATTTCGGATGCAGGCGTAAATCTTTCATACTTGAAAAATTTTTTCATAGATATAAGGGGAAATTTTGAAAAAGCCGAAGTGGTATCTCCGCCTTTCCATAAAAATCTCAAAACAGGCAGCAATTAAAAATGAAAATAATTAAAAATAAAAAAGATATAGAAAAATTACAGTAAAATAATATATAATACGCAATTTTACTATAAAACCTTAATCCTGCAATAGAAATATTTATTAATTTTTTGCTTGATTAAGGAAAATATGGAGTAGATAAATTTCTATTGCAGGATTAAGGTAAAATATCATAAACAATATCATAAATGTCATATTAAATTAAGGGGTTGAAAATGATTAAAAGCGGGTCGTTTTATTTCTCTAAATCTCACGAATGGTTAAGCAAAGATTCTAATAATAAATATCGTATAGGTATTTCGGATTTTGCCCAGTCGGAACTCGGCGACGTCGTTTATATTTCTCTTCCGGAAACCGGAAAAACTTATAAAAAAGACGCAAAAATAGGCGAAATAGAATCGGTTAAATCCGTTTCGGAAATTTACGCTCCTGTTGACCTTAAAATACTGTCAGTAAATTCAAAATTAAACGACACTCCGGAGCTTATTAACCAGGATCCGAAAGGAGCCGGTTTTATAGCGGAAGCGGAGATATCTAACGACTCGGATGTAGAAGGATTAATGGACGAAAATAAATATAAGGCGTTTGCGGAATCTTCCCACCATGAATAATTTCCGCTACTTTCCTAATTCAAAAAAAGATATTGCAAAATTATACCGCTTTCTGGGTATTAAAGACAAAAAAGAGCTTTTCAAAAAGATATTGGGAGATATTCCTCTAATCAGCGGCGGAGATTTGTCGGGTATTCTTTCTGACGGTATAGATGAAAATGCTTTATTGCGGCTGTTTTCGGATATCGATTCTGCTGTTCCGTCAAAAAATAAAACTGCCGTTTTTTCCGGCGGAGGAATTTATAATCATTTTGTTCCGTCGGTTATAGACAGCCTTCTATCGAGGTCGGAATTTTATACTCCTTATACGCCGTATCAGCCGGAAGTGAGCCAGGGCACTCTTTTTGCGCTTTTCGAATTTCAGTCTTTCATTGCCGAAATATTAAGCATGGATGTAGTAAACGCATCCATGTACGACGGCGCGGAAAGCCTTGCAGAAGCAGTATTAACGGCTTTAAGGCTGTCGTCGGCAAACAGCGGTATGCCGGCAAATCATAAAGACGACACTGTGTTGGTTTCCGAAGGAATAAATCCGAGTTATTTTTCCGTAATTAAAACTTTTACGGGCGGCACGGGCGTAAAAATAGAAAAAATAAAATTAAACGCCGAAACCGGACGGACGGAAATATCCGATTTAAAACAAAAACTTTCAGACGAAAACGGCAGAGTGCCGGCAGTCGTTATTCAGCAGCCGAACTATTACGGAGTAATTGAAGATTTAGAATCCCTCGAAAAAATTATACATTCCGGCTGCGATTCTAATTCAAAATTAAATTCTGACCATAGTTCTAAATCAAGTTTGGAACATAATTCTTCGGAACATACCCCGACTTTTATAGTTTCGTCCGCTGAACCTTACAGTTTCGGCATAATTAATCCCCCTGGATTTTATAATGCCGATATTTTTGCCGGAGAAGGGAATTCATTCGGGAACTATATGAATTTCGGCGGACCGCTTTTAGGTCTTTTTGCGGCAAAAAAAGAATACGTCAGGCAGATGCCGGGAAGAATAGTCGGCAAAACCAAAGACGGAAATAATAAGGACGCATACGCCTTTATTCTTTCGACGAGGGAGCAGCATATAAGAAGGGGAGCGGCGACCTCCAACATCTGCACAAACAGTTCCTTAAACGCCGTCAGGGCGGCTATATATCTTTCCTTATGTTCTAAAAGCGGATTTAAAGACATAGCTTTGTTAAATCTTAAACTTGCCCATATATTAAGGGATAAATTATTAGAAACCGGTTTATTCGAACCGCTTTACGGCGGAGATTTTTTTAACGAATTTTCCCTTAAATTTAAAACGAACGTAAATAAACATAATAATAAAACGGCAGCGCCGGACTTTATAGAAAAAATGGCGGCAAGAGATATTATAGCAGGGATAGCTCTTTCGGATAACGCCGTTTTAATATCCGCAACGGAAAATATCAGTTTAAGCGATATCGAAAAATACGTAAAAAATGCAAAAGAGGTTTTAAATGGCTAAATTTCCCGGAATAAAAGGTATTTTTTTAGACGAAAACCCTTTGACAGAGCAAAGCTCTAAAGGAGTAAGCGGTATAGGAATACCGGATTGCGGCTTAAAAAAATCCGATTTAAGAAAAGACGGAAGCGCATATATCGATTCTAAATATATAAGAAAAAATCCCCCCGCGCTTCCCGAAGTATCAGAACCCGCCGTAGTAAGGCATTTTACGAGACTGTCGAGCTGGAATATGTGCGTAGATACGGTTTTTTATCCGCTTGGTTCCTGTACCATGAAGTATAATCCGAAAATCAACGAGAAAATAGCTTCCCTTGAAAATATTAAAAACCTTCATCCCTTGACGCCGGCAAATTTAATCCAGCCGGTTTTAAAAATAGTTGACGAGTTTAATAATATTTTATGCGGACTTACCGGACTTGCGGAATTCAGTTTCGCGCCTCAGGCAGGAGCGGCGGGCGAGTTTGCCGGGCTTAAAGTTATTAAAAAATATTTTGAGTTAAAAGGCGAAAACAGAAAAACGATATTAGTTCCGGACAGTTCGCACGGCACTAATCCGGCAAGTTCGGTTCTTGCAGGATTTACTCCTGCAGAAATTAAAACCGGAAAAGCCGGAACGCTCGATGCCGAAGAATTGAAAAAGTTTATTTCAAAAGACGTCGCCGGAATTATGATAACCAACCCTAATACTTTCGGCGTTTTTGAAAAAGATATAAAAAAAATCGCCGAAATTATGCATAAAAACGGTTCGTTTGTTTATATGGACGGCGCAAACTTTAACGCTTTTCTCGGAAACGTAAAAGTTTCCGATATGGGAATAGATTTGATTCAGCTTAATCTGCATAAAACTTTTTCCACTCCGCACGGAGGAGGCGGACCCGGAAGCGGAGCGCTCGGCGTCGTCGAATCATTAAGAGAATTTCTTCCCGTTCCTTACGTTAAGAAAACAGCCGGCTCGAATATAGCCGATATTAATGCCGGAAAAAAAACCTCAAGCGTCGATAAAAATTCAGATAAAAAATTTAGGGGCGCAAATTTCGTTTATGAACTGTCGGATGACAGGAAGAATTCCATAGGAAAAATGACGCCTTTTTTATGCAATTTTGCCGTATTAATAAGGGCATACGCATATCTTCTTTCCTTAGGGCGGGATAATATAGGTTCCGTAAGCGAAATTGCAGTGCTTAACGCAAACTACGTCAAGAAAAAACTCGGCAAAATATTGCCTGGTTCAGACCCTTTCGAAGAAGGGACATGCATGCACGAATGCGTTTTCAGCGATAAATCAATAGAAGAAAGCGGAATATCTACCGTAGAACTTGCTAAACTCTTGATAGATTACGGTTTTCATCCGCCGACGGTTTATTTTCCTAAAAATATACACGGAGCTATTATGATAGAGCCTACCGAAACCGAATCGGTGAGAACTTTGGATAATTTTATAAAAGCCGTACGGCAGATAAAATTTAAGACTAAAAAATCTAAAGCGGTTAAGTCGCCGCAAAAAACAAAAGTCGGCAGGGTCAACGAGGTTCTCGCAAATAAACAGCCTATATTTAAGTATTGATAAAATTTCGCTTCTATTTAACCCCCTCCTTTTTAAAGATATATTTTTCTGCGTGTTTAGGAAAAGCACGCCTTTTCCTGCAGAAAAATATGGGTGGCGGCCTTAGGCCGCCGGGGTGGTTTAAAGGAAAAATAAAATCCGGCGACTTTTCTTTTTCCAATCTTATTTATGGTATAATTTAAAATAAATATATTGTCAAAAGTATAAACGCATTAAAAATATAATGCTTGAATGTTTTGAATAGTTTAATGTTTTTTGAGGTAAAACTATATGAACGTGAATTTTAAAGAAGTTAATTTTGAAGCCGCCGACGGCGGCGATATATACGGTTCTTTATTCGGTTCTTATCCTGATATAGCAATTCTTGCCCACGGCAGGGTTTTTAACAAAGAAAGCTACTATGACTTGTGCGACGTGCTGCTTAAGAATAAAATATCGTCCCTGACTTTTGATTTCAGGGGATACGGAAATTCAAAAGAAGGAAGCGCCGGTTTAAACGCATACGGCGAAGATATTATAGGCGCTATTAAGTTTGCGCAGGGGTTGGATTTCGTGAAAAATATTACTTTGTTAGGTTCGAGTATGGGAGGCGCGGCGGTTTTAAACGCATCCAAGCTTTACAAGCCGTCTGAAATAAAATCGGTAATAGCGTTATCGCCGGTGTATGCCGAGGGTATGGATTTTATAGACGTGCCTATTCACTATATAGGCTCCGAAGAAGAAAAGTTTGCCGACGGTATTAAAAAAATGTATGCAATGACGAAATCGCCTAAGACCATCCATATTTTTAAAGGTTCGGCGCATGCGCAGAATATTTTTGCTACGGAAGCGAAAGAAGAACTTATTTCTTTAATAATTTCCTACATTAAAGACGGAAACTCAAACGCGGGAAAAGTCTAAAACGGCAAACCGATTTAACCGATAAATTATGCCAGCTATTATTTTCGTCTTTTTAGTTATTTTACTGCAGAGGGCTAATACCAACCTTATACAGTCCATCAACCCGCTGTTCGTAAGATACGTCTTAGATAAAAATCTTTTTTACGTCGGAATTACGACGGCCGTTTATGCCGTAAGCACTCTTGCGGTCAGATATCTTATCAGCATACGAATAAAGCCTCAGGCCGTTTCAAAGTTCGTTATAATCGGACTTTTATTATTTTCCGCGGCGATACTCGGATATTTTTTTTCGACGGATTATGCCGAATTTTTAATATTTGTCGTAATATCCGGTTTTGCGACGGCGATAATAATGCCGTTTCTTCTGTCTTTAGTCCATTTAGTTTCGGAAAAATCCGCAATAGAAAAAAATCTTACGATATATTCTTTAATGCTGAGCCTTGCGCTTGTTTTCGGACCGCTTTTAAGTTCAGCGCTTCTGACGGTTCTGCCTATACGCTGGATATATATTATGCTGAGCATTTTCGGCATAACAGCATTTTTCTTTGCGCTGAAAATTCATTTAAAGAGTAAAAGTTTAATCAAAGATAAACTTAAAGAGAAACATGACGTTCAAGATTCAGATAAAAAAGGTTCTGTTTCTTTATTATTTAAAAACCGCGGATTTTTGGAAGTAATTTTCTATAACACTTCGTTCAGTATAGCTTTCGCTTCGGTAGTAGCCCTCGGCGGAGTATTTGCAAGAGATAATTTTCATCTGAAATATTTTGAAATAACGCTTTTATTTTCGCTTTTTTTTATTTCGTCGCTGATAACCAGGCTAATACTTCTTTATTTTACTAAAAAAGCTAATATAAAAAATAAAACTAAAATTCTTAATATTTCCATTCTTATATCGGTGCTTTCTTTCGCTCTGATGGTATTTTCAAAAAATATCGGTTTTTATGCATTCGGGCTGATAATATTCGGAATACCCCATGCGCTTATTTTTCCTATAGGCACTATGAGGATATCCGAAACCGTAGATATGAATGATATGGTCGCCGCCAATACGATATACCAGTCAAATTTCGACTTGGGCGGCATAATAGGGCCGTTTTTTCTTTCCTATATAGCGGGCATTTATTCTATAAGGTTTGTTTTCGGAATAATAACCGTTTTTCTTATAGCGGTGTTTGTTGCGGGTAAATATATTATGATGAAATCTAAATATTTATGAAAATATATTAAAAATAAATTATTTTGCATTTTTTACAAAAATTATATAAAATAACTTAATTTTTAGGTATTCCGATAAAATTACAAATCGGTATAAAATGGAATAAATTAAATGGAAGAACTTAAAAAACTCAGAAAAGAGATAGACGATATCGACAGGCGGTTAGTCGAACTTCTTAATGCAAGAGGAAGAATCGCCCTTAAAGTCGGGCATGTTAAGTCGTCTAACAACAAGGCATACTACAATCCGGCAAGAGAAGGAGAGGTTTACAGAAACGTAATTAGTTATAACGAAGGACCGTTAAAAGACGAACATCTTCAGAGTATATTCAGGGAGATAATTTCCGCATGCATCAGCGTCGAGTCGGGAATAAGAATAAGCTATTTCGGACCTGAGGGGACGTTTACCCATCTTGCGGCTATAAAAAAATTCGGCACATCCAGAATGCTTTTGCCCGTAAAAACTATTCCCGAGGTTTTCAATTCCGTTTCCAAAGGACTTTCGGAATACGGCGTGGTTCCGGTTGAAAACACGATAGAAGGAATGGTGAACGCCACTTTCGATATGTTCGTAAACTCGGACGTTACTATAATAGGCGAAGAAGTTATTCCTATAAGCCATTTTCTTTTTTCTAAAGAAGACGATATTAAAAAAATTAAAAAAATATATTCTCATCCTCAGGCTTTCGGACAGTGCAGAAATTTTCTGGAAGAAAATTTTAAAAACGCAGAGCTTATAGACGCTTTTTCGACGGCTGACGCCTGTATTATGGCGTTTAACGAAAAAGGCGCTGCGGCTATCGCTTCTGAAGCAGCCGGCAGGATTTACGGCTTAAACATCCTTCTGCCGCATATAGAAGATTTCAGCAATAATTTTACAAGATTTTTAATTATTTCAAACGGCGAGAAAACATATAAAACAGGCAGAGATAAAACTTCTATTTTATTTTCTATAAAAAATTCGGTCGGAGCACTTTTTAAAATATTGAAGCCGTTTTACGAAAACGAAATCAACATTACTAAAATCGAATCCAGGCCGTCTAAAAAATACAACTGGGATTATCTGTTTTTTATAGACGTAACATGTCACGAATCCGACGAAAAATTGGAAAAAGCTTTAAAATCCATAGAGGAATATACTATATTCGTTAAAATTCTCGGTTCATACGAATCTGCCGCCAAAAATATATAAATATGACTAATAAACTAAAAGAAAATTTAGAAAACGGCGTTTTCGTATATACGTCGGAGTTATCGCCGGAAAGGGGCGCAGACCTGACAAAAATGAAAGCGACATACGATTTGTTAAAGAATGAGGTTGCTGCGTTCAATATTACCGACAATCAGGGTGCAAATATGAAAATGTCCTCTCTTGCAGGTTCTATTTATATAAAGCAGAACGGCGGAGAACCTATTTTCCAGCAAACGTGCAGGGACAGAAACCGCATGGCTTTAGAATCCGACCTTCTTGGAGCCGCCGCATTCGGCGTGCGGAACGTTCTTGTCTTAACCGGCGATTATATTTCTTTCGGCGACCATAAACATGCCAAAGCCGTTTACGATATCGACTCCGTTAATTTAATAGAAATAGTAAAAGGTCTCAATGCCGGAACAGATATGAACGGCAATAAACTTAACGGTCCGACCGATTTTTATATCGGAGCCGCCGTAAATCCCGAATCTGTGCCGTTAGAGCCTCAGCTTATAAAATTCGAAAAAAAAATTAACGCAGGATGCGATTTTTTTCAAACCCAGGCAGTTTTCGACGTAAACAAGTTTGCAAAATTTTACGATTTCTATAAAAATTTTAAAAATATAAAAATTATTGCCGGAATTTATATACTTAAATCTGCTAAAACCGCCCGTTATATGAATAAATTTATTCCAGGAATTTATATTACAGATCAGATTATAAACGAGCTTGAAAGCGCCGCCGATCCTTTGCAAAAAGGTATAGAAATTGCCGCAAGAACCGCAAAAGAACTTAAACCTTTAGTTCACGGAATCCACATAATGGCCTTCGGCATAGAAGATAAAATACCGCTTTTTCTCAAATTATTATAAAATAAATGAACGGTATAAAAATAAAATTAACTAATCATGCTAAAATAAAAATAAGAGAGAGAAATATTTCTTCGGATATTATTAAAGATATTATTAAGAATCCGGAATTAATCGAAAATGATAAATTTGATGATTCATTAATACATTTTATAAGCAAAATAGATAATAATCATTATTTAAGAATTATCGGACGATGGGAAGATAAAAACTGTTTTTTAATTGTAAGTTGTTTTTTGGATAGACGAATTAAAAAATATAAAAGGTGAATAATATTATGTTAAAAATAGATTATGATAAAGAAGGCGATATTTTAGAAATTAAGTTTTCTGATAATGCCGTGAAAGATAGCGAATATATCGAAGATTCAGGATTAGTTATAGATTATGACAATAATGATAAAATTGTCGCTGTTGAAGTAATTTCCTTTTCTAAAAGAGTTTCTAAAGATGATTTTATAGAAGCTTTAGCTGTATAATTAAAAAATCAAAATACAGAAAAAAGGTGTCAGATTTTATTTTCCGCATGCTAAAATTCAATTTATAGAAAAAACTATTTACGGAAAATTAATCTGACACCTTTTTTCTTACGGAATATGCTTGACATTTAGGGTTTAAAAAGTGTATAATTTTTAAAACGCCGATATAAAAATTTAAAAAAGGAAAAAATATATTATGATGAAAGAGATCAGAATACACGGCAGAGGCGGTCAGGGTTCGGTAACTATGGCGTCGATACTTGCTCTCAGCTTTTTCGACGACGGAAATTACTGTCAGGCATTTCCTTCCTTCGGCTCCGAAAGAACCGGAGCTCCCGTTCAGGCATTCGCAAGATTTTCGGACAGGCCTATCAGAACAAGGCACCAGATATACGAGCCGGATTTCGTTATAGTTCAGGACATAACCCTTCTTAAATCCGTTCCGGTTTACAAAGGCATTAAAGACAGCGGCAAAATTCTTATAAATTCTGAAGCTCCCGTAAAAGACGTCATAAGCGAACTCGGCGGAATTAAAGAAGATACCGTAGTAATGTTTCCGGCATTAAAAATAGCTATGAAAATTTTAAATAAACCAATAGTCAATACGACTTTACTCGGCGCATTTTCCGCATTGAGCGGCGTAGTTTCTATAGATTCTGTAAAAAAAGAGATAGAAAACAGATTCGGTTCAAAATTGGGCAAATTAAATGCCGAAGCGGCGCAGACAGCTTATAACTATATAAAAGGAGATAAAAGTGGATTTTAAGGTCGGAATAATTTCTATGCCGGGCGCGGCGCTTTCCAACAAAACTGGTTCCTTTGCCAACGAAACTCCGGTATTTAAACACAAAACTTGTACCGGATGCAATCTCTGCATTTATTTCTGTCCCGAAGGCGTTATTTACGGCGATAAAAAAACCAAAATTTACGATTTTGATGCCGATTACTGCAAAGGATGCGGAATTTGCGCAGAAGAATGTCCGGTGGACGATATAGAAATGGTGCTGGTAGAAAAATAAAAATAATTTTATAAAAATAATTTTAAAAGTTGAAGCTAAATAAACAAATTTAAACGGTGAATATAATATGAAACAGGTCTTAGAAGGTTCAATGGCTATAGCGGACGGGGTCAGGATGGCGGAACCCCATGTTATTTCGGCTTATCCGATAACTCCGCAGACCCATATAGTCGAACATCTCTCTCAAATGGTTGCCGACGGCGATTTAAAAGCGGAATTTATTATGGTTGAAAGCGAACATTCCGCCGCTTCCGTAGTTCTCGGCGCCAGCGCATGCGGAGTAAGGACATATACCGCTACGGCGGCGCAGGGTTTGCTGTACATGGAAGAAGTAATTTATAATATTGCAGGCATGAGGCTTCCTGTCGTTATGACTTTAGCAAACAGAGCAATTTCGGCTCCTATAAACATATGGAACGACATGCAGGATGCGATGGCTATAAGAGATACCGGCGCAATTATGTTGGTTGCGGAGAATAATCAGGAAGCATACGATATGCATATTCAGGCTTTTAAAATTGCGGAAAACAGAGACGTCATGCTTCCGGTAATCGTGAACGTGGACGGATTCGTATTGACCCATACTTTTGAAGTAGTAGAAACAATAGACGGTATAGACAAAGTCAGGGAATATCTTCCGCCCATAAATATGGAATATAAATTAGACGTCGAAAATCCATATTCTTTCGGTACGCTCGGCGAGCCGTCGGTTTATATGGAATCGAGATACAATATGTATAACGCTATGAAATATTCGGCAAAGACTATAACAGACGCCGCAAATGAATTCAACGATATGTTCGGCAGATTTTACGGCGGATTGACGGATACTTACAAAATGGATGACGCTCAGACCGTAATAGTCGCCATGGGTTCGGTTCTCGGCACAATAAAAGACGTAGTGGACGAGTTAAGAGAATCCGGAAAAAAGATAGGCGTTCTAAAAGTCCGTTCATTCAGGCCGTTTCCGGAAGAAGAAATCGTCGATGCCCTAAAAAACGTTAAAAACGTTATAGTGATAGAAAAAGCGATATGTCCCGGCAAAGGCGGAATTCTTTCGGTAGAAATAAGAGATTCGCTGTTTAAGC
This sequence comes from bacterium, assembly GCA_021850985.1. Classification (GTDB taxonomy): domain Bacteria; phylum SZUA-79; class SZUA-79; order Acidulodesulfobacterales; family Acidulodesulfobacteraceae; genus Acidulodesulfobacterium_A. The sequence continues at coordinate 16,924 of JAJZJX010000009.1, forward strand.
ATAAAATTAATACCGTAAACGTAAACGGTTATACTATCGGTCTCGGCGGCAGGGATATTACGCCGAAAAATATTAAAGACCTAGTCGAAAGAGCCGAAAAAGAAGAAAACGTGGACGGCGAATTTATAGGGCTGTCGCAGCAGTATCTATAGCGTCTAACTTACTATGAGGAAAAGGCGTCAGATTTTATTTTCCGCATATGAGAAAGCAAGTTTATAAGATAAGCTGATTGCGGAAAATTAATCTGACGCCTTTTCCGATAAAATATAATAAAATATAAAAATTTAAAAAATAGGAATATAAAACCATGCTGACAAAAGAAGAAACTCATAACGAACTTTTTACCATGGGTCATACGGGCTGTTCGGGATGCGCGCAGTCTATGAGCGTAAAGCTTATAATGGAAATTCTCGGCAAAAACACGATAGCGACTAGCGCTACGGGATGCCTTGAGGTCTTTTCGACCCGCTGGCCGGAATCTTCATGGAAAATTCCGTGGATACATTCTTTGTTTGAAAATTCAGCGGCGGTAGCATCCGGAGTAGAAGCAGCTCTTAAATATATGGGCAAAAAAGATGGAATTACGGTTATTGCCCAGGGCGGAGACGGCGGAACTGCCGATATCGGACTTCAGGCTTTAAGCGGAATGTTTGAAAGAAATCACGATGTTTTGTATATATGTTACGATAACGGCGCATATATGAATACCGGTTATCAGAGAAGCGGTTTAACGCCTTTTGATGCATATACAACGACAAGCCCTTCGGGAAAGGAATCTTTCGGAAATAACAGGCCTAAAAAATATATGCCGGAAATTGCGATGGCTCACAGAATTCCTTATACGGCGGTTTCGTCAGCGGGTTACCCTATTGACCTTCAGAAAAAGGTAAAAAAAGCTATGACGATAAAGGGCGCAAAATATTTGCAGGTTGACGTTCCTTGCGTTCCCGGCTGGAAATATGAACCGAAATATTCGGTAAGACTTGCCCAGCTTGCGGTTCAGACCGGTCTTTATCCTTTATTTGAAGCGGAATACGATAAAATAATTTCGGTCAAAAAAATAAGCAAAAAAGTTCCCGTAGAGGAATATCTAAAACTGCAGGGAAGATTTAAACACTTGTTTAAAGACGAAGCCGGCAGGGCGGAAATTGAAAAAATTCAAAAAATGGCCGACGAAAATATCGAGCGTTATGGATTAATGTAATGATTTCCGATAATCCCGATATCCAAAAAAAGATAATCGACGGAAGGCTTATTGCAAAAAACATAGAATCTTCCATATCGGAAAAAGTAATCAAGTTAAAGAAAAACGGTATAGTTCCGGCTATTGCGGTTATACTGGTAGGCGATGATCCTGCTTCCGAAGTTTACGTCCGGAATAAAGATCTTGCGGCTAAAAGATGCGGGATATTATCTAAAAAAGATATTTATCCCGCATCTTTTACCGAAAAAGAGCTTTTATACAAAATCGACGAATTAAATAACGATCCTTTAATTCACGGTATTCTGGTACAGCTTCCGCTTCCCCCTCATATAAACGAAAAAGAAATAATGGAAGCCATTAATCCGTCTAAAGACGTTGACGGATTTCATCCTTTAAACGTAGGCAAGATATTTACCGAAAACGCCCCTTTTTATCCCTGCACGCCATACGGCATATTAAAAATGCTTGATTTTTACGATATTTCGGTCAAAGGAAAAAACTGCGTCGTAATAGGGCAAAGCAATATAGTCGGTAAACCCCTTGCTATTATGCTTATGAACAGACACGCAACCGTTTCTTCCTTAAATATTTTCACCAAAGACGTAAAATCTATAGCTTCAAAAGCCGATGTTTTAATATCGGCTACCGGAAAGGCTCATCTTATAGATGAAGAATATGTAAAAGAAGGCGCGGTAGTAATAGACGTCGGTATTTCAAATATTAACGGAAAACTTTGCGGAGACGTAAATTTTGATAAAGTTATAAATAAAGTTTCAAAAATAACGCCGGTTCCCGGAGGCGTAGGACCTTTGACGGTCGCAGTTTTAATGGAAAATACGGTAAAATCGGCTTCTATGAAATCGGGGATTGATATAAAACATTAATTAGACACGAGGACAGAATTAAATTCTGTCCTCGTCACAACTTGAAGGAAAAGGTGTCAAATTTTATTTATTTACATACGAAACAAATCAAATTGTGAAAAATTTTCTTGCAAAAAAAATTAATCTGACGCCTTTTCCGACTAAAACATAAAAATTACTTATGATAGTATCTAAACAAAAAGATTTAGACGATATATTAAAAAAAATAAGAGGCTCCGTTTTTATTTTCGGCTGCGGAATATGTTCCGATACTTCCAGAACGGGAGGACAGAAAGAAGTCGAAGCCATGGCGAAAATTTTAACGGCGCAAAATATTACCGTAGAAGGCACATACGTAATAGACGCAATGTGCCATATCCAGAAAGTAAGAAAAGCTGTAAGAGACAATAAAGAGGGTTTATCTAAAGCAGACTCCGTCCTAGTTCTTTCATGCGGAAGCGGAGTGCAGTCCGCCGTATCGGCGCTGCCAGAAAATATAAAGGTTGTTTCCGGCGTGGACACCATGTTTCTGGGAAATATCGAAAACCTGTCGTCGCTTAAAGAGATGTGTTCTTTATGCGGCAGCTGCGTGCTTAACGAAACCGGCGGAATATGCCCCGTGACGCTCTGTCCTAAAGGCTTGCTGAACGGACCTTGCGGAGGAATGAAAAATTATAAATGCGAAATCGACGAAAATATGGATTGCGCATGGGTTAGAATATACGAAAGGTCGTTAGCGCAAAATACGCTCGAAGATATCAAAAAAACGGCGAAACCGAAAGACTATTCAGTTAAAAAACCCGCCGCTACTCTTAAATTTACCGGTTCGCACAAATAAAAGATAAACAATATTGCTTTAATGGTCTATTTTAATGGTGAAAAAGGTGTCAGATTTTATTTTACGTAAACCACCCCGTCGGCCTTCGGCCGACACCCCTCCTTTTAAAAAGGAGGGGAGCTAAGACGGAAAATTAATCTGACACCTTTTCCGTAATATATACAAAGATAAATAATATACATAAAATAAAAGGGACGGAATTTTATGAAAAATTTTAACGTAAAAGCGCCGGATTATATTTATAAAATAAATCCTTATATTCCCGGAAAACCCATAGAAGAAGTAGAAAGAGAAAAAGGGATTAAAAATATAGTCAAACTTGCGTCGAACGAAAACCCGCTCGGCTCTTCTCCTTTGGCTTTAAAAGCAATTAAGTCGGCGCTTAAAAACTTAAACAGATATCCGGACGGTTCAGGTTTTTATTTAAAACAGGAATTAGTTAAATTTTTTTCTAACAGCGCCGGTCTTACCTCAGAAAATTTTATACTTGGAAACGGTTCCAACGAACTTATAGATATTGCGGTCAGAACGTTTTGTGAAAGGGACGAAAATATAGTATCCCCTTTTCCGTCTTTCGTGGCATATTATCTTGCGGGCGAACAGCTTGGAATAAAATTAAAAATAAGCAAACTAAAAGACTATGCTCTCGACTTAGACGATATGCATAAATTGACAGACGCCAAAACAAAAGTAGTTTTTATATCTAATCCAAATAATCCCACCGGAACGTTTTTTTCTAACGATAAAATTATCGATTTTATTAAAAAGATTAAAGACGATGTTTTAATTATAGTCGATGAAGCGTATATTGAATATATAGGCAGGTCGCTTGCCGAAGACATAAATTTATCGGATTTCCCCAATGTTTTAATTCTTCGCACTTTTTCCAAGGTTTACGGACTTGCCGGACTAAGGATAGGCTACGGAATAGGGGATGAAAATTTAATTTCGCTGATGGACAGAGTCAGAGAGCCTTTTAACGTAAACTCTCTTTCTCTGGCGGCGGCGGCAGCGGCTTTAAACGACGCCGAATATCTTAAAAAAGTTATAGCTACCAACGAAACCGAAAAGAAATATCTTTACGGAGAATTTAAAAAAGCAGGTTTAGAGTTCGTAGAAACCGGAGCAAATTTTATACTCGTTAAATTAAAAGGCAGAAAAGCCGCCGAAATCGCCGAAAAATTTTTAGAAGCGGGCGTTATAATTAGACCTATGGACAGATTCGGTTATGCCGATATGGTCAGAATTACCATTGGTACGCATAAAGAAAACGTTAAGCTCGTTAAAGCATTAACCTTAATTCTGCAATAGAAAAAAAATTTAAATAAATTTTACAATTATTTCAATATAAGATAAAATATATCCTATCGGAAGTTATTGAGATGGATAAAGTAAAATTTGATTATCGGCAGGATGAGGATTTTTGGCTTGGCTGTCTATATGAATATCCTGATTATATTACTCAAGGGGAATCATTAGACGAGCTAAAAGATAACCTTAAAGATATTTATAACGATATAATATCTAATACTATTCCTAATATTAGAAAAGTTGCAGAATTAGAATCGGCATGAAGCGAAAAGAATAGACATAATGAAATAAAAGAGAGTTTGGCAAAACATATTTTAAAATTAATGATTGACAAATAATAATATAATCTGGTTTAAGGAGGATAAATAGATGATTTTAGTTTTAAAAAGAGGGGCGACTAAGGATGAAGTTGATTATATTCTTAGCAAAATAGAGCAGGCAGGATTAAAACCGCATATTTCGGAGGGAGCCGACGTAACTATTATCGGATGCATAGGACACGAAGACGCGGTCAAGGCTTTTTTTGAAGAGGCGGAGGCGCTTGCCGGAGTCGATAAAGCGATAAGAATATCGAAGCCTTATAAACTTGCTTCAAAGGAGATAGGCAAAGAAAGGAGTATATTTAAAATAGGAAATGTAGAAATAGGCGGAAACGATATAGCGGTTATAGCCGGACCTTGCGCCGTAGAAAACCTTGAAAACCTTACCGAAATCGCCGAAAATATAAAAAAATCGGGCGCTAAGGTATTAAGGGGCGGAGCTTTTAAACCGAGGACGAGTCCTTATACTTTTCAGGGGCTCGGCGAAGAAGGGCTTAAATACTTAAGCGAGGCGAGAAAGAAAACGGGACTTTTAGTAGCCACCGAGGTAATGGACCCGAGAGATTTAGACCTTATATGTTCTTATGCGGATATTATACAGATAGGCGCAAGAAATATGCAGAATTTCAGGCTGCTTCAGGAAGTAGGTAAAGTGAATAAGCCGGTAATTCTTAAAAGGGGTTTGTGTTCAACTATACAGGAATTTTTGATGTCCGCCGAATATATTATGTCTAACGGCAACGAGCAGGTTATATTATGCGAAAGAGGAATAAGGACTTATGAAACCTCCACGAGAAACACTCTCGATTTAAGCGCCGTACCGGTGCTTAAAAGGCTTTCTCATCTTCCGGTAATAGTCGATCCTTCCCATGCCGCCGGAGTCTGGTATTACGTCGAGGCGCTTTCTCTTGCGGCCGTTGCAGTGGGAGCCGACGGACTTATGATAGAAGTCCATCCCGTACCGGAAAAAGCCTTTTCCGACGGAGCGCAGTCTTTAAAATACGATACTTTCGACGAACTGATAAAAAAAGCGAGAGCGGTAGCAAAAGCTATAAACAGAAATATATAACATTTTATGTTTAAAGAGATTAAAATAATAGGGCTCGGTTTTATGGGCGCCTCTTTAGCCGGCGCCGTAAAGAGTAAATTTGCCGGAACGGCGCTTAAAGGATACGATATAGCGAAGAAAAATGTAGATTACTGTATTTCAAAAGGAATAATAGACGAACCGCTAAGTTTGGATTCGGGATATAATAACGCTTCTTCCGAAGATTCGCTCGTAATAATGTGCGTTCCTCCGTCGTCTATCGTGTCGTTTTTCGATAAATACGCCGATTTTTTCGGCGGCAGAGCTTTAATTACAGACATCGGAAGCGTAAAAACGCCGATAGAAGCTAAGGCAAAAAAAAATAATTTGACTAATTTCGTAGGTTCGCATCCTATGTGCGGTTCCGACAAGTCCGGACCTGAAAATGCCGATTTCTCTCTTTTTGAAGCTAAAAAATGCATAGTAATAAAAGAAAAAGCAGATTATATCGAAAAAGAGCGCAGTTTTAATATAGAAAAAATAGCCGGATTTTGGAAGTCGTTAAATATGGAAGTTATTTTTTCCGAAGCCGAAACGCACGACGAAATAACCGCTTATACCAGCCATTTCCCGCATCTCGTCGCTTTTTTGCTGTCGGATACTACGCTTTCCCATGCAAAGAATAAAAAATTTTCTTCATATGCAAGTTTTATAGGCGGCGGTTTTAAAGACTCTACAAGAATTGCCTCCTCTTCTCCCGATTTATGGACGGATATATTTCTTATGAACGATGAAAATATTATTTCTTCTTTAGATAATTTTATAGCTTCCGCCGATTCCATAAAGGGTCTTATAGAAACCGGCGACAGAAACGGATTGGCTTCATACCTTAAAAAAATATATGAGGACAGAAAAGAGGCGGGAATTTGACGCAGGAATTATTAAAATTTAAACAGGACAAAGTTTTAGTCGAAGGGCTTTCAAACTCATTCAGCGCAGAAATAGAAGTTCCGGGCGATAAATCTATATCGCACAGGGCGGTTATGCTCGGAAGCATAGCCGGCGGAAAATCCCGGATTTACAATCTGTCCGTCTCCGGCGATAATCTTGCCGCCGTAGCCGCATTCAGAAAACTCGGCGTAAATATCAAAAAGCAAAATACCGGCGGTTCAAAAAAAGACTTTATAATAGAAGGCGTAGGGTTTTACGGTTTAAAAGAGCCTAAATCCGTAATAAATACCGCAAATTCAGGAACGCTGACGAGGCTTATAGCCGGAATGCTTGCCGGAAACGATTTCTTTTCAATACTGTCGGGAGATAAATATCTTAATTCGCGTCCAATGCAGCGTATTATCGAACCTTTAAGGCTTATGGGGGCAAAAATATCAGGCAGAGCCGGCGATTCTTATCCGCCTCTTGCTATTTCAGGCGGCGGTTTACAGTCAGTCTTTTACGAAGTTCCGGTTCCCAGCGCACAGGTTAAATCCTGCATTATGCTTGCCGCCCTTTACGCCGAAGGCGATACGGTTATATACGAAAGGATAGCTACGAGAGACCATACCGAAAATCTTCTTAAATTTCAGGGCTATCCGGTTAGCGTGGAGGATTCTTCCTCAGGAGGCAGTTTTATTACCGTCAAAGGCAGGTATGCCGGGGGTTTAAACCCTTTAGAGTTCAGGATACCAGGAGATTTCAGCAGTGCCGCATTTTTTATAGCCCTCGGCATATTAAATAAAAATTCTGAAATTACTATTAAAAACATCATAATAAACGAAAAAAGGACGGGACTGCTTAAGGCTTTAAAAATGATGGGCGCAGACGTAAATACGGTTATTAAAGATACGTCTCCGGAAACGGTCGGCGATATAAAAGTAAAATATTCCGATAATATAAAAGGAATAACGCTTCCTGAGGAAATTGTCCCCGATATGATAGACGAATTTCCGATATTTGCGGTAATGGCTTCGTTTGCGGAAGGTAAGACGACGGTTGCGGGAGCTAAAGAATTAAGGGTTAAGGAAAGCGATAGGATTAAGTCTATAGTTTATAACTTAAACGCTATAGGCGTCGATATTAAAGAACTGGAAGACGGATTTGAAATAAACGGCAATCCGGACTTAAAATTTTCCGGAAAAGATTTGCCGAAGAAATCCGCCGCAGATAACGATATTAAGGAGCTGAATTCTTTCGGCGACCACAGGATAGCAATGTCTATGGTAATTGCGGGACTTATTTTAAAAAACGCCAAATCGGAAATAAAAGATATAAACTGCATTAATACTTCGTTTCCGGAATTTTTCTATACTTTAAATTCTATAATTAATTTGTAGCATACAGTCATTGCGAGGAGGGAAGCGGCGAAGCAACTCCGCTTTATATTTTGCAAACCCCGCTCCTTTTTTTAAGGAGGGGCGGCAGGCGTCGGACTGACGGGGCGGTTTCCTCGTAAACGCAATCGGAAGCAGGAAAATAAATAAATCTGACGCCGTAAAGGAGGCAGAAGGATTATGAAAATTATAGTAGCGCCTTCGGCCGGATTCTGTTTCGGAGTTAAAAGGGCGGTAAATATGGCATTGGAGGCTGCGGAACAGTGCGAGCCGACCGAAATATTAAATACCCTGGGACCTATTATACACAATCCGCAGGTAGTTAAATCTTTAGAAGATAAAGGCGTATTTTCTATAGACGATATAGATAAGAGCCGTTTCGACACTATATTGATACGCTCGCACGGAGTTAAAGCCGAAACGATGGAAACATTGAAATCTAAGAAGGTAAAAATAATAGACGCTACCTGTCCTTTCGTTAAAAAAGCTCAAAATTATATAAATACGGCTGCATTAGACGGTTATTTTATAATTATGGTAGGGGATAAAAACCATCCTGAAGTGCAGAGCGTAATAAGTTTTGCCCAAAAAGACCGGTTTCTTGTAATTAATAAAGTAGAAGACTTAAAAAACGTTCCGCTGTCTGAAAAAATTGCGGTAATTTCCCAGACTACCCAGGACGTAAATTTTTATAAAAATATAGTCGGCGAAATAAAAAAAATAGCCAAAGAAGACGTTGTGGTTTTTGAAACAATCTGCGACGCTACTATAGATAAACAGGAAGAATCAAAGATTTTAGCTTCAAACGTTGACGTAATGATAGTCGTCGGCGGTTATAACAGCGCAAATACTAATAAACTTCAAAATATATGCAAAGAAATTCAGCCGAATACTTATCACGTAGAAACCGAAAACGAACTTAAAACCGAATGGTTTCTAAACGCAAAAAGCGTAGGGATAACAGCCGGAGCTTCAACTCCGGACTGGATAATCGAAAAAGTTTTAAAAAAAATTCAAGAGATGGAAAATTAAATCCTTAATCCTGCAATAGAAAGTTTAACAAAAAAGCGGGTATAATTTCTATTTCAGGATTAAAGTAAATAAAAAAATTTGCTTAATTTGCTTAAATGTGTTAGATTAGTCTTATAAAATTTAGGAGGTAGTAATTAATATTATGGCAAAGAAAAATTTCAATCAGTTTGAAAGCAATGAAAATCCTACGGAATTCGAGATATTGCTCGGGTCTTACGAAAACATGAATAGCAGGGGGCTTGTAAGGCAGGGCAAAATTTTGGATATCGACGAGAATTACGTTTATGTCGATATAGGCGACAAATCTGACGGAATAATTACTATCCAGGAAATATCGTCCGGCGGCAGTATAGATATTGCCGGTATATGCGTCGGCGATTCCATAGAAGTTTTCGTCGGAAGCTACGACGATAAATTAGGATATCTTATATGCTCGCGCGAGAAAGCTAAAAACGTATATGCGCTTGACGATATCGAAAAAGTTTGCAGCGACAACGAAACTATAAAAGGCGTCGTAACGGCAAAAACAAAAGGCGGACTTATAATAGATTTAAACGGGGTAACCGCGTTTCTCCCCGGTTCCCAGATAGACGTTAAACTTACAAGGGATTTCGACGTATTTCTCGGCAAAACCCTTGATTTGAAAGTTATAAGCGTCGATAAAAAGAACTGCAACGTTATAGTTTCGAGAAGAAAGGTTATAGAAGACGAAATAAAAAAATTAAAAGAAAACGTTTTAACCGATATAAAAGAAGGCGACGTTCTGGAAGGAATAGTTAAAAATATTACCGATTACGGCGTTTTTATCGACCTTGGCGGAATGGACGGCCTCATTTATATTACGGATATTTCGTGGAAAAGAATATCGCACCCCAGCGAGGTTTTAAGCCTTGGACAAAAAATCAACGTAAAGGTAATTAAGTTCGACGAAGAGAAGCACAGAGTATCGCTTGGGTATAAACAGCTTTTCGACGATCCGTGGCAGAATATTGCGGAAAGGCATAAACCCGGAGATATTATCGAAGGAGTTATAATAAATATCACGGATTACGGCGCATTCGTCGAGCTGGACGACGATGTAGAGGGTCTTATACATTTATCCGAAATGTCCTGGGACAAAAAGCAGAGCGACCCGAAAACTTTATTGACGAAAGGGCAGAGAGTCAAGGCTTATATATTAAGCATAGAGCCGGATACCAGAAAATTGTCCTTAAGCTTAAAAAGACTGACCGAAAGCCCTTGGAATTTATTGAAAGAAAAATACACCATCGGCACGGTAGTTGACGGCACGGTTAAAAACATATACGAATTCGGCGTTTCCGTCGAATTAGAGCCTAATTTAGAGGGATATATAAAACAGAACGATTTTTCATGGACGAAAAGAACGAAGCATCCGCATGAACTGTTTAAGCAGGGCGACCCTGTTAAAGCCGTCGTTTTAAGCATAGACGAAGATAAGCAGAGGATATATCTCGGAATAAAACAGCTTACGGAAAGTCCCTGGTCGCAAATTAAAGAAAAATATTCCGTAGGTTCCGTAATAACAGGAACCGTTTCCAATATAACGGAATTCGGTATTTTCGTCCAGATAGAAGACGGAATAGAAGGGCTTATACACAATTCAAAAATTCCGGAAAATTTTATAACGGATAACAATATAACTAAAGGTTCTAAAATAAACGCAGAGATAATTATGTTCGACGTTAACGAACAAAAAATAGGGTTATCTCTTATCAACGTAGCGCAAAATTAATTTGTAGCAGGGACAGAATTTAATTTTGTCCCTGCAGTTAAAATAATAAAATTATGGGTATAAACAAACATCCTTTTTTAAGCGGATTATCTTTCTTATTAGTATTTATAGGAATATTCGCGATATTTATTTATTTTATACTTTTTAAGTTTAATGCCAAATCGAACTATGAAGTAGTCAGGGGTTCTTCCAATAACGCCATAGGCATAATCGATTTAACCGGCACTATAACAAGTTCCTCGGGTTTTATCAGACAGCTTGAGCATTACAAGAATGACCCCGAAGTTAAAGCAGTTATAATAAGAGTAAATTCTCCGGGCGGAGAGGTTGCCCCGTCGCAGGCTATTTACGAACAGCTTATGAAATTCAGGAAGCAAAAAAAAGTAGTCGTATCTATGGATTCCGTAGCGGCTTCCGGAGCTTATTATATTTCTTCGGCCGCCGACGAAATAATTGCCGAACCGGGAACGCTAACCGGTTCGATAGGCGTTATAATGGAAATGCCCAATTTTTATAAACTGATGAAAAAAGTAGGAGTATCTTATAACTACATAGTAAGCGGACCTTATAAAGATATAGGGACTCCGTTTAAAGAGATGACTCCTATGCAGAGGAAAAAATTGCAAGGCGTCGTTATGAATGTTTACGGACAGTTTGTATCGGCGGTCGCAAAAGGCAGAAATCTCAAAGTATCTTACGTTAAAAAATTAGCTAACGGTATGGTTTATTCGGGGCAGCAGGCCCTTAAATATCATCTTGTCGACAAACTCGGAGATTTTCAGGATGCGGTTAAAGAGGCGCAGAAATTAGCAGGCATAAAAGGCAGTGCGACGTTAATATATCCGGTCAAAAAACGACCTGATTTATTTCAGTCTTTTATCAAAAGAGCCGTAAAGTCTTTTGTCGGCAGTATAGGCGGTGCTTCTTTTTTTAAGAATCCGGCTTTTGTATCGTACGGCAACATGAGATTAGATTTTTAATATAAAATTATATTTTATATTTTATGGAAATTCTTTATGCTCCATGGCGTATGGATTATTTAGTTAAAGATAAAACTAAAGACGAATGCGTTTTCTGTATCGACAGCAAATGTTTCGACGATAGATACGTTCTATTTAAAGGAAGCCATTCCTACGTAAAACTTAATACTTTCCCCTATAACTGCGGGCATCTGCTTGTTATTCCATATGTTCATACAAAAGAGCTTAACGGGCTTTCTTTCGAAGCAGGGGCGGAAATAATGAAAGTTTTGTCTTTAAGCTGCGATATACTTAAAAAAGTTTACAGATGCGATGCTCTGAACGTCGGACTGAATATAGGCAAAGCGGCCGGCGCCGGCATAGAGCAGCATCTTCATTTTCATATAATACCGAGATGGGAAGGAGACGTCAGCTTTTATACGGTTTGTTCGGAACTCAGGGTGGTTTCCGAAATATTAGACGATACTTATAATAAACTTATCGGCGATTTTAAGAGCATTAAACTCTAAACGGAGGTATCTATTTTAAATGGCAAAAATTATAAATATTGTTCTACTGCTCGTTTTTATAATATTAGTTCTTGATTTTACCATACAAAACCATATACGCGTCAGCGTGAAACTTTTCGGATTTCAGTCTATTAAACTTCCTATTTCGGTTATAGTTTATATTGCAATATTAATAGGAATTTTAATTGCTCTTATATATCATTTTTATTCGGTATATAAAATAAAAAAAGATTTTAAAAAAGCGGATAAAAATGAACAGATATGACGATACCGGAGTTTTTTGGAAAATATAGCTTAGAAAAGTCTATAAAGAAAATTTTCTATGATTACGGATACGGAGTTTCAGCGTTTAATTTAATTAAAAAAGTAGGTGCAGTATCGGACAAGTTCGGTTTTAAATCGTTTCTTATAGGCGGTTTTCCTAGAGACGTTTTAATATATATATTAAAATCGAATGCCGAAACCGCCGAATATTATAAATCTTCTAATGTTTTTAACGATTATTCCGGTTTTTTAGATTTAGACGTAGCCGTAGAAGGCGGTTCTGAAAAGCTCGTATCTGCAGTTAAAAACGATAAAAATTTAAAATCCCTCCTCCATTCTTTAAATATACACGACAGGTTTGGAACTGCGCTTGCGGAATTTAACGCAGGCGGGAAACCTTTAAAAATAGATTTTGCTTCTTTAAGGACGGAAATTTATATAAAATCAGGAATACTTCCTAAAGTCGATACTTCGTCCGCAACCATCGAAAAAGATATACTTAGAAGAGATTTTACGGTTAATACCGTTGCTTTTTCAATGAATAAGTCGAATTTTCTTGAAATAAAAAGCTATCTATCCGGAATAGAAGACATTTTAAATAAAAAAATTAAAGTCCTTCATAAATTAAGCTTTATAGACGACCCTACGAGAATTTTCAGAGCCGTAAGATTCGAAAAAAGGTTAGATTTTCGTATAGAGCGCAGAACGTTAAAACTTTTGAAAGAAGCCTTAAAGCAAAAAGCCTTAGATAATGTTTCCGGTAAAAGGATAACTGCAGAATTGTATATTTTGTTTAAAGAAAAAAATCCTGAAATATATTTTGAAAGATTAGATAAACTGTCGGTTTTAAATTCGATAAATTCAAATTTAAGATTTTTTAAAAAAAATAAGATTCTTATTAAAAGAATTAACCGTTACTTCAGCGAAACAAAAAATTTTAAAATTTTAAACGAAATCTTTAAAAATATAGGCGAAGGGAAAAAGTTATTTTATCTGGCGGGAATTTTTTACGGTTTGAACAAAAAAGAATTGAACGAAGTTTCCGAAAGATTAAAGTTAGGAAATGTCGTTGAAGAACAGTTAAAAAAAATATTATTCTTAGACGGAGATAAAATCAATAATTTAAAATATAATTATAATGCAGACGACGTCGTAGGACTGTATAAAAATTTAAATAAGATAGACGATAAAAGTCTTCTGTTTTATTTATTTAAAAACGAAGACGAAAAAAAAGCAGGTTTGATTTTCAGGAAAATTGTAGTAAGATATTTAGAAAAATCGGTTACGGAAAAGCCGTTTTTGAACGGCGACGATATTAAAGCTATGGGCATTTGCGAAGGTCCGCTTTGCGGAATAATTCTTAACGAATTAAAATCTTTAAAAACCGCAGGCAGACTTAAGAATAAAGCCGACGAAATTAAATATGTCGAATCTCAATACTTGAAAAACATAAAAAAAAACTGATAACCGTAAAAATGGAGGCGCCAAAATGATCGAGTTCAATTTTAAAAACGTTTTAAATTCAGTAATCGAGGAAAACGGTATAGAAGATTCCGCCGTCAGATCGCTCGAAAATGAACTTGTAGAAGCAAGAAGAAGCCTTAACGAACTAAGACGGAGCGGCGAAATAGGATTTTACGACGAAATATCTAATATGGGCATGGTAAATGATATAAAAGCCGCATCCGAAAGATTTTTTTCTAAAAATTTTAACGCTTTATATGTATTCGGAATGGGCGGTTCATCACTTGGAGCCATATTTTTAAAAGAAGCTATGTCGGGTATGCTTAAAGGACAAAAAGACGGCGGCGCAAACATTATTTTTTCGGAAAATATCGACCCTTCTTATTTAAAAAACAACCTTGACTCTATAGATTTTAAAAAAACCTTATTCTGCTTCGTTTCTAAATCGGCGGATACTATAGAAGTAGTTTCTCAATTTTTTATCGTAAAAGAAATTTTAGAAAAAACCGTAGAAAATTATAAAGAAAATTTAATTTTTATTACCGATAAAAAGAGCGGTTTTTTAAGGCAATACGCCGACGAAAACGGGATTGCCGTTTTAGATATCGCTAAAAACGTCGGCGGAAGATATTCTATAGTAACCGCCGGCACCCTTTTTCCCGCAAGCGTTATGGGATTAGATATAGAAAAATTTCTGCACGGTTCTTTGACTTATAGAGACAATATTCTCAATAAGGGAGTTTTTGAAAATAATCCGGTATATACTATGGCGGCGGTTATATATCTTTTTTATGCAAAAAAGAAAAGAAATATATTCGTTCCATTTGTTTACGGCGACTATTTGAGAGAGTTTTCGAGATGGTTCAGGCAGTTATTTGCGGAGAGCCTTGGAAAGGATTTGACTTCTCCTACCCCTGTTCCGGCAGTCGGCGCTACCGATCAGCATTCTCAGCTTCAGCTTTATATGCAGGGTCCGCAGGATAAATTAATAGGATTTTTCTGCCTTAAAGATTTCGGCGCGGATTATAGCGTCAATTCCTCCGGCTTTAATGAATTCGACTACTTAAACGGCAAAAAACTTTCCGGCGTTTTAATGAACGAATTGAAAGGAGTCGAACTTGCTCTTGCTATCAATAAAAGGCCTTCGTTCAGGGTTACTTTAGATAAAATAGACGAATTTAATCTCGGCGAACTTTCGTTTATGTGCATGGAAGCCGTTGCGGTTCTGGGAATGTTATTAAAAATAAATCCTTTCGACCAGCCCGGCGTCGAAAAAGGAAAGAGATTCGCCTATCTTCTTATGGGAAGAAAGGACGATTCGCTGTCGAAAGAATCGGAAGAATTAAAAAGATTAAACGCAGTTCCGGATATGCTTTATTAGCCAAATTTATTTATGCTTAAAAAAATAATAGTAATAGGAGGTCCTACTTGTTCGGGAAAAACGGAATTTTCTATAGAGCTGGCTGAACGTTTCGGCGGCGAGATAGTAAATTTCGATTCGATGTGCTTTTACAAATATTTCGATATAGGAACGGCAAAGCCGGACGCAGAGGAGAGAAAAAGGGCAGTTCATCATCTTATAGATATAAAATATCCGGATGAAGAATATAACGCGCGGATGTTTTCCGAAGATGCCGAAAAATTGATAGACGATATAGCTTTACGCGGAAAAATTCCAATTTTTACAGGAGGAACGGGTCTTTATATTAAAGCCTTAATTTACGGGCTTTCGCCGATTCCGGAAATAGACAAAACGGTTTTTCGCGAAAAAGCTTCGGAATTAATAAAAGAAAAAGGACTTCCCTTTTTATACGAAACGGTAAAACAAACAGACCCGGTATATGCTTCTAAAATATCGCCTTCAGATACTCAAAGAATTACCAGAGCCTATGAAGTTTATTGCGCTACCGGCAAACCTTTATCTTTTTATATAAACAAAAATCCTTTCGGAAAGAATAGATACGATTTTTTATGTTTTAACTTATATCCTCCGAAAGATTATTTAAAATCGTGTATAATGGAAAGAACCTCTGCTATAATAAAAAAAGGCTTGGTAGAAGAAACGAAAAAAATATTGGGCATGGGCTATGAAACCGGTTTAAAGCCTTTTAAAGGAATAGGCTACATGGAGTCGCTGATGTATTTAAACAAAGAACTGCCGTCGGAAAAAACTTTATACGATAAAATAGTTTCTTCGACTTTAAAATATGCAAAAAGGCAGTTTACCTTTTTTAAAAAATTTGAAAATGCTTTGCCGGTTTATTTTACAGATTTAAATGCAAAGATAGAATTTTCGTCAAAATATATCGAAAGGTTTTTAGAATGACGCAGAGAGCTTTGCTTGTCGGAATAAATACTGATTCGGATATAGAAAAAAGCAAGGATTCGCTGGAAGAACTTAAAATGCTTTCAGAAACAGCGGGAGCTAAAAATGTTTTCAGCGTTTTAAAAAGCATAAAAAAAATAGACCCGGCTTATTATCTTTCAAAGGGCATGCTCGAAGATATAAAAGATAAAACTGTTTCTGAAAATGCCGATATAGTCATAATCGATGCCTCTTTAAGTCCTGCGCAGGAGCGCAATCTTTCGGAATATTTCGATTTAAACGTAATAGACAGAACGAGGCTTATTCTCGACATATTTGCCGTTAATGCGAGGACGGCGGAAAGCAGATATCAGGTTGAACTTGCTATGATGAATTATATACTGCCAAGGCTGAAAGGCGCAGGAATAATGCTTTCAAGAACCGGAGCAGGCATAGGAACGAGAGGCCCCGGCGAAACTAAATTGGAAACCGACAGAAGAAAAATAAGGCTTAAAATTACGCATATAAAGGAAAGGCTGAAACTTACCGAAAAAACAAGAACGCTCCACAGGTCTAAGAGAAGCAGACATGGTTTTTTGACGGCGGCTATAGCAGGTTACACTAATTCGGGTAAAACGACTCTAATGAAAAGTTTAACCGGTAAAGGAGAAAAAGGCGAAAATAAGCTTTTTGCTACGCTTGGGACTAAAACGGCTTCAATTTACGACGATGAAAGAAAGAAAAAAGTTTTAATATCCGATACCGTAGGTTTTATTCAAAACCTTCCGCTTTTTTTGGTCGATTCTTTTAAAGCTACGCTTGAGGAAACGGTTCAGGCGGATTTATTGATACATGTAATAGATCCTTTGCAGAATTCGGTAATAGATAAGTCGGGAGAGGTTATTAAAATATTAAACGATATAGGAGTTAAAGATAAAACGATTCTTACTGTTATTAATAAAACCGACCTTATAGGCGAAGAACATGCGGAATTTTTGCAAAATAAGTTCGAAACGATTACCGGCGGTCCGGTTATAGCCGTTTCCGCTAAAACCGGAAAAAATATAGATTTATTAAAAGAAAAAATATTCGATTTATTAAATATGGAGCAATATAATGGTAAATAAGTTTATGCGTGTTGTATTTTTTTTAACGGTTTTATGTATTTCATCGGTCATTTTTTCTGTAAACGTTTTCGGCATGAGCGTTAACGTCAAAACTTACGTCGTTATTCCTAAAAAGAAAGCGGCATCGGGATATGCGGCAGGCCTGCAGCAAACTGCAATAAAACGCGCGGTAATGCTGTCCGTGAGAATTGCCGTAAAACGTCTTGTAGGTAAAAAAATTTTTTTAAAAAAACGAACCGCCAGTATTTTAAATAAAGATATATATCCGAACGAAAATAAATATATATACTCGTTTAAGGTTTTAAAATCCGGCGAATACCTAAATCTTTATTTTATAAGCATAAAGACGCATATAAGAGCCGGCAGTTTAATAAATGCTCTTAAAACACTCGGATTTCATATACTTAAAACGAAACATTCAGGCAAAAAAGCCTTTTACGGCATTTATTACGTAAAATTTACCGGCAGTTTTAATAACGAAGATTCAAACATGTTCCAGAAACTAATGATTAAATATTCGCATCACCTTAAAAATCTATATATATCTTCGTTTTCGGAAAATTACGACGAAATAAAAGTTTTTTACTACGGAAGTATCGTCAGGCTGTTAAAGAGGGTGGATTTTATAGTCAAGTCTTATCTTAACGCAAAAATAACTACCGCAGACGATAATACCGTAACGATAAACGTAATCGGCGGCAAAGCGAAGAAAAAAACGCCTTGAAATTCAAAATAATCTGAATATATTTTTCAGCGAAGTTATAGCCATAGAGTTGAGATAAAAGTTGAAAATTGCATAAAGAAAGATACTGACGAACATAGGTATAAAGAAATAAGCGTAAATATTTTTATTTTTTTCGTATAAAACGCCGAGCGCAAGCGATATAGGCGGAGCGCCGATGAGCATCTGTCCTATAAACAGCCCTATTACCGGTCCGTATTTTTCAACGTAATTATGCGCTTTTCTGCCTCTTTTAGAAGAAATCATCCTGTTTATAAATTTAATGGATTTCAGCTTTAAACCGGCGTAAAACACCGCCGAACATAAAATAGTTTCCGAAAGAGTTATTAAAAAGATGCTTGCGTAAGGATTTAATTTATAATAAACGGCGTATGCCGTAGATACGTATTTGCCGCCTATTAACGGAGTCATATTAATAGCGGTCATTATAATATATTTTAGATATAAAGGTTTCATACAGATTCCGCAAAGGTTTTAAACATAACGTATTTTTGTTTTTTATGCATTAATCTGGTATAATTATAACTATAAATAATATAATTATAAAGTATAAAATTTATCGGAATAAAAAAATGTACTATTTCGCACCGGTCTCCGATATGTTCGAAACTGCGGATTATATAGCCGTATATGTAGAGCTTGCCGGAGTCAGAAAAGAAGATATAACTATAGAAATCGGCGGAGGAATACTTGAAATAAGGGGTGTTAAACGCCGTTTCGGAACGAATGAAGGATATAATTTTCAAAGAATGGAAAGGCCTTTCGGCTTATTCAGGAGAAGGTTTAATCTGCCTTCTTCCGCAAGCTATGACGGCGTAAAGGCGTCTTTCGAGGAAGGTCTGCTGGAAATAATTATACCCAAAAAAAAGAGAAGCGGAGGATTTAAAATTTCCTGCATTGAAATTAACGATTGACAGGCAAATAATGCAAAAATACTATTAAGGACGGTAAACAAACTTATGTTTAATTTAGACTATTACGAGGACAAGCTTTCAGAAAGCGGATATAGGGTTTTAACTATTTCGATAGAAGAATCTAAAAGAAGAAAACATTTTTATCTAGGACCCGAGCATATTTTTTATGCCTTGACTTTAGTGGATGAGGATCTTTTAAATGAAATTTTTTTAGAGTTAAGAATCGATAAAAGAAAAATAATGAAACTTTTGAACGATTACATGATGTCTTCCGACCAGTACGTCGGCGAAGGAATGAAAATTCCCCTTCAAACAAGAAATTTATTTAAAAGCGCTTACGATTATGCACAGAGCGCGGGCAGAAACCTTATAGAATCTACCGATTTTTTAATGGTAATGTTTCAGGAGCCGAGTTCCGCTCCAAACAAAGTCTTTAAAGCGCTCGGCGTGGATTCTGTGGTGCTTGCCGATAAAATTTTTCAGAAAATGAGGGAAAAAAGGAGCAGAAGCGACGAAAACAGAAGAAAATACGACCTGCCTTATACCCTCAGACAGCATGCCGTAAATTTAAGCAAGCTTGCAATTATGGACAAACTGCCTTTAGTATTCGGAAGAGAAGAAGAAATTACCAGACTTATGGAAATACTCTGCCATATAGACAGGCCTAATTCAGCTATAATAGTCGGAGAGCCCGGCGTGGGAAAGACGGCTGTAGTAGAAGGACTTGCAAGAAAGATAGAGCTTGAACCCTACAGCGTACCGGCAAGGCTCAGGAATAAAATTATAGTAAACCTGCAGATGAATTCTTTAGTCGCAGGAACCGTTTTCAGGGGCATGTTCGAAGACAGGATGGAAAAGATAATAAATGAACTGAAATCCAGAAAAAATATAATTTTATTCGTCGATGAAGTGCATACCATTATCGGCGCCGGTTCCGCTATAGCAGTTCCGAGCGATGCGGCGAATATATTAAAATCCTCCTTAGCAAGAGGCGAAGTGCAGATTATCGGAGCGACGACTCTTTCGGAATATAAAGAGTTTATTTCGGAAGACGAAGCTCTTGCCCGCAGGTTCAGATTAGTCAACATAAACGAGCCTAATACGGAAGATACCAAAAGAATACTTTACGGGCTTAAAAGAAGATTTGAAGACACGTACGGCGTAGAAATAGAAGATTCCGCCCTTGACGAGTCGCTTAAACTGTCGTCCCGCTATTCCAAATCTTTAAGGCTTCCGGACAAAGCTATAGGATGGGTAGATTCCGGATGCGTTAAGGCTGAAATATACAACGACGATAAAATAGTCAAAAAGGAAAATATTTATCAGGTAATCGCCCAGGAAACAGGCATGCCTATAGATTTAATTAAAAGAGACGTTTTGGAAAGATTTCAGGATATGGAGGAATTTTTCTCAAAAAGGATAGTCGGACAGAAGGATGCAGTTAATTCTTTAGCAAAACATTTAAGGCTTAATAAAGGCCCTTTGAAAGGAAATTTTAACAGACCGGATGCAGTGCTTCTTTTTTTAGGTCCTACGGGAGTCGGAAAAACGGAAACCGCAAAGGCTATGGCGGAGTATCTGTTCGGTTCCGAAAGAAATATGATCAGGATAGATATGTCGGAATATAAAGACGGCTCGATAGCCGTGGATAAGTTAATAGGTATGCCGAGAGGCATAGTCGGTTCTTCGAGAGGCGGAACTTTAACCAATCAGGTAAAAGACAACCCTTATTCTGTAATTCTTTTGGACGAAATCGAAAAAGCCAGCGATCTCGTATTTAATCTTTTTCTTCAGGTTTTCGACGAAGGTTTTTTAACCGACGGAAGAGGCAAAAGAGTTTATTTTTCGGATTCCGTAATTATTATGACGTCGAATCTTGGTTCGCATGAATTTTCAAAGTTTACTAAACCGCTTGGTTTTATAGAATCAAACGATATAGTAAAGTCTATCAAAGGAACGATAAATAAAGAAATCGAAAACTTTTTTTCTCCCGAATTTATAAACAGGATAGACGATATAGTTATTTTTTCGCCTCTCACTAAAGAGGAGGTTAAAAAAATCGCATTGATGCATATTGAAACTATAAATAAAACGATGTCGGAACACGACAAAGAAATTATCGTTACCGACGCCGCTTTAGAAAAACTAGTCGAGAGCGGCTACAGTTCAAAATTCGGAGCGAGATTTTTAAAGCGCACCATCGACGACCTTATTAAGGTTCCGCTGACGCTTAAATGGAAAGAGGGCGATATATTTACCGCCGAACTTAAAGACGGCGAGATATCGATTGTATCGGATAAAAATCAGCAAGACGGCGATATTGCAAAAAAAGTTAAAAACGGAAAAGAAAAATATAAGGAGGAACCGGATTATGCCTGATAAAGAAGGCGAAAAATCTTTCAAAGTAATAGATAAAAGGAAAATGTCCGAAACCGAAGAAATAAAAGAAGCAAAAAATACCGAAGAAGCTCAGCCTGCGGAAAAAGCCTATGAAAATACGGAAGAAACCGCCGCCGATATGCCTGATTTTGAAGCGGATTTTGCGACTTTCGTCTATTCGTTGAATACGCAGGCGCTTCTTTTTATGGGTAAAATACCAAATCCCATTTCAAAAAAATACGAAAAAGATTTGGGAACGGCTAAATATTTAATAGATACTATAGACATGCTTTCTAAAAAGACTAAAGGAAATCTTGACGAAAATGAAGCTAAACTTATAGAAAATATTTTATACGACCTAAGGATGGCTTACATTTCCGAAAAAAAATAAGCAGAGGTGATATATTTTTATGAATCTTAACAATTTTACTATAAAATCTCAGGAATTAATAGAACTTACGATAAACACGGCTAAAGAGTCTAAAAATCCGGAAATATCGGATTTGCATTTATTGTATGCTCTGCTTAATTACGACGAAAACAGCATAGCCCTATCTATTTTTAAAAAAATAGGGATAGACTTAAAATCTTTTACCGGGCAGTTAGAAACTTCATTGTCTAAACTTGCCGTAGTGGAAGGCGGCATGGAACCGGCTTTTTCTTCGTCGATGAAGCGTATTTTAGATGCAGCGGAAAAAAATAAAAACTTTATGAAAGACGATTTTGTGTCCGTCGAGCATTTCGTTCTTGCAATGTTTGACGTAAAAGATACAAAATCATACGAAATCTTAACGAAATTCGGATTAACCAAAGACGGCGTCCTTAAAGTCCTAACCGATATTAGAGGAAATACCAAAGTTACGGACCAGAACCCGGAAGACAAATATCAGGCGCTGGAAAAATATACGGTAAACTTAACCCAGCTTGCAAAATCAGGAAAAATCGACCCTGTTATAGGCAGAGACGGCGAAATAAGAAGAATTATGGAGGTGCTCTCAAGACGGACTAAAAACAATCCCGTTCTGATAGGCGATCCCGGCGTCGGCAAGACGGCGATAGTCGAAGGGCTTGCCAAAAGAATCGCCGACGGCGACGTTCCCGAAATTCTTAAAGAAAAAACCGTTCTCTCGCTAGATTTAGGTTCTTTAATAGCCGGAGCTAAATACAGAGGCGAATTCGAGGACAGGCTTAAAGCGGTCGTAAAAGAGATAAAGTCAGCCGAAGGGAGGATAATAATATTTATAGACGAATTGCACAATCTTGTCGGCGCCGGAAAATCCGAAGGAGCGATGGATGCATCCAATCTTTTAAAACCGGCCCTTGCAAGAGGGGAGTTAAGGGCTATAGGAGCTACGACGCTTGACGAATACAGAAAATATATAGAAAAAGATGCCGCGCTGGAAAGAAGATTTCAGCCTGTTTTCGTGGACGAGCCGTCCGTAGAAGATACTATTTCCATACTCAGGGGACTTAAAGAAAGATACGAAGCGTATCACGGCATAAGAATAAAAGATTCGGCTTTAATTGCGGCGGCGACACTTTCTCACAGATATATAACGGACAGGTTTTTACCTGATAAGGCTATAGATCTTGTGGATGAAGCTTCGGCCAAATTAAGAATAGAAATAGATTCAATGCCGTCGGCTCTTGATGAAATTCAAAGAAATATCATCCGGATTAAGATAGAACAAGAAGCGCTAAAAAAAGAAAAAGACGAAGAATCCAAAAAAAGGTTGAAAGATCTCGACGAAGAGCTTGCAAATCTGGAAGAAGATTTCAATCAAAAGAAAGCAAAATGGCATAACGAAAAAGAGTATATACAGAAAATAGGCGAAATTAAAAAAGAAATAGACTCTCTTAGAATTGAAGAACAAAGATACGAAAGAGAAGGAAAATACGATAAGGTAGCGGAAATAAGATATGGTAAACTAAACGAGCAGGAAAAGAAGCTCGAAGATTTAAATAAAACGCTGACGGCCATGCAGGAAAACGGAAGCTTTTTAAAAGAGGAAGTCGATTCAGAAGACATTGCCAAAGTAGTTGCTAAATGGACTGGAATACCGGTTTCCAAACTCATGGAAGGCGAAAAAGAAAAACTTCTTCAAATAGAAGAGCATCTTCACGATAGGGTAATATCGCAGGATGAAGCCATTAACAGCGTAGCAAATACTATAAGGCGTTCCCGCGCCGGTTTATCGGACATTAATAAACCTATAGGTTCTTTTATGTTCTTAGGTCCTACCGGCGTCGGAAAGACGGAACTGGCAAAAGCCTTAGCCGAATTTTTATTCGACGACGAAAACAATATAGTAAGAATAGATATGTCCGAATATATGGAAAAACATGCCGTATCAAGACTTATAGGCGCTCCTCCGGGCTATGTCGGTTACGAAGAGGGCGGACAGCTTACCGAAGCTGTCAGAAGACGTCCTTACAGCGTAGTTCTATTCGACGAAGTAGAGAAAGCCCATCATGACGTGTTTAACGTAATGCTCCAGCTGCTCGACGACGGAAGGCTTACCGACGGACAGGGGAGAACGGTTGACTTTAAAAATACGATTGTCATTATGACATCCAACATAGGTTCCGATATTATACAGAGTTACAGCGGCAAACAGTACGAAGAAATGAAAAACAGCGTTAACGGGATTTTGAAAAATTATTTCAGGCCCGAGTTTTTAAACAGATTAGACGATATAATAATATTCCACGCGTTAAACGAAAGCGATATAATGAAAATCGTCGAAATACAGCTGAAAAAACTCATTAACGTACTTAAGGAAAGAGGCGTAGATGCTGAATATACCGACTCATTGCTAAAATTTATCGCGATGGAAGGCTACGATCCAATCTACGGCGCAAGACCCCTTAAGAGAGCGGTTAAGTCTTTTATACAGGATAAAATTGCCGTCGATTTATTATCCGGCGCAATCGTTTCCGGCGATTCGATAGTTATCGACTACAAGGAAGAATCCGGCGTAATCGTCGAAAAGGTTACGGTAGTTACCGCCGAACCCGTCTAACAATTTATTTTGCCGTTTTGACAATTTATATTTGTCAAAACGGCAATTTTTTTAAACTTTTTAAAGGTGTCAGATTTATTTATTTGCCTACTTATTAGTGGGTTTGCTAATAATTTATTACTATTATTTTTAATATGGCACGGTTTTTGCATTAATAAAATTAAATAAAAAATTAAGCGAGGGTTTTTAGATTATGAAATTGAAATTGAAGTCCGATTCAAAAATTATTGGCGCAGGAGTTGCCGTTCTTATCGGTATAATAGCAGGGGTTATAATAACCGCCAATCTGCATCTGTTTAAAAAATCTATGGCGGAAGGAACTGCTCCGGTAATTTACACTACAACGCATTCTACTATGCCGGCGCAGAACGGACCAAGCAATTTCATTGCGTTGATAAAAAAAGATAAACCTTTCGTCGTAAATATAAGGACGACTCAAAAAGTTAAAAGCGGTCCTTTTCAGATGTATGAAAGTCCGTTCGGCACGCAGCCTAACCCGTTCGGAAATTTTTTTAAAAATTTTTTTAATAACGCACCGCAGTCCACATATACCGAAGAAAGTTTGGGGTCCGGAGTAATTATAAGCAAAAACGGATATATAATCACCAATAATCACGTAATTAAAGGAGCGACTAAAATATACGTAAAACTTTCAACAGGAAAAACATTTAAGGCAACGGTTATAGGTAAAGATCCGCAGGTAGATCTCGCCCTGCTTAAAATAAACGACGGCGATAATCTTCCGGCGGCTATACTCGGCGATTCCGCAAAATCTCAAATAGGCGAATGGGTACTTGCAATAGGCAACCCGTTCGGTTTAGGCTGGACCGTAACGAACGGAATTATAAGCGCGAAAGGCAGAGCTATCGGAGGACCTTACGAGGACTTTATTCAAACAAATGCCGCTATTAACCCCGGAAACAGCGGAGGTCCTCTGATAAATATGAAAGGACAGGTAATAGGCATTAACACTGCTATCATAAAAGGCGCGCAAGGAATCGGTTTTTCTATACCCGTAAACGTAGTCAAAGAAGTTCTTCCGGAGCTTGAAACAGGCAAAATAACTAGAGGTTGGCTCGGAATAGAAATTCAAGAAATCACGCCGGCTCTTAAAAAAGCTTTTAACCTCCAAACTACGCGCGGAGCTTTGGTTTCCTCCGTCGTTCCGGGAGGACCTGCGGCAAAAGCCGGTTTAAAAAGCGGAGACGTTATAATAAAATATAACGGCGTAAAAGTAAAAGAGATGTCGCAGCTTCCGTGGCTGGTAGGCAATACTAAGCCGGGGGCGACTGTTCCGATAGAAGTAATAAGGAATGGACAAAAGGTAACTTTATCTATAAAGGTAGGCAACTGGAACAGCAAAAGCAACGTTTTTAACAAAAAAACCCAGAAAATTTCGGCAAAAAAATTAGGCATAACCGTTATTCCGCTTACGCCTCAAAATATGCAAAGTTACGGAATACAAAACGTTCATCACGGTGTTATAGTTTCAAAAGTTATACCGGGAGGCGCTGGCCAAAGAATGGGTATAATGCCCGGCGACGTTATAGAATCGATTAACCATCATATAGTCAATAATATATCCGAGTATGTCGCCGATATAGACAGGGCGGAAAAATCAAAACAGTTCCTGTTTTATATAAGGCGCGGCAATATGAAGCTTTATCTTGCATATTCGATAAAATAAATAAAAAGTTTTCTCAAAACCAAGACAAACTGTAAGCTTTCCATCACTCCTCCTAAAGGTGGCCCGGTTCCGTAAAAAGAGCCGGGCTATTTTTTTATCTTTCCGTATGATAAAATAATACTGCAATGAATAATAATTTTATTCTCGGAACCGCCGGTCATATAGACCACGGAAAATCTTCCCTCATCAAAGCTTTAACCGGCATAGAGACCGACAGATTAGAAGAAGAAAGAAAAAGAGGCATAAGCATAGTTTTAGGTTATGCCGATATGAGGTTTTCTTCGGGCATTTCCGCCGGTATAGTCGATGTTCCGGGTCATGCCAAATTTATCAAGACTATGGTTTCCGGTTCGACCGGCATGGACGGCGTTTTGCTGGTAATTGCGGCAGACGACGGAATAATGGCGCAGACTAAAGAGCATCTACTTATTTTAAAACTTCTCGGGATTAACCTTATAATTCCGGTAATAACAAAAATAGACGCAGTTCCTTCCGAAATCCTCGCAAAAAGAGAATCCGAAGTAAAGGAATTTTTAAAAACATACGGCTACGAAAATTATTCGTCAAATATCTTTAAAGTATCGACAAAATCCGGTAAAGGAATCGAAGAATTAAAAAAAAATATAGAAAAAATTTTTCAAGAATTTAATTTCCAAAGGCAAAATAATAAAATCAATACGCCTACGAAAGTTTTTCTGCCTATAGACAGAATTATTTCTTCGAAGGGTTTCGGGACTATTTTAGCCGGCACCTTAAAGTACGGAACTTTTAAGGTAAACTCGGAAATTCAGATAATGCCGCCTGGTATAACGGCAAGGGTAAAAAGCATAGAATCCCATAATAAACCTGTCGATACGGCTTTTAAATCAATGAGAATATCGGTTAACGTGCCTTCGATAAAAAAAGAAAACGTAAAATTTGGAGACGTTATATCCGAAAAAGATTCCTTAACAGCCTCGAATAACGTTTTAGCCAAAGTTTTTTACGATTTTGAAAACAAAAAAGACCTTAAAAGCCATATCAGCTTAATGTATATGACCGGAACGTCGTCCGTTACGGCTAAAATAATAGTTTTTAACCGAGAAAAGAAAATTAAACCCGGAGAATATTCATATGCTTTGTTTAAATTAAACGCCGAAACAGCTTCGATGACCGGCGAGAAATTTATTATAAGGGATATAGGAGCCGGAAAAACTATCGGCGGCGGTACCATTATAGATTCTTCCGCCGATTATGAGTATTCCGAAATATATAACGAATTATACGAAGATATACTTTCAGGAAATGCAGACGACGCAGTTTACGGTTTTGTAAAAATATTCCAAGCCGTTAATTTAGAAAGCATTTATAAAAAATTTAATTTAAATTTATCCGATTTTTATGAAGTTATAGAGCGGTTAAAAAAAGACGGAAAAATAATAACCGGCAATAAAAACAGGCATGTATTTACTTCGGATTTTTACGATAAGGGAAAAAAAATATTAACCGGCATTATAGAAAAAGATAAAAAAATTTACGGTAAAACGGAACTTTTTAATGTTTTTACGGAAAAACTAAGCGAAGAAAATATTTATAAAGCGGCTTATAGAACCGAGGATATTTTTTTCGATATTTTGATAAACGGCTTGTTAGGCGAAAAGTATATATCCTACGACAGTATAGGAAATATAATTCCGAAAGGGCTTGAAACGGCTAAAGAAGTTAATGCGGATATTCCGCCGGAATACGCAGGCGCTGCAAAAAAAATAGAATATTTATTGCTTTCAAACGGAAACAGCGTTCCTGACTACGCCGATTTAGAAAGAAAAATAACCCTGCCAAAAAAAACGTTAAATTATATACTGGGTTTAATGCTAAAATCGTCAAAAATCGTAAAAGTTAAACACGATATGTATTATTTAAAAGAACAGATAGACGGCATAAAATCGAAATTAGACGTTTTTTTCGATAAAAATGAAAAATTAGAGCCTAAGGATATGAAAGAAATTGCCGGAGTTTCACGAAAATATGCCATACCTCTGCTGGAATATTTCGACGCTGTCGGATATACGGTAAAAAAAGGAGAATACAGAATTAAAAAATAAAACGTCCCATTTATTCCGTTTTTTTGCTATAATAGAAGAAGGAATAAACTTTAATTTAATTTTATACTATTTATCTAATAACTATATGCCTTATAGAGACTTGCACGAATTTATCGGAGTTTTAGAAAAAAACGGCGACCTAAAGAGGATTAGCGCTCCGGTCGACAGGATTTTGGAAATCTCCGAAATTGCAGACAGGACGGTAAAAAAAGAAGGACCTGCTCTTTTATTCGAAAACGTTAAAGGATATAATTTTCCCGTTTTAATAAATATGTTCGGCTCTAACAAGAGAATACTGAAAGCTTTTGAAGTCGAAAACTTAGACGACGTTGCAAAAAGGATAGAAGAAATAATTGACCCCGAAATCCCGACAAATTTTTTTGAAAAGATAAAATCTCTTTCAAAGCTTAAAAAACTTGCCGATTATATGCCTAAAATAGTAAAAAACGCTAAATGCAAAGAGGTTATTGTGGACAAGCCTCCCCTTTTAGATATTCTGCCGGTTTTAAAAACTTGGCCGGAAGACGGCGGTCCGTTTATTACTCTTCCGCTTGTTTTTACTAAAGATCCGGAAAAAGGCTCTACTAACGTAGGCATGTACAGAATGCAGGTTTACGACGATACCGCTTGCGGGATGCACTGGCATATACATAAAGACGGCGCAAGACATTTCAGAAAATATAAGGAGCTCGGAAAAAAAATACCGGTTTCCGTAGTCATAGGTTCAGATCCGTCCGTTATTTATTCTGCAACCGCTCCTCTGCCTCCGGATATAGAAGAGATGATGTTTGCGGGTTTTTTAAGAGGCGAAGCGGTCGAATTAGTTAAATCCGAGACTAACGATATATACGTTCCGGCTAACGCAGAATTCGTTATCGAAGGATATATAGACCCGAACGAGGATTTAAGGGTCGAAGGTCCTTTCGGCGACCACACGGGATATTATTCGTTGGAAGATTTTTACCCCGTTTTTCACGTAACATTGATAACGCACAGGAAGGATGCGGTATATCCTGCTACGATAGTAGGCAAGCCTCCTATGGAAGACTGTTATATAGGAAAAGCCACGGAAAGGTTTTTTCTTCCGGCTATAAAAAAGATTTTTCCGGAAATAGTAGATATGAATCTTCCTTTCGAGGGAATATTTCACGACCTTGCTTTCGTAAGTATTAAAAAAAGTTATCCGGGGCATGCAAAGAAGATTATGCACGGCATATGGGGACTCGGCTTAATGATGTTTACCAAAATTATAGTAATACTCGACGAAGACGTAAACGTCCAGGACAGAAGCGAGGTTATTTGGAGGATTTGCAACAATATAGACCCTAAAAGAGATATAACTTTCGTAGAAGGACCGATAGACGTTTTAGAGCATGCTTCCGATATTCCTAACTACGGCTCGAAAATGGGCATCGACGCTACGAAAAAATGGGCATCGGAAGGCTATAAGAGAAAATGGCCTAACGATATAACGATGTCCGAAGAAATAAAAAAACTTGTCGATGCAAAATGGAAAGAGTACGGTATCGATGCTTAAAAAAATTAAAAACACTTTAGAATTAGTAAAATTTTCCCATACTATTTTCGTTCTGCCTTTTGCGCTGAGCGCTTTTTTTCTTGCTTTTTACGATAAATATCCGCATTCTTTCGGCACGCCTTTTTTTTACTATAAAATAATATGGATTATTATCGCAATGGCTTCCGGAAGAAGCGGAGCGATGGCTTTCAACAGGATAATCGACAGAAAAATAGACGCTAAAAACAAAAGGACTATGTCGAGAACGCTTCCAAAAGGCGAGCTGTCGGTTTTATACAGCGTTATTTTTGGAATTATGTCATACGCCGTTCTCATAATCGCGGCATATGAACTTAATTTTACGTGTTTCGTGCTTACGCCTTTAGTAATAATATTTGTTACTTTTTATTCGTTTACTAAAAGATTTACTTTTTTTTCGCATCTCGTGCTTGGAATAAGCATGGCATTGGGACCTCTGGGAACCTGGCTTGCCGTAACGGGCAGTTTGGATTATAAAATTTTAATTTTAGGTCTTGCGGTAGTTTTCTGGGGCGCCGGATTCGATATACTTTATGCCGTGATGGATTACGATTTCGACGTCGCAAACGGACTTTTTTCGGTGCCGGCTAAATTCGGAATAAAAAATTCCGTAATTATTGCCAGAATACTGCATTTATCTGCCCTGTTCTGCCTCGTTTATTTATATTTTTTATTTAACCTCAATTTTTTATATATTATCGGGATAGTGCTGGTTACCGGATTTTTTGCATACGAGCATATTCTGGTTTTTAAAAGTTTGGATAATATCGACATGGCGTTTTTTACCATGAACGGTTATATATCTATCACTTTTTTTGCATTTATATCTCTTAGCATAGCGTATTATTATAAATTATTATAAATTATTAGAAAAATTTATCGGCTCGGCTTTAAAATGACGAAAAAATATTCATACATTCTTGCTATAACCGGCGCGTCCGGCGCAATATACGGACTTAGTCTTCTTAAAGCTTTAATCGAGCATTCTTATTTTGTACACCTTATAGTTTCCGAGCCGGGTTTTACGGTAATGAAAGACGAACTGGATATGTTTAAAGGCGTTTATAATAATGAAGATAAAGCAAAAAATAGCAATAACGGTAATCCGTCAATTTCTAATTTTAACGTAAAACAAGAAATATTAAACGCTATAAAACTTAACTTATCGCCGGATTCTAATATCGGCACCGATGCGGCTTTCAATTCTTATACCGATATGTTCGAACTTTTAGACGAAAAATTTTTGGAGTCTAAAATTGCAAGCGGTTCGGCAAAAGACGTGAAAGGCATGGCGGTAGTTCCCTGTTCTATGGGTTCGCTGGCAAGGATAGCATGCGGAATTTCGGGAAATTTGATTGAACGCGCGGCAGACGTGGTTTTAAAAGAAAAAAAAAGATTAGTAGTGTGTCCGAGAGAAACTCCGTTCAACGATATACACCTTAAGAATATGCTGTCGCTGTATTCATCCGGCGCAATAATACTTCCGCTGATCCCGGGTTTTTACAATAAGCCTAAAACGGTAAGAGATATAGTCGATTTTATGACCGGCAGAATTTTAGACAGCCTTTCTATTGAAAACGATGTATATGAAAGATGGAGAGGTTATAAAGGAAAATATAATGAAAAATAAAAATTTTGATTTAATCAGGGAAAAAGTTTATAATGATATAAGACTTACGGCTGAAGACGCCCTGTTTTTATTCGAATCTAAAGACCTGCTTTCCATAGGAGAGCTTGCAAACTATAAAAATAATAAAATTAACGGAAGCAGCGTTTATTATATAGTTAATATCCATGTTAATTATACCAATATATGCATAAACAGGTGCGCATTCTGCGCTTTTTACAGGACGGGAAAAGAAAGCGACGCATATTATATGAGTATAGACGAAATAATAAAATATATAGGAAAACATCACAAATTGAATAATTTTAAAGAAGTTCATATAGTAGGAGGCCTTCATCCGTCGCTGCCTTACGGATTTTATTTAGGCATGATCCGCAGAATAAAAAAAGAATTCCCTTCTCTTATGATTCAGGCGTTTACCGCAGTAGAAATAGACTATTTGTCTAAAATTTCAGGTTTACCCGTAGAAACCGTACTGTACGATTTAAAAGAAAGCGGTTTAAACAGTCTTCCCGGAGGCGGCGCAGAAATTTTTAATCCTGCCGTCAGAAATAAACTTTGTCCAAATAAAATCAGCGGCGAGAGATGGATTTATATTCATAAAGCGGCGCATAAGACGGGAATCGGTTCAAATGCGTCAATGCTTTACGGAGTAAAAGAAAGCTATGCAGACAGAGTAAACCACTTAAACGATATAAGAAACGCTCAAGACGAATCGGGGGGATTTAAATCTTTCATCCCGTTTGCTTTCCAGCCGAAAAACACCGCGGTCAAAAATTCATCGCTTACTTCAGGATACGACGACCTTAAAGTTATTGCGACGGCCCGCCTTTTCTTAGATAATTTTAAACATATAAAAACTTTTTTCGTAAATCTCGGTATTAATCTTGCTCAGGTTTCTCTTTCTTTCGGCGCCGACGATTTTGACGGAACCCTTATAGAGGAAAAAATATCTCATAACGCCGGATCTTCTCAGCCTTCCGGTCTCAGCGTAAAAAATTTAAAAAAAATAATAACCGAAACGGGCAAGGTGCCGGTAGAAAGAGACACGGCTTATAATATAGCGGTTAATTAACGGAATAATATTAATATTAATATTTATATTTATATTAATTAACAACTTAAATTAATTTTTAAAAAAGTTTAAGGAGGCTAAAAATGTTTAACTTAAACGAATTTGTATTTTATCCCGGGTACGGAGTCTGCACGGTAGAATCTATTTCTAAAAAAACGATAGGTTCTGCGGAAATGTCTTTTTACAATATCAGAGTTTTGGAAAACAATGCGAAAATTATGATTCCCGTAAAAAACGAGGCTGAAGTCGGACTGCGTCTTTTAATTAAAGAGAACGAGATACAGAAGGTTTTCGACGTTCTTGAGGAGAAATGCGAAAAAAGGCCTTTTGCAAAAAAAGAATCCTGGAATAAAAGATTTAACGGATACAATTTAAAATTATGCTCCTCCTGCCCTTTTGAAGTTGCCGAAGTTCTAAGGGATTTATATACGTTAAAATGCGAAAAAGAATTGTCTTTCGCAGAAAAGAAGATGTTTGAAAAAGCAAAACATTTGATAATAAAAGAAATTTCTACGGTTATGAATATGTCAGAAACGTTCGTAGAAGAGAAAATAAAAAAAATATTTATAAAAAATACCGAAACGCCTCAAAGTTTGAAATTAGACGCATAAGTTTTAATTTTAATTTAATTTTAAATTTAAACATTTATTTATAATATTTATCATATAGATGAAAATTTTTAATAAAAAACCCATTCTTTTCATCAGGGTGTCGCTTGTTCTCATTTCTGCAGTTCTTGGTTTTTTAATCGGGAAAGAATACTGGCATAACGATTTTTTATCATACGTAGGATTGCTGTTCGGTTTTACCATAGGCTTTATAGTTATATCCGTTGAAAAAAGCATGGAATCTATCTCTACCAAAAAAATACTAACCGGAGGAATAGGGCTTTTTATCGGGCTTTTTATAATCAATTATATTACGTACCAGCTTTTTAAATCTTTTTTTACCGGTTCCGATCTTGGTTATGTTACATATGCATTCGTAAATTTCGTCGCGGGTTATCTGGGATTAATTATAGGACTTAGGGTGAGCGACGATTTTGCAGTCGGCATAAGAATGCAGGGCGGAAATAATGCAGGCGGAGAGCAGAACCGGTTTAGGCAGGAAATGAACGCCGCTAATATTATTTCGGGCGCTAAAGCCGAAGATTCCGAACAGTGCCGCAATTACAAAGTTATAGATACCAGCTCTTTAATAGACGGAAGAATATTAGACGTATCTAAAACAGGTTTTATAGACGGAACTTACGTTATCCCATCTTTTGTTTTGCACGAACTTCAACATATAGCAGATTCCCAGGATCCCCTAAAAAGAGTTAAAGGCAGGAGAGGATTGGACATACTTAAAGAACTCAGGGAAGATAAAAATATTAATATAAAGTTTAGCGACATAGATTATCCGAACATCAAAGAAGTGGATGCGAAACTGATAGCTTTTGCAAAAGAAAATAACGGCAAGATTATAACGACTGATTTTAATCTTAATAAAGTTGCGCAGGTCAGGAATATAAAAGTTTTAAATATAAACGATTTAGTTAAGGCTCTTAGGCCTATTCTTTTGCCCGGCGAAAACATGACCGTTTTAATTGCAAAAGAGGGCAGGGAAAAAAATCAGGGCATAGCATATATGGACGACGGAACTATGGTAGTAGTCGAAGATGCCATGAAATTAGTCGGTTCGGAATTAGATGTCGTAGTGACGAGCGTGCTCCAGACTTCCAGCGGCAGAATGATATTTACGAAAATAAACAGCGAAAAAGAGCATGCAGTCGTATAATAGCGGAAGGAATTATTTTTTTTTGCATACAGAGCCGCGTGTTTTTTACCGGCAATTTTATTAATAAAGCTAAGCCGTTATCGGTTTTACGCATGGAATTTTTTTAAAAACATTTCGGCTATTTCAACATCTAATGCCGACGTTATTTTTATGTTTAAATCGGTAGATTGTACCGGAAATACCGGCAAACCCAAATTTTCGACCAAAGATACGTCGTCGGTAGAGATAAAATTTTCTTCCGCAG
Source organism: bacterium (assembly GCA_021850985.1). Lineage (GTDB taxonomy): Bacteria > SZUA-79 > SZUA-79 > Acidulodesulfobacterales > Acidulodesulfobacteraceae > Acidulodesulfobacterium_A. The sequence goes on from JAJZJX010000009.1 coordinate 51,357, forward strand.
CTTTATAAACGGCTTTTTTGATAATATCGAACTTAAAAGTCTGCGGAGTTTTGGCGGAGATAAGCCTGTCCCTTAAAAGAGTGTTAAGTTTTACCGCATCTGTTTTGTGTGCAGCCGTTTCCGCAATTTTATCTTTTCCTGCGTTAATTTCTTTTATGGTTTCCGTAACGCCGGAGCATAAGAACGCCGCGCCGTATTCCGCAGTTTTATCCAGCAGCATGCTTAATTCATTATCTGTTACAAAAGGCCTTGCGGAATCGTGGATGAATACGACGGCATTTTCAACGGCATTTTCCGAATTTTCTTCGGACGCATTTGCCTTTATATACCTATTTTCTATATATTTTATCGCGTTATAAACGGATTCCTGCCGTGATTTTCCGCCGGTTATTATTTTTATTTTTTTATTTTTTTCTTCCGAAAGATTATTGCCGAAAAAGGCGTTCCATTTAAAATCGTAAATTTGCGGAGGAGGAACCGTTATTATAATTGCGTCGAAATTAATTTTGGAATTTAAAAAAATATCGAGACTGTGCAGGATAATTTCTTTATTTTTTATTTTTATAAGCTGTTTAGGCAGGGAAAAACCGGTGCGCGAACCTGTTCCGGCGGCAAGCAGTACGGCGTAAATTTTTATTTTCCGGCTAACTATATTCCGTTGCAAATCGTCGTCTTTTTTATCGTCGTTTTTTATTTTCATTTCTTCGTAAATACATCAAAAACCTTAGAGATATAATATAATAATATATATAGATATAGCCTGCCGTACCGTTTTACCCCTTAGATAAAAGACAGACGCTAAAACATTCTATGGCTTTCTGCTTCCCGACGGAATCAAGCCCTTCTTTCGTTTTGCCTTTAATATTTATACGCGATTTATCGACGTTTAAAACGGAAGATACCGAACTTATCATCCGTTCTTTGTAAGACGAAATTTTAGGGGTCTGAGTTACGATAGTGATATCCGCATTGACTAAACCGTAACCTTGTTCTTTGACTAAACCGTATGCGTAATTTATTATTTCTATGCTGCTTATACCTTTTGTGGATTTTAGGTTGTCCGGATATAAAACGCCGATATCCGGCAGCGATAATGCTCCAAGCAGCGCGTCCGTAAGCGAATGAAGCACGACGTCGCCGTCGGAATGAGCTTCAACCCCGACATGTTCTTCTATAAGCACTCCTCCGAGATATAATTTTTTCGCGGCGTTTTCGAAAAGAGTAAATTCTAAAAACTTATGTATATCGTAACCGCTTCCAATTCTAAAACCGTCGTTTATCATAAAATCATTATAGCACGACTGCTTATTTAACGGAATATTTTTTTGTCATTTAGGAAAAGGCGTTAATTTTTCTCAAACCACCCCGTCGGCCTTTGGCCGACACCCCTCCTTTTTCAAAGGAGGGGAGCTACAAAAAAGGTGTCAGCTACAAAAAAGGTGTCAGCTACAAAAAAGGTGTCAGCTACAAAAAAGGTGTCAGCTACAAAAAAGGTGTAAGATTTATTTTTCCGCCTGTTATTATCTGGATTTTTGGTAGTTATTAATGCGTTTAATGTGATATAATTAAAATAATATCTATCGCCGGATTAATGTCATAATAACTTAATAGTATAATAACGATAACTATAACATCGATAGCATCGATAAATAATTTAAATAAAATAATTAAATAAGGGGAGGGGATTATTATGAGGATGCTTTTTGAACCTATTGAAATAGGCGGAATAAAGATTAAAAACAGAATAATTATGGCGCCCATGTGTATGTATTCCGCGGTTGACGGCGTCGTAGGCGATTTTCATACGGCGCATCTGGGGGCAAGAGCCGTCGGCGGCGTCGGACTTATTATAGCGGAAGCTACCGGCGTCAGTCCCGAAGGAAGAATAAGCCCTTACGATGCCGGAATATGGAACGAAAAGCAGGTTGAGGCTTTTAAACCCGTCGTAGAATTTTGTAAATCCTGCGGGTCGGTAATGGGAATACAGCTGGCGCATGCCGGAAGAAAAGCATCGACTAACGCTCCGTGGCTTGGAGATAATCCTTTAAAACAAGGAGAAGGCGGCTGGCAGGTTCTTGGTCCCAGCCCCGTTCCTTTCGACGAAGGCTATCCCGTTCCGAAAGAGATGGATGAAAATGACATTAAAAAGGTTATAAATGATTTCGCAAACGGAGCAAAAAATGCCGGTAAGGCGGGATTTGACGTAATAGAAATACACGCCGCGCACGGCTATTTGATAAACGAATTTTTGTCGCCGCTTTCCAATAGAAGAACCGATAAATACGGCGGCAGTCTCGAAAACAGGGCAAGACTCCTGCTGGAAATTATCAGCGCCGTAAAATCGGGCGGCTGGCCTAAAAACAAACCTATATTGGTAAGAATTTCAGCAGTCGATTGGGTAGAAGGCGGTTTCGATATTGAATCGTCTATAGCTTTAGCAAAAATGCTGAAGGAAGCAGGGGTATCTTTAATAGACTGTTCTTCCGGAGGAACCTCCCCTAAAGCAAAAATGAATATATATTGCGGTTATCAGCTCGGTTTCGCAAAAGAGATAAGAGAAAAAGCCGGCATAGCAGTTTCCGGAGTAGGACTTATTACTGAACCGGAATTCGCCGATTTCATATTAAGTTCCGGAACGGCAGATATGGTATCTCTCGGCAGAGAACTTCTCCGCAATCCTTATTGGCCTCTTGAGGCGGCGCACAAACTCGGCGTGGATATCGAATGGCCTAAACAGTATTTAAGGGCTAAGTTCTAAATAATTTCGTAAGTTTTTTGCAAGCGGCGCCGAAGGCAGGGGGGGGGGAATCTAACCCCCCCATGGGATTGCTCCCGCCGGATTTTGAGTCCGGTTATGATATTTTATAACTTATTGATTTTAAAGAGTATTAACTCATGTAAAAAATAAGCCTATGTGAAAATCCGGCCAGAAGAAAATTTTTAAGTTTGGTTCAATTATTTTCCTATAAAACTAAAGAAAGCAGTTGCCGACACATTCTAATCTCGCTTATATGGAAGAAGACCCAGCACGCTCCGATATCTTATCATAAACCGATTCCGGCGCAATATCCAATCCGTCAGGCCATGATAAAACAAAACGTTCTTTATCGATATAAAATTTTAAGAAATAATTAAAATCGGAAAACCTTTCAAATACGCCGCCTTTTTTTATATAATATTCCAAATCTAGAATGCCTTGTTTTCCGTCAACGAATTTTATATCCAATTTATATCTATCGATATGTTTAGCTTCCTTAATATCGTAATACATAATTAATCCCTCGTTTCCCTTATTTTAAGGGTTCTATAGGAAAAAGGTTTTTATTTTCTACCGCCATTTTCCAATTTTCCATAAGTTCATTTTTATGAATATCCGCCCATTCAACAACAAGCCCTAACGCTCTTGGAGGCAAATGTCCTTTTATAACCGCTAAATCGTCTATTTTATAAGAGCGTCATAATCGCCGTATCTCGCATGAAAATGCGGCGGATTATGGTCGTCGTAGAATATCGATATAATAATTCCAAAAAATCTACTAATCTCAGGCATTTTTATAGTTTAATTTTAATTGAACATATGTTTATTATATTATCAAATAGCATAACTGTCAAAAAGTAAGCAAGGAGCAATGTCGTTAATTTTTTTTTAGGGTCGAGCCAAGTACCGTCTGCCGGAGGCATCATTGTGGAACCGCCACCTATCATAGTAAAAACCCTTTTAATTGCGACGCAAATATCAAATCAAAAACCCCTTGGAATTTTTAGAACATTATGCGAAAATATAAAAGCAAGGAAAAAACATGCCGCTGTTACGCCAAAAGCAAAAGAGAAATTACCCGTATAGCCGATAATAGCTCCTAAAACCACGGGTATGGATAAGGCTCCGATAAAACTGAAAGTATTCATAAAACCGTTGGCGGTACCCGACAACTCTAACGGGAACAATTGCAAAACTATTACGTAAGGAAGGGACATTCCGCCGAAAACTAAACCCATCGTCAAAGATACGATTATTGTCCACGTAATAGAAATCCTAAATATTAATAGGCTAAAAACGGCGATTAATAGAAAACTAAGAAATTGGCTATATCGAAAGATTGCAATATGGCGATTTAAACGGTCTGCCAGAAAACCGGCTAACGGCCATGAAATAATGGTGCCTGCCACAGCGAGGCTTGTTATTAAACCAGCCTGGTAATTCGAAGCGTTAAAACGTTCTACTAAAAATGACGGCAGCCATGTCAAAAAACTAAAATATGCTCCGAAAAAAAACAATACGGAAAAACTCAGTAGCCATAATGCAGGATTTCTAATAACATTGGAATAAATCAATTTAGGTTTCTTTATTGCGTATTCCGTTTTATCGCCGCTTTTATCGGTAACCGCCGCCGGCGTTATAAATAAAGCAACAAGAAGCAAAGCGAGAACTATCGGGATAATGGTAATTGCATATGAAAACCTCCAGCCCCAAATTCCAATTAAAAATGAAATAAGAATTAAACCGACGGTTCCCCCAAATGCTCCTCCTGCCGTAATAATTCCTACGGCTAATCCGTGATTGCGGGGATGGATATCTTTTCTTATAATAGATACTCCCGGCACCAGAAGTGCTCCACCAAGTCCCATAAGAATTCTTGAAATTAGAAATTCTATAATGTTATGGCTTAAAACAAAAGCTATAACTCCGATAGCAAGAATAGTAACGCATACCTTGACTACACGGTTAGCCCCGTATTTATCCGAAAATATTCCTACGGGAATCTGTACTGCGGCATGGCTCCAAAAAAAGGCGCTCATAATTATACCGCTCTCGAAATAAGTAAAATGAAAATTCTTTGTAAAGGTTGGAATCAATATTGCAAAAGCAACGCGATGCAAATGCACCTGAGCGAAAGCAAAGACTAATACGGCTACTGCTAACCACGGGGAATTCCGCCAATGCTTTAAATAGCTATCTTTATCCTTTAATTGGAATATATTCATAAATCAATATAAATTTATAATAATGTGTGAATTTATTTATCCCCACAATAATTAAAGATGATGGAATTAGTAATGCGACTATTTGTAAAATTTATTTGTTAATATTCTCAAAATTATATATCTTTTTTGATTTAATGTAACGGCCAAATATAGTTTTCCTTCTGCGTCTGTCAAAAACAAATTTTTACAATGAGCGCCGTCAATATTTTTTGCATATTTTTCTGCATCCGCAACATTATATATCGGTTGGTGCTTATATCTTTCATAGCATATTCCCAACTTTTTAAGCAATTCAAGCAATTCGCTATTATTGACAATTGCATGATCCTTCATATTGGTTTTAATATTAAAGTTTTGGCTATTATTTGTGTAAATATCAGTATAATTTTAATTCCTTTATAAAATTAAAATCTTTCTTGTTATAAGTAAATAAAGGTATTTTATATTAAATTATATTTATAATGTCTTTGGGGGTTAGAAGGGGGCGAAGCCCCCTCTCCCTCCTTTAATGCAATTCATGCTGCAGCTTTGGAATTATAAAAATATACTTCATCTGGCGTACGGTAATCCAAAGACCGATGAAACCTTTCAGAGTTATAAAAATCTATGTATGCGGCAATGCCGTTTTTAGCTTCTGATACGCTTAAATATTTATTAAGGTAAATATCTTCGTATTTTAAAGATCTGAAGAATCTTTCAATGAATATGTTGTCTAACGCACGGCCTTTTGAATTCATGCTTATTTTAATGTTTTCTTTATTAAGAAGAGAGGTGAATTCAAACGACGTATACTGCGAACCCTGGTCGGAATTTATGCAGTAAGGTCTTCCGTGCGCAGATATTGCTTTTTTTACGGTATTTATGCAAAAGTTTACGTCTAACGTGTTCGACAGTTCGTAGGCCAGAATCTTCCTCGAATAGGCGTCTATTAATGTCGATAAATAGGCATATCCGCTTGAAAGTTTTAAATACGTTATATCCGTCTGCCATACATGGTTAGAATAAATAGGGGTAACGTTTTTTAACAGATACGGATATCTTTCGTGCTCTTTTGTATTTAAAGAGAGGCACTTTTTCGGATACAGCGCTTTAATATTTAGTTTTTTCATAAGTCTTAAAGTTTTCTTGTTGCTTATAAATATATTATTTCTTTCCAGCTCTTTTTTAATTTTCCTATGTCCGTAGAACGGTCTTTTAGTATAAATACGCACGATATGCTCTTCTATAGGCCTTTCGTCCTTAGGCTTGGGCTTATAGTAAAAAGACGTCCTATTTATGCCTAAAAGAGAGCACTGTTTGGAAAAAGACAGCGGGCTGTCTTTTTCGAGCAACACAGCTTTATCTACATTTTCAGCAATTGTTCGTACTTTTTTTTAAAAACTCGTTTTCTATTTTGAGCTTGCCTATTTCTTTATAAAGATCGTTTACGTCCAGCTCTTCTTTTGAAGAAGTTGTTTTCTTTCTTTCGTTTTTAATTGCTTCAAGAGCTACTTTGGCTTTAAACTCCTTAGAATGTTTTCTTTTCATTGTTCCCATTTCTAAAAACCCCCGTAAAAGATTTTAGGTTAGATTATTATAATTTTACAATAATTTCGGGATATTTGCATATCCAGAATCCACCTATGAGAGTTGTATTAATTTATGGGAACATTATAAGGTAAAGAATTACAAAGCCATTCGCTTGGACAAAGAGCATCGGCTCTGATTTTGTTCATATTAAGTCAAATGGAAAATGATGTCCTTAACTCACCGTTAGAAACTTCATAATTAACCACTAAATAGTTTTTATATTTTTTTTATTATTTTTTATGGATTAATTATAGATTAGTTTTCGACTTTTAGTAAAAACCGGTTATCATTTCACG
>JAJZJX010000033.1 GCA_021850985.1 bacterium
ATCTTAACCAGTCGTTTGAAGGATGATGGCCTTCTTTCGTTAAAATTTCCACTATATCGCCGTTTGAAAGCTTATATTTAAGAGGCACCATAACGCCGTTTACTATAGCTCCGGTAGTTTTGTCGCCGATTTCCGTATGTATGTAGTAGGCAAAATCTATCGGCGTAGAATCTTTAGGCAGCGCTATAACTTTTCCTTTAGGCGTGAAAACGTAAACTTCCTCCTGAAAAAGATCGATTTTTACGCTGTCTAAAAATTCATGCGGATCCTTAAGATCTCTTTGATATTCCACAAGCTGTCTTAGCCAGTTAAACTGCTCAAGGTCTTCTTTTTCAACTTCCTTTATGTTTTCTTTATATTTCCAGTGTGCCGCTATGCCGAACTCGTCTATAAAATGCATTTCTTTAGTCCTTATTTGAATTTCTACCCTCATACCTTCCGGACCTATTACCGTAGTATGTAAAGAGCGGTATAGATTTGCCTTAGGCATGGCGATATAATCCTTAATCCTTCCGGAAATAGGTTTCCAGATTGAATGAACTATGCCAAGCGCTTCATAGCATTCGGTTTCGTTATCCACTATTATTCGAAGCGCCAGTAAATCATAAATATCCTCAAAGCTGACGTGCTGTTCCATCATTTTCTTGTAGATGCTGTAAAAATGCTTTGGCCTTCCATATATTTCTGCTTTTAGATTATGTTTTTCTAAATATTCCTTAAGAATATCCGTAACTTTTTCTATATATTTCTCTCTTTCCGTCTTTTTTTTATTTATTTTGAAAGATAAATCTTTATATGCCTGCGGATTTAAATACTTAAGGGAAAGATCTTCCAGCTCGCTTTTTATAAAAAATATTCCGAGCCTGTTAGCTAAAGGGGCATAAATATCTAAGGTTTCCTGCGCTATTTTAATCTGTTTTTCTCTCGGAAGTGCTTCTAAGGTTCGCAAATTATGAAGCCTGTCGGCTAATTTTATAATGATAACCCTTATATCCTTAGCCATCGCGACTATCATTTTTCTGATATTTTCGGCTTCAAGTTCTTCAGAGGTTTTAAAGTTCAGCTTGCCCAGCTTGGTCAGTCCGTCGACTATGAAAGCGACTTCTTCGCCGAATTCGGATTTAATATCTTCGATAGTCGTTAAAGTATCTTCTACGGTATCGTGCAAAAGAGCGGAAACTACGGAAGCGCAATCCATCCTTAAACCCGCGACTATGGCGGCAACTTCTATAGGATGAGTAAGATAAGGCTCGCCGGACACTCTTTTTTGTCCTTGGTGCATTTTTTTGGAAAATGTATAAGCCTTTTTGAGCAGTTTAAACTTTTCGGTATGAATTTCTTCTATGCTTATATCGTCAAGAGTATTTATATTATTTCTAAAAAGCTCTATTATATTGTTTAAGGCGCTGAAATCGCCGGAGGGATTAACCGTTACAAGGTTTTCGTTTGTTGAAATACTCATAAAAAAATTAGGTGTTTTTTACTTCCGCTGTTTAACGCCGACATATCCTTGCGCTATCTCCCTTAACGCTATGACTATAGGCTTATTTTTTGAAACGACTTTCGGTTCTGATCCTTCCATAATCTGCCTTGCCCTCTTTGCGGCTATTATTACAAGCGCAAATCTGTTTTCAACGTTTCTTAAACAATCTTCGATAGTTACTCTTGCCATTTAAATTCCTCCGTTTCAATAATTTTGTGATGGTAATAGAATTGAATTCTGTCGCCATAATTTATTATATTATATCATTGTTTTTGGATTTAAGCTTTAAATTTATTCAAATTTTTACATCTTTCGGCGATAACGATAGATTTTAATTTAGTATATGCCTCGTTTAAATCGTCGTTTGTAATAATATAATCGTAAAATTCGCCGTGCTTAATCTCTTCGTATGCGGTAGCCAGCCTTTTATTTAATTCCTCGTCGTTTAGCCCGCCTCTTTTTTTTAATCTTTCTTTTAATCCTTCGTAAGAAGGCGGAGTAATAAATATAGTTATTAAAATACCGCTTTTTAAAGCGGCGTCGTTTTTGTTTTTGTATATCTTATTTAGCTTTTCAACTCCCTGAACGTCGATTTCCAATAAGATATCGTATAAAGAATCCGGATTATAAACCGATTTATACGCGGTACCGTATTTTTTTCCGAAAACATTTGCCCATTCTATAAATTCATCGTCTGATATCATTTTATCAAATTCGGCGTCGTTTATAAAATGATAGCTGACGCCGTCTATCTCGCCCTCTCTTTTCGCCCTGGTAGTAAAGGAAACGCTCGGCTTTATATCTTTAAATTCTTTCAAAAGCATACTGCATAAGGTAGTTTTTCCGGTACCGGAAGGAGCGGACACTGCAAAAATTAAACCTTTAGGCTTCCCGTCCCCGTGAAGCGATTCATTCTTAAAATCAATATTTTCGTTATCATTATTCATTTTTATATTTTTGATATTTTAAAATTATACCCTTAATTACGTTTGATGCTCTTTTCCTTCTAATCTTGCGATAATCGTAGAAGTGTTAAGCGCCGAAAGTATGATGTGTCCCGAATCTGTAATAATCACAGACCTGGTTTTTCTTCCTTCGGTAGCATCCACCAAGTTATTTCCGTCCTTTGCAGTTTCCCTTAGTCTTTTCATAGGAGAAGAACTAGGCGAAACCACGGCTACCACTCTGCTCTGCAAAACAACGTTTCCAAACCCTATGTTTATAAGTTTTTGCATTTAAATAAAAATCAGGTTATTTTAATTATTATATATTATGCAGATATTTCTTCATTCTGCCGAAAATCCGAAAGCAGCAGTTCTTCCAGTTCTTTTACGCCTACCGCATACGTCCCAAGCTGAGAAACGGCAATGCTAGCGGCGGCATTTGCTATATAGCATGCATCGGCAATACAAGCCCCGACGCTTTTTGCAACAGCCAGCGTCGAAATAACGGTATCTCCGGCACCTGTAACGTCATAAACTTCTTTTGCGCGCGCTTTTAGGTGCAAAGGATTCCTTCCGTCGATATAATAAAGCGACATACCCGACTCTCCTCTTGTTATAAGCAGATAATCCGGTTTGACTTTTTTCATAACAGCCCTGCCTGCTTTTTCAAGAGTTTTTTCGTCTTTTATTATAATGCCGGAACCGCCCGAAGTCTCATTTAAATTAGGAGTTAAGACTGAAACATTTTTATAGAATTTGAAATTTTCAACTTTTGGATCGAGAGCAATAAATTTATTCTTTTCTCTTAAAAAATTAACTAAAGCAGAAAAAAAATTTTTTTCTATTAATCCTTTGCCGTAATCTGAAATTATTACCGCATCTATTTCGTCGGCAATATTTTTAATTCCTTCGAGAAGCCGCCTGTAAACCGAAGCATTAAATTTACCGTTATCTTCCCTGTCGAACCTTACGATCTGCTGATTGTGGGCAATTACTCTGGTTTTAATAATCGTTTGAAAATTTTTTAATGTTAAAATATACGAACTATCGACGCTGCCTATTAATTTTTTTAATATATCTCCGTTGTAATCGTCTCCTACTACTCCGGCTATATAAACTTTTGCGCCGAGTTTAGCCACATTGCTGACCACGTTGGCGGCTCCGCCCGGCATAAGTTTTTCCGACTTAACGTTAACGACCGGCACAGGCGCTTCGGGAGATATTCTGTTAACGGTTCCGTAAACAAAATGATCGACCATGATATCCCCGATGACGAGTATTCTGGCCTGGTTAAATTTTTTTACTATATCTATCAAATTTTTTGAAAACGGAATTGACATTTTATATGTTTATATTTTTATAAAAATTTCATAAATAAATCTAAAGTTTTATCCGCGCAATTTTCGATATTAAACTTTTCCCTAATAGTTTCTGCGGCAGAATCGGCAAGTTCGTTTAAACCTGACCTATTATTATACACGAAAATTAATTTTTGATAAATAGCATTTATATCTCCCTTTTTAACCACATAACCGTTTTTGCCGTCTATGACTACTTCCGGCATACCTCCGGCATCCGAAACGATTACTATTTTTTTCATAGACATCGACTCTAAAAGAGCCAACGGTAGTCCTTCTTTCAGCGATGGAAAAACAACCACATCCAGTTCGTTTAAAAAAGATACTAAATTTCCGCTTATAAATCCAACGAAATATATTGAATTGAAAATATTCAAATCTTTAGCTCTTTTTATCAGAGACTCTTTAAGTTTGCCTGCGCCTGCAATAAAAAACTTAGCTTCAGGTATTTTAATAAGAACGAACTTTGCAGCTTCAATGAATAAATCTACCCCTTTTTCGCGGGAAAGCCTTGCAATTATACCGACGTTAAACTGTCTTGCCGTATTACCGATACTGCTAAGATTATTATTGCCCGCATCATCATCCGAAAAAAAATATTCTTTTCTCGCAGGAAGTCCTTCAGCTTCGGAATTAAATTTTGAAATATCTATTCCGTTGTAAATAACGCCTAATTTTTTTTCGTCCATCCCCTGGGATATTAAATTTTCTTTTACTGCATTAGACACGCATATAACGTAATCGCTATACTTATATTGCGCTTTTTTGTTTAATCCGTGAGCGGTAGAAATAGATTTTTTTTTCGCTATTTTCGAAGCTAATGCCCCGATAAAATTAGCTTTTGAAAGATGCGTATGAATTATATCAAAGTTATTTTTTTTTATAAAGTATGCAATTTTTAATATAGTAAGCGGATTATATTTAAAATCAGCTTTTACTATCCTGAAAGGCAATCCGCTTTTAGAAAAAAACTGCCTTACAGATAAATCGGGATTTTTATCGTTATTTACGGTTGAAGACAGAATAAAAACTTCGTGCCCTTTTTCTATAAATTTTTTAGATAAATTGACAACGTAATTCTCTGCTCCTCCAATATTTGACGGAGTAATAAATTCTAAAATTTTCACTGTAATATATAATTTATTTAATTTTTCGTTATTTTAGTTATTATAAATTATTTATTTTTAAAAAAAGTTTTTATTTTTTTATATGCATTGGAAGTTTCGTTTATCGAATCTTTTACTATTCTGTAAATAAGCATCTTAAAAAACTGCGAAGCCCCTTTTTTTTCTTTCATAAATGTTTTAAAATCGTCTATTTCCCAGTCCTGCTTAGCGGCAAGCTCTCTAAACGGCGCAGGATGAAAATCTAAATTTTCCCTATCGATTCTTTCAAGCCATCCAAAGTCGGAATATATATACTTATCGACGCGCGGGTCGTAATTTGAAACCCAGTTTTTCAGCCTGTTAATTATTTGAAAGTTATAAAGCCTTTCCATTTCCCTGTCTTTTTTATACATATCTGCCGGATTTTTAGCCCTGCCGTAATGATACATATTGACGTTCAAAGGCAGGGCATTTTTATTTTCTAAGTTTATTTTTAGTCCGTTAATATCTTTAAAACCCATAGCGTCGCCCCACGAAAAAACCGTTCCGTCGTTTCTTATTATTCTTACTTCTTTATCGTAAAAAAATCTTTTTTCGGACTTTTTGGCATAAGAAAAATAGCCGCCAAAAAAATGTATATAGTCGAAAACAAAACCTTTAACGTTTTTATCGTTAATATTTTCTTCCAGAACGCGCAAAATCTTTTCATAATCTTTTTCATGGATGCCTTCATCGCACTGCACGTAAAGTCCATAATCTCCGGTAATATTTTTTATAGCTAAATTGGTTTTTTCGGATAAAATCGTTCCGCTTTTTTTTATAATTTTCCAGTCGGATTCTATTAATTTAATTTTAGGATTTAAATCTCTCAGTTTTTCTAGTTCGTTTTTGGTTTGATCCGCACTGTCGCACGCGACTACGATAAATTCATCTACTAAAGGAAGCGCCGACATGATAGATTCTTTAAACGGGTAACCCATCAGTATGCCGTTTCTTATAAAAGTAAAACCGGAAATTTTCATTTTTTTATTTAGTTAAATATATTTTTATTTTAAAATTTTATAAATATTGGGACAGAATTCAATTCTGCCCATCTCACAAATTATCAGTGAGAATGCAGTAAATAATTATATCCGTCTATTAGATCCTCGTATAAAATATTATTCATACAATCAGGATATCTTTTTATTTTATGGTCTTCTTTACTGCATAAACTTTTAAAGCAGTGATAGCATCCTATTTTTTTGTCTATTATGAATATTTTATCGGAAATAGGAGCGCAGACCGCCGGGTCCGTAGAACCGAATAACGCTATAGTAGGAATTTTAAGCGCTGAAGCTAAATGCATGGTTCCGTTATCAACCGTTACCGCTAATTTAGAAAGATAAATTAATCCGGCGAGAGTGTCTATACTGGTTAAACCGGTTAAATTAAAGCTCATATGTTTATTATCTATCTGATTGTAAATCTCTTTTGAAATATCGATATTTTTTTTGCTTCCGGTAATTACTACGAAATATCCTTCTTTATTCAAGAAGTCGGCAAAAACTGAAAATAAGGAAGGCGGCGCTTCCTTAGACTTTCTTGTAGATCCCGGAGAAAACAAAACCAATTTAAAATTTTCGGCATCTATTTCCGTTCCGTATCCGTTAAAAGAATTTTGAAGAATATTATCGGCATTTTTTATATCCCTTTTTTCTAAGGCGTAAACATAATTTTTGCTAAAATATTTATTGCCTGCATTAATATAAAAAGGTTCGGCAAATTTTAAAGATTTATCTATATTATTTATTTTTTCGTCAAATTTTATGCGGTAGTGCAAAAAAAAATTATTAAAAAACTTTTCCTGTCCAACCTGTTTCTCGGAAAGCAGAAACCCAATAATAGAAAACTTCAAAGAAGTAAGAAAATTAAGGCATATATAAAATCTGCTTCCGTTTGTTTTGTTAATATTTCTAAGCGTAGAAAATAGTTTTAAAAAAGCCGCAATGCCTTTTATGCCGCTAAATTTATCCGTTTCTATTACTTTAAAAATATCTTCGTTTCTTTTCAAAACAGCGGAAGCGTTTTTAGAAACGACCGCAAATATCCTGCTCTCAGGAAATTTAAGCTTTAAAGCCCTAATTGCAGGCGTAATAGTTAATACGTCGCCGATATAATTATGCCCGAATATCAGAATATCTTTCATGCTTTTTTAAATAATCCTTTTTAATTACGTCGAATACATTGTCAGGTGTAATTCTTTTCATGCATAATGCGCATTCAGCCGATTTTTTATCGTCTATTTTATTAAGAGGACATTCTTTTTTAAAGCAGGGAATGCATATAAGGTTGTCTCTTAATACGGTAAAATTTTTTCCTACAGGTCCCGTAAGTTCCGGATCGGTAGGGCCAAATAAAGCTATCGTTTTAAGGCTGCTTATCGAAGCCGCTACGTGCATAAGCCCTGAGTCGGGCGTTATAAAATAATCCATTTTAGATAAAAGTTCTTTAGCCTGTTTAAGCGTAGTTTTTCCGACCGCGCTAACTGCCTTTTTGCCGTTTAATGTCTGCAATATTTCATCCGACAAGTATTCTTCTCCTTTGCCGCCGAATATTATTATGCGTATATTATCGCCGAAGAAATCCAGCAGCAGCCTTGAAATTTCTATAAAATATTTTATAGGCCATCTTTTAGTTTTCCATGTTCCGGTAGGATTTAATCCTATAAATATTTTATTTTCGATATTCTCAAAACTGTTTTTTAAGAAATCGTCGGCAAAATTTTTATCCTCCGTCGAGGTAATGAGGACGGGCTCATGTTTATCTATTTTTGCTCCGCCGCTGTTTTCTGCCAAAAAAAGATAAAAATTTACTGCATGTTCCAGCGGTCTTCCCTGCCTCACTATCTTTCTGTTGCATAAAAATCCCAACTTTGCATATTCTTCATAATACCTGACCGGAGCGCCGCTTAAAAAAGAAAAAATAGACGTTCTGTCTACACCCTGCAAATCGATAACTATATCGTACCGAAAACTTCTGATTTTTTTTATTAACGATAAATAATCCTTAAATTTAAAATTTTTTTTATCTATGACGAGAACGTCGTCTATATTCGGATTTAATAAAGCAATATCCTTGGATTTATCTTCGATAAGCCATGTGATAAAACTGTCCGGGTAGCCTTTTCTTATAGACTCTACAGCAGGCGTCGCAAGCAGGCAGTCTCCGATAGAACTTAATTTTATAATAAGTATATTCATAAATCTTCATATTTCATGATTCCAAGAAAAAAGCGTCAGATTAATAATTAATAAAAAAGCCTGACTTTAAAAATCTTTCTTTTAAATTTGAAAAAGTCGGTATTATGCCTTATAGCAATTCTTTTTAAAGCAAAAAAATCTGCGCCTTTTTTCACTATTCCGGTTTTAGTAATACATGCTCCCTCGAAGCCTGCTTTTACAGCAAGCGATTTTACGTCATCGTTATAATCGCCGTATGGATATGCAAAAAAATTTATTTTAATGCCGAGAAGCTCTTCTAATTTTTTTTTGGAATTCGATATTTCATCGAAAGCTTTTTCTAAAGGAATATCGGTAAGATGCGGATGCGATGCCGTATGTGCGCCTATTTCTATGCCGTATTCGGTCATTTCTTTAAGCTCAGCCAAGTTTAGCATCTCGTCTTTATTTTCTCCGTTTTTGATATCCCACTCGTTTAGTCCGCCGATAAGTCCGGAAACCATAAAAACCGTGGCATTTACGCCGTTATCGCGCATTATTTTGAATCCGCCCGAATAAACGGATTTAGAACCGTCGTCAAACGTTATCGCTGCATATTTTTTGTTATTATTTATTATTAATGCCTCGCTCAAGTCGTTGAGCCGTCCGTTTTTTTTATTTTCATCCGCGTAATAATAATCATAGGTTTTTTTTAATTCGGACAGCGTTAAAAAAGAATAACCGTCATTTTTCAAATATTTAATCTGCCTGTCGAAATTTTCTTCGGCAACGTATAAGCCCGGAAATTTGGCGTTTTCAGGGTACATGCCTATCTTATGATATAAAAGAATAATAAATTTTGGATTTTTAATCATATCTTGTTTATATTATACTATAATTATAAATTTTTTAAATTCAAATTGTAAATTAATTAAAAACATTATAAGATATTTATAAAGGAAGAATATTTAAAATATGGCTGAAAACATAGATTATAAAAATTATAACTTTAAAAGCTTGAGGATTGCCTTATCCATTGTAATTCCGGCTTACAACGAAGAAAATAGAATTAAGCAGACCATTATAGCTTTAAGGTCTTATCTTAAGTCGAAAAAATACTTATACGAAATAATTGTAGTAGATGACGGAAGCAGCGACGGAACTTTAAACGTGCTTAAAGATTCTTTATCGACCGATTTAAGGGTAATAACTATCACTAAAAGCGGTAAAGGCGCGGCGGTTAAAGAAGGAATACTTTCAGCAAACGACGAAAACGAATACGTTTTTTTTATGGACGCGGATCTTTCCACCGGGACGGATGAGATTGGAAACTTTATAGATATTTTTAAAAACGAACCTGAAACCGACGTTATTATCGGTTCGCGGTATCTTCCGGAAGGCGCGGTTATAATTCAGCCGCCTTTCAGAAATTTAGTAGGCAGAACATTCAGTTTTATTAAATCCAAATTGCTTGGAATTAATTTTTTCGATTCGCAATGCGGATTTAAAGCTTTCAGGATGCAGACGGCAAAAAAGATTTTTGCAAAATCGGAAATTAAAGGTTTTTCTTTCGACGTGGAAATACTATATATAGCTTTATTAAATAATATAAAAGTTAAAGAAGCCAGCGTTAACTGGCGGCATAAACCGGGAGGACACGTTAATTTGATAGCAGACTCCCTGCCTATGCTTATAGAGCTTTTTCAAATTTTTATAAATAAAAACAAATATTTTTTATAATTCAGCAATCGGCAATCAGCCCGCCTCTCCGATGGTTTTTAAAAAATTAGACAAATCCTTTTACGTTCGCAGCGATACAGTTAAAATAGCACAAGAACTGCTCGGAAAATATTTATTAACCGATATAGACGGAAAAGGCTTAACCGGAGGAAAGATTGTCGAAACGGAAGCATACCTTGGAGCTATAGACAAAGCGTCGCACGGTTACGGAAACAAAAAAACGGAAAGAAATAAAAATTTGTATAAAGAAGGCGGATACTCATATGTTTACTTTATATACGGAATGTATTACCTTTTTAACGTAGTAACGGGGAAAGAGAATTTTGCCGATGCAGTTCTTATAAGGGCGATAGAACCCGAAATAGGCATAGATATTATGCTGGAGCGAAGAAATAAAAAAAACGCGAAAAAAATTACTTCGGGTCCCGGTCTTTTGACTATGGCACTCGGAATAAATTTAAAACATAACGGCATTCCGATTTGCGAGCAGAATATTTTAAAAAATAAAGGTGAAAAAGGCGGCGGTTTAGAAATATGGCTTGAGGACAGAAATATAAATATCGGCGAAGATTTAATAGTTTCGACGCCTAGAATAGGGGTCGATTACGCCGCAGAACATTCAATGCTGCCTTACAGGTTTAAAATAAAAGATAACTTATGGGTAAGCAGATAAAGACGAATTAAACGTAAGTCAGCCATTTTTCATATTTTTTGTTTCCGCCCTTGACTATATCGAAAAATATTTTTTGGAGTTCTAATGCAATTTTACCTGCTTTTCCTATTCCTATGCTCCTGTCGTCTATCTCTCTTACCGGAGTAACTTCGGCGGCGGTTCCCGTTAAAAATACTTCATCCGCAATATAAAGTTCATCCCTCGTTACCCTCTCTTCCTTAATAGTCAAACCCATTTCTTTGCTCATGACCTCTATAACGCTGTTTCGCGTAATGCCGGGCAAAACGGAAGACAGCGGCGGGGTTTTAATATAACCGCCGGAATAAATAAATATATTTTCTCCGCTTGCCTCGCATACAAATCCTGAAGTATCAAGCATTATAGCTTCGTCGCAACCTGCGCTTACGGCTTCTTTTTTAGCAAGAATTGAATTAATATACTGGCCGGTAGATTTAGACATGCCCATAAAAGTATTGACATGAAATCTGGCATATGAAGAAACCTTAGCTTTAATGCCGTTTTTTAAGGATTCCTCGCCGAGATATGCTCCCCAGTACCATGCTGAAACCGCCACTCTTGTATCGTAATTTTTCAGAAATATCCCTAATCCTCCGCCGTCTCCGATGAACGCTATGGGCCTGATATAACATTCCTTGAATTTATTTACCGAAACGGTTTCTATAACAGCATTTTTAATTTCTTTCTTTTCGTATGGAATAGGCAACTGAAGAATATGGCAGGAGTCGTAAAGCCTGTCTATGTGTTCGTCTAACCTGAATATTGCGGAACCTTTCTTTTTTGTTTCGTAACATCTTATGCCTTCGAAGGCGCCCAAGCCGTAATGAAGAGAATGGCTGTTTACGGAAACTTTTGCATCTTTATAATCTACGAACTTTCCGTCCATCCATACTTTTGAGCCTTCAAACGGACTGCCGTTTTTTTTGTCTGACGTTTTTTTGTCTTTCATAGTTTTTTGCTCTTTTTATTTTTATTTATATATTTTTATTAATTAATGCATTATTTATATCATTATCGTTATATTCATAACGGCTATTATAATTATAAGCGCTTTATTATATTATCATTTACGGAAAACGTCCGCAATAGATTTTTTATAATCCGGATATAATACGCCTTTTTCGGTGATTATGGCGGAAACGTATTTATTGGGCGTAACGTCAAAAGCATAGTTAGCCGCTTTTACGTTTTCAGGCGCTATTCTTTTGCCGAATACGCAAACTACTTCGTTTATATCGCGCTCTTCTATAGGAATTTCATCTCCCGATTCAATATTGACATCGATAGTGGAAAGCGGCGCAGCAACATAAAATGGGATGTTATTTTCTTTTGCAAGCACGGCAACCTGATAAGTGCCTATTTTATTGGCAACGTCGCCGTTGGAAGCAATTCTGTCGGCTCCTACTATTACTGCGTTTATCCTGCCTTTTCTCATTAAAAGACCTGCAGAATTATCGGCTATAAGCGTAACCGGTATTCCGTCTTCCATTAACTCCCAAGTCGTCAGCCTCGCGCCTTGAAGAAAAGGTCTTGTTTCGTCGGAAATTACCGATATTTTTTTGTTTTCCGAAACCGCAGCCCTGATAACGCCGAGGGCGGTTCCGTAACCGGCAGTAGCTAAAGCGCCCGCGTTGCAGTGCGTAAGAACGCTATATCCGTCTTTTAGGAGAGCGGCTCCATACTTTCCCATGTTTTTGTTAATTTCTATATCTTCGTCGTAAATTTTGAGGGATTCCTTTCTAATGCTTTCAACTAACATTTTTAAATCTGCATTATTACTTTCCTCGTCTAAAACAAGCTTTTTAATCCTATCGACCGCCCATCCAAGATTTACGGCGGTAGGTCTTGCAGAGAACATAAAATCGGCTATATCGAAAAACTTTTTTTTGAACGATTCGTAACCGTTTACTTTCGGCGATTCAAGCAAAGATTTAGCGCCGAGATATAAACCGAAAGCGGCGGAAACCCCTATTGCAGGAGCGCCTCTGACTATCATATCTTTTATTGCATCGTAAACTTCTTTATAAGTTTTTAATTCGACGTAAATTACCTCAAGAGGAAGTTTTCTCTGGTCTATCATTTCGACTACGTCGTCGTCTCTTAATTTTAGCGTGTAAAAAGCCATTTTTTTCAGCCTCCTAATAAAACTTAAATGTTTTATTTATTTTCGTCTACATATTTGCGCAGTATCTCGTTAGCTTTTTTAGGATTAGCCTTGCCTTTAGTTTTTTTCATAATTTCGCCTAAGAAAAAGCCGAACAGTTTGTCTTTTCCGGCTACAAGGTCGGCAAATTCTTTCTGATTTTCAGAAACCGCCTGCTTTACTATATCTTCTATGCCTTTATCGTCCGACACCTGGGCAAGATTTTTTTCTTTAATTATTTCAGCAGCTTTTTTGCTTGGATTTTTTAACATTTCTAATAATACAATATTTCCAATGTTTTTATTTATATTTCCCTTTTCTACCTCTAATATAAGTTCCAAAAAGTTTTCTGCGCTGACATCGGTTAATTTTGTTTTATACATAGGAATAAAATTGCCTATAATTTTAGAGTTACCTGCCCACCCTTCATCTTCAGATATTAACTTTTCTACAACTTCTTCCTCGATAGGCTTGGAAATACTCGTTATCGATTTTAAACCGAATAATAAATCGTTTATGACCCAGTTTGCCAATTTTTTTATCTCTATTCTGCCTAAATTTTCTTTGATTAAATCTTCAAAATAACCAGCCATATCTTTATTCTGAGTGAGAACTTCCGCATCGTATTCCGTAAGCTTGTACTCCGAAACATATTTACGCCTTTTTTCTGAGGGAAGTTCCGTAATAGAATTTTTTATTTCGTTGACAAATTCTTCGGAAAGTATTAACGGCGGAAGATCCGGCTCTTCAAAATATCTGTAATCGTGAGCTTCCTCTTTGCCTCTCATCGGCCTTGTAATATTTTCCTTGGAATTATAAAGCCTTGTTTCCTGAATTACTTTCCCGCCGCTTAATATCAGATCTATCTGCCTTTCTATTTCATATTCGATTGCTTTTTCTACGAATTTAAAAGAATTTACGTTTTTAACTTCCGCTCTCGTCCCGAGTTGATGGTCTCCTTTACGCCTGACGGAAACGTTAGCGTCGCACCTGAAACTGCCCTCTTCCATATTCCCGTCCGAAACCGATAGATATACGAGTATTTCCCTGAGAGCTTTTAAGTAAGCGACTGCTTCGGCTGCAGAACTTATATCGGGTTCGGAAACTATTTCCACGAGGGGCGTGCCGGCCCTGTTTAAATCGACGTACGACCTGTTTCCTATATGAATTAACTTTCCGGCGTCTTCTTCGATGTGAAGGCGGTTTATCCTTATTCTTTTGTTGATTTTATTTTTTTTAGAAGCGTCTTCGGTTTCTATATCTAAATAGCCGTTGGAAGATACTGGATCCAAATACTGCGATATTTGATAGCCTTTAGGCAGATCAGGATAAAAGTAATTTTTTCTGGCAAACAGGCTTTTTTTATTAATATTTATATTTAAAGCAAGAGCCGCTTTTACCGCAAGCCTCACAGCCTCAATATTTATTACCGGAAGTGCGCCGGGCAGAGCAAGGCAGACGGGACATACCGCAGTGTTTGGTTTCATCCCGAAAATATTAGGACAAGAACAAAACATTTTTGTTTTAGTTAGCAGTTGCGAATGAACCTCAAGCCCTATAACCGCCTCAAATGAATCGTTATTTTCGTGCATATTAATCCTCTTTTGTAAATTTAAAAATAAATAAATCTGACACCTTTTGATGCATTTTTCTGTTTAGCTCCCCTCCTTTTTAAGGAGGGGCGGCAGGCAAAGCCTGCCGGGGTGGTTTTACACCTTTATTTTTTCTCTAAACTTAACTTCATCCTCTATAATTTTTGCGACTGAAAGAAGCCTGTCTTCCGTCGCCCACGGCGATATAAGCTGCAGTCCGACGGGAAGAATGCCGTCCGGCTTCGTAGGATTTTGGACGGCGCCTATAGGTATGCTTAAACCCGGAAGATATGCAAGATTAACCGAAATAGTGTAAATATCAGACAGGTACATGCTTAGCGGGTCAGCAGTTTTTTCTCCGATTAAAAATGCTGGCGTGGGAGAAGTCGGCCCGATTATGACATCGACTTTTGCAAACGCATCTTTATAATTTTTTATAATAAGTTTTCTGACTAAGGAAGCTTTTTTATAATAAGCGTCGTAATAACCCGCCGAAAGCG
>JAJZJX010000010.1 GCA_021850985.1 bacterium
GTTTAAACAGTATATAAAAATGTTAAAACAATGTCAAGCGTTTTTTTAATCTTTTTTTAATTTTATTTTAAATATTTTTTTCTTTCCGGATTTTATAATAAATTCTTTAATGTTTTCAGCTACTTGAAAAAAGTCCTGCCTTACTTTAGACTCGATATTTTTTTCGTTTAAGGTATCGAAATATATCTTGACCGCACCCTGCTTAATAAGCCTTTTCGCTTCGCTTTTACTGGATGCGGCGTCGATTTTTACAAGAAAATCTACTATTATTTCGGAAGAAACCGACGCTACCTTAATATTTTTATCTTCGTCTTGCTTTGTTTCCCCTTTTAAAAAATTAGCGTATTCTTCATATTCAAGTTCAATAACGGTAACGTCTTCCGGATTTACCTTCTTTTGAAACTTATCTTCAAAGTATTTAAGCGCTTTATCCGATTCGGTTTTATCGTAATATCTTTCTACTATTTCCGCCGCTAATCTTTTTTTTGCAACTATAGGATTTAAACCGCCTTTTAATTCGGTTATTAAATTTTTAAATTCGCTATTCGATATAAAACTCAGGAGTTCGTAATATTTTATCATCATCTCGTCGGAGATAGACATAATCTTGCCGAACATATCGTTTGGTTCGTCGGAGACGCCTATATGGTTTCCGAGAGATTTGCTCATTTTGTTTTTGCCGTCAAGGCCTTCAAGAAGCGGCATTGTCATGATAATCTGGGAATCAAGCCCGAAACTTTTCATTAATTCGCGTCCGACTATAAGATTGAATTTCTGATCGTTTCCGCCTATTTCGATGTCGGCTTCAAGAAACAATGAATCGAAACCCTGAAGAAGAGGATAGATAAATTCGTGCATTGCAATAGGCCTGTTATCATGGAATCTTTTTTCGAAATCGTCTTTTTCAAGCATTCTTCTGACCGTATAATTAGAAGAAATTTTAATAAATTCGTCAAGCTTTAAGTTTGAGAGCCACCAACTGTTAAAAAGGATTTTGGTTTTTTCGGGTTTTAAAATTTTAAAGGCTTGGGCTTTATAATCTTTAGAGTTTTTCAATACGTCTTCTCTTGAAAGCGGTTTTCTCGTCTCCGACTTCCCCGTAGGATCGCCTATCATTGCCGTAAAATCGCCTATTATGAAATATACTATATGGCCTAATTCCTGAAAAGTCCGCAGTTTGTTTAATAAAACTGTATGTCCCAGATGTATATCGGGAGAAGTGGGATCAAAACCGGCTTTTATTTTCAGAGGTACATTATTAGATACGGAATATGAAAGTTTTTCGTAAAGCTCTTCTTCTTTTATAAGTTCAATGCTTCCTCTTTTAATGTAGTCTATTTGCCTGCTAATTTCGATTTCTATCTCTTTTTTTATTCCTAAGCTATCCAAACTGTTCATGTTTAAATTTAAATCCCTTTTCTGGATTCCCGCTTCCGCGGGAATGACATGTTAAATTATTTTATACTGAATATCGGATGTTGTTATTCACGAAAAAACTGAAATCTATGTTTATTATTTATAATTTATCCCCTGTCTTGATTAATGCGGATTTTTTCAATATTTTTACTTAATTTTGTTTTTTTGTCAATAGTTACGGCGACTGCGTTTAAAACTATATCGTTTTCTTCCGGTTCAAATCTTTCGGGTATTCCCGTTAGATACCGCCTGATTGCTATGTCTTTATTTGTTCCAAGAACCGAATATTTTGAACCTACCATCCCTGCATCGGTAATATAAGCCGTACCTTTGGGCAGAATAATATCGTCGTTAGTCTGCACATGCGTGTGAGTGCCCAGAAGAGCAGAAACTTCTCCGTCTAAATACAGTGCAAGCGCTTCTTTTTCTGAAGTAGCTTCCGCGTGAAAATCGATAATAACCGCATCGGATTTATCCCGAATTTCTTGTATTATACCTTTGGCGGCGGCAAACGGAGAATCTGAAAGAGCTTTCATAAAAACTCTTCCTTCTAAATTTACAACGGCTATTTTTCTATTAAATTTTGAATCAAATATTCCGTAACCTTTTCCGGGAGATAACGGCGGATAATTCGCAGGGCGCAAAAGCCTGAATTGATTATTTATATAAGGAATAATGGATTTTTGATCCCATATATGATTTCCGGTCGTTATAACGTCTATGCCGAGATTCAATATGAAATCGGCGATAGCCGGAGTAATGCCCATTCCGTGAGCGGCATTCTCGCCGTTTGCAATAATGAATTCAGGGTTATATTTATCGATTAACGAACCTATAAGCGATTTTACTGCCGACCGTCCCGGTTTTCCAATAATATCCCCTATAAAAAGAATATTAATTTCGTCGTTATTTAGCAAATTCCGTAGCCCTCGTTTCCCTGATGACCGTTACCTTGATCTGCCCCGGATACTGCATGGTATTTTCAATTTTTTTTGCTATATCTTTAGACAATACCACCGAATCTTCATCTGAAATTTTTTGGCTCTGAACTATCGCCCTGATTTCTCTTCCAGCCTGTATTACGTAACTTTTTGCAACGCCGCTGAAAGAGTTTGCTATGGATTCAAGATCCTCGAGACGCTTTACGTATGTCTCAAACATTTCTTTCCTTGCGCCGGGTCTTGCTGCACTTAGAGCGTCTGCCGCAGAAACTAAAACTGCAAGGACGCTGTTAGGTTCTTCATCGAAATGATGAGCCGCTATAGCGTGGACTACTTTTGGAGATTCGCCGAATTTTTTTGCAAGATCTGCGCCTATTATAGCATGCGAACCTTCTACTTCATGATCTACCGCCTTGCCTATATCGTGTAAAAGTCCTGCTCTTTTTGCCTGTTTAACGTTTATGTTTAATTCCGAAGCCATTATTCCGCAAAGGAATGCAACTTCTATAGAATGATTGTACACGTTTTGAGAATAGCTGGTTCTGTATTTTAATCTGCCGAGAAGTTTAAGCAATTCTGGATGGACGCCGTGAATTCCGACGTCGAAAGTTGCCTGTTCTCCGGCTTCTTTCATAGTCTGATTAAGTTCTTCTTCTACCTTTACAACTATTTCCTCTATTCTTGCAGGATGAATTCTGCCATCTGCGATCAGCCTTTCCAAAGAAAGTTTGGCAATTTCCCTCTTAATAGGATTAAAAGAAGACAGAATAACGGCTTCCGGAGTTTCGTCTATTATTAAATCGACACCGGTGGCGGCTTCAAGCGCCCGGATATTTCTGCCTTCCCTGCCTATAATTCTGCCTTTCATTTCATCGCTTGGAAGCTGAACGGAAGATATAGATTTTTCGGCAACGTAATCTCCCGCATAACGCTGTATAGCCGTAGCTATAATCTCTTTAGCTTTCTTATCCGCAATCTCTCTCGTTTCGTCCTCTATTCTCTTAATCGCTTTGGCGGATTCGTGCTTAGCTTCTTCAGTTATGGAATTTATAAGAATACTTTTTGCCTCGGTAGAAGTCATACCGGATATTTTTTCCAATTCTTCGATTTTTTCTTTTAACTTCTCTTCAATCAATTTTTCTTTTTCTGAAATGCTTTTTTCGGATTGAGCAAGCATTTTTTCTCTTCTCATAAAATCGCTTTCTCTTTTTTCTATTAAAGATATCCTTTTTTCAAGATTGTCTTCTTTAATAGACAGTCTTTTATCAAGCTGATTTAATTCCTGCTTTTGAACCCTTATTTCTTCGTCGGCGATTTCCTTTAGCCTTATAGATTCGGATTTAGCGGCTAAAATTGCTTCCTTTTTAATTTCTTCCGCTTTTTTTTCTGCATCCCTGATAATATTAGCGGCTTTATAAGAAGAACTGTTTAACGAACCTTTATCAACAAAATATTTAACAAAAAAACCGATAACGAAAAATATTGCGGCAGCAATAATTATTAAAATCGGTAACATATATCCAGTCATTTGTTTTCTCCTTATTTACTGCAAATCATAGTGTTCTGTCAATTTTAAATATTCCATTTTCAGTAATTATAAAATTCATTTTTACGTCTTCAGGCTCAGACTCCAATACATCGTTTTTGATAAACTGAAAGTCGTAACAAACACCGATAAAGTAAGAATTGACGGCTTTTTTTAAAGACCTGTCGAAACAACCTTTGCCGTATCCGACCCTGTTTCCGTATATATCAAAAGCGAGTCCTGGCACAAAAAAAACGTCTATATCTTTTTCGTCGATTTCATAGGCATTTTTAGGGCATAAAATGCCTAAAGAATCTCTTTTCATTACTTCCATGCTTTCAAATTTATAAAAACCCATATTTCCGTTGTTTTCGCATACCGGCATAAATAACTTTATATCGCCGCTTTTATTTAAATCTATAAGATATTCTATCCTGACCTCATTTTTTATGCTCATATATATAGCAATTTTTTTAAATAAATTTAATACTATATAATCGTAAGCAATTTTGGAAACATTTAAGCTAGCCGCGTTAATAAACGGTTCCGTTAATTCGATCCTTTTATTTTTCATTAATGCTCTTGCATCTTTTTTATTTATCATTTTAAAAGGAGTTGTAAAATAGCGGAAAAAATAAGAAGAGAAAGGATAACCCCGCAGGTACCGAAGAGATTTTTAAAATTGGACCTATAAAAAAATAGGTGGTAATCGTTTACCTGCTGAAAAAAGGACTCTTTGTTTTCAAAGTTCCTTACCGTAGCAGACAGTGACAATCCCTTTCTATCCAACTGTTGGGTCAATTTTAATAACCAGCATCAAATACCGCAGGGTTTATAAAAAATTAAAAACTGTTAAATACCGATATTAAGACTTAGATATATATTTATATATATTATTTACTTTTTCTAAAACCCTTCTGCTCTCGTTATTAGTCTCCATTTTATCGGACATAAAATCATCAGCAATATTAAGCGCGGTTAAAACGGCTATATTAAAAGAATCTACAGATCTAGTTTTTTTAACCACCTCATCCGCTTTTGTGTTGACGTATTCCGCTAAAGATTCCAAATACTTTCTGTCTTTATCGCTGTTTAAAATAAATTTACGATTTAAAATTTTTAATTCTATAAGTTCGCTCATAGCTGTATAGAATCTAAATTATTTAATATTTCGTCTATTTTTTTTACTACAAAATCATTATCTGTTTCATAAGTAGAAATTTTATCTTTTAACTCTTTAATTTCATCATCTTTTGTTTTAACCTCCGCTAAAAGTTTATCTCGTTCCGTTTTAATTTTCTCGAACGATTCTTTAATTAAAATAACTTTTTCTTCTATTATGCTTAAATTGTTAATATCCATTTTTTGATTTCCCGAAAATAATTCATTCATATGTTTAATTGCTTAATTTATTAACTAAATTATACTAAATTATGCCGAAGTATATAAATGGGCATAAGGTCGTGCGCTTGAAGGCACAATTTTATAAAAGGGTTTTTTATATATTTCCTCTATCGATATGTTAAAACTGTTTGCAAAGTCGGTTAAATATTCTTTTAAGAAATCTGCATCTTTGTCGTCTATTTCATAAAGCTCGGCTTCATTGGAAAACTTTGAAAAATCAATTTTTTTTCTAATAAATATAGTGCCGCCGTGCATACCTGAAGCGAAATAATCTATATCTAATTCATCGGAATCATCGTCTTCCAGCCCCAGTAAGACTATTACGCCGCCCGCCATATATTCGGCAAAAAAACTCCCTACTTTTCCCCCTATCATAATAACCGGCAGTTGTTCATTATAACCTTTCATATGAATGCCGACCCTGTAGCCGGCATTACCTCTAATAAAAATCCTGCCGCCTCTCATGCCGTAGCCTACTACATCCCCTGCGTCTCCGTTTATTATTATTTTACCGGCATTCATAGTATTTCCTACATTGTCCTGAGCATTATTGTTTACCGTTAAAGTAGGACCGTCCATAAAGGCTCCTAAATCGTTTCCCGGCGTTCCGTTTATATTGATAACCACATCGTCGCCTTTTATGCCGTCGCCTATATAATACTGGCCGTTAACGTTTTCTATAAAAAATTTTTTTACCCCGTTTGCTATACCTTCCCTTATAAGCCTGTTAAGCTCTTTATAGTGCATTCCGGATGCATCAATCGTCATCATATCTCTTTTTATTGCTCCTTTTAATATATAATAATATTATATTTTAATTTTTACAAGCCGGCATGCTTAATTCCTAAAGCTTTTAATTCGGCGTCGGTTAATTCTATGCCCCTCAATCTTTCTCTGGAACCCCTCAAACTTTCGATTGAATTAACTCCCATTGCACCTAATACTTCTTGTATCTCGTGGCTCCATGCCGAAATAAGATTATATAATCTTTCTCCGTAAACTTCGGGATCCAACCTGCGCACAAGTTCCGGCCTTTGAGTAGTAATACCCCAGCTGCAGTTTCCGGTGTTACACTTTCCGCAAACATGGCACCCCATAACTATTAATGCCGCCGTCCCGATGGCAACGGCATCTGCGCCGAGAGCGATAGCTTTTACGGCATCTGCGCTGGATCTTATGCTTCCTGCGGCTATTATAGAAGCTTCGTTTCTTATGCCTTCTTCTCTTAATCTCTCGTCAACCTGCGCAAGAGCAAGTTCGATCGGTATTCCTACATGATCCCTGATAACGATAGGGGCTGCGCCGGTACCGCCTGAATATCCGTCTATATAGACTATATCGGCGCCTGCTCTGACTATGCCGCTTACTATAGCGGCTATATTATGAACGGCGGCTACTTTAACGGATACCGGTTTTTCGTATTCGGTCGCTTCTTTAATTGCATATATTAGCTGTCTTAAATCTTCAATAGAATAAATATCGTGATGGGGGGCGGGAGAAATAGCGTCCGTTCCCACCGGAATCATTCTTGTCCTTGAAATGTCTATTCCTATTTTTTCTCCGGGAAGATGTCCGCCTATACCCGGCTTTGCACCCTGTCCTATCTTAATTTCTACTGCAACGCCGCTGTTTAAATAATCCCTGTGAACGCCGAATCGTCCCGATGCGACCTGAACTATAATGTTTTTGCCGAAAGGCACTAAATCGTCATGCAGTCCGCCTTCGCCGGTATTCATAACTATGCCGAGCGCCCTTGCCGCTAAAGCCATAGCCTTTTGAGCATTAAGAGATATAGAACCGTATGACATAGCGCCGAAAACAAATGGAGTCTGCAGTTCTATCTGAGGCGGCATTTTTGTTTTTAAGACGGGTTCGCCTTTTTCGTCGAAATCCAAGTCTAATTTTGAAGGTTTCTTGCCGAGAAACGTCCTGAGCTCCATAGGTTCTCTTAAAGGATCTATGGAAGGGTTAGTAACCTGACAGGCATCTAAAAGTATATGGTCAAAATATTTTTTGTATTTAAACGTAGTACCCATGCCGGAAATAACTATACCGCCGGTTTCCGACTGTCTCCAGATATTTTTTACGAGCGGTTCCTGCCAGTTCGCATTTTCTCTTATAACGGTAGGATTTTTAATTATAGAGATAGCTCCTTCCGGGCAATATGTATAGCACCTGCCGCATGCCACGCATTTAGAATGGTCTGCAAGAATCTTGTCGCCGCCGAAACTGTAAGTTCCCCAGCCGCAATTTTGGATGCATCTTTTGCATCTTACGCATTTATTATGATCTATGACCGCTAAATATTCCGATTGAATATTGGAAAAAGAAGATTTTGTCATAAACTAAGCAGTCCTCCTTTCAAAGACGTCTTTTCTTTTATATCGTTAAACTCTACCATGACGGGCTCTCCGGCTTTTGGAGACCATATCATGTCGGGAGACTGACAAACTGCACGAATAGCGGCTTCTTCGGAAGCTACATACGTAAAGTCGCCGTTGGAAGCTGCTACAAGCGGCCTGAGTTTTATTCTGTCGTTCATAGCTACCATACCGCCGGAATATCCAAAAACTATAGCAAAAGGCCCGTTCAAAAGCGCGCTTCCGTAAACCTGCCTTAACGCCGTATAAAGCTTTTTTTTGTCATTTTCCATTTTATCAATTTTCTGATAAAACGGAGAAGCGAGAACCGTTAAAGCCAAGCGCACGGGAATTTTATGCTTTCTTATTAAAAGATCTAAAATGTAAGTTATGACTTCGGTGTCCGTTCTTAATGCCATGTTATATTTATACATCTCTAAATATCTTTTGTTGATTCCGTAAGAAGATATTTCTCCGTTATGGACTATAGACCAGTCTAAAAGGGTAAAAGGATGCGCTCCTCCCCACCAGCCTGGAGTATTTGTAGGAAATCTGTTGTGCGCCGTCCACATATAGCCTTCTATTTCTTCCAGCCTGTAAAAATCCGCTATGTCTTCAGGATAGCCTACTCCTTTAAATGCTCCCATATTTTTTCCGCTTGAAAACACGTAAGCGCCGTCATAGTTTTGATTAATGAGCATAACGCTGTTTACCACGAAATCATCGTCTTCCAACTCGTGAAACAACTTATCCTGCCTGTCGGATTTAGGTTTTATAAAATAACGGTGAAGATATGGATGGTCGAAAATCTTAGAAGTTTTAAAAGTGGGTATATGCTCCTCTTTTTCTACTATGAAATTATTTCTTAGATAATCTTCGACGTCGGACTTGGCGGAAAGATTATCGTACATTATATGAAAAGCGTAAAGATCGGCATAATCCGGATAATTACCGTAAACGGCAAAACCGCCGCCCAAACCGTTTCCCCTGTCATGTTCAACCGATATGGCTTTTTTAATGTCGCTTCCGTTGGTTTTAACCTTTTTGGCATTTATAATACCGCATAAACCGCAGCCCGATATATCTCTTTCCGTATTAAATTTATTTTTTATTTTTAACACTTTAATACCTCTGTTTTTCGTAAATTTATTTATAAATTATATATACTTATAATTAATATAACATATATACGCTTTTTTAACAATAAAACATAAAATAAATCTATAAAATATTTTCGTCTAATATTCTCTTAAACTCGTTGTCTAAAACCTTCTTGGCTGGAGGAAGCCCCAGCTTTTTCCGCATTCCTTCCTGCGGATCGCCGAGCCTTAAAGTTTTAAAGAAAAGCTCTCCCGCTTTTTTAACTTTCTGCGGACCGACGTCGTTTTTTAGCGCAAGATTTTTTAAAGTCGTAAGAACTTTCTCCCAACTGTAATTTTGAGGGCATAATTCGACGCAAGTATGACATTCGAGACATTCCCATACTATTTTTGAAGACATAGCTCTTTCGATATCGTTTTCTAAAATCATTTTTATTACTAAAGGCGGATTATAAGATTCAAAGGAGAGGCTCATCGGGCAATCGTTTTTACACGCGCCGCAGTTGTAGCATCTTACCAGCGAATCCTTATCGAAAATAGCAGTATAATCGGCTACAGCCCTTATCTTTGTAAATTTTTCAAGAAATTTTCCGGCTTTTATTTTATGCTGAGAAATTAGTTCTTCCGCTTCTTCTATGCCGAAAGCCAAACACATAAGCTCCTCTAAAGTTATAACCGGAATCTGCCGCTTTACGCCTTCTTTTAAAAGCATATATTGATTAGTATCAAACTGCGTAAAGCACGACGGACAAACGGTAGTGATTATGTCCGCACCGCTTTCATTAACGGAATCAAGTTTTATTCTTGCCATAACGAGAGATTTATCGTGCTCGTCCACTCTGTCTAAAGCCTGTCCGCAGCACATCATTTTATTTTTATACTGAACTACGTTAGCTCCGAGAGCTTTTAAAATATTATCGTATTTACGAGGCTCAAAAGGAGAATCGAAATTTATGGAATGCGATGGCCTTACTAAATGGCATCCGTAGTGTATTGCGATATTTAAACCTTTTAAAGGATACTTAACGTTTGCCCTTATTTTATCCAGCCCCACTTCGTCGTGAAGATGTTCGATAAAATGGTAAACAGACGTCTTGCCTGAAAAATTAAGGTCTATTTTTTCAAGAGTTTCGTTAATTTTTTTTTGATACGGAAGGTCGGAAGCAACTTTATTTCTAATCTGCTTAAGATTGGAATAACATCCTGTACATACGGAAATTATGTCTGCATTCTGTTTCTCGGCAAGAGCTATATTGCGAATACCCGTTAAATCAAAAAGACTTTCGTCTATATTTTTAATTAAAGATTTTTCCGGACAGCATGTAAAAGAATCGATATCTTTATGCTTTATATTCAGCCTGTCTAAGACTAATCTCGTAGCTTTTTCCATAAACGGAAACTTAGCCTGTATAGTGCATCCCCAAAAAAAAGTATATTCTCTATTCATATTTATTTTTTATTGTTATATAATTAATATAATATTGCTATTTATGCATATTCGATTTAAGTTATTAAAAAAACAAACCGAGCATAAAATATGCATTATAAACAGTATAAAATATATTAAAAAAAAATTCAATTTTAAAATTATTTTTTTAAAAATTTTAAAAAACTATGGACATTTTTAATCAAGTCCAGCTGTTTGGTTCGGCAACGGATCAGTCGTCGGACGTAAATTACGAAAAATCTTTTGCTTCCGCTAATATGCCTATAGCTATAAAAGGGGTTAAAGACGAAATAATTTACATGAACGAGCAGGCTAAAATTATTTCTAATTATTCCGGCGGTTCTATATTTATTTCATACGACGAAAAATTGTCCGACGATATAATAAGGATAAATGAATTAACCGGTTTAAACGTTAATAAAAAAGTTGATTTAAAAATGCCTTCCGGCAAAATAGAACAAAGATTTTTTCGCATAGACGGCATAACGCTTTTAAATAAATTCGGACTATTCTCTGGAACTCTGTTTATATTTAACGAGTTTACGGCGGCGGTAAAATACTTTTTGAATTCAATCGCAAAACAGGGTATCAATAATTGCGTTTTCGACGAAATTACCGGTTTAATGCTAAAAAACCAATTTAAAGAATTCTTTTCAAGGGAAACCGAAAGAGCGGAAAGATACCGTATTCCTTTGTCGATAACCGTGTTTTATTTCGAAAATTTAGTATTTTTCGGACAATCTTTCGGAAACGAAAAACTTAATCAGGTATTAAAATATATAGGCCTTTATTTTAAGCAGAAATTAAGAAAAACAGACATAATTTTTAGAATAGATTTTAATGATTTTATAGGAATTCTGCCTCATACTGATTATGAAAACGCCGATAAAAAATTTAAAAAAATTAAAGAGGAATTTAATATGCTTTTAAAATTTCCGGAAAACGTAAAACCCAAATTTATATACGGCATTTCCGAATTGAATTTAAAAAAACATTATAAAAATTACGAGCTTATCATTGAAGAGGCAAAATCGGATATGTCGCAGAGAAACAGTTTATCCGTTAAGCAGGATGCCGGATACACTTTTTAAATATTTATAAGAAGAAATTAAAGAAAACAGTATGCTGATAAAAATAAGTATTAATCCTATATCGCCGAAATTTAGATAAAAATGCTTGTAATATATAAGAAGGCAAAGTATTCCGAACATTTGAAATGCGGTTTTCCATTTTCCTTCCCTGCCGGCCGGTATTACGATGCCTTTTTCACTTGCAATAGCTCTTAGTCCGGTAACGAATATCTCCCTGAAAATTATTACGGCGACGACCCATGCAGGAATTCTTTGCAGCGGTATAAGCATGATTAATATAGTAGCGACAAGCAGTTTATCGGCTATCGGATCTAAAAAAATCCCTAAGTTAGTTACTATCTTTTTTTTTCTTGCAATGTAACCGTCGATAAAATCCGTTGCAATAGCAAAGACAAAAAAAACCGCAGCAGCTATTCCGTAAATTTCCTTTTTAGAAAAAAGCAGAGAAAATATTACCGGTATAATTAATATTCTTGAAAAGGTAAGTATATTTGGAATGTTATATATCTGCTTATTGGATTTCATTTTTTATTTTTGCTATTAAAATTTATCGCCCGTCGTAATAATTCAATACCTCTTTTACATAATTTTGCGTTTCTCTGTAAGGAGGTATCCCGCCGTATTTATTTACGGCTCTGCTCCCCGCATTATAAGCGGCAAGAGCAAGCTGTAAATTTCCGTTATATTTCATAATCAAGCTTTTTAAATATTCCGTTCCGCCGTAAATATTTTGAGACGGATTAAAAGGATCCGACACATTCACCATTTTTTGCGTTTGAGGCATAAGCTGCATTAGTCCTTCAGCTCCCTTATCGGAAACGGCGCTGCTGTCATATCCCGATTCTACTTTTATAACCGCCTCGATAAGTTTTGGACTAACATTGTATTTCCTTGAAGCTTTTAAAATAATCTGCTTATATAAATTACTGCCGTAGCCGTTAAATTTAGCGTTGTTGTAATTCTTAGTCCGCATATAAAGACTGTACCCGTTAGAAACCGGAACATTGGAAAAAGATACCGTCCCGTTTTTACCCACGCGCATATATATATCGGCTGCGGCATTGCGCGCACACAATTCTGACGCAAACGATACGAAAAAAAATACAGCGAGAAAAAATAAATAAAAATTCTTCATAAACTCTCTGATAATAAAGCATTCATAACGGCGGCGGCAGGAGAACTTCCGCCGAAATTTCCAATGTTTCCTATAGAATTAAACATATCGTTTTCATATAATAAAGTTTTAGATTCCGAAGCGCCTACAAATCCAACGGGCATACCTATAATCAAAGAAGGGATATAGTTTGAAGTTTTTGTTAATTCTCCGCAATAATCGATAACTGCAAGCAATGCGGTAGGCGCATTGCCTATAACTATAATATCCGGAAAAATTTCGCCGATTGCGTACTTAATTGCAGATGCCGATTTTGTCTGTCCGGCAGATTCCGGCAGATTCTCATGGTTTATAAAACAATAAACATTAAGAACCGCTTTTTTGTTTACGTTTTTGCTTATTCCCGCTTTCGTCATTTCGGAATCGCAAACTATTTTCAACGGTTCATTTTTTGCAATTTTATCTTTGATAAGCTCTATTGTTTTTTCCGCCGGCATATTCTTAAAAAACATCGTATCGGCATAGTTTACGTCGCTCGTAGCATGTATAACCCTTTTTACTATCTGACGCTCTAAACATGAATATTTACTATGAAAATAAATATTGTCTTCAAGCAAAGATTCTACTATCTTAATGCTTTTTTTGTAAATATTTTCTCCGGCATTTATAACGGTGCTTTGATTCATGTTTTATTTTCTTAAAATGATATAATATATAATTATAAAATTAATAATGGAAGGTTATTATTAATTTTATCTTATTACTTAAAATTTATCATATTTTGTCTATAAAGACAAGCAAGATATTACGGGGACGAAATTCAATTCTGTCCCCGCCGCAAAATGGAAGTGGAAAAAATGAAAAATATACTTAATTTATCCAAAAAAGAATTAGAAGAATACTGTACGGCAAACGGATTCAAAAAATACGGCGCAGAACAGATTATGAGATGGATTTATCAAAGCAGAATTTTTGATTTTTCCGTAATGTCCGATATTTCTAAGGATTTAAGGAGAAAACTCGATGAAGATTTTTACGTTAAACTTCCCGAGATAATAGACGTTAAATACGAAAAAGACGGGGACGGATATTCTAAAAAATATCTGATAAAATTTGAAAACGGGGATATCGCGGAATCCGTATCTATAGCGCATAAAAACAGGAAAACTTTATGCGTTTCGTCCCAGGTAGGATGCAGGATGGGATGTGTTTACTGCGAAACCGCCGGAATGGGTTTTTCAAGAAATCTGACGTCCGGCGAAATAATTTCGCAATTATTGACAGTTGAAAACGATAATAGCGATAAAATTACGAATATGGTCTTTATGGGCATGGGCGAACCGTTAGATAATATAGCAGAAGTCGAAAAAGCTTTAGAAATATTGTCAAACGACAAGTTTATCGGAATAGCTCAAAGAAAAATAACCGTTTCTACTTGCGGCTTGATTAACGTTCTGGAAAATTTTGATATAAACGCATATAAATATAAGCTTGCGATATCGCTTAATGCCGCAGATAGCGAAACCAGAAGTTTTTTAATGCCGGTAAATAAAAAATTCCCTTTAGAAAAAATAGCGGATATGGTAAATTTAAAAAAACCTTCGCTTCATAATAAAATAACCTTGGAATACGTGCTTATAAAAGACTTAAACGACCGAATCGAGGACGCAAAAAGGCTGATAAAACTGTTTTCTCCTTCAAAAGTAAAGATAAATTTAATTCCTTTAAATAAAGACGAAAATTCGGTTTATCTAAAAAATTTTGAAAGACCGGACGATTTTACTATTGATAAATTTAAAACAAAATTATCCAATGCAGGTTTTATCGTAACGGTAAGATTTTCCAAGGGCGGTTCTATTAACGGAGGATGCGGACAGTTAAAGGCGCAAATGTTGAAATATTAAATTCTTAATAAAATGTTTTTGAAAAATGCCGCTTCCGGAAAGAGGAAAATTCTTGGATTTTTTTATTATATTTTCTATGCCTGTTTCTCTTTCTAACCGGTCGGAAAGAATATATTTCAAACATCCGTCCAATACCGAAGATTCAACCGCCTTAATCTTTTTCCCTTTAAAAGGAAAGATATCTACTAAATCAATTATATCCGTTTTTATATGGCTGCCGAAAGTTCCGGAAATAAATACGTCGAAATCGGTATAGTTAGAAATTTTAAATTTTTCCAATAATATTTCCGAAGCGGATTTCACCGCAGACTTTGCAAACTGAAACTGCCTTAAATCCTCCTGAAAAAATTTTACGGCGTTTTTTCCGTCAAAATAAACGACGATTTCATTTTCGCCGTTTTCTTCATTCTTCCTGACTACCGTAAAGTTCTCGGAATCTATATCTTCGGGCGGCAGTATTCTTCCGTTTTCGTCTATTATGCCTTCTTTTAATAATTCATATACGAGGCTCATTATGCCGCTGCCGCATATACCGTAAGGGTGAGAACCCGATACGGTATTAATTTTAAAAATTCCGTTTTCAAGATTAACGTCGGAAATTGCTCCGGCAGAAGATGCAGTCATGCCAAATTTTATATTTCCGCCTTCAAATGCCGGACCTGCCGGCGCAGAAGTAGTATAGATTTTATCTTTGCATCCTAAAGCTATTTCTACGTTAGTGCCAAAATCAGCTATAAAAGCAGGTTTCGTTCTGTTTATCATATCCAGATAGTAGATAGAACAGACGGTATCGCCTCCTACGAATCCGTCTAATACCGGAAAGATGAACATTTTTTTATTTTTTATCTTTAATTCTGAAATATAATCGGTATTATCCGGAAAAAAAATTTCCGAAGACGGTTTATAGGGAGGTTTTGATAAAGAAATTAAAGGATAGCCGCAAAACGCCATTTCCATAACGGTATTTCCGGCAATCACGATTTCTTTTATATCTTCGTATCCGAAACCTATTTCGGATTTAAAAGAATCTATCAAACTATTTATAGTCTCAACGGCTTTTTCTTGAAGTTTGCCTGCGGAGTTTTTATCCAATCCGTTCTGTATTCTTTTTACCGAATCTAATCCGAATTCGTAATACTGCAGATTAGTCGTACTCTTATAAGGATAAACTTTTTTTGTTTCGTCCGCCAAAACGGCGGCAACAGTCGTCGTGCCTAAATCTATACCTAAGGAATATTGCATATAATGTTTATATAAATCCCGTTACGAACGCCTTTTTCTAAGACTCTGCCTATTTTATAAAGGGGTTCGCCTTTTTTTGCGAAAGAGTCCTCTAACGCGGCAGATTTATCTATGGGAACGGATAGAATCAGCCCGCCCGACGTTTCTGCGCCGAATGCCGTCCATAATAAATTTTCGTCGACTTCGTTTTTAACGGAAGTATAAGGCGCGAAATACTTCCTGTTGCGTTTCGTACCTGCAGGATTAATCCCTCTTTTGATTAATTCCGATACTCCATTTATAACCGGAAGCGACTGCAGATATATTTCGCAGGATACATCGCTGGCAGTCATCATTTCGCTTAAATGGCCTATAAGCCCGAATCCCGTCACATCCGTAGCAGCATTCACGACGCCTGTCGAAACGGCAATCTCGGAAGCATATTTATTCAGCTTAGACATTGATTTCGATGCTTCATCCAATGTTTCTTCCGGCAAAAAATCGGTACATATTGCGCTGACCGCAAATCCGGTTCCAAGACTTTTAGTGAGGTATAAAATATCTCCTGATTTAACGCCCTGATTTGAATAGATATTGCCTATTCCGCATATGCCGGTAACGCTTAACCCGTACTTTATTTCTTTGTCCTCTATGGAATGGCCGCCCAAAAGAGCAACGCCGGCTTCATTTATTTTATCTAATCCGCCGCTAAGTATAAGGTTAAAAACATCCTTATCGACGTCGTTTATGGGAAAACATGCGATATTTAACGCCGTTATAGGTTTGCCGCCCATTGCGTAAACGTCGGAAAGAGCGTTGGCAGCTGCAATTTGACCGAAAGTATAGGGATCGTCTACTACCGGAGTAAAAAAATCTACCGTTTGTATAAGGCATTTATCGTCGCTTATCTTATAAACGCCGGCATCGTCCTTATACCCGAAACCCACCAAAACGTTGTCGTTCTGCGGAACGGATAATTTTTCCAATATTTTAGAAAGGTCCTCCGGACCTATCTTGCACCCTCAGCCGTGAGCGCTTGTCATGCTGGTAAGCTTATATTTCTTTGAAGTCATCGTTGCATCCAATTAGATACGGGGACAGAATTGAATTCTGTCCCCGTGACAAATCACGGCATTTTGCCGCCGACTATAAGATATTTCAGGTCTTTATCGGTGAATTTGACTCCGCCTCCGAGATAAATAGACCTTTGAGAATTATCGGTTAAATTATCGTATCCGGCGTCTAAAAAAATATGCCTGTAAAAAGTATAAGCTACGCCGGCGTTAATATCCTCGCTGACGCCGTTATTATCCGAATTAAAGCCGAATGCTCTTGCGTAAATTTTTAAATTTTTACCGGTATCCGGCACGTAATAATTTACGCCGACGGCACCCGTAGAGTAAAGCAATCCGGCAAGAAGCGTAAAATTATAAAAATTTTTGGCTATTAACGCATTAAATTTAATACTGTTGGAATAGCTGTACTGGGTAGTATTAGTAGTAACGCTTGAAGGATAAAACTGCCCGGACGGAGGATTATTGGTAGTATAAGTAGTTGTCTGCGTTTCTCCGTAAGTATTTCCGTAACCCATAGGAACCGAAGCAACGCCGAGTTCGTAATAATGCCCTGGTGACGGCTCAAGTTTAACGTTTACTTGCGATACCGAACCTTCGCTTCTTGCAAGATATTGGGAGCTCATATTGACTTTTACTCTGAATCTGCTGTACCCGCCTACGATATTATTAATACCTTTTAGCGAACCGTTTAAATTTTCGTAAACTGAATTTCTGTTGACCAATTTTCCGATAGTTCCTTGTCCATTGTTTATTTTAGAAGAAATTCCATAAAGTTCGTTAAGCGTAAGTTTTAATTTTTTTGTATCTGCATTTATATTTTTAAGGCTTCCGTTTATATTTCTTCTGTTCTTCGCGACTATATCGTTTAAATTTTTAGAAAGGCCTTTTATGCTATGGGTTATAGAAGGAAGTTCTTTTCTTAAATTATAAGATATTGCATTAAAATTATGGATGGTTCTTGTAATAGCGGCGTCGTTTTGAACGGTTAATCCGTTAATATGCCTTGAAATTGCGGCAAAATTGGACAGAATAACGTCTACGTTTCTCTGGTTTACATATACAAGCCTGTTTAAATTTTCCGAAAGCGTAGCGATATTGTGCAAAATTGCTTTAATATTCTTTTCGCCCGTCTTAGTTCCTATTGAGTTTTTTAGAGATTTTGAAACTTTCTCGAGATCGCCTGCCGTTTTTGAAAACTTGGTTATCAAGCCCGACATGCTTTGAGGCGACATTTCGCTTCTTATAACTTCCTTATTCAATACTTTGGACTGCCCCGGCCGTTCTCCGGCTGCCGGAGAAATTGCAATATAAGATTCGCCGAGTAAACTCAAGGATCTTATAGATGCAATATATTGAGGATAAACTTTATATTTTGAGTTAATAGTCATATAAACTCTCGCTAACCCTTTTTCTAAACTTATTTTTTCTACCGAACCTATTTTTATGCCGGCCATAGTAACAGAAGTTCCTGCGCCTATACCGCTTGCGGATTTAAAATAAGCAGAAATTACGTAGGTAGGCTGCTTAAAAATATGTATCTTGCCTACTTTAAAGGAAAAATATGCAAGTATCGCAAGCACTATTACTACAAAAATACCTACTTTTGTTTCTTTATTGATATTCATAAGCCAAAAATTTAAAATATATAAAATTAAATAGAAATAGGCCCTTCCATACTTCCGGATACAAATTGTTTTACTATCGGATTAACCGAATTTTTGAAATCTTCCGCTTGTCCGTATTCTATTATTTTACCTTCATAAAGCATTGCTATTATATCCCCCGTCTTATAAGCACCGGCTATATCGTGGCTTATAATTATTCCGGTAAAATTAAATTTATCGTGCATAGATATAATCAGGTTATTGATAACATCCGACATAATTGGGTCTAATCCCGTGGTGGGTTCGTCAAAAAGCATTATCTCCGGATTAAGTATCAGTGCCCTCGCTACCCCCACTCTTTTTCTCATACCGCCCGATATTTCGGATGGCATTTTCTTGTCATGGCCTTCCAAACCGACGTCTTCTAATACGGAAAATACTTTTTCCTTAATTTCATTTTCGGAAATTTTCAGATGCCGCCTCAAAGGAAATGCAACATTTTCAAAAACATTTAAGGAATCCAGCAATGCGCCGTCCTGAAAAACCATTCCGAATTTTTTTCTTACTTCGTTAAGTTCTTTCTTATTTAAAAGATTTATATCTAAGCCGTTTATTAAAACTCTGCCGGAATCGGGCTGCATAAGCCCTATTATATGCTTAAGCATGACGCTTTTCCCGCCGCCGCTCCTGCCTATTACTACCGTTATTTTTTTATCCTCGAATTTTATATTTAAATCGTCTAAAACTTTTATTCCGTTAAAAGATTTCGACAATTTGTCTAAAATAATCATAAAAAAATAAATTATAAATACTTTGCGCAATGCAAACTGTTATAGGCCAAGAAATAACGTTATATCTATATTTGAATATTTATAATTATATACCTGTAAGTAAAATTAATCAATTTGGACTAAAACAAAATCGACGTCAAAATATAATCGGCAAATAAAATATAAACGGAACTTAACACTACCGCCTGAGTAGTAAATTTTCCTACGCCCTTAGCGCCTCCGGAAGTCTGAAAACCTTTATAAGTACTTATAATAGACAATATAGCGCCGAAAAATACCGCTTTTAACAAGCCGTTATATATATCGCTAAGTTTAATGTACTGGTATATTTTATCTATATAAGTTACGTGATTTAATCCTAAAAAATAAACATAAACAATATACCCGCCTATAATTCCTATTAAAGAACATAACACCGCCATTACGGGAAGCATTATCATTGCTGCAATAACACGGGGAACGGAAAGGAAATAATAAGGATCTACCGCCATAACCTCTAAAGCGTCTATCTGTTCCGTCACCTTCATAGTTCCTATTTCTGAAGCCATGGAAGAACCGCATCTGGCGGTAATCATAAGAGCGGTGAGAACCGGCCCCAGTTCCCTCAGCATAGACAGGGCTACGGTAGGTCCTATCATATACGTAACGCCTACTATTTTAGCTGCGTAATAGGCTTGCAAAGACAAAACCATTCCGGTAAAAAGACCGGTTAATCCTACGACGTAGAATGAATCCATGCCGATAAATATCATCTGGTCTATAAGATTTTCTAAGTTAACGAAATATGCGGCTATGGAAAGTATCATATCCCACATATAAATAACTATTGAGCCGAGTTCGTTAACGGTGTATATAACGAAATTGCCTATTTTTTCAAACGGGCTCAGCAGTTTAATTGCTATATTCATAGTTTAAGGAAAAAGCTTTTTTTATTTTAAATATTTTGAAAATTTACGACTCTTCCAATTCGACGTGCCAGTATGCATTATCGACAATATTTAGAAACGGCATCCATTCCTTATACATAATATTTGTAAGGGAAATATGATAGTACGGCGACCATTCCGGTTTCCTCGGTTTCTTGATAAGTTTCATGCCGGCTTGTTCCGGCGTTCTTCCGCCTTTAATTCTATTGCAGTTTATGCAGCTGCATACGACGTTTTCCCAAGACGAAACGCCTCCAGACATTCTGGGTATAACGTGGTCTAAATTCAGCTCATTTTTTTTAAATTCTTTTCCGCAATATTGGCATCTGTTATTATCTCTTAAAAAAATGTTGGCTCTTGAAAATTTTATGTACCTTTTAGGAAGTTTATCGTAATTAACCAATATTATAACTCTTGGAATCCTGATAGCCCTACCTATCAGTCCTATGGAACCGCTTTTTTCGCTTACCGCAAGGTCCTGCCAAGAATCAAAACTGAACGTTCTGTAATTTTCGTCCACCGCCTTGGCGATATCTTGATAAAGAAGTATCAGCGCTCTTTTGAGAGACGTAACGTGAACCGGCAAAAAAGACTTATTTAAGACTAAAACGCTTGAAGACAGCATAAAAATATCCAAATTTAAAGGTTAGAGTTTATTCTTCCTTTTTCAGGCTTATGACGACGCGCCGCTAAATTTAATTTGCGTCTCCATAACATAATATGCAATATTTTTACTTTAAAAATTGTATAAAAACGTATTTTTATAATTTTAGTTATATATTATACCAATAAAACAAAATAAAAACCACCCCGTCGGCCGAAGGCCGCCACCACTCCTTTAAAAAGGAGGGGAACTAAATATTTTGTTCGCATACATATTATTTAT
Source organism: bacterium (assembly GCA_021850985.1). Taxonomy (GTDB): domain Bacteria; phylum SZUA-79; class SZUA-79; order Acidulodesulfobacterales; family Acidulodesulfobacteraceae; genus Acidulodesulfobacterium_A. The sequence goes on from JAJZJX010000010.1 coordinate 20,807, forward strand.
CGTCGGCATAAATATAAAAACGCAAATCAGACAAATGTTATTGCGGCGAGTATATCGTTGAAATCGCAGGGGAAAACGGTCCGCATATCGAGCCTGAACTCTCCGTTTTTTATTTTGCCTATGACTGGAGTTTTAGCTTTTCTAAATATTTCGGCTATGCCGGATGCGCCGATTTTTTTATGAATTATGGATATCGAGTACGTTTTAAGTTCGTAATCGGGAAGGGCTCCGCCGCCAACGAGGCTGGAATCCCTGATTATTTTAAATTCAAACAGGGATTTGTCTATATTTTCTGATCTTTTAACTAAATTTAAAAGTTTTAAGGCTTTCCGTTTTATTTCCGATTCGGATTGGGCGATAAGAAAAAGCGTAGGAATATTTTTAACCGCCCTGTCGGTATCTAAATATTCGAAAAGAACGGCTTCGAGTCCTGCAAGGGTCATTTTGTCTATTCTAAAAGCCCTGTTTAACGGATTTGAGGCTATTCTGTCAATGTATTCGGCTTTTCCGGCTATTATTCCGGCCTGAGGTCCGCCGAGAAGTTTGTCGCCGCTGAAAGTAACGACATCAACCCCGTTCCCTAAGACCTCTTGCGCGGTAGGCTCATACGGCAGTTCGAATTTTCTTACATCTACGAAACTTCCGGAGCCGAGATCCTCCATTACGGGAATGCCGTGCTTTTTGGCCATGGATGCGATATCTTTTCCCGAAGGGCTTGCAGTAAAGCCTACTATCCTGAAATTGCTTTGATGCACTTTTAACAATAAAGCCGTATTTTCGTTTATGGCAGATTCATAATCGCTCAGTTTAGTTTTGTTGGTAGCCCCGACCTCTATCAAGACCGCTCCGGAAGCAGACATAATATCCGGTATCCTGAACGAGCCGCCTATCTCTACCAGTTCGCCCCTTGAAACTACGACCTCTTTTTTTGCTCCCGAACAAAACGTGGAAAGCGACATAAATACAGCCGCAGCATTATTGTTTACTACTATGGCTTTTTCGCATTTTAAAATTTTTTTAAGAAGGTATTCTACGTGCGAATATCTTTTTCCTCTTTTTCCCTCAGAAAGATTGAACTCCAGATTAGAGTACGAAGAGGATATTTTTGAAATATTTTCCAATGCGCTTTTCGGTAAAATAGAGCGCCCTAAATTCGTGTGGATAACGACTCCCGTTCCGTTAACGACTCTCTTTAAAGCGAATGAAAAATCGTTTAAAACTTCATGGAGTTTTTTTATAAAAAATTCTGCGTCAAGTTTAGATAGGTTTTCCGAAATACTCCGCTCAAATCCGTTCTGCATCGACTCGATAATTTTTTTCTTTTCGGATTCTATTAAATTTTCTATTTTATCTTTTATAAATTCATAAGGGAAAGATTTATATATCTGAGAGTCCTTAATTCCTTCCAGCACAGACTGGACGCTTGGAAGCCGCCTCAATATTTCGTTTTTATTTTTATTTTTATTTTTAATTTCCATATTTTATATAATATCAATATCTCGGAAAAGGCGTCGGATTTATTTTCCGCTAACCACCCCGTCGGCCTTTGGCCGACACTCCTCCTTTTTCAAAGGAGCAGAGCTAAGCCGGGAAATTAATCTAATGGCTTTTCCATAAATTCTGTCCCCGTCTCAAATTGATTAAACAGTTTCAAAAGATTTAAGTCTTTTTCCCGTATGAAACGTCAAAAAATCACGTAAAAACGCCGAACAATCCATAAGTATATCTTCTTTTACGTTAAGTTTATTTATTATAGAAATATCGGATTCTATCATTAAATTAGACAGATTTATAAAATTAACCGGCATTTTTTTAATTTCTAAATATTTAAAGCCGTTATTTTTATCGTTAGCGCAAGGACTGCATATAACGCCTCCTTTTTTAAGGCTGAATCCAAATTCGTTATACGCATTATTTTTACCGCAGATTATACAGTCGGTGAAATTAGGATAAATTCCGGTAAATTTAAGAAGATTGGCAATAAAAAAAATTTCAAATTTAAGAAGAATAGGGTTTAAAGGCGTTTGCCTGCTATCCTGAGAATTTAAAGTTTCTAATTTATTAAGTCCGGTATAAATATTTTTTATAAGATTAAATATATTTTTGTTTACGTCTCTTTCCTGGCACAAGACTCTTGAAATCTCGATAAGTTTAGTTAAAAAAAGATATACGTCTATATTTTTTCTAAGATTTTTATAATCCTCTACAAGATCTACTTCATATAATATATCCAGCGTCATGCCTGGTTTTTCGTAGAATTTGATATTAGTCAGCATAGCCGGTTCTAATTTTCCCAGAAACCTTTTTTTGCTCTTCCTTGCGTTATTCGCAAAACAAGTAATTTTCCCGTAATCTTCCGTTATATAGCTTAAAAGCAGATCCGCTTCATTCATTTTTTTTGCGTATATAACAAATCCTTTCGTAGAATGAAGTTTCATATGTTTTATTACTCCCGATACTTAATACTTTAAACTTAGAATAATCATTTGCCCGAATTAAATATAATAAATATGCCGAATATAATAATAAAAACGCCTACCCATCTCTTAAGGCTCACTTTTTCTTTTAAAAATATTTTAGAAAGAAGAACGACTAGAACATAACCTCCCGACAACATTGGATAAGCTATAGAAAGAGGCAGGGAAGACAATGCCAGCAGGTAAAATATAGTCGCAAAAAAAAGCATAATAAGAGCAAAAAAAATATAGCCGTTAAAAAAAACGAGTACTGATTTTATGCCTATTTTTAGATGCTCTTTTTTTATTTTTCCGGATCCTATTTTTTGAAAAATCTGCCCTATAGATGTAAAGACCAGTGCAAAACCTATAAAAATGTAAGACGTTAATATCATAATTTTATCAGGTGTCCGATTAATTTTTCGCAATAAACTTTATGCGTCAATTAACTTTTTCATATGCGATGCGGAAAATAAATCTGACACCTTTCCCTGTTTATTTTATTTTATACCGTTTATATATTTTTTCAACCTTAATAATTCGGTATAAGTAGGCAGTATATATATTTTTTTTTCGTTCAAATCCGCCGTCTTAGCTTTATCCATGGTAATTCCTAAAGCTTTTTTTAAATTATATTCTACAGTTATTTTTTTAGGATTCATGCCGGCCGCTTTTAGTCTTAACGCCATATCGTAAGGCCTTAAACCCGAAATAACGACGTTTTCTATATAATCCTTATATTTTTCAAAATCTACGTCCCATATCCATGAAACATCCCTTCCGTCGGCTGCCCTGTCGGAAAAAGCGAAAAGAACATTAACCTTAAAAGGGCTTTCCGTTAATTTTTTAAGAACGCCGGCAAATCCGGACGGATTTTTCACTAAGTCTATATTTATTTCAAAATCCCTTACCATTTTTTTATAAGATCTGCCGAATTTAGTTTTAAAATTTTCAAATGAAGTTTTTATAGTTTCATCGTCAATATTAAGAAGTTTTAAAACCGAATATGCCGCAAGATAATTTGCCGCATTATAATCTCCGGATAAAGCAGGTTTAAAGGAAAAAAAATACGGTTTTTCTTTTTTAAATTCTAAGGTTATACTGTCGGAAATATTTTGCGTTGCTTTTATATCAGGTTCATGTTCTGCAAAACCGCATTTTTCGCATTTAAAATCATATAAAAAACGGTTTACCGCACGGTCTTTTGAAGAAAACATCATGTTTTTACAGTTAGGACAGGTTACCGCATCGGACAATTCAACTACGGCGGAATTTCCGGCAGAATTAATACCGTTTGAATAATTTGATTTAAAAAATGATTCGCCGAAACCGAAATATTTTTTATCGGCGTTTATTTCATATCCCAAAAAAGCCGCTAACGGCTCAAACGAAGGCATGACCAATGAAATTCTGCCCGAGTTATTATTTTTAAACTCTTCCGATATTTTTTTAACGGCTTTTTTTATTTCAAATACAGTAGAGTTTACTTCTCCGTATCTGTCTAGCTGATCCCTGTAAAAGTTGGTAGCCGTTATTATTTTAGGATTTAAAATAGAACATACTGCCGGAAAAACTTTTTCGTCGCATTCCATGACTATAATGTCTGCGCTAAATTTAAAATCAAGCATTGCAATGCCTTTAATGTTCATACCGGACGATTTCGATAACCTATAAGAACCGATAACGGCCCCCAAAATTCCGTTAGTCATATTCGCGCCGTTAGAATTAAAACATACTTTTTTTCCGGAAAGTTTAATAGTTTCGGCAATAATGTTGGAAGTAGTCGTTTTTCCGTTCGTGCCTGTTACGAGTATAACGGGAATGCCGAGAGAAGTTATATGTTTTGCAAAATTTTCTAAAACGTCTTTATCTATTTTGCGTAAAATATGAGCCGGAAGGACGTCGCCTTCTCTTTTTAATATTTTATTTAAGACGAATTTTAAAAAAATATATAAAAAAATTTCCGCTTTTTGTTTTTTATTAAGAATCATAATAAAATTAATTGGTTAATTGATTTTACTTTAAATATCAAAGGCTTAATATTGATTAAAAATTAATCACTTTGATTAACTGCTTAATTTTTCTAAAATCTTTTTTCAAATTATAAGGCTTTCACAAAAGAAATTCACAGGCTTTGTAAAATTGTAATAAAAATTTAATAAAATCAAGGTGTTACATTGAAATTAATGTCTATTGACATCATAATTTTGCAACAAAGCGCTTAATCTTTTCTACTGCTTCCATGGCATTTTTTGCATAAATGTCAGCATTGATAGATTTAGCATAATCTTCTGTTACTACTGCTCCGCCTACCATAGAAAAAACCTTTAAACCATGTTTCTTTAATTCTTTTATAACATGCTCCATCTCGGTTACCGTAGTAGTCATTAAAGCGGAAAGCCCTACAAAATCGACTTTATTTTTAGCAGCTTCTTCCACTATTTTTTCGGTTTTTACGTTTCTTCCCAAATCTATAACCTCGTAGCCGTTATTCTCAAGAAGCATAGCTACTATATTTTTTCCTATATCGTGCACGTCGCCTTCTACCGTAGCCATTAATATTTTCGGTCCCGAAGAAATTTCCGAATTTTTCGGCATTTCCTCCTTAATACGGTTAAACGCGGTTTTCATGGCATCGGCGCTTTCCATTACCTGCGGAAGAAAGTAGATATTTTTTTCAAAAAGCCTGCCGACCTCTTCAAGCGCCGAAATTAAATATTTATTACCGATATCTAAGGGCGATTCTCCGTCCGATAATAATTTTTCGACGTATTCCGTTATATGCTCTTTTTCTCCGCGGATTACCGCTTCGCGCAAAAGTTCTCCTTCGGTTTTATTCGTTTCTATTCCGGATTCTTTTTCGGCGGTTTTATTCGAGGAATAGTTTTTCGCGGAGTCGGAAAATCTGTTTATATAGTTCTTAAATAAATAATCTTTGCCGAGAAGCGCATTCATGGCATAAAAATTAGCCGTTAAATACTCGTCCTCCGGATTAATTATAGCGGCGCTTAAACCCTCTTTAAGACATAAAGAAAGAAACGAAGAGTTTATATAAGATCTTTTGGGAAGACCGAAAGAAACGTTGCTGACGCCTAAAACTGTAGGAAGATTAAGACTGTTTTTATTTTTAGACAGAGCCTCTATCGTTACCAAAGACTTTTCCTGCCCTGCGCTTATAGGCAGAGTCAAAAAATCTACGATTATATCGTATGGCTTTATGCCATAATCTACAAGCCTTTTATATACCCCGTAAGCTATATCTATTCTTTTTTCGGCAGTTTCCGGAATGCCTTCGTCATTTAAAGCTAAAATTAAAACTCCTGCGCCGTATTTTTTTATTAACGGCATAATTTTAGAAAGTTTCTTTTCCTCTCCGCTTATAGAATTAACAAGAGGCTTCCCCGGATACAGCATAAGTGCTTCCTCTAAAACATCCGGATTGGAAGAATCGATGGATACGGGAACATGCGATACCCCCGTTACGGCATTAATACCGTTTTTCATCGATACCGTTTCGTCGGTTCCGGGAACGCCGACGTTTAAATCGAGGACGGCGGCTCCGGCTTTAACCTGATTAACGGCTGTTTTTCTTATATAATTAGTTTTTCCGTTTTTAAGCTCTTCTATAAAGTCCTTTTTGCCGGTAGGATTAATTCTTTCGCCTATAATAACCGGAGGATGTTTATAACCTATAGGAACGAATTCTGTTCTTGAAGTTATTAATAATCCCTCTTCTCTTTTTATGCCTCTTACTGGTAAACCTGCGCCGTTAACCGCGTCAATTTCTTTTCTTAGAGCTTTTATGAAATTTTCGTTGCTCCCGCAGCAGGCCGAAATAACCCTGACTCCTATAAGAGCAAGTTCCGAAACTAAAGAAGTAAAATCTTCCGGCTTCCCCGGGAAAATAGTAATACCGTCTTTTAATTTCGGAATTCCGGCGTTAGGTTTAGAAATCAGCGGCACATCCGTAACGGAAGCCATTTTTTTTAAAATCTCGTAAATTCCGGACGGTCCTACTGAGCAGTTAGCCCCTATAACATCCGCTCCGAGGCTGTCTGCCGTTATGGCAAAAACCTCGGGAGTGGTTCCCAATATTGTCCTGTATGCAGCGTCAAACGTCATCATCGCTATAACAGGTTTATCGGACAATTCTTTGACGGCTATAATCGCGCTTCTTATCTCCTGAAGATCTATCATAGTCTCAAGCTGAAAAATATCGGCTCCGGCATCCAAACCGGCTTTTATTTGCTCCTTGTAAATCTCTACACTTTCTTTAAAATCAGTTTCGCCGACAGGGTAAATAAATTTTCCGGTAGGACCTAAAGACATAGCCGTCATCGCATCGTCGCCGGCAATCTGCTTAACCGCTTTAACGGCGTTAAAATTTACCTCGTAAATTTTATCCGATAAACCGTATTCGGCTAACTTAGGCCTGTTAGCGCCGAAAGTGTTAGCCACTATTATTTCGCTTCCTGCGTTGTAATAGCTTTTATGGACTTCTTTTATATATTTAATTTTTTCGGTAATATTAAAACTTTCCGGAAGAAGTCCTTTAGGCAGGAGGTTTTTAAGCTGAAGGACCGTCCCCATAGCTCCGTCCGAAAGTATCAGCCTTTTTTTCAATTCCTCCCTGAAATTTTTTATCATATATTATATGCTCCCGTGTTATGCATAGAATTGACTATATTTAGTATTTATAAAAAGAAAAAGTTTCTATTATGAAAAATTAACGACATAAACGTTATCGATAGGCCTGCCGAGAAATTTGCCTCCAAGTTCCTTAAATCTTTCGGAATCGTCGCTGACAAAAAAGATTTCGTTTCCGGATTCCGTTCCGGATTTAAGCATTCCAAATTCTTCCAAATAATTTTTAACCGACCTCGCCGTTTCGACCCCTGAATCTATAATTTCGGTATCGTCTCCTATTTCTTTTTCTATAAAATCCTTAAGGATAGGATAATGGGTACAGCCTAAGACAAGGCATGCAGGTTTTTCCTTTATTACGGAAGCTAAATAATATTTTATTACATTTTTAGTTATTTCTTCGTTTAAAAAACCTTCTTCGACCAACGGTACAAAAAGAGGACAAGATTTTTCTATAATTTCTAAATTTTCGTTAAAACCGTTAAAATCTGTATTTGAAATATTAACTTTTTCGCTTTTTTTAACGCCGTATAATAATGCGGCTTTTTCTTTTATAGTTTTGGAATATGCCCCGCTCTTGACGGTTGCGGAAGTACCGATTACGGCTATAATTTTCCGTCCCGAAATATTAAGGGATACCTCTACCGCTTTTTGCGCGCCGGGTTCTATAACTCCGAATACAGGAACGGGCGATATTTTGCGCAAATAATCGAGCGCCCAACTTGAGGAAGTATTGCAGGCGACTATAGCTATCTTTATGCCTTTATCGGTTAAAAAGCCTAATATCTCGGACGAATATTTTATTATGGTTTCTTTAGATTTGTTTCCGTAAGGAACTCTGGCGGTATCTCCGAAATAAATTAAGTCTTCGAAGGGCAGAATCTTTCTTATTTCCTTAAAAACGGTAAGTCCGCCGAGACCGGAATCAAATATTCCTATAGGGGAATTATTAAATTTCATTATTAAATTTTATTTATGATTTATAATAATTATGCTATAATTTATAAAAACTACACAAATACAGTAAATATTATAAAATAAAAATCAAAAAATAAAAATCAAAAACTAATGGAAGATAAATATTTAAATAAAAGATTCGATATTTTAGACGAAAAAAACATAGACGTAGAAATATTAGAAACATTAGATTTTCGGTATAAAGGAAGCGGAACGGCCGTAACTATATCTACAAAGGAATTTACGTCAGTCTGTCCATGGACGGGGCTTCCCGATACGGCGGAAATTTTTATAACATATATACCGTCGAAAAAATTAGTCGAAATGAAATCGCTGAAATATTACCTGCTTTCTTTCAGAAATGTTGGAATACTGCAGGAACATGCCGTAAACAGAATTATTAACGATTTGACCGGACTGTTAAAACCGGAATTCATGGAAGTAACCGCAAAATTCGAATCCAGGGGCGGATTGGACACCTTGGTTAAAGTGAAATATGAAAAACGGAAAATAAAAACGGAAAATAAATTGGAATAAACCGATAAATTTTATCTGAATCATGCACTTGACAAAGCGAGACTGCTTCGCTCGCAATAAATGAATTTAAAGCTCTAAAAAAATCCTTTTAAATCGCGGACATCTTTTCTGGCTTTTATTTCAAAATTATCGTCTATTTCATCGGCTTTTACGCCGCTTATTTCCATCGCTTCCGGTAAATTAACGCCGTATTTATTTTGCAAGGCTAAACCGATAAGATAATCGCAAAAAACAAAATTTTTAGGCAGAAAACTGCCATGCATATATGTTCCGAAAAAATTACCGGTTCTTGCCCCCTCTGTTTTATCTTTGCCGTTGTTTCCGTATCCTTTCAATACGGTTCCTATGCAACTTTGACTCTTGTCTAAATATGTCCTGCCTCCGTGATTTTCAAAACCTATTAAAACCGTACCGACAGATTTAACGGCTATGTTTCCGGTCAGCCTCGGCGTTCCGGATTCGGTATAGCCCTTAAATACCGATATGCCTTTCATTATCTTACCGTCCGCAGACTTGTAATAGTCGCACAAAAGCTGATAACCGCCGCATATAGCAAGCATAATTTTATTTTTATTCAAAGATTCTATTAAAATATTTTTTTTGTCGGAAAAAAAATCCTCATAAATTAGAGCCTGCTCGGCATCCTGTCCTCCGCCCATAAAAAATATATCCGCCGATTCGCATTCTTTTTCATAGTTTTTGCCTACGGTAACGTCTATTATTTTAATTTCTATACCGTAAACGGAACACCTGTATTTAAAATATATAATATTCCCCCTGTCTCCGTATATATTCATAATTTCGGGATAAAGATCTACGGCTGTTAATTCAAATTTTTTCATAATAATTAATTAAATCCTTAATCCTGCAATAGAAATTACATTATATACTCAAAAGCTATATTAAATCTGGATTCCCGCTTTCGCGGGAATAAACGCATGCCGTTTATGCAGAAAATAAAAATTCTATTGCAGGATTAAGGTAAATAAATCTGACACCTTTAAAATTAAAAATATGCTATAATATATTTTATTTATGTCTATATTATCGGAACTAATTTCAAAAAAAATCGAAGAAAATAAAAAATCGGGGTTTTATAGAAAAATTCCCGATATAAAAACAGAAAAATTAAAAAGAGAACCATATTCCTTCGATTCCCATTATAACACCGTAACCATCAATCTTGCAACAAACGATTATCTTGGACTCTCTTTAAACGAAAGAGTAAAAACGGCGGCAAAGCAAGCAATCGATTTATACGGAACTTCGGCAGGATCTTCTTTTTTAATATGCGGACATTACGATATCCACTCCGAACTTGAAAAAGAATTATGCAAATTCAAGGGCGGCTATGATAATTGTATTTTATACCCTTCGGGATATCAGGCAAATACCGGAATTATAAGAACTCTGGCGGGCATATCTCCATTAAACACGGTTATAATTTTCGACGAGCTTTCTCATGCTTCTATTATTGACGGAATTATAGCCTCAGGCGTTAAATTTAAAAGTTTTAAACATAACGATTTAAATTCTTTAGAGAATACGCTTGTAAGATATAAAGACTATCAAATAAAACTTGTTATAACGGAAGGCGTATTCAGCATGGACGGCGATATACCCGATTTGCCCGCTATTTTAGATTTAACCGAAAAATACGGCGCATTAAGTATAACGGATGACGCCCACGCTACAGGAACAATAGGTAAAAACGGCGGAGGCAGTTCGGATTTTCATAATACAAAACCGGATATAACAATAGGAACGCTCGGTAAGGCGCTTGCTTCAAACGGAGCATTCGTTCTCTCGAACGGTTCTATTATAGAATACCTCGTTAATTTCAGCAGGGCTTTTATATTTTCTACCGGTATTCCACCTTCTTCTGCCGCATCTGCGTTATCCGCTTTAAAATTTATAAAAGAAAACAGGGGAATAGTATTAAAATTACAAAACAACGCTAAATTTGCAAGGGAATTTTTAAAAAAATCGGGCTTAGATACTTTAAATTCCTCTACCCATATTATTCCTATATTAATCGGCGATGAAGACAAAGCCGTTTTAATAGAAAAAGAACTTTTAAAAGACGGCATATACTTAAAGGCAGTGAGATATCCGGCGGTAGCCAAAAACAAAGCGATATTGCGGCTCGGAATAAACCTGACCATAGACGATGCCTTATTTGAAAACGTCTTAAAAGAAATAGTCCGCAAGGTTAAAGCGTAAATTAGCAGCCGTAAGTTCACTTAATAATTAATAATTTTTCAAATATGATAGATAAAAACAAAGTAAAAAAAAATTTTTCAAGCGCCGAAGATTACGACAATCACACTTCTTACCACAATATAACCATGGCTATGATATCTAAATCTATCAAAGAGTTTAATAAAAAAGGAAATTTTTTAGAAATTCTTGATATAGGATGCGGAACGGCTCAAGGCCACGATGCTTTAAAGAAAAATTTAAATCAGACCGGTTTTAAATACTTTGGGCTGGATATCGCCATAGGATTATTAAATAAAGCAAAAAAAAATAGTCACGCTTTCTTGATTAACGGAGATGCGGAATTGCTGCCGTTTAAACCCCTTAAATTCGACGTCATATTTTCAAATATAACCATACATTGGCTAAACAATATAGATACGTTTTTATTAAGATGCAAATATTCTTTGAAAAACGACGGAATAATGATATTTGCTTTTTTAATTTCAGGAACGCTAAAAGAATTAAAAGAAATTTTTAAGCATGACGGAAACGTATTAAAATTTCATGAATTTCCCGAAATAGACAGCTATAAAGAAAAAATAGACGTATCCGGTTTAAAAATAGAATACTGCGATATCATAGAGTATACTGAAACCGCTGAATCTTCATTGCATTTACTAAAAAGAATAAATTTGCTCGGTGCTAAAAACACATTCGATAATAATAATCATAAAACCGGTTTATTAAGAAAAGGGTTAAAAAATTACGACAAAAATTACCGCAATGAAGATAATATGGTTTACTGCACTTATAAAATTGCATATTTAATTATTTCAAAAAAATAAACCTCCGATAATTATAAAATTATCGGAGGTTCAGGTAAAATTTTTATTTCTTTTTTGTTATCTTACGACTGCGAAATGGTCCCTTCTGTTTATTGCATAACATACTCTCGTATGCGCTCTGCATAAAGGTTTTTCTTTGCCGTAGCTGATTGTTTTTAACCTGTCCGCCGATACTCCAAGGTCTTCAAGATAAGCTTTTGCGGCATTAGCCCTTCTCCAGCCAAGCGCAAGGTTGTATGCTTCCGAACCTCTTCTGTCGCAATTCCCCTGAATCTGAATAGCAACATTGGGATTATACTTAAGGTAAATAGCATCCTTTTTAAGTATCATTTTGTCGAGCGGAGTAAGTATCGACTTGTTGAAAGCAAAATGGATGTTGTTAGAATTAGATTGAATATTGTAATTTGCAAGCCACGGATACTTTTTCAGGTAAGAAGGTACCTGTTGTGCTTGCGGTCTAACGGCTGCTACTGCCGGTTTTTTTGCAGGCGGCAATGCGCTGGAAGACGTTTTTGTTACTTTGGGCGCGCATCCGGAAAGAACCGCGGAAACGCCGAAAACCAAACCAAGAATAGAAAGACCTACCTTTGTTTTTTTGTTCATTGTAAACTCTCTCCTTAAAAATTAAGATTTCAAAAGTTAAATTACTTTAAAACATTTTATGATTTAATTTGTATAATATATATATACCATTATTTAAAAAAAAATCAATAGTTTTTTATAAACTTTTTTATCTTTCTTTATTAATTGAATTTTTTTTGAATTTTTGATATAAATAATGTATGGAATATAAAGACTATTATAAAATATTAGGTATAGATAAAACGGCTACCGGCGAAGAAATTAAAAAATCTTACAGAAAATTGGCCAGAAAATATCATCCCGACGTTAATCCTAACGATAAAACAGCCGAATCAAAATTTAAAGAAGTTCAGGAAGCTTACGATATTTTAAAAGACGAAAAAAAACGAAAAGAATACGACGAGCTCGGAACTAATTATTTTAATTATAAAAACGCAGGAGCAGGAGCAGGCGCTTCAAACGGACAATATTATTACGATTATTCCGGAGGCGGCAATTCCGGTTTCGGTTATAATTACGGCAACGCGGGAGGAGGAAATTTTAACTTCGAAGATATATTCTCCGACCTTTTTAACAGGTCAGGCAAAAAGCACGGTCCAGTAAAAGGCGGCGATTTAAATGCCTCGCTTGAAATTTCGGTTCCGGAAAGCGTAAAAGGCGCTGAAAGAATAATAAATTTAAACGGCGAAAAAATAAAAATAAAGATACCGGCGGGAATTGCCGACGGCGGAAAAATCAAACTTTCAGGAAAAGGCTCGTCAGGGTTAAACGGCGCGCCTAACGGAGATTTATACATTACTATCTCAGTTTTAAACGATAATGTTTTTGAAAGAAAAGACAACGATATCTACGTTAATAAAAAAATAAAACTCACTGAAGCCGTGCTTGGAGCAAAAGTCGAAGTATCCTCTATCGACGGTAAATTTATGCTTACTATACCTGCGGGAACCCAAAACGGCGCGAAATTCCGCATTTCAAAAAAGGGAGCAAAAGATATCTCCGGAAAAAAAATAGGCGATTTGATAATTACGGTTACGGTCGATATACCTTCGGGAATATCGGATAAAATAAAAAAAATTTTTATGGAACTTTCAAAAGAAGGCATATAAATATATAAAATAAATAGGGAATCCACAATGGATTGTTTTATTAATCTGTCGGAATTTTGCGGAAATATAAATTTAAGCGGCGAGTCCGCAATGTTTTTTATCGACGAAGGAATAATCTGCGTAGAAAAGAGAGAAAACGAATTTTATATAGACAAAAAAACGGCGGACGACTTAATATTTATATCGGAAATGAAAAACGAACTTGGAATTAACGATGAAGGCGTCTCGGTTATACTTAATTTAAGAGAGAAAGTTATCGATTACCAGAATATGCTCTCAGCCGTTTTTGATGCCGTCAAGGCTTCCAAAAGCATAGACGAACTTATTTTTTTATTGGAAAAAAGCGAACCTTTCAAAAACATATTAACAAATTTAAAAGAATTATAAAGGAAACCACTTTATGGGCATAGCTTTAAAAATTAAAGAACTTATAAATGAAAACATTGAAATTCCCGATGATATTCTCCTCTCCATTTTTGAACTTTCAGGTTCAAATCTAATGGAGATTTTTTCTTTAGCCTTGGAATTAAAAGAAAAATATACCGGAAAAAAAATAAATTTTTGCTCTATAGTCAGCGCAAAAACCGGTATTTGTTTAGAAGACTGCTCATTTTGCGGACAATCCTCCATCGCCGGAAAAAAAGAAAAAAAGATAAAAGTCAATCCGTTAATGTCAGTCGAAGAAATTGTCGAATCGGCTAAAATTGCCAAAAACAACGGCGCAAACGAATTTTCGATCGTCACCAGCGGAACCAGAATATCCGATAAAAACGAACTTAAAACTATAGCGGACGCCGTAAAAGCAATAAAAAACGAAATAGGAATAACGCCGTGCGCTTCTTTAGGGCTTATGGAATATGAAGACCTTCTTTTTCTTAAAGAATGCGGGCTTGAAATATTTCATCATAACATAGAAACCAACAGCGACTTTTTTAAAAGCATATGCACGACTCATTCTTTCGAAGATAACATAAAAACGGTTAGGTCTGCAAGAAAAGCCGGATTAAAGGTCTGTTCGGGGGTTATAATAGGAATGGGCGAATCCCGTTTGGACAGAATAAAAATGGCTAAAGAAATAAAAGAACTTGGCGTCGATAACATACCTATAAACTTTTTAAACCCTATTAAAGGAACTCCGCTTGAAAATATAGAACCTCTTACTCCAATGGAATGCCTTAAAACAATAGCAATGTTCAGAATAGTCAATCCGGAAAAGAACATTCTGGCGCAGGGCGGCAGGGAATATAACCTCAGGCAGCTTCAACCGCTTGCTCTTATGTCCGGAGCAAACGGACTTCTTCTTGGAAACTACCTGCTCACTTCCGGAAGAAATCCCGAATTAGATTTAGAATTAATTAACGATCTCGGATTTGAAACCAACAACCCTATTAACGCTCCAGCATAACTTATCGATATGCCAAACGTCAACAATAAAAAAGCTCTCGGCATAGATTACGGCTTAAAAAGAATAGGACTATCCTTAAGCGACGACACACAAACGATTGCTTTTCCTCTAAAATATATATTAAACGATTCGGCAAAAAAAACGGTTTTCGAGTTAAAAACCGTAATCGAAGAAGAAAATATAGGATTAGTAGTCATAGGTATGCCCATCGGACTTAAAGGAAAAAAAACCGAAATATCGACGGAAATAGAAAAATTTATCGAAGTTTTAAAAGAAAGCTTAAAAGAAAAAATCGGCTACGGTTTGATATTGACGGTTTACGATGAAAGATTTTCTTCGGCGCAGGCTCAAAGAAGCCTTATAGAACAAAATATTAAAAGAAATAAAAGAAAAGAAAAAATAGACTCTATAGCTTCAACCTTTATACTACAGTCTTATCTGGATAAACAAAAAAATATGATTGAAAAAAAAATATCGGAATAAATGGTTAAAATCTTTTTATAATTCGCGCTTTATAAATTTCACAATGTAAATGTGCTATTTCGACTATACGCTTTATAAGCGGGTAAAAAAAATAACTTTTATTCTAAAAATTTTAATTCCGATAATAATTATCGGATATATTTTTTTATATGCTTTTACTCCCCAATCTTTTATAAGTTCAAAACCGAAAATAATCGTCGTCAATAAAGGAAGCTCATTAAAAGAAATAGTATATAAACTTTATAATAAAAAAGTAATAAATAATCCCTATCTATTTTATTTTATTGGATTTATAAGCGGTTATTCAAGATATATACAGGAAGGCACCTATTATATATCTATAAATGAATCGCCTGCGGAAATATATCATGAGCTTGTAAACGGAAGAGTGGCAACAGCCGAAGTTTCAATCCCTCCTGGATTAAATATATTTGAAATAGCCGAAATTTTATCTAAAAATCATATAACGGACAAAAAACTTTTCTTGAAAAAATGCTACGATAAAAAATTTCTTTTAAGTATAAAAGTGGATGCGCCAAGCGCAGAAGGTTTTTTGTATCCGGACACTTATATTTTTAAAATAAATTCAAATCCAAAAGACGTAATTAAAGATATGGTAAATAATTTTTATTCAAAAACTAAAAAAATCAACCCGGATTATAAAGACTTAATTATAGCTTCTCTTATAATAAAAGAAGCCGACGAAAAACGTAAAAATTCGGTAAGTTTTATATCTTCCGTCATACATAACAGATTAAAAATCAACATGCCTTTAGATATTGATTCCACATCCATTTACGCTATGAATGTTATAATGTATAAAAATTACTTAAGGGACGGAAATGCATATAAAGTTATTCTGCATATGAAACCTCAATATCTTAAAATGAAATCGCCTTACAACACTTATCTAAATTACGGACTTCCGCCTACTCCTATTGCAAATCCGGATTTAGTATCAATTGAAGCCGCAATACATCCGCCAAAAACAAAATATTTGTATTATATTGCTACAAAAAACGGTAAAACGCTTTTTTCCGACAATCTTTCAGGCCAAATAAAAAATATTGACAAATATCTTAAATAATAATTTAATATACTTAAGTATATAATTTATCAATCTTATACTTATACATACTATAAGTCAAAAAACATTATTTTTAAAATTATGACAATTTATATAATAAAATATAAAATTAATTTTTAAGAATGGAGGACTATTAATGTTTTTAACAAGTAAAAAGATTAAGATTTTTGCTTTAATTTTAGCGCTTCTTATTCCTGCGCTTGCTTTTTCAGGATGCGCAACGACGGCAGGAACTTCGACCAGCGCCAGCGGATTATCTTCAGGTAACGTAGCGTTAAGCACTAAAATGAGTTCCAGCATATTTCTGCAGCCTGTGTCTCCCCAGGATAAAATAGTTTACGTAAGCACCAGAAATACTTCTACCGCTACCGGACTAAATTTTAAAAATCAGTTGATTTCGGAATTAATAAGCGAAGGCTACAGGGTAACGAATAATCCTCAGGAAGCTAATTTCATGGTAATGTCTAACGTGCTTTATATCGGAAAAGAAACTTCGAATTATACGCTTGCCGGAGCTTTAGCCGGAGGTTTTGGCGGAGCCTTAATAGGTTCAAGATATAACTCTGGCACCTCAACGGTAGCCGGAGGCGCTCTCGGCGCATTAGCCGGAGGCATACTCGGCTCTTTGCTTGCAAGCACTAAATATATGATGGTAGTCGATATTCAGTTAGAGGAAAGACAAGCCGGAACGTACACCACCAGTTCCACTAATGCAAGTCAGGGCATAGCAAGCAACGTTACGACTTATAATGCGGGAGTTAAAAATTGGGCTATTTACAGGGACAGAATAATATCTCAAGCATCTGCCATGAATTTAAACTTTGCTTCCGCCGAGCCTTTATTGAAACAGCAGATGGCTCATTCCATCGCAAACTTACTTCCGTAAAATAGTAGTATATTATAGCATCAGCTAAAATAAAAATAAAAAAGGTGCAGGATATTAAAATCCTGCACCTTTTTTATTTAAAAAAATTCAAAATTATTAACCGTCAAGTCAAAAAATTAAATTATTAAATAATTTTATGAAAAGTTTGCATAAGTTAATAAATTTTTTTTTAAGATAATATTGTTATAATATGCTTATTTATTTAATTAATTGATCAAATATTTACCTATAAATATTTAGTGTTGATAATTATTAATCGTTATATCATAATAGATATAGCAATTAATTTAATTAATTTAATTTCATAAAATACAAGCCGAGTAAAAAACAATAAAAAAATATGGGATGGGTGGGTTTTATATTTCATTAATGTTTCAGATATTATAAAATGATTAATAAGCTATAAAAACAGAAAACGATATTTTTTTAAATACCTGGCAGAATTTAATTCTGTCACCGTCAAAAATTGAACTAATATTTGTTCTGCAGGATTAAACACAAAATATGCATTTAAATAAAAACAGAGTATTCGATATAATAGTTTATATTATTTCTTTCCTATTTTTTACGACGCTTATACTTCTTCTGTCTGGTATATTCTTCCAGACGTCGCTCCATCTTTTCTTGAAAGAATTAAAAGACGCAGGATTATGGAGATCCGTATTGCTTAGTTTTAAACTCTCCTTTATAGTTATATTAGTAAATTTAATTATAGGAATACCGGTTGCGTACATCCTCTCTTTTAAAAAAAGTAAAATTTCGTTTTTATTAGATATAATTTCCACGCTGCCGCTTACTACATCCCCTTTAGTCATAGGGTTCGCGGTTTTGATTACAATGGGAGCTTTAAATCCTATAGGCAAATTTTTTATAGATAGAGGAATAAAATTCGTGTTTACGCCTCAGGGAATCGTACTGGTTCAGCTGATTATATCTTTTCCTTTTTTTGTAAATATTGTAAAGACTTCTTTCGATTCAATAAACAGAAAAATGATCGATTTAAGCAAAACTTTAGGCGCATCTTCATTCGATATACTTTTTAAAATAATTATTCCTCTCGCCTATAACGGAATTATCGCCGGGCTGGCGATGAGCTGGTCTAGGTCTATTGGAGAATATGCCGCGACGCAGATGGTTTCCGGCGTTATTCCCGGCATAACGGAAACGGCGCCTATAGAAGTATTCGTTAAAACAAGTTACGGAAACTATCCGGCAGCTATAGCCATATCCGGCATTTTGATGATAATATCGCTTTTTTCACTTGGCATTTTTAAATATTTTAATTATAAAACAGGGATACAAAGCAGTAACGGATAAAATTTACTAACAATAAATCGATAATTATAATGAAACTTTTAGAAATAAAAAACTTAAGAAAATCTTTCTCCGATAAAAAAGTGCTGGACGGTGTAAATTTAGAAATAGAAAAAGGCGAAATTTCTTCTATTTTCGGTTTTTCAGGCGAAGGCAAAAGCACGGTTTTAAAAATTATTTGCGGGATATTAAAACAGGACGGGGGCGAAGTCTTTATTAAGGAAAAAATTATAAACGATACGGAATCATATAAAAGGCGCACTCCTCTCGTAATGGACGAACCGCTATTGTTTCCAAATATGAACGTAATCGAAAATATTGAATTCGCTTTAAAATTAAATAAGAACCGTAAAAACCATGAATACGCTAAAAAAAGTGAAGATAGAGCGAATAAATTCTATTCGCCCCAAGAAATAATGGAACTGCTTGGAATAACAGGGCTCGAAAAAAGGTATCCGCATGAAATAAGCATGGGGCAGGCGCAGCGCGTTTCTTTGGCAAGGGCTTTAATGGTTAATCCCGATATAATTCTTATGGACGAGCCGTTTTCCAATCTCGACATAATTTCAAAAGTTAAAGTAAGAAAATTAATAAAGGATATCAACAAAGAGCTTAACGTCTCTATATTGCTTGTAACCCACGATATAGAAGACGTTATGAATTTATCCGATAAAATGTTCATATTGAACGAAGGTAAAATTCAAGATTCCGGATGCCCTAAAGACGTTTTAAAAAAGCCTTCTTCAATAGATACCGCTTTCCTTATCGGAACCGAAAACATACTGGAAGGGGTAATATCTGAAACAAGGTTAAGCGATAATTTAATGAAAATTAAAGTTCAAGTTAATGGAGAATCTGAATCTGAAAGCGTAAATAATAAACAATTACATAATGAATTAAAATTAAATGATTATGCTAAAATAAACCATTGCAAAGAAAATAATTATAGCAATAATGATTATTGTGAAAATAATTATAATATAATTAACTCTGAAATTGTTATAGAAGCCGACTTTAACACCAATTTTGAAACCGGCGAGCGGATTTATCTGGCCGTAAGACCTGAGGATATTATGATATTAAGGGAAGACCGCAGTATGTCGGCCGGAGTAAAAGAAAACCGTTTTACCGGCAAAATAGTTTCTTCTATCTTTACATCAAGAATGATGGAAATAATAGTAGAATCAAAAGAAAATCTTAAATTTAAAATATTAATACCCTTTCACGCTTATGAAGTAATGAATCTTTATGAAGGAAAAACGGTAAACATCTCGCTTAAAAAATCTTCTATTCATCTTATAAAGAAAAAAAATAACTTTAAAAAATGAAATACTCATATTAATTTACAGAATGTGAAATATTTTATTTTGCTCTTCGGCTGCCAAAAAGTCAATTGCAAAAAGGCGTAAAGTAGAGAATTTTACTCTATCCTTTACGCCTTTTCCATATCGCAGTATGTCAATCAAATATCTATGATTTTAAAACTATGTTTTTTTATTATTTTGCAGGAGTGAAACCCCAATATTTGAGTATTTTTTTTCCTCTGCTTGAAAACAAAAGTTTTTCAAAATCTTTATCTAAAGCCTTATGCTTCGACTGATTAAGTATAGAGACCGTAAATTTTGCATGCGTATTATATTTAGCCGGAATTTTTATTATATTAATTTTAGCTCCGGTTTTTTGAAGTTCCAAAAGCTGAGAAGTATATAATATTCCTAAATCTGTATTTCCCGAAGCTAAAATAGGCATAACAAGGGCAGCGTCCAGCAAATGATCGGCATGACCCGTTATTATTTTAAATGCTCCAGGATATTTTTTATTTATCCTTCTAAACATTGCCCAAGTATAGTCGCCTGCCGGATCGCTGTGCGGGCTGGATGTAGTTAGCGACACGTTTTTATCCATCAATTTTTTTATCAGGTTTTTTTCTGTAACGTTTCCTGGATTATTTATTGGAGTTGCCGCTGCAAGATAATCATAAGCGAATATTTTATACGAATTTAAAAAACTTTTTTTCTCAAGCTGTCTTTGAAATTTTCCGTTAGCCGATAGAAACATATCGGCAGGCGCACCTTCTTCTATGTCTCCCTTCAAAACTCCTGCGCCTAAAAAATCGTAATATATATGAACGCCCGGATGTTCTTTTTTAAAAATTTTGCCTATTTCCATTATAGGCTTAGGAAGCGCGTCGGCTGCAAGTATTCTTAATGTTGCGGCGTTAGCTTTCTTAAATGCAAAATTAAATGAAATAAATGAAATCAGCATAAACAAAAATAAAAATGCCGATAATTTTTCAAAAATTTTCACAAATGCTTTCTTTTCTTTTTTCATTTTTAACCTCTCTTAAATTAATTTTATTAAAAGTTTATAATTATTTTTTTATTAATTTTTTTTATTAATTGTTTTAAAAACTTCTCACTACCATAAAGTTTATTGTATTTTGCGTGCTTTTTCCGTCTCCGAAAACATCGTGGTTGGTTATCTGGTTTTCTAATTCCACTCTGAACTGAGTATTCTTAAAAATATTCCCTTCAGGCCTGAAACCCAGAGTAAGCGTCGAATCGAAATAATTAAACGCTTCTCCCGGGACGCTCACCGATTCCCACATTCCGTTCGGATCCCATACCCTGACTTCTCTAATCGTTTGTGAAAATCTACCTATTTTCGTCAAATCGTAATGATGAATATAAAAAGCAAGTCCTGAAAAATGGGATTTACCGTAAGTAGAATTTGACGTTTTTATAAGCGCGGTATTAGGCGATACGGCATTGTTGATGTTTATATTGCTGTTTTCAATTATAGAATTATTAATTCCTCCGTTAATCCCCATTTCATAATCTAATACAAAATCTAAACAATGTAAAGTTTTATATTCCGCATCGATATAATTATAAAAATATTTATTTAAATTATCGGGAATTATGTTGTTATCGTAAATAAGAAAATTTTCGGCGCCGTAAACTATTCCTTCATGAAAATTAATTATTTTTAAAGGCTTGTATGAAACATAAAATTCATAAGTAGGATAACTGTTTATCGGCTCCATAGACTGATAAACATATGATATTTGAAAAAATGTTTTTAGTTTCTTCGGAATTATCGGATAACTTAGCGCTATTCCCGTGAGCGATCCAGGTTCTACGGAGTCGATAATCGAATATGTGTTTTCCCAGTTTTTTGACAAATTATGAGATTCAAAGCCTATTGGTGAATTATGCATGCCTATATCAACTTTGAGACCGTTTCCTATTGGTATGCCGAAAGATAAGTAAAGATTTCTAAAACCGTAAAGAGGTCTTTTATATGCAGGTTCCAAGTAATAAGAAAGATTGCCAATATATGATTCGGGATGCTGTATGCTTTCACCGGTATCCAGCGTTAAATTAAAACCTATTCCAAACTTATTCCTTCCCTTTGAGAATGGATTTTTAGATAAAGTAATATCTAATTCATTCACGGTAAAACCGTCAGCCTTAAAATCGTCGTTATAATTTCCGTTGTAATTTCCATGAGGATATTGGGAATCTGCAACAGGATGCGCAAAATTATAAGTATAAGATGTTGCAAACACTCCGGAAAGGTTAATTCGGCATAAAAAATTATTTTCTTTGCACGTTTTATGAGCGTAAGCTTTTTTAGGCATATTTAATAACGCTATAATCATAAAAGATATATAAGCAAAAAAAACAATCAAAAATTTCAATCTTAAAAAATAAGTCCTTTTCTTTTGCATAGCACGATCCCTCCCTCTGTTTCAATTTATTTTAGTTTTATTTATATATAATGTTTTTTTCGCTATATCTTAATTGATATAATGATAAATAAAAAAATAATTTTTTTATAAATCTGTGAAAATTATTTTTATGATTATAATATGTAAAAAATTGTTAGGTCTATTATGATATAACGAAAAATAAAAGTCAAGTAAAAAAATAAGAAATAGGCTATTAACCGGAAAATGGCTTGCGTAAAATTAATCTGACACCTTTTCCGCAGCAGATATGACTTTTGTTTTCAATCTTCCGTCGCTTAAAAGCAGTATTAAATTTTCGTTTACTTTAACTTGGGATACAGAAGAAACCACGGAATTTTGCTCGTTAAAGGTAATAGAATATCCTCTTTTTAAAACATTATAAGGACTTAACGAGTTTAATGCTTTTTTTTCGCTGCTTATTATATTCCTATAGTTTAAAATTCTTGAGAGAGCGGATTTTTCGAGTTTTTCCGATAATCCGTTTATATGAAGCCTGCGTTCTTTAAGAATATTTGACGGATTCTTAAGAAAAAGCCTTGTTCTTAGGTGCGAAATATTAATATTTAATAAATTAATTTTCCCTGCGACTAATTCAAGCATATTTTCTACAAGGTCGTTAATACGTATTTTTTTGTTTTCGATCATTCTTTGCGGAGAAACTTTTTCAATATTTTGAATTAAATGAGAAATTGAGTTTTTCTTGTTTAAGATAATTTTATAGACTGCGGATTGCAAACGGGCATTTAAAGACTCTACCTGCCTTATAAGCTCCGACTTTACGGGAACCGATATCTCGGCGGCATTCGACGGTGTGGAAGCGCGCCTGTCGGCGACGAAATCGGCTATAGTAAAATCGGTTTCGTGCCCTACGGCGCTGATAACCGGAATTTTAGAGTTATAAATCGCCCTTGCGGTAATTTCTTCGTTGAATGCCCATAAGTCCTCTATGCTGCCGCCTCCTCTTCCGACGATTATTACGTCTATTTTTCTTCCGCGTTCGCTATATTTATTTAATAGTTCGATAGCGCCGGCTATTTCTGTGGCGGCGTTTAATCCTTGTACGGAGGCGTTTGCAAAAATTATGGAAACGTTTTCAAATCTCGCCTTAATAATTTTTACCATATCGTGAAGGACGGCGCCGCTCCTTGAAGTAACTATACCTATTCTTTCCGGTAAAAACGGTATAGTTTTTTTTCTCGATTCGTCAAAAAGTCCTTCTTTTTTCAATTTTTCTTTTAAACGCTCGAACATTACATAAAGTTCGCCGTAACCGAAAGGTTCTATTTCAGAAACTATAAAACTGTACTCGCCTCTTGGTTCATAAAGGTTTAACCTGCCATAAACCGTTACCGACATACCTTCTTTTAATTCGCATCTTATTTTGCGGATATCGCTTTTAAATATTATGCATTTTAATTTGGCGAATTCGTCTTTTATATCAAAATAATAACCGGACGAATAATTAGTTTTTAAACCCGAGATCTCTCCTTTAACCCTTATATTGTAAAAATTATCTTCGAGCGTCGCCTTTATCAGCCGGGAAAGTTCGGAAACCGTAAAAACCAATTGGTCTATTTGTATGTCTTCCATATTTTCCAATTTGTGATGGTGACAGAATTGAATTCTTACACCATATCATTTAATATTTTACTTATTATTATACCTTTTATTTTTAATAAAAAAAGCTACTATTGCTCCGCCTAATGTTATGTATCCGAGTATAGCAAATGAATCTCCGTATGAGGCTACGGAAGCAAGCATTTGAACTATTTCGTCAAAAAAACCTTGCGCAGGGCTGGGGTAAATAGTGCCTGACCTAAAATAACCGGAAGCTTTTGAAGCTAAATCTCCGTTGATAAAATGCATTACGCTGCTATAGGCGCTTGAATTGTATTTTATATCTCTTGCATACTGATTTAAATGATAGGTCTGCCTGACGACTAATTCATTGCCTATATACGCAATTCCAAACGATGCTCCTACCTGCAGGGAAACAGGTATTAATCCCGATGCTTCAGGTATAAGCTCTTTTTTTACTGAATTTAAAGCGGCGCTCATTACAGGAGCATTCAAAAGTCCAATCCCGACGCCTCTTATGAGCTGATTGATAACTATGTCGTAAACGCTTGTATTTAATGAAAGGTTGTCAAACAGAAACATAGAATAAGCAACAATTAATAATCCTGCGAATAAAGGATATCTCGGCCCTATCCTGTCGGATATTTTTCCCGAAAAAGGCGATACCAATGCTACGGCAATTGCCGTCGGAGCCATAAGAATACCTGCATGCATTGCATTATAGTTCATAACGTTTTCTATGAAAAGCGGCAAAAGAAACATAGCTCCGAAAATTCCTACCGCCCTGACCATATTGACTATAAATGCAATAACGAAATTATAATTTTTAAAAATATCCAAATTAAGAAGAGGGGTTTCGACGAATAGTTCGGTTACTATAAAAAACACGCACGAAAAACCGCTTATTACTTCCGACTGAATTATTATAGGAGCGTGCCAACCGAGCGTCTGCCCTTCGTTAAGAGCGTACAATAGTGAAGCCATTGACAATGACATAAATAAAAAACCTAGAAAATCAAATTTTTTAATATATTTTTTTACCGGTATATCGTGAGTAAGAATAGTTATTGCGCCCAAAACCGAAATAATTCCGATAGGCACGTTAACGTAAAATATCCATCTCCAATCGACGTAATCTACGAGATATCCTCCCAAAGCAGGACCGACCGCCGGAGCAAGCATTGCCCCGATAGACCATATTCCCATAGCTTCGCCTCTTTCGTCCGGAGGAAAAACTTCCGCAAGCAGAGTTAGTCCTGTCGGCGTTAGCCCCGCACCGCCTATAGCCTGGATTACCCTAAAAATAACGAGATAGCTGAAAGAGGGCGACAAACCGCATAATGCAGAACCTATTACAAAAACAATTATGGATATAATAAACGGATATTTTATGCCCCACCTTCTTCTTACATACGCCATCGGAAGAATTACTATCGAATAGGCTATCGTATAAGCTATCATGACCCATTCGGCGTCGGTAACGTTGATGCCGAAATGCGACATCATTTTTGGAATTCCGACCGTTACGATATTAACGTCGAGTATAGCCATAAACGAAGATACGACGACAAGGGCAAGAACTATCCATTTATAGCTTTTGTGGGATTTTTCTACCATAGTTATTGCAAATTATTTTACGGAAATACCGCGCATAAATAAATTCAATATTTCTTCGGTATCTTTTTCAATCATTTCTGAAGTTAAATCAAACATTCCGTTAAGAAAATTATATATAGCGCCGGTTTTTATCAAAGCGACAAGCATATAGGCGGTTTTTGAATTATTAATATCTTTTCTGAATTCTCCGGACTCAATGCCGGATTTAATAATATCGGCGATATAGTCGGTATATCTTTTTCGTCTCAAATTATAAGATTCTTTTGACTTTTTTTTCAAAAAAACTACGTTTACTTCGTCTAAAAAAATCGTTTTAAAAAAATACCTGTTTTCGTAAATATGCCTTATATTCTCGTTAATTAAAGATTGCAGCTTATTAAACGCGCCGTTTTCATTGCCGACTCTTATTTTTATTCTTTCAAACATTTTTTCAAATCCTGAAGACAAAACTTTTTCCAGCAGGTCGTCTTTGTCTTTGAAATACAGATAAACCGTCCCTTTAGCGATACCCGCTTTTTGGGCTACTTTGTCCATAGTCAATGCAGAAAAACCTATTTCTTCTATAAGTTTTCTGGATGAAGCTAAAATTAATTCGTATTTATCCTGAATTTCACTCATATATATATTATAATGACTTAATAGTCATATTTCAATAAAAAAATATATCTTAATATTACGTGGATAGAATTAAATTCTGTCCCGTATCACTGTCCAAGTCATAAATTAATCTTAATTCTGACAAAATTGCATTAAAGGCTGTTTTAATTTTTTAATCAGAAAAGAAAACGACATGACGGCAATTATAGCATAAACGGCCGAAAAAATAAAATGCACCGCTACGTTATTTTGTGCGTTTAGTCCGTAAATCAAAAGATTAGAGAATACGATTAACGGAAAAGACCACATTAAAATCCAGCCTTCCAAAAAATGGAAACAGTGGGCTTCTTTTCCGTAAAGTCCGGCGAGTCCGGCAAGCACGAGCCCTGCCGATATAACTAATATCTCCGGATTTTTAACGAAAATATATATAATTCCGGTTATAATACCCAAAATTACGCAGGACAGTATAAATATTTTTATTTCTTTTTTCCACACTAAAAGAAATAATGAAGATATTAAAGAGCCTGCATAAAACATAAAAAAAGCTATATAAAAAAATATAATGCCGCTTGAAACGTTATTGAGAAAAATGTAAGAAAAAACGAATAACGCGGTTCCGAGAAAACCTATAACGTAACCCGACCTGTATATTATGTCGTATAATTTTGGATAATAAACTTCAGTTTCCATATATTCACTTCCGTTTTGCAATGGTGACAGAATTGAATTCTGTTACCGTATCTATTTTATTTTACCGAGTACCGAAATATTTCTGCCTGCTTTGTTTAAAAATAAGCGGTCGGCTGCCTTTTTTACGGCGTGCCTGTCAACTTTTTCTATGTCTTTAAGAACTTGCGTTTTCGGTATATATTTACCTTCATAAATCTCATTGATTGCATTGCGGTTCATTATTTGGCTTGTGGACTCCATTCCTAAAAGAAAACCGTCGTATATGTGTTTTTTTGCGTTAGATATTTCGTCGTCGCTTATATTTCCTGAAACTATTTCGTCTATAATTTCAAATATTAATTTTTTGGATAACGCAAATTTTTTCGGAGAAACGCCTGCATAAATATAAAAAAATCCGTCGAATTTATGAAAAACGGAATTAGAATAGATAGAATACGCAAGACCTTTGTTCTCCCTTACTTCCTGAAACAGCCTTGAACTTACGGAGCCTCCGAGAATTGCATTAAGAACTTCAACCGAAAAAAAATCTTTATCCAATCTGCTTACTCCTTCTAATCCTATTAAAAAATGGGTCTGCTCCAGATCTTTTTCGTGAATAAAATCGCCGAAGAATTTATCGGTAACTAATTTTTTATCAGTTTTTAAGGCATCGAATTTTGATTTTACTTTGTTCATGTAACGGTTAACTGAATCCGCAATTTCATCGTGGTCTAAATTTCCTGCCGCCGAGATTACGACATTTTGAGGGCTGTAACGCGATGAATAATAATCCAGTATTTTTTTTCTGTTAAAGCCGCTTATAGTATCCTCCGTTCCAAGTATCGGCAAAGCATAAGAGGAATTACCGTATAAATTTTTATGGAAAAGCTCCATGGAATAATCTGAGGGATCGTCTTGAACGCCGGATATCTCCTGCAATATTACGCCTTTTTCTTTTTCTATTTCGTCTTCCGGAAATAACGAGTTAAACATTAAATCCGTAAGAAGATTTAATGCGTTGTCGTAGTTTTTATATAAAACTTTGGTATATATGCAGGTTAGTTCGTTTCCGGTAAAAGCGTTTAATGCCCCGCCCATCAGGTCTATTTCCCTGTTTATATCTTTATACGACCTGTTTACTGTTCCTTTAAAAAAAAGATGTTCTATGAAGTGGGATATTCCGTTAAGTTTCGCCGGTTCGTAAACCGAACCGGTTTTAACCCACAATCCTATGCTTACGGAATTGAAATAAGATTTTTTTTCGGTTATTAAAGTAATCCCTGATTCTAAAACTTCTTTTTTAAAGCTTTTCATAAAGTTTCTTTAATAGACAGTTTTATTTTTCCTGCCTTATCTATATCTAGTACTTTAACTTTCACTTCATCTCCTTCTTTCAATACGTCGGAAACTTTTTCCACTCTTTTATTATCTATCTGCGAAATATGGACTAATCCGTCTGTGCCCGGAAATATCTCGACGAAAGCGCCGAAATCCATTATCTTTCTTACTTTACCGAGATAAATTTTACCTATTTCGGCTTCCTGGGTAATATCGTTTATCATAGCGACGACAAGTTTAAGAGATTCTCCGTTGTTTGAAGAAATTGTCACTTTTCCAGAATCTTCTATATCTACTTTTGCGCCTGTTTTTTCGATTATTCCTTTTATGACTTTTCCGCCGGAACCGATAACTTCCCTTACTTTTTCAGGCTTAACGTTCATGGTGACTATCCTGGG
Organism: bacterium; assembly: GCA_021850985.1. GTDB lineage: Bacteria > SZUA-79 > SZUA-79 > Acidulodesulfobacterales > Acidulodesulfobacteraceae > Acidulodesulfobacterium_A. The sequence goes on from JAJZJX010000010.1 coordinate 49,268, forward strand.
AGCGTTTTGCGCCATGTCTTTTCTAGGCTCCGAAATAGACTGAAGCATTATGCTAAGTATATGCAAACGTCCTTCTTTTGCCTGCGAAAGAGCGTTTCTTAAAATTTCGCTCGTAACTCCCGAAATTTTTATATCCATCTGCAAAGCCGTGACTCCGTTAGACGTTCCCGCAACTTTGAAATCCATGTCGCCGAGATGGTCTTCATCGCCGAGAATGTCAGAAAGTATAGCTATAGCGTCGCCTTCTTTTATGAGTCCCATGGCTATTCCGGCAACGGGAGCTTTTATAGGAACGCCGGCATCCATTAAAGCCAGAGTGCCTCCGCATATCGTAGCCTGAGAAGAAGAACCGTTAGATTCTAAAATTTCGGAAACAAGTCTTATAGTATATGGAAATTTTTCAGCTGGCGGAATTATATATCTTAAAGCTTTTTCACCGAGCGAACCGTGCCCGATTTCTCTTCTGCCCGGAGACCTGAGCGGCGCTACTTCGCCGACCGAAAAAGGAGGAAAATTATAATGAAGCATGAATCTTTTAGCGGATTCTTTCTCGGGCGCGTCTATTATCTGTTCGTCGAACTTTGTTCCAAGAGTCGCAGCGACCAAAGCCTGAGTTTCGCCTCTGGTAAAAACCGCGCTGCCGTGAGCCATAGGCAATTCGCCGACGGAGCAAGTAATGGGCCTTATTTCTTTAAGTCCTCTTCCGTCAATTCTTAAACCGTCTTTTATTATATTATTCCTTAATATGTCTTTTTGTATAGATTCCATAATATGCGATATTGCGGCTTCATGTTCCGGATAAGATTCTTTAAGGAGCTCGATAATTTTATTGTTTAAACTTTCGACTCTTTCGTTTCTCTCAAGCTTCGCCGGAATTCTAAGAGCATCTGACAAATCGTCGAACGAAAGCTCTTTTACTCTTTCATATAATCCGTCCGGCAGTTTAATTTCTTCTATAGAAACCTTTTTAATGTCTATTTCCGATAAAATACTATTCTGAAATTCGATTAATTCCTTAATTTTGCCGTGCGCAAACTCTATGGCAGAGATAAGCTCTTCTTCGTCTAACTCGTTGAAACTGCCCTCCACCATCGTTATGGCATTTTTAGAACCGGCGACTATAAGAAATGTATCGCTTTCTTCAAGCTCTTTATATGTAGGATTGGCAATAAAATTACCGTTTATCCTGGCTACCCTGACGCCTGCCGTAGGTCCGTTAAAAGGAGCTTCGGATAACATTAAAGAAAATGAAACGCCTATCATTGCAGCCATATCAGGATCGTTTTCGCCGTCCATAGATATAACCGTAGCTATAACCTGCGTATCTAAAAAATAGTTATCAGGGAAAAGTGGTCTTATAGGCCTGTCTAAAAATCTTGAAGTCAAAACCTCTTTTTCACTGGGTCTTGCTTCCCTTTTAAAAAAACCTCCTGGTATTTTACCGGCGGCATAATATTTTTCGACGTAGTTAACGGTAAGCGGCAAAAAATCTGTGCCTTCTTTAATATTTTTGTTTAAGCACGTAGTAACGAGGACTTTAGTGCCCCCTATCGTTATCAATGCGCTTCCGGATGCCTGCTTTGCAAGCCTGCCCGTTTCCACGGTTATTTTTTTACCGTCGAACATTGTTGTTTTACTTGTCATTTCATCTCCTATAAAATTATAAACAGTTTAAACTATTGTTGTAAATATAAACCTCAATACTGCGGTAGAAATTTTTTTTCTTTGGAAAAGGTGTCAGATTAATTTTCCGCAAGCCATTTGACTTATTAATTCACTTTTACATATACGGAAAATAAAACCTGACACCTTTTCCATATATTCAAATGCCGTTTTATTTGCGAAGGTCAAGAGATTCTATAAGAGCTTTATATCTTGCTTCGTCTTTATTTTTTAAATAATCCAAGAGATGTCTTCTTCTTGATACCATCTTCAGAAGCCCTCTTCTTGAATGATGGTCTTTTGCAAATTTTTTAAAATGTTCCGATAATAAATTAATTCTGTAGGTAAGCAGCGATACCTGGACCTCAACTGAACCGGAATCATGTTCGTGAGTTTTAAATTTGTTGATAATCGTAGTTTTTTCTTCTTTAGAAATAGCCATTTAATTTAACCCCCTTAAGGATATATTTAATTTTAATTTATATTTATACAATTTGTGACGGGCCGGAATTAAATTCCGCCCCATTAATATTAAGTTTAACGTTAATATTGCCGGCAGGTATAATGTTTTTTATTAAAAAATCTGCATCTTTTTCAATAAAATCCTGAGGCAAAGCGTTAGAAACATCAAAACCTCCCGCGCTTGTTCTTCTGAGGCTGTAAAGCTGAGCCGGAATATCGAATTTATCAATTATTTCTTGGGCAATAGCCCTTATATAAGTACCTTTAGAAACCGTGCATTTAAAATCTATAAAAGGATTGCCGACGGATTTTATTTCAAAATTATATATTTTAACGACCGACGTAGGATTATCCGTAACTACGTCTATATTCTTTCTCGCATACTTATATAGAGGGATACCTTTGTATTTTCGCGCGCTGAAAGCGGGTATTTTCTGAATGAAATCCCCCGATATATTTTTTAAATAATTGGCTACGCTTTCGGCCTCGGAATCGGACACTTCCCTATAACCGATTTGACTGCCGGTAATATCAAGCGTATCCGTGCTTATTCCAAGCCTTAAAGTCCCTTCATACGATTTAGGCATATTAACCAAACTATCCTGTAGTTTGGTAGCGTTATTTATAAGAACAGGCAAAACTCCCGTAGCAAAAGGATCTAACGTACCGGCATGCCCGACTTTTGAACAATGCAACCGTTTTTTAATATGGTAATCTACATTAAACGAAGTCATATTTTCAGGCTTATCTATAATCAAAACTCCGTTTAAGCTTTTATCGTCCATTTTCATAATTTTTATGCTTTTTCGTTTAATATCTCGCCGCAATATTTATATACATCTTTTTTAATTTCATTTATATCTCCGCTTACTTTGCATCCTGCTGCAAATTTATGCCCGCCTCCGCCGAACTTTTCGGCAACGTATGCGACGTTTGCATAACTTTTTGACCTAAAATTCAACCTATACTGATTAAAACCGGTTTCCCTAAAAAATATTGCAATTTCTACACCCTGAATAGACCTTGGATAATTAACGAAATTTTCATACAACCCGTTAATTTTTCCGGAATCGGATTCCCTAAGAACGTCTTCTATCATTTTTTTGGTACCGACCATAGATGCAACTTTTCCGCCTGAAGAAAATTCTAAGGTATTCAAGCTCTTTCCAAGCAAAAAGTACATCTCCGCAGGTTTAGTTTCAAAAAGTTCGGTTGCTATTGCAGACGGATCCAGCCTGTATTCGTTTAACACCGAACATATATAGAACGACCTTTTGTTTGCCGAAGAATAATGGAAAGAACCGGTATCGGTAAGAATAGACGTGTATAATGAAAGCGCTATATCGTCGCTTATAAAAGACAATATTTTAGCGCGTTCTTCTTTATCGCATGGCAAAGGTTCCGCAAATTTATCTCCAAGGAAATTATCGAACGGCGAATATTTAATATTATTTATATATGCCCCGTATGCAAGGAAAAGATAAAAAAGAACTTCTCCTGCAGAACTTGCATCGGGAAGCACGAGATTTGCATGCCCGAAATTAGTGTTGGTAAAATGATGGTCTATATTAATTATTCTGTTTATTCCGGAAAGTTGTTCGTAATTTGAACCGATTCTGGAAAATTCGCCGCAATCTACTACAATAAGAAGGTCAATCGGCTCTTTTGGAAATTCGTTTAAAAATTTATCAGACTCCGGTAAAAATTTCAAATTAGCAGGTATCTGATCTTTTTCATACAGATAGACCTCTTTATCCAAAGATTTCAGAAATAACCCCGTCGCTATAGCGGAACTTATAGCATCTCCTTCCGGATTTTCATGAGTGGATATCATTATTTTTTTTGACGTTTCTATTATGCGGAATATCTCGTCGGCGGTATTTTTAAAGTTGTTTAAATCCGAAACCGAATAATCTTTCTTTAAAGATATCATAAATTTGTATGCTTTTTTATTTTATTTGTTTAATTTATTAATTTTATAATTGTTTATTATGTTATTTATTTCAAATGCCTGCTTTAATCCGTAGTAATATTCAAATCTTATTTCAGGAACAACCCTTAAAAGCACCTTTGAAAAAACTACTTTTTTAATAAAATTTTTAGAACTTTCAAAACCGCTTAATGCTTTTTTAATTTCTTTATCGGAACCTATAACGCTGAAAAATATTTTACAAAATTTCAGATCTTTAGAAATTTCGGCGTTTATAATAGTAACATTTTTTAGTCTTGCATCGTTTACTTCAAATTCCAAACATAACGAAACTTCTCTTGCTATAAGTTCGGCGACCCTTTTATTTCTTTCTATCAATTTTTCTACAACCTCTTTTATTATTTATATTTTACCGTCTGCGGATTCCAGAGTCTGTTTTATATATTCGATATCAAAAGCTTCTATTATATCTCCCGTTTTTACGTCGTTAAAATTTTCAAGCAAAATACCGCATTCAAAATTAGCCTGAACCTCTTTAACGTCGTCTTTAAATCTTTTTAGAGAATTTATGTGTCCGGTATATACTACAACATTATCCCTGAGCAGTCTGACGTTAGAAGACCTTTTGATAATGCCGTTCAAAACGAAAGAGCCTGCGACGGCTCCGAATTTTGGAACGTTAAAAACATTCCTTACTTCGGCTTTTCCTGTAATTTTCTCGTTTTCTATAGGGGCAAGAAGCCCTTCCATAGCATCTTTAATGTCTTTGACCGCATCGTAAATTATGCTGTAATACCTTATTTCTATTCCTTCCGTTTCGCTTAGAGCCGAAGCTTTAGGCTCCGGACGGACGTTGAACGCTATAATTATCGAATTGGTTGCTTTTGCAAGCATAACGTCGCTTTCGGTTATAGCGGAAGCGCCGCCGTGAATAACGTTTACCTTAACTTTTGGATTGGAAAGTTTTTTAAACGACTGTATTAATGCTTCCATCGAACCGTAAACATCTGTTTTTACTATTAACTTAAGTTCTTTTACGTCGCCTGTTTTAATTTTTTCATACAAACCTTCAAGAGTTAATCTTGCATTTGAATTAAGTTCCGATTCTCGGTGTTTCAACTGCCTTTCCAAACTTATTCTTTTAGCTTCTTTTTCATCTTTAAGGGCTATAAAATTATCGCCGGGAGATGCGACTCCTTCTAATCCGAATATCTCGACGGGCGTAGAAGGTCCTGCGGACGATATTTTATTTCCCTTATAATCCAGCATAGCTCTGACTTTAACGTAATATAAACCGCAGACTGCGCTGTCGTTAACGTTTAAAGTTCCGCTCTGAATCAATACGGTGGCAACCGGCCCCCTTCCTTTATCGAGCTTTGCCTCTATAACGGTTCCTCTTGCAGGTTTATTTGGATTTGCCTTTAATTCCAATATTTCGGCTTGAAGAATAATAAGCTCTAAAAGTTCTTTTATTCCGGTGCCGGCTTTAGCAGAAACCTCCGCATAAAGAGTAGTCCCTCCAAGCTCTTCTGAAACAAGACCGTATTCTAAAAGACTGTTTTTAATTTTAGCGGGGTTAGCTCCGGGCTTGTCTATTTTATTTATTGCAACTATAATAGGAACGTTTGCCGCCTTAGCATGATTAATAGCTTCTATAGTCTGAGGCATAACTCCGTCGTCTGCGGCAACGACTAAAACGACGATATCGGTTATGCCGGCTCCTCTTGCCCTCATTTCCGTAAAAGCTTCGTGACCGGGGGTATCTAAAAAAGTTATCATTGAACCGTCGATTTCGACGTTGTATGCTCCTATGTGCTGAGTTATACCTCCTGCTTCATTGGAGGTTACGTTTGTTTTTCTTATGGCATCCAGCAAAGAAGTTTTTCCGTGATCTACATGACCCATAACCGTAACTACCGGAGCTCTGGGTAAAAGCGATTCTTCTGTATCAACGGATTCTTCCAAAGCTACGGCTTCGTTAAAACTGACGTTTTCCACGGTATATCCGTACTCCGATGCAATAAGCGATGCGGTATCCACGTCTATTACGTGATTCATTGTAGCGATAATTCCGATATCCATTAGTTTTTTTATAACTTCTGCGGCTTTAACTCCAAGAGCCTGCGACAATTCGTTCACGGTAATACCGCTGCTGATTTTTATTACCTTTTTGGAGGCTTTTTTTTCCGGTATTATCTGCTGTATATGTTTAGCCTGCTTGCCGTGCTTGCCGCCGAATTTTCTTTTATTGTGTTTCCTGAAAACAAAAGATTCGCCTTCTTCCGACGTATCTATGAATTTCTCGTTTTTAGAAAATTTAAGCTGAGGCCCTTTCTTTATTTCTTCTTTTTTTACTGGCTTTTTATGTCCGGAAACATCGGCTGCTTCTTCGGCCAATGCTTTAACTTTCGATACGTCTAATGTCTTTATTACGCTAAGGACGTCAGGTTTTTGAACAGGTTCGTTTTTTGCTCCTTTTTTTAATTTCCCCGTCTTTTCTTTTTCTTTTGAATTTTTTTCCGATAATACGGCGTCTTGCGGCTGTTTAGTTTTTACCTGTTCTTTATCGGCTTTATCGGTTTCAACGGAAGCGGCCGAAACTTCGGCAGGGGCAGCGTGTATTTTTTTTTCGATATTTCCGGCTCTTTCAGCTTTACGCGCATCTGCGGAAGTCGCCGGTTCAGGCAAATTAACTTTAGATTCTTCCGGCTCCGCAACGCTCGCCCTTCTCCTTATAACTCCCTTAGAAACTCTTCTTTCTTCCATTATTTTTTTCCTTGTCGATAAAGATGTTTATATCGTATCCTGTTCTATTTTTTCTTTCAGTTCTAAATCCGCTTTAATTTTTTCCAAATAT
>JAJZJX010000034.1 GCA_021850985.1 bacterium
TTTGAATTTCTTGCTTATGATGTTGGCAAAACCCAGTATGGATGTAAGTGGCGTTCTTAATTCGTGGGATACGGTAGATATGAAATCCGTCTTCATCATATCCACCTCTTTTTCCTTGGTGATGTCCCTTACGGTAACGACGACGCCCATAAAAGCATCTGCGGCATAATCGTCTTTCGACAGGCTGTTTTCGATGTCTAAATACATCGACGTTGCGGTAGCTTTGCAGGTTCTGTTTCCGCTAAGACTGATTTCATCGGTATAAATGTTTCTTTTGTTTATATCTCTGTCTAAAAATACTTTATCTATTAAGGCATTCATTGTTTTGTCAAAAAGGCTGGGTAAATCATCTCCTATATTTTTTTCGTTAAAACCGAACATAGATAAAAAAGCAAAGTTATAGGAAGATATTTTTTTATAAATGTTTACGACGAAAAGGGCATCCGCTAAACTTGAAACGATAACCGAAGACTGGCTTTCCTGCCTTTTTCTTTCGTCTATGTCCTGAAATATCCAAACAGAATCGGCGTTACCCATTTCCTGTATATCCACCGATTTCCCGGTTAAAAGACACCAAAATTCGGAACCGTCTTTTCTTTTTGCTATATATTCCACCTTATATTCCAGACCGGCTCTTACGGTAGAGTATGCGCCTCTGCCTATTTCTTGGAAATCGCGGTCGGAACGGTAGCATATCCTGGATAATTTTCCGGTTAATTCATCGGGCGAATCGTATCCGAATAATTCCGCCATTTTTTTATTTACTAAAATAAAACGTCTTTCCCGCACGATAGTAATGCCGACCGAAGAATTATTCAACATTGCTCCGTAAATTTTTTGCGTCCGCGATACTTTATTTTCGGCTTCTGCAAGACTGCGGACGTAATCTTCGGTTCTTATAAGCGAATTCCTGTATTCGGCGGCAAGAGAGATAATGGATTCGGCAAGTTCGGAGTTTGCCAGACCGGAAATTTCGGACAAAGATTCAAATTCGTGGTTTAAAATTTTTTTAATATATGCGGAAATTCCTGCCGACTCTTTTTCGATATTATTTTTATTATTTTCCATAATTTTTATCGGCAAGTTTCATATTCCCAGCCTTATCATTTTTTTTCTTAAACCTTCCCTCGTTATTCCTAATATTTTCGCGGCGGCTGATTTATTCCACCGTGATTTTTCGAGCGCCGTTTTAATCAATACGGTTTCATTTTCTTCTATAGTCGCCGTTTTTTCCTCTTTTGCCGCATTGCCGCCGAATGAACTATATTTCCTGATATTTTCGGATAAATCCTCGGAAGCGATTCTGCCGGAAATATTTAATGCCACCGCCCTTTCTATTTCGTTCTCCAGCTCTCTTATGTTTCCCTGCCATTCGTAATTTGTCAGCGCATCTATCGCATCCTCGGTAAATTGCATATTGCGTCTTTCCAATTTTACGGCATTATTTTTTAAAAAATAATTGGCGAGAACGGCTATGTCTTCCTTTCTGTCCCTCAGGGGCGGCATAATAAGATTTATTACGTTAAGCCTGTAAAATAAATCTTTTCTGAAATTTCCGCACGCTATTTCCTTTTTTAGGTCTTTATTGGTTGCGGCTATTATCCTTACGTCGAACGGCGCCGGCTTGGATCCCCCTACCGGAACGACCTCTCTGTCCTGAATCATTCTCAGTACCTTAGCCTGTCCAGATAAAGGCATATCTCCGATTTCGTCCAGAAAAAGGGTGCCTTTATCCGCATCCAGCACTCTGCCTCTGCGCTTATCGACGCCGGTAGCGACCCCTTTTTCGATGCCGAACAGTTCGCTTTCGAATATAGATTCCGGTATAGCCGAACAGTTAACGGCGATAAAAGGCTTCTCCGCCCTCGCGCTGGAATAATGAATGGCTTTAGCCGCAAGCTCTTTGCCCGTCCCGCTTTCTCCGGTTATAATAACGTTGGAAGAAATATCGGCTATCTTGTCTATTTTGTCTAATAAGTCTTGAACCTGTCTGCTTATACCCAGTATTTTTTTAGGAGAAAATTTCTGCCTTAGATTTTGCTTCAGATTTATATTTTCGTTGGATATAATCTCTTTTGCCGTATTAAGCTCTTTATTTTTTTCCTGAAGTTTATCGGCGCGTTCTTTTTCGATATTATAAAGCCTTGTAATTTCTATAGAATTTGCCGCATAGGAAGCGATTGTAGATAAAATTTTAAAGTCCGAAGAAATATAATACGCCGCCTCTTTAAAAGAACATACGTTTATAAGCCCGATATTTTTACCTTTTGTTTTTAAAGGAACGGACATAAAAGAATAAGCGTCTCCGCCTGAATTTATTTTAACTTTTTTTCTTCCGCCCCAGTCTTTTTCGATATTTTCGTTGATAATTTCGCCTTTGCCGCTCTTAAAAACCTTGGCGTTGATTTTTTCTATATTTTTTTTATAACCGGCGCCGCCGTGATTTTTGCCGTATGAAGAAAGAATATCCAAGGTCTTGCCGGCCTCGTTAAAAATTATTATCGAGGCATACTCGAATTTTATAAGCTTTAGAAGTTCGCTTATAATAAAATCCGCTATTTCCGCAGGTTTAGGGCATAACGACATCAGGTCGTTAATATTATACAGCAAATCATATTCTTTATATTTCTGGAGTATTTCTTCGGCAAGCGACCTCTGCACCGACAATGACCGTATGGAACGCGACAGAATCGCCGCCGCACCCTCGGCTCCGCGCTTTCCCGAAACTCTGCCTATTTCTTCTCCGTCTATTTTTATAGGAAAAGAAGGCGATTTTGCTGCAGGAGGTCCGCCGGCAATCAAACTGCCTGCGCCGTCTAGAACGGAAACGGGCTCGGAGGAAATATCGGCGATATTTTCCAATAAAACAGAATTTTCTTTTTTTGAAAAAAATTTTTTTAGGTTAAATTCTTTCAAGAATAAATACCCCTATTCCTTTCTTTAGTAAAAAATGAAGATGGACTCTATTAAGAGGGCGGTCGTATCACGGCAAAACAAATTTGCGATAAACATATTTTATTTTACTGCAGATATATTTGCTTAATTAGACTATTAAAACTGGATCTGCGCTTTTTTTGCCCCTGCTTCTTCTTTAATCCACATAAGCATTTTTTTAGATCTCTGGCACCAGTCTTTTACGTCGTTTTCAAAAGTCGAACAGTCTGCAAGGATTTCTATTATATCTCCGGCTTTCATTTTTATTGCGGTAGCCGTGATTTTTAAAATGGGCTGGGGACATTTAAGCCCTCTTGCGTCGATTGTCTGTGTAGGCATTTTTTGAATCCTCCGTTTTTACGATTAATTCATTTATGGTTAATTATAAACCATAATAACACATAATTCAAATAATTAATCTATCCCAAATCCCGATTTATAAAATATTAATAAATTCTAATATTCCGTCATTGTTAATTCAGGTAATTCATATATTAAAAATTTCTAAATCGGGATTTGGGTCCATAATTAATCTATCCCTTGTCATTCCCGCGCAGAATGGAAACGAAGTACGGCATGCAAACGTACGCCGTTTGCGCTCATCAGGTCTAAATTTTTCTTTCGCAAAATTAAAAGTCTATAAATAAATCGAATAGCTTTAAAATCCTATTAAAAACTGTACATGCCTATCATATAAAAAGAATTGGAATGAAACGAAGCGCCGGGGTCAACCGCATATGAAGTTAAATTATTATCCCATTCCAGTCCGAGCATAAACGATTTAGTAGCATTCCAGCCTATATTTGCGAAAATAGAGCCTGATTCCCTTACCGGAGAATTATTATAAGCATTCCATGCGCTGTAAGTATTATCTAAGTCTAAACCGAGAGCGTCGTTGTAATTTGAAAAAGATACTTTGGAATAACCGCCTGCTATCGCAACCGGAGCGCCGAACCGCTTTAAGTCGATTTTAGCCTGAGCGTCCCACTGCACGGCTTTTGTAGTATTAACGTTATTGCCGTTTTCCGACCAGTAAGCCTCAGGCGTATAAGCGCCCTGTCCCAATACCGTATTTAAGCCTGTCATGCCGCTCGTGTACTGGATATCTCCCATAAAAGTAACGTATGAAACCGGAACCGTTATTCCGCCGCTTGCAGCCCAGCCAAACTCGCTCTTCTTAACGAAATTGACGTTGGAAGGACCGTAAGAAACGTTTACCGGTTGACCCTGAAACGCCCCATAAAAAGAAGCCGGCGCGCCGAAACCGGTCTTAAAATCCACCGGCAGTTTTACTCCGAAACCCGGAACGTTTGCGCTGATATCGTAAATGTCGGGATCCCCGGCGTTGCTCATAAGTTCGGTATAATTGCCGCTTCCGGATTCGCCTTGTAAATCTATCAGGCCTATTTGCGGATTTAACGTAAAGTTTCCGGCATTAATTTTTGCTCCGAACATAATCTGAGGCACCCATATTGGAACGCTGGCTTCGTCCCCCGCCAAACCCGCATTCTGGTATGCCGAAAACGAAAAACCTACGGGCTGTCCTAAATTATAATCCTGTCCTATCTCAATCCAAGGGTTAAGACCGTTTGCCTTAAAAGATTTTATTAAATACGCCCTCCTTAACCTTACGCCCTGAGTTAAGCCCTGAACTCCGCCGCCGTTAAAATCTGCCGATATATAGCCCGTAATACCTTCCGGCTTATTGTCCAAATTTAACCATAACCGGGTAAAAGCTAACGTGCCGCTAAATTTTGTGGAATTATCGGTTTGGGTATTAACTATCCCCGGGTTATTTGCCTGTGAAGAAACTAAGTTTTGGTTGCTTGATTCGCCGTAATAGCCGAGTATAAAACCGCCTATAGTTAAATTTGTATTGCCTGCGATAGTTACCGTTCCCGCGTTTGCGATAGATGCAAAGCCGAGCCCCAAAACGGTTAAAGCCGCCGTTAAATAAATAAAAAGTTTTTTCATTAATGCCTCCGTATTAAAATTAGATTAAAATTATTTGAATACGGATAAAGCAATTACCGTGCCATAATATTTTAAAGGAAGGCGTTGCTCCGTTGCATTGTTCTATTTAGCGGATATAAAGAATTAGCGCGGATATAAAATAATTAAAACGCTATGTCTAAATAAATATTGGTTGGCATTTTGCCAACAAAGTTGACGTTAATACCGACGGAAGGTATTTAAATCTTTAACGGACCTAATTTTTTAACCGCTTCCACAGTTTCGTTTATTACGGAAACGAATCTGTCGCCTTCGCCCGCCGATACGTAGTCGAAACGGCACCTTTCTTCTTCTATTCCGAACTGTTTGAGCAGGCGCAATAACAGCCTATGCCTCTGGACTGCCCTGTAATTGCCTTCTTTATAGTGGCAATCCCCCGGATGGCAGGCAAGAATCATAACTCCGTCCGCTCCTTTTTTAAAAGCTTCCAGAATAAACTGCGGGTCTATTCTTCCGCTGCACATAACTTTAATTACGCTGACGTTAGGGGAATAGGGCTTTTGAGCCGCCCCCGCTTTATCCGCCCCCGCATACGAACACCAGTTGCATAAAAAACCGATTATTCTGGGTTCAAAAACTTCCATTTTCTTTGCTTTTTCGATATTTACGGTATTATCCAGCATATTCTCTTTAATGGCCGTGGAATTCTGCATAATTATACTTCCTCCTCTGTTTTTTATATTTTGATTCAAAAGATTATTATTTTTACGCCAGCATAATTCCTATTTCGGCAAATATCTCCTCGTTCGTGAACCCGTTCGCCTTAATAGCCGACGACGGACAGGCGGCGGCACACGTTCCGCACCCCTGACACAATAGTTCGTTTACTAAAGACGCCTCTTCCTTCTCGTCGAAGGATATAGCCTTATACGGACATACGCCGATGCATACCTTGCACCCGGAGCATCTTTCCTGATTAACTACGGCAGATATAGGGTCGATAGAGAGTTTTTTCCCTGCCACGAGTCCGGAAAGAACATATCCCGCCGCCGCCATGCCTTCGCTCATCGCCTCCTTTATATCCATAGGCGAATGACAGCTTCCGGCAAGATATACGCCTTTTATCGTGCTTTTTCCAACATCCGTTCTTCCGTGAAGTTCTTCGAAAAATCCGTTTTTATCCCTGACGACTTCCAGTATTCCGGCTAATCCGTCCATATCCCCGCCGGGGACTACCGCCGGACATAATATTACGGCATCGACAGATATTTTTTCGCTTACTTCGCCGCCTCTCTTTTCAATTTCTCCCCCTCCGGCTCCGCCGCCCGAACCGCAGGCGCCGCTTATCGAAAAAACTTTTTTGCCGCTTTCTTCCGCGACCGTCATTCCGTTTATATCGCTTACTCTTATAAAAACGGTATTTTTATCTTCTGCCGCATGCCTGTATAGGCTGCCGCTTTCTTTTCCCGGGATTACTATTTCTTTATATAAATGATATATCTTAGCCGAAGGTATTTTGTTTCTTATGATATGATTAAATTTAAAGGCGTATTCGCAGCATATTCCCGAACAGTAATCTTTATGATTTTTATCTAAACTGCCTACGCAGTGGACTATCGCAAAAGATTGAGGCTCTTTGCCGTCAGGCGTCTTAATCTTCCCTTCGGTAGGTCCGTTGGATGCAAGAATCCTCTCGAATTCGATGCTATTGTAAACGGCGGGTATTTTCCCGTAACCTAACGAAGAAATTTTTCCGCAGTCGTATAAAGCCGAACCCGTCGCTAAAATAATGCTTCCGGCATTTCTTTCTATAATTTCCTCTTTTTCGTCGAATTTAAAAACTTCTTCGCCTACCGGACAAGCGTCTATGCACAGCCGGCAAGAACCGCCGTCCGCGCCGTCGTTATCGTTAAATCTCAAGCAAACTCCGGCATTTACGTAAGGAACGTTAGGCAGCGCGCCGGCGAAGGAAAAATCTATGGCTTTTCTTTCGTTCATATCGCAGTTAAAAGGATTTTTGAACGATGCCGGACAGGGCGCTATGCACTCAGCGCATCCGATGCATTTTTCGGCATCTACGTAGCGCGGACTGCGTTTTATTTTAACGGTAAAGTTTCCGTAAGAGCCGACGACGTCTTCTATTTCAGACAGCGTTAAAAATTCTATATTGCCGGATGCATTTCCGTGAAGAGCATCTCCCATAATAGGTTCGAGCATACAAGGTCCGCATTCCATATTGGGAAATATTTCTTCGTATCTCACGGGAAGCCCGCCTATAGTCGGCGACTTTTCGACTACGGTTACCTTTCTTCCGGCTTCCGCTAAACTTAAAGCCGCTTTAAGCCCTGCCGGACCGGCTCCGACAACTATGGCATCCGGCGATACGTCTATTTCCTTTTTTTCTAAGGGCTCCTGAAGGTTTACTCTCGATATGGCCGCATTTATATAATGCACGGCTTTTTCGGCGGCTTTTTCTTTGTCTTCGGTAACCCATGCGACCTGCTCCCTTATGTTAATCATCTGCATCATATATGGATTGACCCCTGCCGCCGACAAAACGTTAATAAACGTTTTTTCGTGGTCCCTTGGAGAACATGCGGGTATTACGACGGCTTCTATGCCGTTATCCATAATATCTTTCCGCAAAAATTCCTTCCCCTCTTCCGAGCATAAAAAGCCGCAGCTTTTAAAAATAATACCGCCGTTACTCTTTTTTACGGCATCTTCGACTTTTTCAGGATTGATTTTTTCCGATATATTCGTACCGCAGTTGCAAAAATAAACGGCCGTCTTCATAACCCACCTCTATTGATTAATTTTTTTAATATTTCGTCATTGCGAGTGCAACGGACGGAGTCCGGCGCAGCCAACCAATCCTATTATTTATAATAAAACATGTCTTATGCGACTATGTTTGCGGTATTTCTTAAAAATTCAGCATCGATTTTATTTCATTTACCACGTTTATAAGCGCGCTTTCGACCTCTTCCGTCAGATTCTCGCCGAAATTTACGGTATCTTTTGCTTCTACGGCAAATATAATTATTTCCGACGGCAAAGATATGTCCAGATAATTTGCCGTTTCGATAGCCATAGGCAGGTCCACATCGTGTGTCGAAACAGTATTCCTTGTAAAAGGAATGTCGGGATAAATAAATTTAAAAACCGTCCCTGCTTTATGCCTGCCGGTAACTATGGCGTCTATTATAACCGCCTTCCGAAATCCCGCCATATACTCCATAAGGTTTATCCCGCCCGTGGATACTTCTATAAATTCCGTAACTTCGGAACTGTCTTTATGTTTCGCTTTATATATAGATTCTAAAACTTTAACGGCTTTTATTCCCACGCTGTCATCGGATAATATGGAATTGCCGATACCTATAACCGCCGTTTTTGAATTATGATATATATTTTTCATTTAAATTTCCGTCCGATTTTCGTTAATCATCATATGAATTCCTTTTAATGTGCCGGATAATATCCCCGTCTTTATTTCTGATTTTTACTATAAGCGGCATTTTGCCGGGCAAAGAGTGCGTCGAACATGACAAACATGGGTCGTAAAGCCTGAAGGCCATTTCTATCATATTAAGCAAGCCCTCCTGAACCACCTGTCCTTTGCTTATAAGTTTTTCCGCCGCCCGCTTTATAGACATAGTCATAGGAGCGTAATTATTGGTAGTTCCGACTATCAAATTTACCTTTTTAATAACGCCTTTTTCGTCAGAAACGTAATGATGGGTCAAAGTGCCTCTCGGCGCCTCCACCGAACCTATGCCGACCGCTTCGTTAGAACCGTTTACTTTTACTCCCTGCGGTATCGTTCTGACCTTATCGGAAGCGGTTTCGTCGTCGCTTGCAAGTTCCAACATTCTTTCCGAAGCATAGAGCAGTTCCACTAACCTTGCCCAGTGCGTCGCAAGCCTGTGGTGAACCGGTTTGTATCTTCCGTCGTTTCTTTTTGCGCTCAAAGTATCGAACATCTTTTCAAAATTTTCCTGCGCCAGCGGCGTCGCCATTCTATCGGAAACGTTAAGCCTCGATAAAGGGGTGCAGGAATAAACTCCGCTTTCCGGCCCATCCACGAAACCTTTCCAGCCGACATTTTTTAAATAAGGATATTTAAGATAAGTCCACGGTTCCACTCTCTCGGCAATATGCTCTGCATAATCTGCGGAATCGTATTTTACAAATTCATTTCCTTCCGGGTCTATAACTCTGATTTTTCCGTCGTAAAAATTAACGCGGTTAAGTTCATCTACCGTCCCCATATAATATGTCCTGTGAATATAAACGTCGGAAAGTATAAGTTCTTTATAAACGGGATTTTTTAATACTATGTCGTCGAATATTTTAAGGCTGAAAAGGGCAAAATCTATATTCTTTTTTGCGTTAAATTTAATTTCGTCCAATTCTTCTTTAGAAAGAGATTTACTCCAGCCTCCGGGCAATCCGCCCGCAAGATGGATGCCTCTTCCGCCTATCATTTCTATTATGCGGTGATTTCTCGCCCTCGTTTCTATAACCTCTTTCCCTATGTCTAATCCGACTTTCCTTATGACGCCCAGAATGTTTCTTTCGGAGGGCGGCGCATCCGGTCCGACTATAAAATCCGGTCCGCCGAGCGCATAAAAATGAGTAGTATGGTCGGTAACGTAAAAAGCCATATATAAAAGCTCTCTTATTTTTTTAGCGGCAGGCGGCGGTTCTACTCCGAAAAGCCTGTCCAAAGCCTTGACCGATGCCATATGATGGGCTTCGGGGCAAACTCCGCATATTCTATTGGTCAAAACCGGCATATCTTCGGCAAGCCTTCCCGTGCAAAACTGCTCAAATCCCCTTAATTCTGGGACGATAAAATATGTATTTTTTACGTTTCCTTCGTCGTCCAAAAATATGTCGATTTTACCGTGTCCTTCTAATCTGGTAACCGGGTCTATCGATATTTTTCTCATGGCTTTATCCTCCTTTTCAGCATAGAATCGGCAAGGCTGTATTTATAAAACAAACCTGCCGGGTCTGGAATAGATTCTATCGTCGAATTAATTTTTTCTATTATTTTTTCGTCGCTAAGCCCTTTTATTCCGTCAATATCCATTATAGAGCCGATGGCGGAAACCATTTTAGCGCCCTGATCCAATACTCCTTCAGGAGGACCGTAACATCCGGTGCAGGGCATATTAACCTGAGGACAGAGAGCGCCGCAACCGTCCCTAGTCGCGATGCCCATACAGATAAGTCCCTGCTCTAAGAGACATTTTTCTTTTTCGGGAATTATTTCGTAATTCCTGTAAAATTTTTCTACCTTTTTTTCCGATTTTTTTCTATCGCATTCTTCGCATACCGATGACGTCCCCGCGCCTATTACGGATTTTCGCGGCGGGAGAGGCGCTCCGGAAATAACAAGCTCGATAACGTTCCAAATCTGCTTAGGCTCAGGCGGACACCCGGGTATAAAGTAATCTACATCGACGACCTGCGAAAGCGTCCTCAGGGTATCGTAAAAACGCGGGATTTCAAGCATCCCTTCGGGAACTTCCGACTCCGGAACGGGCAGAACGCCAAGAGGATTGTCTATAGAAGGGTTGTCGAGATAAACCGTTTTAAAAAGTTCGTCTCTGGAAGACAGGTTTGCAAGAGCGGGGATGCACCCTTCATAGGCGCAGGAGCCGAATGCAATTAATACCTTAGATTTTTTTCTTAACAGATGAGCCATCTCTTCGTTTTCTTCCGTTCTTATTCCTCCGTTAAAAAACGTTATAAATATGCTTTCGTCCGGCAGTTCTTTTATTTCCTGCTTCTTCGTATCCAAAAGGCAGGGACAGAACATAAAATCGAAGTTGGCATCCACGTCTATTATTTTTTCGTTTATATTGACTAGCGCAATCTCGCATCCGCCGCATGAAGCCGCCCAATACATACTTATTTTAGGCTTGCCCGTCATAACTTATACCTATCCTCCGGTTTTAATATTTTATAATTTATAAAGATTAACTATTCCCGATGCTTTATCCATATCGTCAACCATCTGTATTACAGAATCGGTTATGCTCGACGTCGAATCCGATATATGCTTTGATTCCGTCGATATTTTCTTCGCGGACATGCCTAGTTCCTGCATGGAAGCGTTCTGTTCTTCTATCGCCGAAGCAAGATTGTCCGTGTAGTCTTTTATCGAACCGGCTTCCCGGTTTACAAAATTGTTGGAGTCAACAAGCCTATTGACGGTTTCGACGCCGTATGAAACGGTATTCTCGGTTTCCTTAATTAAAGTTTCGACGTCGCGGGTCGCTTTGGTTACTTTTTCGGCTAATTTCCTTACCTCGTCGGCGACCACGGCAAAACCCCTTCCCTGCTCTCCCGCCCGCGCCGCCTCTATAGCCGCATTAAGCGAAAGAAGATTGGTCTGGTCGGCTATTTCTCTTATAACCGTAATAATATTGGTAATTTTTTTTGTGCTTTCGTTGATTCTTTGAATAGAATCGTATAAATCCGAAACATGTCCCGCATTGGTATTCATAAGGCCTACTATGCCGTCCACTTTCTCTCTTGATTTTGCGCTTAACTCGGCTATACTGCTGATTGTTCTCGTGTTTTCTTCTATGGTCAAAACCGTCCGCGACAATTCTTCGGACTGCTCGGAGCCTGCATTATTAAGTTCGCTTATCTGGCTAAGCAGCGTCCCGAACTCGACCGACACCCTTATGAGTTCGTTCTTGGTTTCAGTTATATCATGCGCCACCGTCACTATCGCTTCGGTTAATGCCGAATTAGATTCCAAATAACGGCCGGCGGTTAACGTGCCTTTATCGCCGTCATCCAAGCAGCCGGCTTTGTTTATGTCTTCGAAGTTTAAATTTCTGCTTCCCATTAGTTTGGCGCATGAATTTAACGAATCGACGAATATATTTATTTCGCCGGATATTTTATATAATTTATTTATAATTTCAAAGGAGTCTATTTTCCCGCGTTCGTTTAAAAAATTCCCTTTATCGAGATTTTCTACGATAATTTGAAGTTTTTCAAAAGGTTTGATTAGAAAATAATATATCAAGACGGCGGAGATTATTATACCGGCTATGATTAAGGCGAACGCCGCTTCTTTGGAGAAATAACGCGGAAAGATAAAAAAGGGCGCGGCGAATATAATTACCGTAAACAAATATACGGCGGCGAGTTTTGCCGCAATATCGTAAGAAACTTTCTTCAATGCCATG
Source organism: bacterium (assembly GCA_021850985.1). Classification (GTDB taxonomy): domain Bacteria; phylum SZUA-79; class SZUA-79; order Acidulodesulfobacterales; family Acidulodesulfobacteraceae; genus Acidulodesulfobacterium_A. Next base: position 12,108 of record JAJZJX010000034.1, read on the forward strand.
ATTACTCCTCCTTCTAAATAAATATTTATATTTAATAATGCAATTATTATGCCGTTAATAATGTTAACGGCGGTATCGTCTTTACTTTGTTATTTTATATATATCTGCAAGCGATACTTATACAATATATTGCCGCTTATTAATATGATAAAAATATTAAATTAAATTATTGGGTTGGCATATTGACAACAAAGTTGGCGATATAATTGACTAAAATTTTTCATTTCTAAATCGGGATTTGGATTAACAATTAAATGTTACAGCAATATGATAATGTCCTATATTAGCAAAGTAGAAATGTCCTATTAAGAATTATAATATTACCTTTATTTATATTAATAAATGGAGGTAATAATGGGGCATAAGGACATTATCATTATGAGCGTTAAGGAGATTGAAAGACTTAAGGTCGTTACGGACGTAACGGAAAAAAGAATTTCTCAAAAAATTGCTTCAAAGCGCCTTAATCTTTCTTCAAGACAGATAAGAAGGCTTATTAAAAGATTTAAAACACAAGGCGCTAAAGGACTTGCAAACAAGCACAGAAATACCGTTTCAAACAGAAAATTGCCCGACGATTTGAGGTTGAAAGTGTTAGAACTATACAAACAAAATTACCCTGATTTCAGACCTACATTTTTTTGCGAGAAGCTTTCCGAACTCCATAATATAGAAATAAGCAAAGAAACGGCAAGGAAGTGGCTTCTTAACGAAGGCTTGTGGAAACGTGAAAGAAAAATTAAGCTCCGTAAAAGCTTAAGGGAGAGAAAACCCTGCTTCGGCGAGATGCTCCAGTTAGACGGCTCCAAGCACGACTGGTTTGAAGGCAAGAGAGACAAAGCCGTCCTTATGTCCTTTATAGACGACGCCACGGGCTTTATCTTTTCAAGATTCTACGAATATGAGGGAACTATCCCGGCTATGAGCTTATTGAAGCAATATACCGAAGAATACGGCCTTCCTATGAGTATATATTCCGATAAGCATACGACATATAAATCAACCGACAAGAATAAAGAAGCTCTGAGCCAGTTCGGAAGAGCATTAGAAGAACTCGGAATAGAGCTTATACATGCAAATACGCCACAGGCTAAAGGTCGAGTAGAAAGGTCGTTCCGCACCCTTCAGGACAGATTGGTTAAAGAGATGAGATTAAAAAATATAAGGGGTATTGAAACGGCAAATAACTTCTTAAAACAATATCTGCCCGTTTTTAATTCTAAATTCAACGTCATTCCTTTTGATAATGCAGACGTTAATATAAAAATAGATAAAACCGTAAATCTTGACGATTATCTATGCATCAAGCAGGAAAGAACCGTTAAAAACGATAACACGATATCCTATAACTCTAAATTATATCAATTAGAGCCCGGCATCAGGGCAAAAAAGGTAACGATAGAAGAGCATATAGACGGCTCAGTACATATAAAATATAACGGCGCATCCCTTAAATACAAAGAGATAATAAAAAGACCGGCTAAGATAACGGAGAAAGTAATCAAAATAAGAAAAAAATATATACCTCCTGCGGATCATCCATGGAGGCAGAGTTTTAATAAATATTTTAAACATAAAACGCTTCAGACGGCGGATGAAAAATAAACCCCTTCGCAAACTCTTTTCGCTTCGCTTCAAGAGTATTGCTTCGGGTTTTCATCCGTCGTCTGGGCAGTATATTAATTTTAACCAAAAGAGGACATTTCTACTTTGCTAAAAAGAGGACATTTCTAAATTGCCTTGACA
>JAJZJX010000035.1 GCA_021850985.1 bacterium
ACTTTCGGCATATAAGTTAAACTCCGAAAAAAGCTGACTCCGACTTCAGCGTAAATTTTTAGTTACAATAACTTTTGTAAAGTTGCATTATCTTTTGTAAAGTTTCAATAACTTTTGGAACTTACAAGTGCTTGAAATACCTTGATTTATAACTGGTGTGTCCGGCGGGATTCGAACCCGCTACCTCAGGAGTCGGAGTCCTGCACTCTATCCAGGTGAGCTACGGACACTAAATAAATTAGCGCTGCTTTATAAAAAATTAAAATTTTACATATATTATATAATATATGTATGGGGAAAAAAAATAAAAAAAACATACTATTAGGTTTATTGAATTCTAACGTTATAAAATTGTCTTATATCGTTGAGCAAAATATAGAAGAAATTTTAAACGAGGTCATTACAAATAATTACAAAATACACGAAAGCGATATAAAAAATTTTATTTGCAACAAAGACAAGAATGAATTTGATATTATATGCCAAGAAATTAACAGCTTATCGGTAAAAATATTGGAAAAAGACGAAATAATATTTTTCAAACCGGTATTTAAGAAAAAAAAGATTAAGCAATTAAATGTAATCTATAAAACACTGCGTATAATAAAATTTACGGAAAACATGAAAAATATTTACAATAATTTAGAATTAATAAAATTAAATATAAACGAATTATATAAATACCCGGTGCTCAAAGTTCAAACTTATATACCGGAGTTATGTCTTTACCTTAGCGCTTTTTTTAAAGAAAATATAGATATATTTTTTATGGATGAAAATCATGGAGATACAGAAGAAAGAAAGAAAACAGCGATGGAGAAACTGCATAAAATAATATCGCTTGGAAACAAAATAATAAACGAATTCTATATAAACATTATATCTGCCGAAAACAACGATAATAAAAATGCGGGACATGTCGTTTATCATTCCGATATAATATCGATTATACAGATAATATCTATTAACTGCGCCGAATTTAACCTTTTATAATTTTCCAATTTTTAAATTATTTTTTTAATATTATTTTTTATAATGATTTATAAAATTAATGACTATTAAGTCACTATGTGATAAAATTTAATTTATGTACTCCAAAGAATATAAGAACTGGATTTTATTATTGCTTGTAGCATTTTTTTTTATGGTTATGCTCGACATGAGCATAGTAACTATAGCTATACCGAAAATCATGTCAAGCTTAGGAGTAAACCTTGAAGACGTGGACTGGGTAATGATAGCTTATAACGTGGCTACGGCAATAATAATCATGCCTATAACGTTCATAATAAGAAAAATAGGTTTAAAGATACCTATTATCCTTAGTATAATATTTTTTACTATTTCTTCCGTAGCTTGCGGTTTCGCGACATCTATAAATATGCTAATAGCATTCCGTATCGTGCAGGGACTTTCGGGCGGAGGAATTGCGCCTCTCGGATTAGCGCTTATGGGCAAGGTTTTTGAGCCGCATGAAAGAGGAAGAGCTATGGGAATATGGGGTATCGGGGCAATGGCTGCTCCGGCTATCGGACCTACTCTCGGAGGCTGGATTACCGACCATCTTACATGGAGATGGGTGTTTTTCGTTAACGCTCCTATCGCGGTAATAACTCTTATAGGAATACTTATAATTATGGAGGATGACCATAAGGGTCTTAATTTTAAAGCAAATTTCGATTTTTTAGGTTTTGCTTTTTTTGCTATGGCCGTCGCATTCATGCTCGTCGCTTTTAATGAAGGACAAAATAAAGGATGGGATTCGAGCTACATTCATATATGCGAAATTTTAAGCGCCGCAGGGTTTTTTATGTTCTTTTTATTTGAACCGTTCATTTCCCATCCGCTTATAGATTTTAAAATATTTAAAAACTATAATTTTACGCTTATAACTTCTATTAACGCGGTCAGGGCTATAGCCTTGTTCGGTTCGCTGTTTATTATGCCGGTATATTTAGAAAACATAATGGATTACACTCCTTATATGACAGGCCTTATTATGATGCCGTCGGCGATAGCGGTCGCATTATCAGCCCCTGTTTTCGGCAAAATGGCAGATAAATGGGGTCCAAAATATTTTATCGTTTTCGGTATGCTTACGACGGCCTTCTCCCTCTTTTTATACTGGAATCTTTCAACGCAGTCAAGCCTCTACGATATAATATATCCTTCAATTATTAGAGGCATAGGGCTCGGTATGCTGTACTCGCCAATTATGAGCGCAGGACTGAATTCCGTCAAAAAAGAGCAGATACCTGAAGCATCCGGACTCCTGCCTATAACCATGAGACTCGCTTCAGGTTTCGGCATAGCATATTTTGCAAACTATCTTGCGACGAAAAGAGTATATTATCTCACAAGATACGGCGATAAAATAAACGACAAAAACAACGCCTTTATTAAAATTAAATCGGCGTTTAATGCTAACGGATTTTTTAAGGCAAATACGGGAGTTCTGGCTAATTCTGCAAAAATTAATCCCGGCATGGGTTTTATAGATTCCGTAGTAAAAATGTTTGCGACCGTCCAATCTTACGACGACGTATTTGTAGTTGCGGGCGTCATATGCCTTTTTGGAATTTTGCCTGCTCTTATGATGAAAAATAAAATACATCGTTAATCGCTTAAATATTTATATAAAATTTTCCCTTTACTAGAATAAATTATTTTTGAAGGTTCTATTTTCAAAATAAAAACGCCGCCTATATTTTCTCCGGTATGAACATAATGTTTTTTACCGTTTATTTTTATTAAAGCCGTATTGCCGCCGGTAAATATTAAAGCCACTGCCCGCTTATTTTTGCCTGAAAATCCTTTAAATTTTAAATTATTAACGATATTGCTTAAATTTCCTTCATTATCAAAGTTGCTATTCGGATTCATAAAATCAGTAACATTTTGTACCGCGTAGCCCGTGGCTCCGTTTTTTTGGAGTTTTGAATGCGAAATAAAAAGCCTGCCGTATTTTTCATATTTTTTATGCGGAATATTAAAAATATCCTTAAGCGGTTTTCTCGATAATTGCGCCGCTTCGGCTTTTGGTCTGCCGTCCTTAGCTTTAACGCTTAAATCGAGTTTATTAATTCCCTTAATTCTATAAGAAGGCGTCTTATGCAAAATATTTAGTTTTTTATTATTTTCGGCTTTAAACCAGTTTAATAACGATAATATCACTATAAATAAAAAAAACGCAAAAAGAATAACAAAAAAATTTTTAATTTTCGATTTCATTATACCCTCTTTATCTCTTGATATTAAAATTTATTTTCATTTAAAGCCTGCAAGTTCGACATTTATAATTGCATCTATTTTTCTTCCTGATTTAATATTAATTTTTTTTATTTCGAACGGAAACGATTTAAGCGTCTTTATTAATGAAAACAGCGCATCGACGTCTGAAAAATTACTCAATGCCACCTTAAAATTAGTTGTTTTTAAATAAGTATCTTGGGCATTTTTCATATTTTTCGTTTTTTGGATACTGACTCGTATATTAAATCCGTTTTCTTTTAAATATCGCGCATAAGATAAAAAAGACACCATATAGCTATAAAACCCATGATTTCCGGCCGGAAATTTAATAGTTTTAATCTTATCGTCTTTTTTAAGATGAATTTTTAACTGCCTGACGGTATTTTTTTCGTAAATATAAGATTGCTTTAATTTATAAAAACCTTTTACGGAAGGTATTAAGCCGTACAGCAATATATAAGCCGAGGCTAAAGATAATAAAATTAATATTGGCGGTCTTTTGTTCTTAATTTTTTTCATTTTGCATTTTTTAATTTATTTATTTTAAGAATCCTAAAAATTTCATTGACGGTTTGCCCGACTTGCCGAATAAATATTTAACGCTAAATGTTTTTTTATAGACCAATTTTTTCGCTATAGTATTATAATCATGAGAGAATCTTCTATAACCTCCGTTATCAAAAACGGTTGCATAAAAAATATATCCTGTTCCCGATTTCATCATTTTAATTTTTTTTATTTTTACGGTTTTAGGCAGAAGCGCAAAAAAAAATTTTAAATAATTAACAATATTAACTTTGGGGAAATGCCCGTTAAATATAATTTTGCTTTTATCTCTATATATTTTTGAAGATAAAACGGAAATTTTTTTGTTCATTCTCTCTATTTTTTGCCGTTCGTAAACTGTTTTTTTTCCGTAAGAGATAATCATTGTTTCCATAAAAAAAATAACAAATATTAAAATTCCGATGTAAATATTTTTTGTCCTATTTTTTTTATCTTCTATTTTTTTAAATTTTATTTCCGGATTTTCAAAATGAGGATCGGTTTTATTTATTCTTTCAAAATATTCATAAAAATCTTCGGCGGTAAAATTTAGTATTTCTGCATTTCCGAAAAAATTTTTAAAATCTCCGCAATCGCAGTCGGCAATTATCCGTTCTATTTTAATGAAGGTATTTTGAGAATCTATTTTAGTTTTTAAAATATTAAGATTGTCGGTTAACATATCCGTCTTAAAACTTAAAACCGGCATTATGCTAAAACCGTTTGAAATTACGATAATCTTATATACGTCGTCAGTTTTTTCTATAAATAAAAAATCTTTCCCCAGATTAAAGCCGTTAAATTTTTCTTTTAAAAACTCTATAACCAAATAATCGTATGGAATAACTATATTTATCTCTTTAAATAACGAATAATATTTTTTGATATTTGAAGGCAGAGTATGATAAACGCCGTACTCTCCGTTTATGCCGTATGCAAAAAAATACGATTCGTTCTTATAAGATTTTCCGATGTAACGGTTTAAATAAAATTTTTTGCCGTTTCTTACATTTTTTTCCGGTATAATCGAAAAATTGATATTTTTAGATATTATTGCAACGGAATAATTTGCTCCCGCTTCCGATGAATCGTTTGAATAATAGTCGGTACGGCTATGAGAAAAAAAAGATTTAATGCCGTCAAAATACTGATATATATCGTATTCTTCTATATAAATGAAATTTTTGTACATAATATAAGCTCTTGTGAGTTGATTTAACAATTTTTTAATTTAATTTAATAAGGTCGGGGAGATAGCTCGCCGGTATTTTTATTTCATATCCCGCAGGTTCTACCTGAACGTAATTCATTCCGCCTCTCCAATATGAATACATTACGTTCCCATAAACTTCGGGAAGATATTCGCTCTGAAACGCACCGCCTACCCAGTAATTTTCCGTATAGGTAACGCCGGAATTATTTGTATATGAAGAACCTCCGACGCATTCGGAATATGGATTGTTCGCATAGCTCAATATTGCGCTATTTCCGTCAATCGATTCTACTATAAAATATAGCTTTAAATCACCGTCCGCCCAGTCTCTTGACCATCCGTTACGATTTGGACGGCTCATGGTTTGAGTAACGTAACAAATTGCCCCTGTAATATAAAAACTCCTTCCTACGTATAGTTCGTAAGTTCCGCCGCCGTTATTGCTCAAGGCTATCGGGTCTATATAAATTATTTCGTTTCCGTTGACTATAGAACTGCCAGGTATATCATGCCTTATTTCTTTATAAAAATTATAATAGGAGTAAGGTTCGGCGCCTTGCGAAGGAGTAACGGAAAGAGTATAGCTTATTTCCTGAGCGGTACCGTTCTGAACTGCATTATTTACGCTTAAACATATTTTAGTGTCGTCGTCCGTTTTTATGCTTCCGTATATACAGTCGGAGTCAGGATTACCGCCTACAAAATTTATACCTATACCTTTCGCTATATACCCTGCAGATTGAAGAGAACCTATACTGCTGAATTTACCGTTATTATTAACATACGTACTTTCGGCGTTTATCAAAGTATTTGCCAAAATCGATACGTTTTGGGCTTTATTTTCATACACAACCCCCTGAAGGGCAGGCACGCTTAACGCCGCCATTATAGACAAAACTATCATTGAAACTATTATTCCGGCGAGCGAAAATCCTTTATTATTTCCGGTTATTTTAGCAAAGTTCATATTTACGACACCTCCGTTTTAAAAAAGACTTACGACAGACGCAAAAAAGTTGGTTATTGCCTGCGTCACTTTTGTTAATAAATTAGTCTGCGTCCTTACCGTATTAGTATAATTTATACCTCCGTTTGCGTTAGGACTTACGCTTACGGATGAAACTGACGAATATCCGGCCGGATTGTTATTAGACGAAGAATTAAAAGAAGCCGGATTATCGTTTAAGCCGAAAGTTACTGCGCCTAATCCGTTTATATCGGAAACCTGCCCTGTCTTACCCGTTATGCCAATACTTATTTCCTTAGCTACTATATCTTCATCAGCCAAATTTGAAGGAATGTAAATTTCAAGCGCTTCGCTTTGTAAATTTATACATATATTTGCCGTGCTTTTAAAAAGTAACTTTTCTAAACAGGTATCTCCTTGAAAATTATAAATTTTTATCGGGCTTAAATATGCCGGATTATTATTTTCCAAACCGTCAATATCCGTAAAAGTTCCATAATTTTGAAAATAAGCATGTTCCGCCTTTATTAATAAATCCGCGGTATTTACTATATTTTGGGCTTCGGTATTATATATCTGCCCCTTCTGTATATCGGGCATGCCTAAAGATAATTTAGGAGTTAAAAATATGTAAAAAATAAGCAATATATTTAAAATAGCGCAATAGGCAAAACGTTTCATATAAATAACCTTTAATAGCTTTTTATAAATTTAATTAATTCTATTCAATTTTCTCTTTTTTTACCGGTTATCAGCCTATTAATTAAACGTAAAAGTCAGGTTTCCCTGAAAATTTGAATTATTTGCCGAAGAGGCATTTCCGTTGAAAAGGTCCGTCAAACAATTTTGCCCGCTGCCTATGTTAAAAACGGGACTGCCGTCGGTATCAACGCCGGAGATTGAGTTTTCCAATGAATTACATATGTTTAAAGCCTGTGCATTCGTCATCTGTGGAGCGTTTATTCCGATTACGTAAATATACTGTCCTGGATTAGAATCGGTAGAAATTTGATAACCAGAAACAAATCCCGCATTCGGCGGTATAACGTTATTGCCGCTAACCGTCCATGACGAAGGAAGAAGGTTGTCTTCCTGCATTGCATAAGGAAGAGAAACGCCGGCAGGAGGAATTATGCTGCCGCCGTTTACCTGCATATAAGAATTTACGGCAGATTCTAATTTAGTAACCGATTGAACCGTCGCCGTAACGTTTGAAGAGCCGATCAGTCCGTTATAAACCATTAGTCCGCCTGCCGAAAGTATTCCGACGACTATCATTGCAACTATTATTTCCATGAGGGTAAAACCGCTTTCGTCGTTATAAATTTTTAGCGCATGAAAATCCTGTTTTTTATTAATTTTTTGGTTTTTTTTGCTTTTAATTTTCACTTCTTTCTTTTTTAACTCAATCATAATTGTCCTCCCGATAAATTTAATTTTTTGTTTTTTAATTTTAAAATTTTAAAATTTTATTAATAATTAGCCGACAAGCCTACCATTCCCTGAATAAGAGGCAAAAATAAAGAAAAAAACATTAATAGCAGAAAAAATACCGCGCCTATCATTGCAAGCAAAAATAATCCCTTAGTAAATATTTTCATATATCTGTCCGCTTTTTCCTTAAATTCTTTCGACAGGCGTAAAACCGTTTCGGATAAAAAACCGCCTATTTCGCCGTACCTTATCGACTCTACGGCTTCCTCCGGCAGAAAATCCGCTTTATGCAAAGAATCAAAAAGCGTATTGCCGCTAATTAAATCTTGATAAACCGATTTAAATTTATTCCTAAAATAAACTCTGGAACTGTTTTTTCCAAAATAATCAAATACTGCGTTAACCGTCACGCCTGAAGATATCATTAAAGAAAATTGATAAAAAATCCAATTTAAATATGAGTAATTTATAATATTTTTTAACTGCGGTATATTTTGCAAAGAAGAAAATGTCTTAGATTTTATTCCTGATAAATCAGACAAAAAAGCTGCGAAAACAACAACTGCTAAAACTATTATATAGACAAAAATATTTTTTAACCGTCCAAACAATTTCAGCGTATAAACAGTGGATAACGGAATATTCGGAAAATGCTTAAAAAATACCGAAAAAGTAGGAACGACGTAATAAAGAAAAACCGAAAAAGCTATAAACAACAGTAAAAACAAAAATAATGGATAAGCTAAAGTCCCGATAATATTTTTTTTATAAATATTTTTAGTTTCGAAATATTCGGATATTTTTAAAAAAGATTCCGAATAATCGCCGGTAGATTCCGCTAAGTCTATTAAAGAAAGCGCTATTTCTTCAAAATTATTCAGCGCAAAAATTTCCTTGACGCTTTCGCCTTTATCCAGCAAATAAATGCATTTTTTTATCAATTTTTTACGATTTTTTATTTTTGACTGCTTATGGCTGTAATAAAGACGCTTTAATAAATATGTCAAATCATATTTTCTTGAATATTCAGAGTTTGTTATATCTTTGTCCATGTAGCTAAAAGCTTTGCCGACGGAACCCGTAGATTTAACGAGATAATGCAGCTCGTTAAAAAAAATTGAAAGCTCGGCGTCTTTCATTCCTGCGTTGGCGGCAGGATTTATTGCATCTAAAAAAATATTAGGGAAAACAAAAGACGGCATATAGCCTTCTTCTAAAATCAGGTTTTCCGCATCCGACAAATTCTGCGCTTTAATATTTTTTATCAGACCTTTACCTTCGGGAGTATAAAACCTTACTAAATAATTTTTTAGCATAAAACCTACCTCGACAGGCTAAAATAAACTTGAGGGTCAATCTCGCCCGCAAGCAATTTTTCAAACGATTGCGTTTTTAAAGATTTAAATCCGGATAAATTTATTAAAACTGATTCTAAATAAGAAGGATTAAACAATAAATTTAAGTCTTTATAGATTTCTTCTCTTGCCGCCTCGTTAAATTCGGCAATTTCGATAAGCGGTTTTCTTTTATCGTATCCCGTTCCGCCGCATCTGCCGCAGGTTTTTTCTCCTCTTACGAAGACGGTATTAATAAATTCTAAGCTTTGAAAATCAGCGGCCGTATCGATGAATTTCTCCGTATTTTTGCTTTTTATATTCATTTCAAACATCGTTTCCCCTGCAAATCTTACGTCCTGCATTAGGGCTTTTTTGTAAATCGAAGGCAGTTCTTCAAAATATATCTTTTTTTTACATTCCGGACATAACGGATTATAGAGCCTTTGCGCCGTTACGAATCTTAATACGGAAAATAACTGAAAGACGTCTATATTTAAAGATTTAAATCTTCCGAATATCGACAACGACGAATTAGCGTGAAGCGTAGTCAGGACGAGATGTCCTGTTTCTGCGGCTATAAGCGCATGCTTTGCCGTAATTTCATCTCTTATTTCGCCTATCATCATTATTTCCGGCTCGCTTCTCAACATAACCCTGACGGCCTCGGGATATCCGAAATCTTCCGATATATTCATCTGCGTTATATTCGATTCGCGCAATTCTATTTCTACCGGATCTTCTATCGTTAAAATCGTGCTTTTTTTCTGAGACAACAGCTTAAGCATTGCATAAAAGGTCGTGGTTTTCCCCGATCCGGTCGGTCCTGTAGCTATAATGAGTCCGTTCGGATTTATATAAGATTTTTTTAATATTTCGGCATTTTCTTCCGTAAAACCTATCGATTCAAAATCGAATACTTTATTTAAACCGTGAATTCTTAGAACTGCTTCAAAAAGCATCAGTTCCTTGTCAAGCTTTGACGAAATAGGTAAAAATGCGACTCTTATACTAACTTTTAATCCTTTATAAAAATTTGAAACAAAAATAAATTTTGCGTCTAATCCCTCGCCTTTTTTTAAAGTAATCCGGCAATTTGCGGCTATAATATTTATTATCCTCTGTCCCGATTCTAAACTTAAAGCCCTTATGTTTTCCTGATAAATTTCACCGTCCATAATAATCATGTAAAAATTTTCGGTCCTTTTTATCCTTAGGTTCGGCGACCCTTTTAATAATGCGATATCGATTGCTTCATTTAAAATTTCTTTTTCGGAAAACTCTTTATTATTAATAAATATCTTGCTGAGCGCTTCGTAAATTTTTCTTTTCGTAGAAATAGCTATTTTGTAAGATTTAAGATGTTCGTCGAAAGCCATCTTTTCCGATAAAGACGATGTAATTTCGCTGCATACTATATAGCGGACGCCGTCTTTTTTAGCTATTACGGCCGGAATATCGTATAGCAGGACAAAACCAAAATATTCGTTTTCCTTTTTATCTATATAAAACGAATTTAAATCGCCGAAAAATTCTCTGCCTGAACTGCCCGCCGTATAAAGCGCTATATCGGCATCCGTAACATAGCCGCAGTCCGTCAGTATTTCGCCTAATCTTTTTTTGCCGATAGACTGCATAAACAGCGCATCTTTTAGCTGTTCTTCCGTCAACTTTCTTTTAGATATAAAATATTCGCCGATTTTCATATAATTAAAAAATAAATAAATTGAGTTTTATCTGATAATTTTGGGCGTCAGCATTATAAGCAGGTCTTCTTTTTCATTCGTATCGTTTGCCGATTTAAATAGATCGCCGAGGAGCGGAATTTTAGATAATAAAGGAATACCGTAAGTATTTTTAACTTTATCCGTCGTAAGTATTCCTCCGACAAGTATCGTCGAATCCGATTTTACGTTTACGGTATCCGAAAAGCTTTTCGATTCTATCACCGGATTACTGAAACTTTCCCCTCCTATAGCAAAAGACTGATAGCCGGTAATAGAGTTATCTATAAGGCTTAACGTAACGGAAACGGAATTATTCTTAAAATTTATATGCGGGGTAAAAGATATAGAAAGTCCGGTTTGAATCTGCGATATAACCGGATAAGTTTCCGTCTGCGACAGGCTTAACGCCATAGTCTGAATACTTGAAACATAAGGAGTTATGGTGCCTGACGATATAAGCCTCGTCTGACCGTCCATTAAAACGAGCCTCGGCTGAGATATAACGTCAACAGCCCCCTGAGTCCTAAGTGCATTTAAAATTGCGCTGTTGCTTCCCGAACCGTTAAAACCTATATACGGCGCGTTGGAAATATTATTTGAAGACGCAAGCTGAGCCGAAACCGACAGTGAATCAACCCCGAAAACATTAGATTTAAAAGCCTGATTGAATAATAAATTCCAATTTATTCCCGCTTGAAATCCTTTATTTAAACTTACGTCTATTACCTCTACTTTCAAAAAAACCTGTTTCGAAAGAAACTTATTTATTCTTTTTATATAAGCCGACACCTCGTTTACGTTTGAAACCCTGTCTTTAACCCATATCAATCCGTCTTTCTGATTAATAAAATATTTTCCGTTTTTAGTTAACATTTCTTTTATATTTCCGGAAATAATAGAATACAGGCTGCCTGATTCCGACAGCGTTAGCGATAAAGAGCCGGAAGGATTCCCTGAGTAACCGCTGTTATTTGAGGCATTGCCGTTTACGCCGGAATTAATTAAACCTGACGGCAAAGAAGCCGAAGCCGTTGATTGAGAGCTTCCGCCTGCGGTGCTCGTACCGGCTCCTTCCGGCATTTCCTGAGTATTTCCGTTATTAATGCCCGAATTGACACCTCCCCCTTCTCCCATATCGCTCAAGCCGACAGTCGAAGAAAAAGCGGATAACAGATCCGATACAGGAATATGAAAGGTTTTTTCTTCTACCGCATAAATATAAAGCATTTTATTTTTATAACTGTATGCGAAACCGTTAGAAACCAAAAGCCCGTTTAAAACTTTATACAACGGAATATCTTTATAATATACTTCGTTCCTAAGTTTATCGGGAAACCCCCTGTAAATTACAAAAGGAACGTCCGTTTCGTGAGATAACGTCATTAAAGCGGATTTTACGCTTCCGTTTCCGGAAAGCGAAATTTTTTGCCTCAAAAAATAAGGCATATTCATATTAATCAAGCTTTTTTTGCATATTCTTCCTTTTATTTCTTTGCATCCGCTATTTTTATTAACTTTTATAGATTGGCGGTTTCCCTTTTTTCCGTCTAAATTAATATGAACTACCCCTGCTTTTTTAATTTTAATCCCGTATTTCTTAAGCAATCCGCCAAAGCTGTTTTGATTACTACCGTAAGCAGAGCTTGCTTTAGCCCCTAAAATCATACCGATACTCAATAATGAAGCAATAAACGCCAATGTCGTCAATTTTTTCTTTTTGTTTTTCATAATTTTTTGTTTTTAACTAAGTTAATTTTTTTTAATATAATTCAATTATATTTTTTTAATGTTTCCACATTATGACAATTTTGTTACATTTGTATTAAATTTTTGTTAAATTTATGTTACAAATCTGGCAAGAATATAGCAAAAATCGTTCTTTGAAAGGTTTTTTTATAGCGAAACGAGGAATAAAAAAAATGGCAAATAATAAAATAAAATTTATGATGTTATTTTTAGCGAATATGAAATGGAGGCAGGCATCCAAATAAACGTTGAATAAACAGATGAATTTTGCTCGGTGATGCGTTATATTACTCTGTTCTGCTTAATACGCTCTTTAGATGTAACACGCTAAGGCAAAGGCATTTCGTCACAAACGCACTTCGACAATTGACAGAAATTGGTATAAATGGTATTATTTATATATTAAATAATACTATTCAATTATGCGTTCATAGCTCAGATGGATAGAGCAACAGCCTTCTAAGCTGTGGGTCGCAGGTTCGAATCCTGCTGGACGCACCATTAAATCAAGGGTTTAAAGAATATTGTTTTTTATAAAATTTTCTTGCGGTAAAGAATCGGTAAAGTTTTTTTCAAAATCCTTATTATCTAAGACTTTCACGGCGTTTTGTATGTGTGCCGAAGCTAAATGACTGTATCTTAAAGTCATAGTAATTGATTTATGCCCTAACAGCTCTTTAACGGTCGTTAAATCAACTCCGCCCATTACTAACCTACTTGCGAACGTGTGCCTTAAATCGTGAAAATGAAAGTCTATGATATGCGCTTTTTTTAAAGCGGCCGCAAAACTCTTTTTAAGGTCATAATAAGGCTTTAAAGTTTCCGGATTATAAAAAACATAGTCGGTTTTGATATTTCTGACTATACCGGATAAAGTGTAGAAAAGTGTTTGATTTATAGGTATTTCCCGCCTTTCTCCGTTCTTCGTTTTATCCAGTAGGATTATCCGATTCTTTAAATCTACCCTGTTCCAAGTTAAATGTAGGATTTCCGATTTTCTCATTCCGGTATTTAATGCCGTTATCACGATAGGCTTTATTTCTTTACCACAGGCGTTTATAAGCCTTTCAATTTCATCATCGGATAAATACCTTAACCGCTTATTCTCGCCTTTTAGCTGTTTCACTTTCCGGACCCGCTTTAGGACGTCTTCATTTATCATTTCCCAGTCGGCCGCTTTCGTAAACATAGCCTTAAGTATCTTGATTATATTATTTACGTAATTAATCGAATGTCCACTTTTAATATAATCGTTTTGTATAATTTCCAGTTCCTCAATACTTATATCCTGAATTAGTTTGTCTTTAAGGTATTTATTAAGAATTTTCACGATTACCTTTTTACGACTGAAAGATTTTTGCCGACCGTCGCACCATTCAAGATATTTATCTGCCAGCTCCGAAAAAGTAGAATTATTTATTATAGGTTCTTGTTTCTGCTTTACCGGCTCGCCGGTCCGGATTTGTTCTTTAAGCTCGATGACCCACCGGTCGAAAGTTGCCCTTGCTTCCATTTTTAAATTTGTGCCGCTGGATTTAAAATAAGTCAAACCGTTTACCGTTTTGCTCATCATAAAATTATTGCTGTTAGCTTTTTTGTAAATGCCCACTTTTC
>JAJZJX010000011.1 GCA_021850985.1 bacterium
CTTACTTTTTCGTACAGGCCCTGCGAATTTAAATCCAATATTTCTTTTATTGCGATATCGTCTTTATATTTTGCCGACTCTGCGGATTCGTAATGCGTCATATCGGAACTTGCAACTATCAAAACGTCGTCTATTAAATCCAGTTTTTTTAAAGCGTTATATATAGCTTTTGAAGCATTAAGAACATCGATATACCTGATAAAAGAAACAACTATAGGAACTATGGAAAAATCTTTTTTTAAATTATATATAAGGGGGATCTGAACTTCGACGGAATGCTCCCTTAAATGAGCCTGTTCGTCGGCAATAAAAGGACTGTCTGCTCCGTCGATAATAGCATCGGCGAGTTTTGAATTAATAGGAACGGCAAAATCTTTAAAATCGTATTTTCCTTTATTCATTACCGAATAGTCCGCTCCCATGCCGGTATGGTTCGGACCTATAATGATTATATTGTTTTTTATGCCGATACTGGAATAACCCTCATAGGCAATTTTTCCGGAATATACATAGCCGGCATGCGGCGAAATAATTCCGAATGCGTCTATTTTTTTGCCTGTGACGGGAATATCTCCCTTAAAGGAATCTATGAAATTATTTATGTTATTTAATCCTTCCGGATAAAAATAACCCATTGCCGCGGCTTTTCTAATCAATTTAAAACCACCGTCCTATACACATTATACCACAAAATTACGCATTGCAAGCCTCGACGTAGATCAAGGTTTCGTCGGGATTTACGCTGTCCCCTTCTTTTATGTAAATCTCTTGGACCGTTCCGTCAATAGGAGTATGTATTTCGTTTTCCATCTTCATTGCTTCCACTATTAAAACCGTATCGCCGGCCTTGACGGAGTCGCCTGCTTTAACCATAACCTTAGTAATTCTTCCTGGCATAGGCGCATAAACATCGCCTTCTCTTTTCGGCGAAGGTCTTTTCGATCTCGCTATGCTCTCTCCGACAATTTCTCCGCCGGCGCTTGGAACTATTTCAGTAAGAGATTCTATAACAACTTCTTCAAGTGTTCCGTCCACGTTTAAAAAGAAAGGCCTTTTTTGATCGGATTTATGACCTGCTCCGGCAATTTTAATCTTATAGCTTTCGCCGTGAACGGTTACGATAAATTCGCTCGGAGCCAACCCTCCGTCTTTTGCAAGAATAGAAGAATCTAAAACTTCCGCGGATATATTATTCTCTTCCGATAAATTTTTTAGAGCATCCGTATCCGTAGGCTTTGAATAGTCTGGAAGACTGCCTTCTTTTCTTGCCTTGAAAAATTCTAGCGCTATATTCGGAAACAATACGTAAGACATTAAATCTTCTTCGCTAATATCGAATTCTTTAATATCTTTATATTCTTTAGACATTTCAGGCTCGATTAAATCAGCCGGCCTAACCGTTACAACCTCTTCATCTCCAAGTACTTTCTTTAGTAGTTCCGGATTGATTGTGTGGGGTGCTTTTCCATAATATCCCTTGAGATAGTTTTTAGTTTCGCTCGTGACAACTTTATATTTTTCTCCCGTTATTACATTAAGAGCGGCTTGAGTCCCTACTATCTGAGAAGATGGCGTAACAAGGGGCGGGTACCCGAAATCTTCCCTTACCTGAGGCACTTCGTAAAGAACCTCTTCCATTTTATCAAGAGCGTTCTGCTCCTTAATCTGGTTTGCCAGATTAGACATCATTCCGCCTGGAACTTGAGTAACAATAACATCGGCATTTATATTTGTATATTCGCTTTCCAAAGAAGCATATCTTTTTCTGACAACTCTAAAATAATCGGCAACCTCTTTAAGTTTTTCAAGGTCAAGATCAACATCGTAGCCCATTTCAGATAAAGTAAAAACCATAGATTCGGTAGGCGGATGCGATGTTCCGCAAGACATAGAAGAGATTGCAGTGTCTATAATATCAGCACCGGCTTCTACCGCTTTAAGCAACGACATAGAAGAAAATCCACTTGTAGAGTGGGAATGAACATGAATAGGCAAAGAGACTTTTTTCTTGATCATAGAAACCAGATTATATGCATTTGCAGGAGAAAGTATTCCTGCCATATCTTTTATACATATAGTATCCGCCCCTATATTTTCGAGCTCTACCGCCATTTGAGTAAAAAGTTCGTTTGTATGAACAGGGCTTGTAGTATAGCATATAGTCGCTTCGACAATCTTTTTTTTCTTTTTTGCAACTTCTACCGCTTTTCTTATGTTTCTAAAATCATTTAGGGAATCGAAAATTCTAAATACGTCTATTCCGTTATCGGCGCTTAAAGACACAAATTTTTCTACGACATCGTCTGCATAATGCCTGTATCCGACTAGATTTTGCCCTCTTAAAAGCATTTGTAAGCGGGAATTTTTATATGCTTTTCTAACTCTTTTAAGTCTTTCCCACGGATCTTCTTTTAAAAACCTAAGACATGAATCAAAGGTAGCCCCTCCCCATACTTCAAGCGACCAGAACCCAATATTGTCCAAAACATTAGCTATTCCAAGTATATCAGGTGTAATCATTCTTGTAGCTAATAAAGACTGATGGGCATCCCTTAAAACGGTTTCCATAACGCCTATTTTTCTTATGTAGGTTTTTTCTTCCATATATTAATACCTTCCTTTAATTTCTTTTTAAATTCCGTAATAAGCTGCAATAGCTGCCGATATTGCAAGTATCCTGTCAAACGGATCTTTCTGCGGCTTATAATCCCTCAAATAAAGCCTTTCGTCTATAAAGTGCGTATCGAAATTTCCTTTTAAAAAATCTTCGTCCTGAACTATTCTAAGCTGAAAAGGTATAGTGGTCTTAACGCCTTTAATAACATATTCGTCTAAAGCCCTCTGCGCTCTCCGCACGGTTTCTTCCCAAGTTCTGCCGCTAACGGTCAGTTTAGCAATCATGGAATCGTAAAAAGGCTGGATTACATAATCTTTATAAACCGCGCCGTCTATTCTTACTCCGATTCCGCCCGGAGAATAATACGCCGTTACTTTTCCGGTGCTCGGAACAAAATTTTTTCTGGGATTTTCTGCGTTGATGCGGCATTCTATGGCATAACCCCTCATAGAAACATCTTCCTGTTTAATGTCTAGCTCTTTACCCATTGCTATCTGTATCTGTTCGCCGACTATATCGACTCCCGTAACTATTTCGGTGACGCTGTGCTCCACCTGTATTCTGGTGTTCATTTCCATAAAATAGTAATTGCCGTTTTTATCGACGATATATTCTATAGTTCCGGCATTGCGGTAATTGCAGGCTCGTGCGGCCTTTATAGAAGATTCTCCCATTTTTCTGCGGGTTTCTTCGTTAAGTATAAGCGACGGTGCTATTTCTATAAGCTTTTGATGTCTTCTCTGTATAGAGCAGTCTCTTTCGCCGAGATGTATAATATTTCCGTAATTATCAGCCAGTATTTGAAACTCGATATGATGTGGTTTTTCTATATATTTTTCTATGAAAACTTCCGGATTGCCAAAAGCTTTTTCAGCCTCGGAACGGGATAACGAAAAATTTTTAACAAGCTCGCCGTCGTTAAAACATATCCTGATTCCTTTACCGCCTCCTCCCGCCGAAGCTTTTATCATGACGGGATAACCTATCTTATTTGCTACGGCAACCGCTTCTTCCTCTGATTCTATGCCGCCTTCGGATCCTTCGACTACCGGCACTCCTACAGACCTCATAAGCCTTTTTGACTCTATTTTATCTCCCATCATAGCGATGGTTTTTGAAGAAGGGCCTATAAATATTACGCCTCTTTTTTCGCAGACTTCCGGAAATTTCGGATTTTCCGATAAAAATCCGTATCCGGGATGTATTGCGTCCGCTCCGGTATTAATAGCTAAATCTACTATCCTGTTAATATTTAAATAGCCCAATATAGGTCCTGGACCTACCAAGTAAGCTTCATCCGCTTTTTTAACGTGAAGAGCCTGGCTGTCTGCTTCGGAATAAATAGCTACGGTTTTAATTCCAAGCTCTTTGCAAGCCCTGATTATTCTGGAAGCGATTTCTCCCCTGTTGGCTATCAATACTTTTTTAAACTGTTTCATAAAATTTTTTATAGACTTATCTTTATATACTGTTGAAATATTTTAATTAGAAAAACGATTAAGGCTGTATTCGCGGAAGCGGTTTGTATTATAGAAATCAGTTAAATTTTTACAAACAGCGGTCGATGATTAATTTTAAACCATTATTTTAAAAAAGTCAAACTAATTAGGACTAATTAGGGATTTAATATATATTTTGGAGAATTTAACTGCCGGACAAAAAAGAGCCGTTCAGCTCTTTTTTGTAACTTCTCCAGGACGGGAGGAATTTATCCATAATTTCTTTAAATCTTTTATTATGGTTTTTTTCTATAAGGTGTGCAAGTTCGTGAACAACGATATATTCAATGCAGTAAACCGGCTTTTTTATAAGGTCTAAATTTATCCATATTCTTTTGGCTTTAATGTTGCAGGTTCCCCATTTTGTTTTCATCTGCTTTATTCTTACCTCATTGGCGGAAACGCCCATTATAGTCTGCCATTTATCAAAAATATCGGGGAGTTCTTTTGCAAGTTCCTTCCTCTGCCAGTTTAAGAATATTTTTTTTCTTTCTTCAACCGTCGCCTCTTTTTTTATATAAAGACATATGTATTTTTTATCGTTAATAGCAATACTTGGTTTTTTGTCGCAGTGGATAACATTTAAAAGATACTTTTCTCCTTTAAAGTAATGGCTTTCTCCCGAAACATATTCCCTCGGAGTTTCTCTCGGCTGTTCTTTAAATTTGCTTACATGTTTTTCTATCCAAGACATCTTAGATACAATAAAAACGCGTATCGACCCCTCGTCCATTCTCTTAGGCGCCGACACCCTTACTTTTCCGTCCGGCGGAAGTATATTTAAATGAAGATTTTTAATATCTTTTTTTAAAACCGTAATATTAAAACCGCCTATTATTATTTCTGATTTTATAACGGTTTTATCGCGCTTTTTTTTAAAAAATTTAAACATAATCGGATTGATTTTTTACTATATTAAACAGTTTTTTCACTGTTTCATCTATGTTTTTATTTAACAACACACCTAAATTATTATATGCAGGCTTGCTCTCCTTAATAGTTACTATACCGGCTTCAACCCCTATACCGTTCTTATATTCCGCTAAAACTTGTTTTATTATGTTTTTTAACTCTCTCTCCTTTATTTTATCGCCTCTCCAATTATCTTTTTTCCTGCTCATTATTTCTTTATCAATTTTCAAAGCTAAATATGCACTCTTGATTTCACCTAAATTGTCATATAGTGATTTTTGTGCTTTGCTTTTTAAAGATAAAGGATAATCTTCGCTTTCTTGGTCATTTGCAATAAGTTTTTTAATTAAAACTTCTATTTCTTTAAGATAATTTTTATAATCTACAACCTGCTCTTTTCTTTGTTTTGTTAAATCCTCAAGAATAGTAGATATTTTGTCATAATACTTTGGATTTGTCGGCTGCTCGTCAATAATTAATTTACGAATATTATTTTCTATAGTTTCTGCAACAGCGTCGGCATTGTTTCTTATATCTTCAGGCATCGATTCTATTATCGAATATAAATTTTTAATTTTCAACATTTGAAGCATGGAATGGTCTTCAAAAGAGGATAATTTTACGCTGCTATCGGCAACAAGCATGACATTTCCTCGCCCATCTTTAAGCCTTGGTTTTGTTTCAAAATCAAAAATAATATCATCTACGATTTTTTCCAATCTTGACCTTGACGATTAAAGTTTCTGCATAGTTCCCCATTTCTTTTTCAACTGATTTCTCGCAACATCAGTCAAACCTTTTGTTTTTGCCTCAAACCATGTATCTATTCTTTCCTGTGAATCAATCTTTTGATCTACGTCTCTTGCTTCATATCTTAAATCTAAAATAACACCGTCTTCTACAGCACGGTCGAATTTATAAGTATGAATGTAGTTTCCAAATGTTTCCAAAGTAGATAGTTTGTCTTTCTTAAGCAATGGAGTTCCGGTAAACCCTATAAACACCGAATTTGGCAAAATGCTTTTCATTGCCTTATGCAGTTTTCCAGATTGCGTCCTATGACATTCGTCGACAAAAACATAGATATTGCCTTTAGGGTTGAATTCTTTAGGTAAATTTTGTTTAAGTTCCTCAATATAATTTTCATAATACTGTTCTATATAATTATTTTTTGTTCTGCCAAATTTATGAATTAATGAACATATCAAAGATTTCTGTGCAGATTTTACCGCAAAATACTGATTATGCCTTGCAATTTTTTTAATACCCTTATCAAATATTATAAAATTATAGATTAATTCCAAAAACCTGCTTTTTTTTAAAAGAAAAAATAATGCCCTATCCAAAATATTTTCTATTTTTTCTATACCTGAAATATTTTCGGCTTCCTCTTCTTTCCACTCCATATAATATTTTGCAGGGGTTAATACCGTTCCGTATCTCAATCCCTGCGTATCGTTTCCAGCCAATATAATCTGTTGAGTAGTGAAAAATTGAGGTATAAACTCTTTCTTCTGATTGTCTAAATTTTGCCTAATACCTTCGCCTATCGATATGCTGCTTCTTTTTAATTCAAGAACTCCTAAGGCTATGCCATTAACGTAAATGACAATATCCGGTCTCTTATTATATTTCCCGATAATCGTCACTTCTTCGGCAATAGCAAAATGATTATTTCTGGGATTTCTCCAGTCTATAGGCCAGACTGTTTTAGTCGTTTCCGATTGAGATTCTTTGATATGCAAGCCATAACGCAATAAACTATATACATCTTTATTCTTGTCGTAAAGGCTCTTTTGCTGATTTGTGGAGGTTTTAATAAGTTCTGCAATTGCTTTTTTTATTAAATTTTCGGAGTAATTTTGCTTTTGTAAATATTCTTTTAAAAGTGTTTCTTCGATATTCCCGTTATTTTCTCTTTTTTCCCAGTTTCCAAGATAATCGTAACCTAATTCTTTTTTAAAGAATTCTATAACTCTATCCTGAGTTTTTCTTTCTATCTGTCCAATCTGAGAGAACTGCTCCATTATTTATTAGTATCTAAAATAATTTATCTTTCATTCGCCTCATTCCTATTAAATCTATATGAAGCGAGGTTAATGTTATATCTCTTAAAAAAAGAATCTACATTCTCAATTCAGCTTTCATTAACTTTTTTATATTTTACTCGGCATTTATTTGCATTTAATAGTTATTTAAATTATTCGTAATAATTATTTTTATTATAACATAATTTATTTTGGTAAATTAAAATGATATCTGCTTTTTAAAACCTATACTAAACGTATTTTCCCTGTAAGCAATACCTGCATTACCCCTAGCTTAATCTGTTTATATTTATCCCTTTTTCGTTCAAGCGTCTCAATTTCCGTATCCATGTCTGAAAGGACGGAGGCGATGGTTTGTTGTTCAAATGTATTTGGAATTTTAATTTCAATATTTTGATACTCTGAAATCCAATATTTTTTATGTTCTAAATTTAAGGGCAAATTGATCAATTGAATTTTACCGTAAATAAAATTTAAATCACAGCTAATGTCTTTTAATTTTAAAATTTTTATCGCTGAAGATTTTACCTTAAAAACAAAATCTACATATTTATTTTCTGTAGTGAAATCATCAAAAATAATAACGGGTAATTCTCTAAAAACTCCATTTTTTTCTTCTGTATAACCTAAAATAAAAGTTTTTCCAGCAGTCAATACAGGAATAGTTGCATTTTTAAAATATTCTGCGCTTTTAACTATATATTTTGCTGGTTGCTCATACTCTAATACATCCCTTAATTGTTTCATTTTCCAATCTTCATTAAATCCTGGCAGTTTTCTTTTTCCCGTCAACAACTCCTGCATCGTTCCCTGCTTAATAAGTTTTTTCTTTTCTATTAATTTATCAAGGTTTTCAATAAGTTCGTCAATATCTGAAAGAACAGAAGCAATTTTGGATTGCTCCTCTTTTGATGATGGAACTTGAAAATAAATTTCTGAAAAATCCTTTTTAGATATAATATTAGTTGCTGTTATTCCTGCTTTGCTTAGCAAATAATTTTTATTAAATTCAATTAAATAATATAAAAATTCATAATTATATTTTTTATTAGGTATAATTGCATTTATCTGCTGATTGCTCGCACCTCTCTTTTTTAATATAACATTTTTACCGATACTTGCAATACATGTAACTAAAATTGAATTTTCCGGTAACTCTCTAATTGTTTTTAATCCTTTTTCGGTGATTTTTCTTTCAGTTGTATAAATATTTTTTTTATTTATTATATCTGTCGGGGTAACCCATGAAATATTGCCATTCCAAAAGTCTTTAATCTCTGTTGAAGGTGTTGCGCCGGTAATAATCTTTCCTAATTCATAACTTTTTTTAATTTCCCAGTCTTCCGGAATTATCCCAAGTTCTGTTTTTTTGTATCCTTCTGGAATAACATTTTTCACTTTTGCATTCAAATCCATATTTAATTTAATTATTGTCTTTCTTTTAATTAAACTTCAAACCCCATTTCTTTCAAATGCGATTTTACCTTTTGTTCAAGCTTAATCGTATTTTTCTCCAATACGCTTAATTTATTTTCATACCTAAGAGCAAGTTCCTGTATCCTTTGTGCCAGCTTTTGAGAAACCTTCTCCTTCTCTTCTATTATTCTCATCTTGATTGCGCTAAACCATTTATCTTCGACAACGAGAGTTTTAGTTTCATCTTCGTTTAGTTCTTTATACTTATTTAATAATTTTTCGTCGAGCTCATACTCTGCTTTTTTAATTTCCGCGTTTATTGCTGATTCCTTTGCTATCAATTTTAAGTATTTAAGTAAAACCTCAAGTTCATCAACAAATTCTGCGTCCGTTTTTATTTCTTTTATTCTCAATTCTACGTTTTTCTTTTTAATTTTTCCGTCGCTCGATTTAACTTCTTCTAAAAGTCCTCCCTCCGAACCGTTTTCTTCTTCAAATTCTTCTATATATCTTTTTATATTTTCTTTTTTAATATTTAATTCGTCTATTTTTTCCTTATCTTGCAGAAAATATTTGCCGATAACAATTTCTTTAGGTAAAAGTTCTGAATTCCATTCTCCTTTTTTTATTTTTCCTTTACTATCCTTTATTTCATTTATGTCCGCTTTCCAATCATTTTCCATAATTATATAAACATCGTCGTGCATTGTTTCTGACCAATAGTCCATAAGCTGTTGATAAATATCGTACTTATCTATAAGCTTTATATTTTCAAAACAATTCAATAAATCCTCGGAAATTTCTTCAATTAATTTTTTAGGCGCCGTGTTTTTATTTATTTTTTTTAATTTATTAATATTGTTATTTTCCCATTTTTTTAAAACATCTATAGAGTTAAGCATTTTATTTTCTTGAAAACTATAATAACCCGACTTAGATACTATTATATGATCTAAAATATTAATGCCAAGTATTTTGCCTGCATCTTCAAGTTGTTTTGTAACGTTTAAATCTTCTTTGCTTGGCTCAAGACTTCCAGATGGATGGTTATGGACTAAAATTATATCTGCTGCTCTATCAGTCAGGGCATCGGCAAATATTTCCCTAGGATGGATAAGCGTTCTGTTAAGCGTTCCTATAAAAACAACTCTTTTCTGTATAAGATTGTGTGCCCCGTCAAGAGTTATAACTATAAAATATTCCTGTTTTTTACTTTTTAAATCGTCGGTTAATTTTAAAATATCATCGGATGACATTATTTTTACTTCTTCTTTTATTAAAAATCTTCTAGAAAATTCTATAGCCGCCGATATTTGAGTGGCTTTTGCCAATCCTATGCCATCTATTTTTGTGAGATTGTCGATATTCAAGGAATTAAAATCCGATCGTGCAATTTTTAAAATATCTCCGGCTAAATTAAAAACGTCTTTTCCTTTTATGCCGCTTCCCAATAATACTGCAAGCAGTTCGATATCCGAAAGTGCTCTGGAACCTTTCTTGTTCATTTTTTCACGAGGCTTGTCAAATACCTGCATTTCTTTTATGCGCTTCATAAGATTAATTCAATTTAATTAAATTTCAAACTTCTTCGTCAATTTTATTCCCAATGTCTGAAGTTTGCGGTATTGAGGCGTTCCTTTTGGTATATGAATTCCGTTTGTAGCAATCCATATAAAGCAGTAGTCTTTTTTGATATTGCCGTTCAAACTTTTTATTAAATCCTTTAACCAGTTAAGCTTCTTTTCTATAAGGCTTACTGCTTCGCTTTTGGCTGGGTGAATTTCAATACATTGGCACGAAGAATAATTCTTTATATCTAAAAAAATTATATAATCCCATCTATTTTGATTAGGATAGGTTTTTTCATAACAAAAATCTATATTAATACTTCCTAAAATATGCTGTTTTCTTTTACCGCTTTTTAATTTAATATAATTTTCTTTATGTTGCTTTTCTATACCATCAAGTCCATCTTTAAAGCACTTTGATAAAAACGAATGTGCTTTAAACTTATTTATTTCCTTATTTATCTCCATAAATAGAACCCACTATGTCGGCAACTTTTCCACTAAATTCCGCAATTCCACCCCAGTTAGATTTCTCCTCTAAATCAAGGGAAGTAATGTCTTTCGTTTGAACACCTAAATTTTCATTATCGAAATAATAAATTTTATAAGTTTTAGAAAGAATTTCTTTTGCAAAATTAATAATATCCTTATTTTTTGAATTTATACTAAAAAGATTTAAAAACTTTTCCTCTGCTTCGTTTTTTTTTATACTGTTTTTATTTTTTTTAATTTCAGAAATTCCCCACATTAATTCTAAAATAGTATTTGAATGAGTAGAAATTGTAATTTTATAACCTCTAAGCAATAATTCAAAAATAAGCAGCATAACATCTAAAATTGCGCTTGGATGCAATCCCATTTCCGGTTCTTCGATAGTAATATATTTAACATGGTCTCTCCTTTGCACTTTACCAGACGGTAAAGCCCAATACAGTCCAAACAATAAAGGTGCAAATTCTTTTTGTCCGGCAGACCACCCTCCAACTGAAAGTTCTATATTGTCTTTTAAAGACATGACTAATTGTTTCCTTCCTGATACTGTTTTAAAAATTATTTCGCCTTGTCTAAAAATATTTTTTTGTATGATTCCTCTTAGTTCTTTTCTTAATTTATTCTGCTGAGGAAATAGAATCTTATTTCTTGCAGACCAGTTATCTAATTCAAGCCTTATAATTTCGCTGAATTGCTTTAATACATGCGGATATGAATGGTCAAATCCTGAAAAAGGTCTTGCCCAACCCTGGTCCATAATCATAACTCTCTGCGCCGGAATATAAAAATGACTAAATTTGCGCTCTCTAGATTTTTTTATTTCTTGTTCCAAATTATAAGGTTTGTCATTAAATATAACTTCGCTTTTTTCACCAAAAGCATTTTGCATGCCTCCGCCGAAGTATAAAGAATAAAACTCTTTTTTAATATCTTTCCATCCATAACCCCATATTTCTAAATCTTTTTTGATATAACCCGAACTGTGTATAAGGTCAATGAGTTGCAATAATAAACTTTTACCTGTCGCCTGCGGACCTACAAATATTGTTAAATCTCCAAAATCAATGTTTGCATTATCAATAGGTCCAATATTTTTAACCTGTAATGTTTCCATATAAATTAAATTTTAATTAATTCAATTAATTTTATTTTTTATATATTTAAACAAATTTTACAATAAATTTCTTTAGTATCTTTGATAATCGCTTATTAAGGCATGTTGCATATGGATATGCTATTAAAATTATTGTTTTTTTGTGATTAATTCGGCAGCTTTTTCTGCAGAAACGGTTTTTTCTTCCCTAGTTTTGATATTTTTTAAGGTAAGTTTTTGTTCGGCGGCTTCTCTTTCGCCTATTATGGCAACATATTCTATTTTTTTCTTATCGGCATATTTTATCTCTTTGCCTATGTTGGGTTCTGAAGAAACGCAAATTTCGGTGTTTATTCCGTTTGAGCGAAGAATTTTTGCTGTTTTATACGCAAACGGCTTTTCTTTTTCGGTTAAATAAACTATGTATATTTTTACCGGCGCAGAAACGTACTGAAGGACATCCACATTTTTTTGCGTTATTATGTCTATTATTCTTTCCACTCCGAAGGATATCCCGCAGGCGCCTTCGGGGCGGGCGCCGTAAAGCTCTACAAGATTATCGTATCGTCCTCCGGCGGCAAAACTGCCGATAGCGACGTCTTTCGATTTTATCTCAAAAATGGGTCCAGTATAATAACCTAACCCTCTGACTAAAAGAGGGTCAAATTTTATAAAGTCCTCGCTTGGCAATTCGGCGGTTTCTGAGACAGCTGCAGTTTTACGCCCGCTTTCAATAATCAAAGAAAGCTCGTCTATGCCTTCTACTGTTCTTTGTTTAACGGATTCGTCCTTTAATTCCGCTATAATGCGCTCTTTTAAAATAGAAAGTTTTTTTGCGTTATCGTTTGTCTCATTTTCATAGTCTAAATCGATAATACGCATAAACGAACGGTAATTTTCTTCGCTTATACCGTTTTCCTGCAATTCTTTAATAACGCCGGCTTCTCCTATTTTAGCCGTTTTGTCTAAAGCCCTTAATGCCGCATCTTTTTTGCTTTCGTCTATACCTGCCGCGTTAATGATACCGTCGAGTATTTTCCTGTTGTTTATAACTATTTCATAGCTTCCAATGCTCAGCTTTTCAAGTGTAAAAACCGCAAGATCTATAAGCTCGCTCTCGACGTTCATAGAATACGAGCCTATTATATCGGCATCCGCCTGATAAAATTCCCTGTATCTTCCCGCCTGGGTATTTTCGTACCTGTAAACTTTACCTATTATGTATCTTTTAAAAGGCTTTGTAAGCTTTTCGGCGTTTGTCGCGTAATACCGCCCTAAAGGAGAAGTAAATTCAAACCTTAACCCCAGTTTGCGCTTAGCCTTATCCTCAAAAACGTAAATCTCTTTTTCCACTTCGCTTCCGCATTTACGGGAAAGAAGTTCGAAATATTCAAACACCGGCGAATCTATTTCTACAAAACCGTAAAGAGTAAAGCATTCCCGTATGGTTTCGATAACCCTTCTTCTTAAAATCATCTCTTCGGGAAGAAAATCCTTTGTTCCTTTAGGCGGCTGGACTAATTGGCTCATTTATATTAATATATATTAATTAAAGTGCTATGTAAACGCATCCTTCTTTTGAAAGTTTTCCGATTTTTTCTACGCCCGCAGGCACTATTTTTGCGTAATCCGGTATGTCGCCGTCTTTAAGTTCAAACATATTCATAGCGTTGCGGCAAACATAAATATTAACTTTGTCGTTCAATACGGCTCTCAACTGCTCCTTGAGCTGAGAATGATGCAGAAGGGCGACTACGGCCGGACCTATAACTACGACGTTTATTTCTTCAGTTTCGCTTATAGCGCTTGTATTTTTAATTACGCTCATTAAAAGACCGGGATTAATAGTTCCGTTTGACGCCTGAATAACGTATTTCATAATTTTTACCTCCGTTTTTATCGGAAAAGGTGTCAGATTAATTTTCCCCTTAGCTCCCCTCCTTAATAAGGAGTGGAGTCGGCCAAAGGCCGACGGGGTGGTTCACTAAAAATAAAAAAATTAATCTGACACCTTTTCCTTTTAATTAATATTTGATGCCATTTTAAATATATTGTAAAAACTTTGCGGGTCTAAACTAGCCCCGCCTACCAATACGCCGTCGATATTCGGCTTTGCCATAAGCTCCCGGATGTTTTTTTCGGTTACGCTGCCGCCGTATATAACCCTTATTTCGCCTATAGAATAACCCGACTTCAAATAATCGTAAATAAAACGGTGCATGGATTCGCCGTCTTCGGCTTTTATAGGCATTCCCGTGCCGATAGCCCATACCGGTTCATAGGCGACTATTAAAGATTTTATATTAGTTCCCTTAACGTATCTTAATGCTGCCGATAACTGATCTTCTACGAATTTTTCCTGGCCGCCGTTCTTTCTTACTTCTAAGTTTTCCCCTACGCATAATATAGGCGACAGTCTTCCGTCTTTATAAACCGCTTCTACTTTTTTTCCTATTAATTCATCGCTTTCATTAAATATGTTTCTTCTTTCGCTATGTCCTATAATAGTATATCCGCATCCGCAAGATGCCAGCATATCTATGGAAATTTCTCCGGTATATGCTCCGCTTTTTTCGTAATAAACGTTTTGCGAGGACAGTTTTATAAAATCACGGCAAGGCTTAATAATTTTATAAGTTTCGGCAAGGGAAGTAAAAGGTGGAGCAAATATAAGGTCGGAATCCAAACCGCTTAAATTAGAATTATTTTTCAATCCGTTAATGAGGTCGAGAAAAACGGCAAAATACTTCTTAATATCTTCCTCAGTCTTATTCATTTTAAAATTTGCGGCAATTATCTGCTTTCTCATAATATATTTCCTCTAAAATGTTCGACCGTTTACTGCGGAAAAGTCAACTATTTTTGTAATCAACAGTCATTGCGAGCAAAGCGAAGCAATCTCGTATATTACTATTTTACAAGATACAAGAAAGGATTGCTTACATCTTTTACTATATACTTTTACTATAAAAGATATGCTCCGATGACCAATTCACCGGCAAAATGCCAAAAAAGGCGTCAGATTATTTTTTTGCAAACAGCTATCTATGTTATGGTATGGGGACAGAATTAAATTCTGTCCTCTTCACAATTCATGCCTTTTCCTTCATTATTTCCGAAACTACGCTATGGCATCTTCCGCAAATATCAGGATAATCGTCGTAAGTTCCGACCGTAGCATCGTACTTCCAGCACCTTGCGCATTTTTCGCCGTCCGCTTTTTCGACTTCGGCTTCCGTTATATCGGCTTCGGTAGATTCCTTTTTTTGCAGGACTATTCCCGATACTATAAACAGGTCTTTCAATTCTTCTGCACTGATTTTACTAAGCATATCATAGTCTTCGCTGCTTGTCTTCAAAACAATCTTCGCCTCTAAAGAACTTCCGATAACTTTTTTATCTCTTTCCTTTTCCAAAGCGGATAAAACTATATTTCTGATTTCTATTAATTTATCGAACTTTTCTTCGATATCGAAATTTTGTAAATTTTCGTCGGGTTCGTCAAAATTTTCAAAAAATAAACTTTCCGGTTTTAAAGGCTTTTTAAAAGATCCCCAGGTTTCCGAAGCGGTAAAAGGTATAATAGGCGCAAGGAATTTAATAAACACGTTCAAAGTATAATTTAACACGGTTTGAACGGAACGCCTCTTTAATGAGTTTTTTCCTTCGACATACATCATATCTTTTACTATATCTAAATAAAAAGATGAAAACTCTATAAGAAATTTATAAATACCCTGATAAACGAGATGAAAATCGTAATTTTCGTAATACCTGAAAATATCCTGCGAAATAAGGGTAATCCTGTGTAAAGCATATTTATCCAATTCCGATAAATTTTCATATTTTACGGAATTTTCTGTTTCTTGAAAATCGTATAAATTACCCAGCATAAAACGCATTGTATTCCTTATCTTCCTGTATCCTTCGGAAAGCCTGAGTATTATTTCCTGCGATATTCTCATATCGTTTTTATAATCTTCAGATGCCGCCCATAATCTTAAAATATCGGCGCCGTATTTATTGATTATTTCATCGGGACTCATGACGTTGCCAAGTGACTTAGACATTTTTTTCCCCGAACTGTCGACGACGAAACCGTGGGTCAGAACCGTTTTATAGGGAGCTCCGTCATCGGTTCCAACCCCTATTAAAAGGCTTGAGTGAAACCATCCCCTGTGCTGGTCGGACCCTTCAAGATATAAATCTGCCGGAAATCCGTAAGCTTTAACCTCTTCGTCGTTTTTAAGAACGCAGTAATAGCTGACGCCGCTGTCAAACCAGACGTCTAAAATATCCTCTTCTTTTTCAAAATCTTTTGAACCGCATTTTTCGCATTTTACTTCTTTTTCGCTTAAATTTATAAAATATTCGGCAGGCTTGTCAAACCACGCGTCGGCGCCGTATTTATCGAATTCTTCGGCTATTTTAAGCGTAAGGTCATAATCTATGTAGGCTTCTCCGCAATTTTTGCAGTAAAATGCGGTTATAGGCACACCCCACGATCTCTGCCTCGAAACGCACCAGTCGGGTCTTGTTTCAAGCATGCCCGAAATTCTGTCTATGCCCCATTTCGGTATCCACTTTACTTTTTCTATCTCCTCCAGCGACTTGTTTCTTAAATCGTTTATTTCCATAGAAACAAACCACTGTTTTGTCGATCTTAAAATTACCGGTTTTTTGCATCTCCAGCAGTGAGGATAGGAATGATCTATTTTTTCTTCCAGAACTAACGCTCCGACTTCTTTAAGTTTTTCTATAACATGCGGATTGGATTCAAATACGTGCATTCCCGCGAACGTTTCAATTTCGCTTAAAAACCTGCCCTCGTTATTTATAGGGGCATAAGCCGGAAGGTTATACTTAAGCCCTACGGCATAGTCGTCGTCTCCGTGGCCCGGCGCAGTATGCACTAAACCCGTTCCGGCGTCTTTTTTAACGTGCGTGCCGAGTATCAAGAGCGAATCCCTGTCTATAAAAGGATGCCTTGCTTTTTTATTTTCCAGATTCTTGCCGTTGGTTTTGGCTAAAATTTTAAAATCGCCGCAGCCGAATTTTTTCATTAATTCTTCGGCGAGGCTTTCTTCGAGGATAAAAATTTCATCGCCTTTATCGACGAAAACATATTCAAAATCCGGGTGTAAAGATATAGCAAGATTAGAAGGCAGCGTCCAAGGAGTGGTAGTCCATATTACCGCAAAAACGTCTTTACCGCCAGTTTTAGAGCCGTCCAATATTTCGGAAATGTCGGAATTAATCCTGAACTTCACGAAAATAGACGGCGAAGATTTTTCTGCATATTCGACTTCGGCTTCCGCAAGAGCGGTTTTGCAGGACGAACACCAGTATATAGGTTTGTTTGCCCTGTAAAGCCCGCCGTTTTTTATAAAATCCGCTAGTTTTCTGACCGTATTTGCTTCATAGGCATAATTCATAGTCAGGTAAGGGTCGTCGTACCTTCCTATGCTTCCCAGCCTTTTAAACTCCTGCTTCTGAATATCCACAAACTTTGCCGCATACTCTCTGCAAAGTTTCCTTTTTTCGCTTTTCGAGATAGAGTCTTTAGATTTTAAAGTTTTATCAACGTTGTGTTCTATAGGCAGCCCGTGACAGTCCCAGCCCGGAATAAAAGGGGTATGGTAACCGGACATCTGTTTGAACCTGACTATAATATCCTTTAATATTTTATTTAAAGCCGTTCCAAGATGAATGTGTCCGTTTGCGTAAGGCGGTCCGTCGTGAAGGATAAAAGTTTTATGACTGCCTTTGGTTTTCTCCGTTATGTTCTTATAAAGTCCGCTTTCCTCCCATTCTTTAAGGAATTTTTCTTCCGTAGCTTTTAAATTAGCTTTCATCGGAAAATCGGTTTTCGGAAGATTCAGCGTGTCTTTATAATCCATAATAGCAGTCCTCTTTTTATAACAAATCTTTATTTACGCAGTTAGTTAAATCTCCGTTATCTATCCACCTGTTTATATTTTGGGCGCATATGCGCGAAATATCCTCAATAGATTCAAAAGTCGCTCCGCCTATATGGGGAGTAGCGATAACGTTAAAATGAAAAATTTCGTCGCTTATATGGACCGGCTCTTCCCAAAATACGTCAAGACCCGCCCCTTTAATCTTTCCGCTTTTTAAGCCTTTTATCAAGGAATCTTTGTTTATTAATCCTGCCCTTCCTACATTAACGATACATGCGCCTTTTTTCATCAAATCTACGGTTTCGCCGTTGATTAAATTTTCCGTATTTTTTTCAAGCGGAACGGCAAGTATAACGTAATCGGCCGACGGTAAAATTTTTTTGAAATCTTCGTCGACGGTACCGGCAAACTTAATGCCGAGTTTTTCCGCATAGCCGGCATCGGGTTTGCTATGCTTCAAACCGTAAATTTCAGGATTAAAAGGTTTTAAAATCTTTATTAATTCCTGCCCTATTCCGCCCAATCCGACTATTACAAACTTTTTATTAGTAATACTGCTGCCCATAGGACGGTTTGCAATAGCGTGATTTATAGAATCGACGCATCCGTTGTAATCCCGAGCCAAGGCTAAAATAAAAAACAGCGATAATTCCGCAACCGATACGGCGTTAAAAGTGCCCGTCGTCGGTGCGTTAAACACTAAAATGCCTTTCTTAGACGCATAATTTATATCGACGTTTTCATATCCTATACCGAACTGCTGAATTGCTTTTATGTTCGGAAAAGACAAAACGTCTTCTCCTATCGGAATTCCCGCATTAACTATTAAAGCCAAGTTTTCTGCGTCTTTAGCGCAATTCGACTCTTTAATCCAGATTAAAAAGTCTTCTTTATTTGAATAATGCCGCACATTATGTCCGGCAAGGAAAGGCTTTAAAATATCGTACATTTCCCTTGACCTTAATATTACGGCAATATTCATAATAATTTATAATACGCGAGTTTTTATTTTGTTTTTTTGTTACTTTTTATTTACTGTTTTACCGATTTAGCTTTTTTATTTATTTTTTCCGAAACCTTTAAGGCAGGTTTTAAAGTTTTAACCGTCGGCTGCGCGGTACTGCCCTTTAAAGTACCTTCGCCAATACATAACTGCAATTTTTTATCGTAAGTATATTTATCGGGACAGATATATATATGATGTTTACCTTCAAATTTATTAATTTTAGTTGCAGGCAATGCATCATATCCTTTTAATTTGCCTTTACCTACGCAAAGTTGTAACTTTGGATTAAACGAATATCCGAGCGGACAGTAATAATGCCTTGCATATGATATTCCGGAAAAAAATGATATTGCAAAAAAAGAAACAAATGCCGAAACTGCTAACAGCTTGAAACTTTTCATAAATTTACCCCCGTTTAAATTTAATTTTATTTATTATAGCACTTAAGGTTTTATTTGTGAAGATTTTTATCAAGGCTGCAAGAAATTACGCATTATAAGAAATTACGTTGAAAATAGAAAGTATATAAATTATAATAAGAATATGAAACTGATACATTCTGCTATAAGAACACGCGACCTTAATAAGGCGATTGATTTTTACGTAAAAGTTTTCGGATTTTCCGTCAGGGAAAAAAGATACATAGAAGCTCATAAAACGACTTTAGTTTTTCTCAAAAGCGCGAACACGGACTTTGAAATCGAACTCATAGCGGATGACAACCCGAAACCTTATAACGACTGCGAAAACTCTTTTGCTCATCTTGCATTTAAATCTGAAAACATAGACGAAGACGCAAAAAAAATAAAAGAAGCCGGCATAGTCTTTTCGAGAGAACCGTTCTATTCTATGGATAAAAGCATGAAAATCGCCTTTCTTAACGACCCCGACGGCGTCATGATAGAAATAATCGAATATCTGAAGAAATAACGTCTATTCTTGTCAGTTTGCAGCTTTATTACTTACCTTTATTGCATTCTAAATACGTATTAGTTAAATTTTTTATAATAATTTTAGACCTGTAATATTAATGCAATTGAATTCTTTATTGATGGCTGGGGGAGAAGGATTCGAACCTCCGTAATGGGAGTCAGAGTCCCAGGTCCTGCCGCTAGACGATCCCCCAATTGAAATTTTTCGGAATGAATAGCTTAATAATACTTGCATAATAGATTATATAATATTGCGGCACTTTAATTCAAGAAAATTTTGCTAATACCGATTTTACATTAAAAACTTATAGAGAACTGTCCGTTCTTTAGGAAGGAGAATTTCACGGTAATATTAGCTAAAACACGCCGTAAATTTTATATCCGCAGAATTTACATTTTCCTTCACCTGTCCCGTCTGCTTCAACTGCGCCCGCCCCTTTAATCACGTTATTTTCCAGAACGTTATATCCCCGCCTCTTTATTAAAAGTTTCCCGCAGGAAGGGCAAGACGTATCCTCATAGCCGTCCAGACGTATATTACCGGCATAAATATAGTTAAGTCCGGCAGCCTTGCCGATGTTATAAGCATTTATTATCGTTTTTTCCTCGGTTACGCGTCCGTCCTGCATCTTATATAACGGAAAAAATCTTGAAATATGCCACGGCAGATTTTTATCTACCGAAACTATAAAATCGGCTATTTTTTTTATTTCTTCGTCGTTGTTGTTGTATTCGTCTATTAAAAGAGTGGTCAGTTCCAAATGCACGCCGTTTTTATGAAACAGTTCAACGGATTTAAGCACCGGCTCAAGCCTTCCGCCGCATATTCTCCTGTAGCTCGTATCGTTAAAAAATTTAATATCGACGTTTGCCGCATCTAAAAGCCCTTTTGCTGCGTTTATCGATTCTTCCGTATAATATCCGTTGGTAACGAAAATATTTTTTAATCCTTTTTTATGGGCAATATCCATAACGTCTAAACTGTAATCGAAGAAAACTGCGGGGTCTGTATAAGTGTACGAAATCGATTTGCAGTTAGCTTTTAATGCGTTTTCTACGACGTCTTCCGGCGGCGTCTTTTGCAGGCTATTAAAATATCCGAGATAAGACTCAAAATTTTCGTCCCTGTATGTTTGTGATATATCGGCATTTTGACAGCCTAAGCACCTGAAATTGCATCCGGGAGAAGCGATAGAATACGAACCCGTGCCCGGAAGAAAATGAAAAAGCGGCTTTTTTTCTACAGGATCGACGCTCTTTGCCACTATTATGCCGTAATTTATGCTGTATAGAATGCCGTCCACATTTGCGATGGTTTTGCAGACGCCGGTCATGCCTTTTTTAATTTTGCATTTATGGGCGCATATGAAACACTGCATAAAATCGTCGGATTCTAATTTGCGATAAAGCCTGATAGCATTCATTTTTAATTAATTATCATTTATTTTTTAATTCAATTCCGTCCGATTATTATACTTTATATCGGAAAAAATAATTACCTATATTAATTATACATTAAATTTTTAAATTATTTCTTCGATATATATTTTAAAATTGCATTTTATTTTTTATTTATGTAAAATTAATTTCAAGTTTAACTTAATAAAATTTATTAAAAAGATTAAAGGTGCAAAATGCTTAATAAAAATAAAAAAGATTCGGAAAAACCGGCTAAAAAAAAGGATAAAACAAATTATCTTATTAAAACGGTTTTAAACTCTTTAGATTTACTGGAAGCGTTTAAAGGTGATAAATCCGAACTCGGGGTAAGCGAACTTAGTAAAATTCTAAAACTTCATAAAAATAAAATTTTCAGGCTACTGGCTACGTTAGAATACATGGGCTATATAGAGCAGGACCCGTTCACGGAAAATTACCGTTTAGGTCTTAAGAGTTTAGAGTTAGGACAATCGTTCATTAATCACCTAAGGCTTTTGAGTATCGCAAAACCTGTACTGAAAGAATTGGTCGACAAAATAAAAGAATCTGCTTACGTAGGGGTAATCAGGGAAAAAAATCTTATTTATCTCGATATAGTCGAAGCAGACCAGGTTTTAAGGGTAGCATCAAGGGTAGGCAATATGCTTCCGGTTTACGCTTCGGCCATAGGCAAATGTCAAATAGCTTTTGAGTCGAGAGAAAATATTGAAAAAATTTTACCCGAAAAACTTAAATCTTTTACGAAAAATACTATCACCGATAAAGAAAAACTGTTCAAAGAATTAGAAAAAGTAAAAGCTCAGGGTTACGCCATAGACAACGAAGAGCTTGACGAAGGCATTATCTGCATCGGCGCTCCGTTGAGAGATTATACCACGCATATCATAGGCGGAATATCTATTTCCGCTCCGGTAATAAGAACTACGCCGGAAAGGCTCAAAAATCTGTTTATTCCGCTAACCGTCGAAGCAAGCAATAAGATTTCCGAAAAATTAGGCTACGAAATAGGCAAAAAATACGTTTAATTTGAATTTTAATCCGATTAGGTTTATAATATTCATATAAGGATAATTAAACGTATAGAAATAAGGAGGTTAAAATGCTTTCAAAAGACGATAAATCTTTCTGGGAAAAAAGATCCGAATTCAGGCATAAAATTGTAGATGGAATTTATGACAGAATTCCGGTCGAAGTCGTAGAGCATCTCGGCAATGCTAATAAAGAATTTATATTTGCTATCGAAGGAGTTTTTAACGGTTTCGTCAAAAGAATAGACGACAGAATCGCAAAAACAAAAGAGCGCAGAGAAAAAAGCAAAACCGATGACAATGGAGAAGATAACGATTAATAATAAAAACGGCAATACGTTTTAATTTATTTTATATAATTAAAAACGTATTGCCGGTATTCGTAGTACTGCTTCAAAGCAAAAACCGCAAAAGTTAGATTATTTGCTTTTTGATTTTGCCGGTTTGCTTTTAGATGTAGAAGCGGTTTTTTTGGATGCGCATGCCATTTTTTATCACCTCCGTAAGTTATCTATTTATTAAACGGAATATTTAATAATTATCTTTAGTAATTATTAAATATAATTATTAACTTTTAAATAGATTATACCATATTAAAACGGAAATATTTATTCAAAATATTTATTCCATGATAAATTAAATCTCGGTGATCATCGGGAAGATAAATGGATGCCTGTCGATATTTTTATTTAAATATTTTTTTAATGCCCTTCTTATATCGTCTTTAACCTTTACCCAGTCTATATTTTCTTTTTCTTTTTTTTGATTTTCTTCAATAACGTTCATTACTAATTTGTGAAGAATTTCGTTTAACTCCTTAAAATAATCTTCAAAAACAAATCCTTTTGAAACAATATCGGGGCCGGAAATTATATTCGACGTTTTGGAATCCACTACAAGCTGGACTATAATCATGCCGTTTTCGGAAAGGTGCGCCCGCTCTTTAAGGGTATGGGCGCCGACGTCTCCTATTCCTTTGCCGTCCACGAAAATTCTGCCGGCGTAAACGTCAGCATCCCTGACGCATTCGGATTCTCCGTTAAATTTAAGGCTGTTTCCATTTTCGAGGACAAAAACATTTTCAGCAGGAATTCCTGAATTAACGGCAAGTTTTTTATGTTGATACAAATGTTTTAACTCTCCGTGAACGGGAATGAAATATTTCGGCTTAACTATATTTATCATAAATTTAAGCTCTTCTTTGCTGGCGTGTCCGGATACATGAATTTCGGATATATTTTCGTAATAGACTTCCGCTCCTCTTTTATAAAGATTGTTTATTATTTTGGATATTGCTTTTTCGTTTCCCGGAATAAACTTAGAAGACATTAAAACAAGGTCGTTAGGCCTTATTTTTACATATTTATGGTCGTCGACGGAAATCCTTGACAGCGCAGACATCGCTTCGCCTTGAGTACCGGTAGTAAGTATTAAAAGCTCTTCCGGTTTATAATAGCTTATGGTTTCTTCGTCTATTAAAATTTCTTCGGGAATGCTTAAATAGCCTAACTTTCTGGCTACCTTAGTGTACGTCATAAGGCTTCTTCCGCTGAATATAACCTTTTTATTAAATTCGACCGCAAGCGAAAGAAGTTCCGAAATTCTGTGAATATTAGAAGCAAAAAGAGCAACTATTATTCTTGTTTCGTTATCCCTAAAAATATTTCTGAAGGTCTTTTTAATATCGTTTTCGGATATGGTAAACCCTTCTTTTTCTATATTGGTAGAATCCGAAAATAAAGCCAATACTCCTTTATCTCCATAATATGCAAGCCTGTTAATATCTGTTGCGGCATCTTTTTCGAGCGTCTGGTCGAGTTTAAAATCTCCTGTATGTATTATCGTTCCGACTGGTGTTTTGATAGCAAGGCTGGCGCCGTCGATTATCGAATGGGCTACTCTTATAAATTCAATTTCAAAATCGCCTAACGTAATAGTATTTCCGGTTTTAACAGTAAACAGGGATACTTTAAAAGGAAGGTCGTGTTCTTTTAGCTTTTCTTCAAGCACACCAAGCGTAAAAGGCGTGCCAAATATAGGAATATTTAATTCTCTCAGCACGTATGGAATTGCGCCTATATGGTCTTCATGCCCGTGCGTAAGAACTATACCTCTAATTTTATTTTTCTTTTCGTTATCGTATAAATACCTTATATCGGGAATAACCATATCTATTCCCAGCATATAATCTTCCGGAAACATGATTCCGGAATCGACTATGATAATGTCTTTTTCGGTCTCGTAAACCATCATATTGAGGCCGATTTCGCCGAGTCCGCCGAGAGGTATGGCTTTTAATAACTTGGGCATTTATTTTTATTTTTTTATTTTATTTTGATCTTTTTTGATAACTGTGTTAATTTTATCATCTGATGCTTTTTTATTCAAGACCTCTCGTATTTCGTCTTCTATCGTTTTGATTATGCCGTCTTCTTTACCGGACGTTAAACCCTTATTCTTTTCTGATACTTCCATAGGCTTTAAAATGTGTAGTTCAACTTTTTTTCCGGGGTGGACGGCAAAACTGTTTTTTCTTAAAATATTTACGGTACCTTTAATTGCAACAGGCAGGACCGTTATGCCGCCCTGTTTCAAAAACATATTAAGCCCGCCTTTTTTAAAACTTAAAAGTTTTCCGTCTAATGATCTTGTGCCTTCCGGAAAAATGACTATGGAAGTTTTATTTTTAATAAGTTCCGTCGATTTTTTAACGCTTTTTAGCGCGCTTCTTAAGTTTTCCCTGTCTATGGGGATATAGCCGAGTCTTTTCATTGCCCAGCCGAGGAAAGGTATTTTAAAAAGCGATGCTTTTGCAATGAATTTAAAATTTAAATCGAGCGATGCAAGCAAAACGAATATATCGAAATAACTCTGATGATTAGGCGTAATAATGTAAGACTTTTGCGGGGATATGTTTTCCGCTCCCTTTATGTTTACTTTTATAAAGCAGGCTCTTAATATTAATTTTGCCCATAATTTTGCAATGATTTGTGGATTTTTTTCGCCGAAATACGAACTTAAAACCGCAAACATGCCAAGTATTACGGTCGAAAACGAAATAATAATCCAGCAGTATAAACTTTTAAAAAAACTATACTTTCCCAAGCATTCCTTCCATTGCTATATTGTGTACTTCACGGCAGCTGAAACCATGAAGTAGGAGTTAATTTAGAAGGCGGCGATGGAACCGGCAAATTAGTAAATCCTCCTCCGGTAGTCGAGCCGGTATTTGACGTAGAAGCATTTGAAGTAGTTACTATTAAACTGCCGTTAGCTGTAATTATAGGCGCGGAAGGCACTCCGCTTCCGTTTAACGTTCCCGACTGGGAAGTTCCGCCGGTTCCTATGCTAGACACCGTTCCGTTTGCGGAAGTGCTGATTTCTCCGGCACCTGTTAAATAGTTTACCGCATATAATTTTGGAGTTCCGTAGCCGCAAGTTCCCTGTGCAGGAGGAATATAAGTCGTAAAATAAACTATTCCATCGTAAACGGTAGGCGGGCCGGCTAATTTTTCGCCCTGTCCGTTTAAAGTTATATACCAGCCGTCGCTTGTGCTTGGAGGCGTATAACCGGTAGAAGTCGGATCCGTCCAAGTCAGATTGCTTTCATTATACGGCGTATTATGAGGGGGCGTCCCTACGCATTCACCGACGCCTTGAGTTTCTGCCGTATTAATCGCTATAAATTCGTTAGACCTTGAACTGTTGATATTATTTAAATCTTCCTCGTCTCCGGTGCCGAAATAAAGCCATAAATCGTTATTCTGTCCGTAAGCTATAGCCGGCGGATAAAATATTTGCAGAAGATTAGGAGAAGCCTGATTTGACGCAAAAACTCTGCATCCAGTCCAATCCGACGGATTTTCGCCGTAAGGAATATTAAAAGCCCACATTTGTCCGCCTAAATCACCAACGTAAAAAGCCTCAAGGTTAAAACTTGAACCGGTAACAGGCGCTATTTCAGAAGGAATTGAATACTTCATATTAGAATCGTTTGCAGAATCGAATTTCCATAATTCCTGTTCATCGACGTAATCAGGAGCTGAAGCCGTTCCCGTATTAACAGGATTGGGCTCTGCGTAAAGAGCATATACCGCCTGACCTGCGGTATTGTTAGCAGAATAGCCGCCTCCGACGAAAGCCGCATACGTCGCCAAAAATTCAGGCGCTACTAACGGCGAAGCAGGGTCGGGATCGTTGCCGCAAAGTCCGTTATTAGCCGTATTATCTGGGTTTGGAAGACAGACGTAGCTTATAATAGGTTCCGACCATGTTGCCCCCATCGGATCTACTGAAGCCGAAGAATCCGAAAAATCCCATAAAGGGTCGGGGTAACCGTTTTTTAAATTAGCTGGATTAGTAAGTCCAAGCGCAAAATATGAATCTCCTCCGTTTCTTTCTCCGCCTACCAGCACTGTATGCCAACTATCCTGCAGCGAATTTTGATTTATCGGATAATTATGATTATTTAAATTATTAAAAAACACGTCGCTGACGTATGGAGGTCCGTCAACAAACTCAAAGTCCTGGTAATATTTTTCTACGTTAAACTGAGAGGTATTAATCTGGGACAGTTCGTACCAGCATGCCAATTTTGAAACCGTCAAAGAAGTATTCGAAGGACATACCATGGCATTAAAAAAGTCCGGCGGTATATATCCGAATAATTCGGCTCCCGTTCCGTATCCGTAAGTATTTGCCGTAGAACCGGGTCCGCTGCCGTAGCTTCCGGCATCGAATCCGTGAAGCATTCCGTCGTTTGCGCCTGCAACCAATACTTGCTGTCTTTCGTCATATTCGGTTTTAAAAGCCTGATAAGATGTGCTGGAATACGTATAATCAGGCGCAGTTATTAAAACCGGATTTGAATGATATACCGCTCCTAATTTCCATCCATCAGACGACGGATTTAAGACAAAATTTATTATATCGTCCGCACAAGCAGATTCAGATGATGCAGAAGGACAGACGGAAGGATAATTTGAAGTCGTTAAGCCGAGCATTGTTTCCAAAGTCGTATCGTTAGATACGCCGAAAGGAACAACTTGGGTTGCGCCGGTAGCGGAATCAACAGAACTTGTAAAAATATATCTATTATTGGAATTTTCCGCCTGAAGCTCTCCTCCCGCTCCAAGTCCGTTATCCCAGTATGAATCCGATGTTATTATATTTCCGTTTGCGTCTATTGCGGAACCGTTCGGACCTGTTAGCTGTCCCAGCGCATTCGTTCCAAACAAAAATATATTGCCTTCTCCCCAAAGAGGCTGATTTAAAGCTTTAAAATCGGAATAGTAAATATAGCCGCTGCTGCCTGAAGTTTCGTGTATTATAGGGGAAGTGTAAGAACCGGACATAATAATTCCTTTGATTATTATGCTTAAATCCGAAGCGACTTGTGCTGCTGAAGTAGCCGGATAGTATGAATTAGTACCGCCTGCAACCGCCATAGCCGTTAGTGTTGCAGCAGCCTGAGGATTTAACGAAGGATCTACTCCTGCGCCTACTCCTATAACGTAAGTATCTATTCCTTTTGATTTTAATGTTGAAATTTCATTGATAGTTTCCTGCAAAGCGTTGTCGTTTGTCGTATTTAAAGAACCGTCTGGATTAAACGCAGCCGTTTCGCCGTAGCCGGCTGCTGCGGCGCTGCCGAGCGGCGGCCATAAATTTCCGTTAAGCCCGTAAGTAGGCAGTCCGTCCGTTATAAATATTATATATTTCTGCGCCGGACAGGTTGTAGAAGGAAGCGCCGGAAAACCGCCCGCTCCGGTTAAATAATTATAAGCCGATTCCAAAGTTCCGGCCATAGGTGCGTTTACCGCATCTGCTTTAATTTCACTAGAATTAGGATCATTGGTTTCAGGAGCCGTAGAGGTGCTGAATGCGCTCTGCTGGCTTGTTCCGGAAGCCGCTATAGGAATTACCAAATCTCCGGATCCCGTAACATTATTATCGTATCCGAATCCCCGCTCGGAA
This sequence comes from bacterium, assembly GCA_021850985.1. Classification (GTDB taxonomy): domain Bacteria; phylum SZUA-79; class SZUA-79; order Acidulodesulfobacterales; family Acidulodesulfobacteraceae; genus Acidulodesulfobacterium_A. The sequence goes on from JAJZJX010000011.1 coordinate 27,949, forward strand.
TACCAGACTTGCGGAGAATAAGGAACATAACCGGCGTTTGTCGGGTTTGTAGAAAAGGCGCCGACACCGTCGGTGCCTTTTGAATATGCTTCCGATATTTGATTTTTATTATAATTTGATAAACTGTAATTTGGCGGATATGGAGTCGATGGACTGGGTCCATCATATGTGACAAAATTTGATGGCAATCTGTTTCGAGATGTAGCATAAAGCACATCGTTAATATCCGGTTCGTCGCTTGAATCTTGTATGTAGAGATATTGATCACTTTCGGCAGTTGAGCCTAATAATTTTTCTATATCGTTGCAAGCAGTTGTGGAAGACTGATAGCACGGATTAGCTAAGGCTGTTAATCCGCTGGGCGGCGTTGAAGAAGTTCCAAAAGTAAACACATCGCTGCCGCTGCTTTCGCTCATATAGTAAACCCAAGTAATATATAAGGAAGGCGCACCTTGCACCCCGTAATCCATTAAACCGAATTCCGCATAACCGCTCCATTCGTTATACGCATCCATTATAGCGGCTTTTGCGACATTTAATCGGCTTGCGGAATTGTCTATCAAAGTTCCGTTAGCGGCGGTATAGGTATATTCAGTGGATGTTCCCGCCGCAGCTCCCGTTTCCGGTGCGGTAAAACCGGTCGGCACGGTATAATTCGTAGGGCTCGACGACGAAGTATCGGCAGCTACCGTTCCCGAACCGGTCATTATCGCTCCGCTCAAATCTCCGTCCATCGACTGGGAATTATCTAAAATTATAAGTATTTGCGGCGTATTAATCTGCAAAAGAGCGTAAGCATTTTTTAAACAGCCGCCGAGAAGTAATATTGTAACGGATAAAACGGTTATAATTTGCAACTTAAATGCAATTTTATTATTTTTTTTCATAAAGATAAACCTCTTTAATTTATTCTGCTTATTGTTTAACTATTGCTGATTATATCCTATCTGCTGAGGAAACGGTCCGTAAGTAAAAAACATGCCGGCTTCAACAGGCTGTCCTATTACCTGTCCGTCGACGTTTTTATCGGCTATTGCCTCGATTTCTCCGTTATAGCATTTATATTGGGTAATATTATAGCCGCCCGGACAAGCCCCGTAAGTTCCTATATATTCAAACCCGAAATTAGCGTTATTGACTACGTTAGCCGAAAAATTCATAGACGCAAGCGAAAACGAATTAGGATCGACTGCCGACAGCAGAGGGCAGGTACCCTGCGTTCCGCCGTATGCCTGAACGGAATTTACGCCGTTTGAATAGTAGCATACGTTTGACGCAGGCAAACCTATATTTAAATTAGTAGGCAAGGCATCGGTGCCTAACTGCGACAAAACAAAATTCATCGCCGAATTAGATACGTTCAGCGTCTGCTCTGAACTCGTAATATTGCCTGCGTTCATAATATCCGAGCCGGTCGTTTCGATAGCCGCTGCAGCCAAAATTCCCAGTATGGCTATTATCAGAATAACCGTTACCAGCGCTATGCCGTCGCTGTTTAAAATTAATTTTTTGCTTATATTTTTATTCATGATTAACTTCCGTAATAAACGTTTCTTAAAAATATATTGGAGCTTAGCGTCTTTAATATATTATTTCCTACCGTCTGTCCGGCATTTCCTATTGCGCCGGCTCCGTTTGCGCTGGAATTATACGGAACGTCGACGCTGTATGCCGGAGAGTCCGACAGGGCGGCGCTGGATTCGCCGGTAATAGTTAAAATATAGGTATTATAAACGGCTTTATATTGGACTGTATAAGGCAAAGCCGGAAATGACGAAAAACTCTTGCTGGGATTGCCGAGAGGCGTCAAGCTGAAATTATATATATAATTTGAAAGCGAAACTGTGCTGTTTGCTTCGCATACCGGCATAGCGTCTATGTCCGGAGGAGACTGCACGGCGCATTTGTAAATATGCCCCGGTTTATCGAAAGGATAATTAAAACCGTACGTGCACCACTCTCCGTTTGAAAAATTTTCCAAACTGCCGCCGTTTGGACAGGCGCCGTTAACCGATTTATAACCGTTACCCCAGTAAAAAAGAAACTGTTCCGCTCCGGAAGGCTGAAGGGCGACCGAAATACTTGCGCTTGACGGTAAATTAGGAGGCGTTGGATTCATCTGCTCGCAGCTGCTGTCTTCTCCGTGATTAAATTGAAGCAGGCCGTTTACGCTGTCTATATGGGTAATGCACATCTGTTTAACGGCATTATTTGAAGGCACGGCATTAGAAATGTTTACGATTTCTCCAGTTTGAAAATCAGATATATTGCATGAAGAAGACAGCGGAAATTCAGTTCCGGTAGGATTGCTTATGGTGCATCCGGCTCCGAGATTCATAAGCGAAGGGCTGGTTTGAGGAGGCGGAAAATATGAAATTTCGACTTCGTAAGGATAAGTAACGCCTCCGTAAGTCTGGGACGGAATAATTAAAACAGGCAGGATAGTAGTTTGATTATCTACAAAAACTTGCTGCCCCTGGTCGAAACCGGCCGATCTGATAGAATATCTTACGGTATTAAATGCGACGTTAAGATTTTGCTGTTCGGCCGAAACAGACCTGCTTAACCGTATGACTCCGGACTGTGAAAGCAGTATAAAACCGGCAGCCGCTACTACTATAACAGAAATAGCCAGCGCTATAATTAATTCGACAAGCGTCAGCCCTTTTTCGTTATTTAATATTTTAAAAGAATTTTTGATATTTTTTTTGTTCATATTTATTTTCTATGAAATTACGTCGTTCATTTCAATCACGTGCTGAGCGTACTGCCCGCCGCCGTCTAACCTGCATACCAATCCGCCGTCCTGCCAGCATACTTCCACCACCGCATTTATGACTTCCGAAGAGGTTTGAGCGGTGTTTTGATTTAATATAAACATTACTGTATAAGGCAATGTTACTCCATTATCTACGTTTTCCGCAGGGCTTCCTGACTGCGGCGCATCCTGAGGGCTTATTTCGTATTCATAACATATGCTTCCGTTAAAACTGCTCGGGCAGTTTGCAGAAATTTGGGTAGCGCCGTAAGAAGGAGACGGCAGGTAGGTGGCAAAATCAGCTTCTAAATTCGCCGGCCCTTCCGTTTCTCCGATATAATTAAGCTGGCTTACCTCCGCCTGCGCTATAGCAGTAGCGGTATTTATCTTGCCTGCGGTAGCATTGTTGTTGGTAAGCGCGATAGCAAGAGCCATTACTCCAAGAAACCCGACGGTAAGTATAACCATTGCTATCATTACCTCAAGAAGCGAAGCCCCGTTATTGTTTTTTACCGATGCGAAAGTTTTCATAGCTATAAAATTTTATTTTAAAAATCCTATTTTTGTTTTATATAAATAATTATATCATTGTATAAAAAAAAGTCAAAATTTATTAATTTATTATATAACTTAATATAAAATTGTAACCGAAACGTAACATAAATTTAACATAAACGAAACAAAAATTTAACATAAATTTAACTTGCCAAATTGTTTTACTTAATTTATCATAACTTTATTACGTAAAAATTTTTATAGATATATAATTTTTTAACTTTATCAATTAATCTATTTTATTTTGGAGGTTTTATGGCGAGTTTAAACAAAGTAATGCTTATAGGCAATCTTGGAAAAGACCCTGAGTTGCGGTACACGCCCGACGGTTTGGCTATTTTAAAGTTTTCCATTGCTACATCGGAGTATTTTAACGATAAATCCGGCAATAAAACGGAAAAAACCACCTGGCATAATATAGTAGTATTCGGAAAGATAGCTCAAACTCTTGCAAACTATCTTAGCAAGGGAAAGCAGGTTTTCGTAGAAGGAAGAATTAATAACCGTTCTTACGATAAACAGGACGGAACAAAAGGATATATTAGCGAGGTCATCGCTAACACTATCCTTATGCTCGGTGCGAAAGGCGGAGGCGGCGCCGAATCTGCAGATGCCGATTACGGCCAGGCGGCAAACGATTACGGCTATGCAGGACAAAACGGCGGCAATTCTTACGGCGGCGGTACCGCAAATACCGGAGGGGCATCAAACCAGTTAAACGAGGATGACGATATTCCGTTTTAATTAAGAGCGGCGGACGTAAAATTTATTTTATGTCCGCCGCTCTTAATTAATTAATAAAAATATAATAATTTTAGCTATTAAACGTCGTAATACAATGCAAATTCGTAAGGAACCGGCCTCATACGGACTGGATTTACGTCGTTTTCCATTTTGCGTTCAATCCATGCCTTAATTAAATCTTCCGTAAATACTCCGCCTTCAAGTAAAAATTTATGGTCTTTTTCAAGTTCTTTAAGCGCATCTTCGAGAGAACCAGGAGCGACAGGAATATTTTTAAGCTCTTTTTTAGACAAAGTAAACAGGTCTTTGTCAACGGGATTACCCGGTTTTATTTTATTTTTAATTCCGTCTAATCCTGCCATAAGAAGCGCAGAAAAAGCAATATATCCGTTTGCGGTCGGATCCGGAGTCCTGTATTCTATTCTTTTTGCTTTAGGAGAATTGGAATACATCGGAATTCTTATAGCGGCGCTTCTGTTTCTGGACGAGTAAACGAAATTAACCGGCGCTTCAAAACCCGGTACTAATCTTTTATAAGAATTTGTCGTAGGATTTGTAAATGCGCATAACGCCTTTGCGTGCTTTAATATTCCGCCGATATAATAAATAGCCATTTCGGAAAGTCCGGCATATCCTTTTCCGGGGAAAAGGGGCTGACCGTTTTTCCATAACGACTGGTGGACGTGCATTCCCGATCCGTTGTCGCCGAAAAGCGGTTTAGGCATAAAAGTGGCCGTCTTATCGTATCTCTTTGCGACGTTTTTAATTATGTATTTAAACCACATGAAATTATCGCCCATTGCGGTTAAAGAATTAAATCTCATATCTATTTCAGCCTGTCCGCCGGTTGCCACTTCATGATGCGCCGCTTCTACCCTTATTCCTACGTTTTGAAGCTCAAGAGCCATCTCGTTTCTTATATCGGTTTGGCTGTCTATAGGAGAAGCAGGGAAATAACCCTCTTTATGTCTGGGTTTATGGCCGAGATTCGGCATTTCGTCTCTGCCGGTATTCCATGTTCCTTCTTCTGAGTCAATGTAGTAATATCCGCTGTTAGAAGTCTGATCGTATCTTATGTCGTCGAAAATAAAAAATTCCGCTTCAGGTCCGAAATAAGCCGTATCCGCAATACCGGTAGATTTTAAGTATTCTTCGGCTTTTTGGGCTATATTGCGGGGATCTCTTTCGTAAAATTTTCCGGTAACCGGATCTTTTATGTTGCATATCAAAGACAGCGTTTTTGCTTCTATAAAGTTGTCGATAACGGCAGTGGAAGGATCCGGTATCATAAGCATATCGGATGCGTCTATCGCCTGCCATCCTCTTATGCTGGAACCGTCAAAGCCCAAACCTTCTTTAAAAGTATCTTTTGAAACTTCGCTTACCGGTACCGTAAAATGCTGCCATGTTCCAAGAAGGTCGCAAAACTTAACGTCTATGAACTGCACCTCCTGCTCTTTAATTAACTGCAAAACTTCGTTTTCGGTCATTTCTCCTCCAAAAAAATTAAAATTAATTGTTATATTTATTATAAAGCTTCGTCGCCTCTTTCGCCTGTTCTTATTCTTATGGCGTCTTCGACTGACGACACGAATATCTTTCCATCTCCTATTCTGCCGGTTTTTGCGCTTGTTGTAATCGCTTCTATCACGACTGCAAGCCTGTCGTCCGGAACTACGACTTCTATTTTGACTTTAGGTATAAAATCTACGACATATTCGGCTCCCCTGTAAAGTTCGGTATGCCCTTTCTGCCTGCCGTATCCTTTAACCTCGGTCACGGTCAATCCCTGTATTCCTATTTTACTTAGAGACTCTTTAACGTCGTCGAGTTTAAATGGTTTAAATATAGCCTCGATTTTTTTCATTATTCCTCCCTTTCAAATTTAAAGCAAAAAATATGCCGTGAATAAACTTATAAGAAAATCAAAATATATTAACTTTTATATTATAAATTTATTTATATATTTTGTATAAAAAATATGCAATAAAAAAAATACTGCTTAAAAAATGGTCATTTAAATTAATCTCTGAAATTAATATATGCCAACTCGATATCTAACGGAAAAGCTTTTAAATGGGCGATAATATTTTGAAGTTCGTCCTTAGATTTTGAATTAACGCGCAGATGGTCTTTAAGATTCTCCACGCCCGCCTTGGGAGCAATTTTTTTTATTTCCTGTATAATTTTCTTTGAAGATTCTTTATCGATCCCTTCTTTAATTTCCACTTCCTGACGCACCATTCCTTTAGACGCTTCCTCTTTTTTCTTAAAATCCAAAAATTTAACGGAAACTCCGCGTTTTATGAGTTTGCCTTTTAATATATCTATGACGGCGGTAAGTTTATAGTCGTCATCGCCCAAAAGCGTAATAATATTATCCTGCCGTTTAATTTCGCTTTTGGTTCCTTTAAAATCGTATCTGCCTGTAATTTCTTTTATCGCCTGATTAATTGCATTATCTACTTCCTGCATATCTGCTTTTGACGCTATATCGAAAGAAGGCACGGCATTCTCCTTTTTTTATTAATTTTATTATTAAAATGATACTAAATTTAATTAATTTACTTTAATTCGCTTTTATTATTTTATAATACGGCGGAAAATTAACTCTAAAAATTTTATCTTTTATGGGACCGTTTAATTTAACGTTTTTATATTTAAAAATAATCGTCTGCCCCTGATAAGTTATAATTTTTAAAGATTTTATCTTGAAATTTCCTGAATCGAAACCGACGTATATTTTTTTAGCCCTCTGCATTTTTATAGGCTTTAAAACAAGCGTTGTTTCGTTTGAAGCAGTCTTTTTAAACACGTTTAATACTTTAAAATAATGCGTAAGATTTCCTATTACTTCGACTACGTTAGGGGGAAATCCTCCTTTTTCGCCGCTTACGTTTATTACCGTTACTTTTTTCATATTTTTATCGACGATATAAAGCCTGCCGTTTTTCAAAACCTGCCTTTTATGAAAAGGATATTGATAAATCCACGCCATTCCTTTATATCTTTTATAATAAAAATATCCCTTAAACGCCATATTTTGGGAATAACCCGGTATTTCTTCCTTCTGATAAAAATATGCTGCTATGGAATAAACGTTTTTATATTTTGCCTCTATTTTATTGACGGTATTAAAAGATTCGGCAAAAGATTTACCTGTAAAATATAGCGCGGCAAAAGACCCTAAAACTAAAAAAAATATAAATAATTTTAAAAATTTGGTTTTCATTTTATCTGTCTCCTTTTTTTAGTCAAAATTCCTTCATTCTGCATTTTTTCTATTATTCTAGCCGCTCTGTTAAAGCCTATCCTGAATCTTCTCTGAACGTAAGAAATAGAAATATTTTCTTTATCTTCTTCGGATTGGACGAGACTAAGCACCTCGTTATATATTTCGTCGTCGGGGTCGTCCGTAATTATTCTATCAAAATTAACGGCATTGTCAAACTCATTTATCAGCAGTTCGTTTTTTTGAGAAGGAAAGTTTTTTTCTTCTATAAATTTTATCGCTTTTTTAATTTCGTCTTCAGATATATACGAACCGTGAATTCTCATAAGTCTGGCTTGTCCCGGCGGCATAAACAGCATATCTCCGTTTCCCAGCAGTTCCTCGGCGCCGTTTGAATCCAATATAGTCCTTGAATCTACTTTCGACGATACTAAGAAAGATATGCGGGAAGGCATATTTGCTTTAATAACGCCCGTCACTACGTTTACGGAAGGTCTTTGCGTAGCTATCACCAAATGTATCCCGCATGCCCTTGCCATTTGAGAAAGCCTTATTATAGAGGTTTCGACGTCTTTTGGACTGGTAAGCATTAAATCGCTTAACTCGTCTATTATCACGACTAAATAAGGCATAGGCTTTAAACCCTGCTTCCTGTATTTTTCGTTGAACTGTTCTATATTTTTAACCTTTTCCGACTGCATTCTTTTGTATCTGGATTCCATTTCCGAAACAGCCCACTTTAATGCTACGCCTGCTTTTTTAGGGTCATAGACTACGTCGCTTATTAAATGCGGCAGATTTTCAAAAGGCGCCAGTTCTAATCTTTTAGGGTCTATCATTAAAAAATTAAGCTCTTCGTGGGTTGCTTTAAAAATAAGGCTCATAACGAGCGTATTGATAAAAACGCTTTTTCCGGCGCCGGTCGCTCCGGCTATAAGCAAATGCGGGGCTTTTGCAATATCGAATAAGACGTCGTTTCCTCTTGTATCCTTGCCGAGTACTATAGTGAGCATAGATTTTGAATCGGCAAATTCTTTGGAATTAATAATTTCGGAAAATAATACTGTTTCCCTTTTATTATTTGGAACTTCGATTCCTACTGCGGATTTCCCTTCTATTACTCCGGTTATCCTCACGGGTTTAGATTTAAGCGCCATAGTCAAATCTTCCGAAAGAGTCAAAATTCTGCCCACCTTAATGCCGCTTGCGGGTTCGAATTCATACATAGTTACAATCGGACCCGGGTTAATGCCGGTAACTTTTCCTTTAACTCCGAAATCCATAAGCTTCTTTTCGATAAGGGTTGCGTTTACAAGCAAAGACTGCTTGTCGGTCTTCTGTAAATCTTTTGCGGTCCCGTCCGCCTGCATTAAAGATATAGGCGGTATTTTTGAATCCCTGCCGCCTATAAAGTCAAAGGTTGCAGGTTTTTCTTCTATGCGTTCAGGCTGAACCGTTTCCGCCTTTTCTTCTTTTTTCTCTAAATCGCTTATAAGTTCTTCTCTTGTGCCTCCGAATAATTCTTTATTCATTACGAAACTTTTTTGCCTTTTTTTAAGCCCCTTTCTTTTTTCAAACCTTAATTTTATGGAATTAAATAAAGCGGCTGTTTTTAACCGGAAGGATTTAAAATCGGAAAATTTGATTTTCTTAGAATTTATTTTATTATAATATTCTGCGATATGTTTGAAGTCTATTTTCTTAAAAAAAATATAGAATGCCGCCAGAAAAAGCAATAATATAATTATTACGGCGCCGGCAAAGCCGAAAAATTTAAAAATAAAGCCGTAAATTCCTCTGCCTATAAGCCCTCCTCCGGACATCATAAAGCCGTGATACGATACTTTTGGAAGTAAGCGGTACAACAGAATGGATAAGGCTAAGACGAAAAGCAAAATTCCTGCGTAAAATCTTTTTGCAAGAGCTTTATTCAACAGTAAAATAAATCCTACGAATAGAATAAAAAGGATTATTACGAAAGTGTTAAGTCCGAATAATTGAAGCAAAAAATTAGAAAGAACTCCGCCGAAATAACCGCCCCAATTTGCTCTGTGAACCGTAGAAATTGAATAGGAATTAAATGTCTGCTCGACTATATCGTACGAATAAAGAGACAGCAGGGAATAAACGGAAAAAAAAATAATCAAAATTCCCCATATTGTCTTTTTACGGCTCGGCATATTAAATAAATTCTTCCATTCCAAAATAAGGCTTCAAAGCGCCGGGAACCTTTATAAAACCGTCTTTAGTCTGGTAATTTTCTATTACGGCTATCATTACCCTTGGAAGCGCAAGTCCAGATCCGTTTAAAGTTGAAACGAATTCCGCTTTGGAGTTATTGTCTCTTTTAAATTTTATATTTGCGCGTCTTGCCTGAAAAGTGCCGAAATTAGAACATGAACTGACTTCGAGCCACTCGTTTATTCCAGGCGCGTAAACTTCTATATCGAATTTTTCGCTTGCGGTAAAACTTAAATCTCCGGTACATATCCTGATTAATCTGTGCGGCAGATCCAATCTGTTTAATATGTCCTGCGCATCGGCTATCAGACTTGATAATTCTTCTTTTGCGGTTTCCGGCGCAACAATCTTTACAAGTTCGACCTTGTCGAACTGATGGCCGCGCTTTATGCCTTTCGTGTCCTTGCCTGCGGAAAGCTGTTCTTTTCTAAAACAAGCCGTATAAGCAGCATGTTTTATAGGAAGCTTATTCATCGGCAGTATTTCGTTCCTGTACATATTGGTAACGGGAACCTCTGCCGTCGGAACGAACCACATTCCCGAATCATCGTCTTTGTAAAGATTTTCGGAAAATTTAGGAAGCTGCCCCGTCCCGGTAAGACATTCTTCGTTCACCATAAACGGCGGGTAAACTTCTTCGTATTCGTGATAATTTACGTGGGTGTCGAGCATAAAGCTAATCAGCGCTCTTTGAAGTTTTGCAAAACCTTTTTTTAATACGTAAAAACGGGTGCCGGAAATTTTAACTCCCCTTTCAAAGTCTATTAAATCTCTTTTTTCACCGATATCATAATGAGTTTTAGGCTCAAATTCAAATTTTTTCTTTTCGTTAAAATATGCGGTAGGAATGTTTTCGGAATCGTCTTTTCCGACGGGAACTTCGGGGTCGGGAATATTAGGCACGTTAAGCATAAGCGAATTGAGCCTTTCTTCTAATTCGCCCAGTTCGTCTTCCTGAACTTTAATAAGTTCGTTTATCCTTTTTACCTCTTCTTTTTTCGCCGAAATTGTTTCGGCGTTTTTTTCCGATGAAATCTCCTTAGAAAGAGTTTTTCTTATGTTCCTTAAATTTTCCGAATCGAATAAAAGTCTCCTTTTAGCTTCGTCCAATTCAAAAATTTCGTCTATAGGAACGGAAACGAAAAGTTTTTCCATCTCCTTTTTGACGTATTCTTTCTGTTCCCTAATAAGCTTGATATCTATCATATTTTATTTTTCGGATTAACTATTTTTTAATTTTAATTAATATATTAATATTTTTAAAGCAAAATATCAATTAAGAATCTAATAAAATATTTACGTTATCATTGCTTACTTCCGCCAATCCGCTGCTTAAAACTTCTATTTCTTTAATAGTTCCGCCGATTTTATATTTTATAGAGCCGGCGGTCAAATAAGATATAAAATTAACGTGTCTAAGCATAATTCCCTCTATACCGGACATTGCAGGAAGTTCGCAAAAATCCGTTTCGCCTTCGAATATCAGCTTTTTTTTATCCGCTATTTTTAATTTCAGCAAGGTTTATTTACCTAATTCTTTAGCTTTTTCAATTACTTCGTCTATAGTGCCGGCCATATAAAAAGCCTGTTCGGGCAATTCGTCGTGTTTGCCGTCTAAAATTTCCTTAAAACCGCGTATCGTTTCTTTTAAAGGGACGTATCTTCCGGGAAAACCGGTAAAAACTTCCGCTACGAAAAACGGCTGAGAAAGAAATCTCTGAATTCTTCTTGCCCTGTTAACTATCAGCTTATCTTCTTCCGAAAGCTCGTCCATGCCGAGAATCGCTATTATGTCCTGTAATTCTTTATATTTCTGAAGAACGGCCTGAACTCTTCTTGCAACTGTATAATGCTCTTCGCCTATAATATTTGCGTCCAGCGCCCTCGACGTAGAATCGAGCGGATCGACTGCCGGATAAATACCGAGATCGACTATCTGCCTCGAAAGAACCGTTGTTGCGTCTAAATGCGCAAACGTAGTAGCGGGAGCCGGATCGGTCAAATCGTCCGCCGGAACGTAAACCGCCTGAACGGAAGTAATAGAACCTTTCTTCGTGCTTGTTATTCTTTCCTGAAGTTCGCCCATATCGGTCGCAAGAGTAGGCTGGTAGCCGACGGCTGAAGGTATTCTTCCGAGAAGCGCGCTTATTTCCGAATTTGCCTGCGCAAACCTGAATATATTATCTATAAAAACTAATACGTCCTGTCTTTCTTCGTCCCTGAAATATTCCGCCATGGTAAGAGCCGACAGCGCAACTCTGGCTCTTGCCCCCGGCGGTTCGTTCATCTGTCCGTAAACTAATACCGCTTTATCCAAAACTTTCGATTCTTTCATCTCCGTCCACAGGTCGGTTCCCTCCCTCGTCCTTTCTCCTACGCCGGCAAATACCGAAAAACCGCCGTGTTCTATAGCGATATTATGAATAAGCTCCATAACCAAAACCGTTTTGCCGACACCTGCTCCTCCGAACAACCCTGCCTTTCCTCCCTTTAAGTACGGTTCCAGCAGGTCTATAACTTTAATACCGGTTTCTAATATTTCCATATTAGTGGACTGCTCTTCAAAAGTCGGTGCAGGCCTGTGAATAGGAAGCCGGGATTTAAAATGAACTTCCGGCAGTTCGTCGACAGGCTCTCCTACTACGTTAAATATTCTCCCCAGCACTTCTCTTCCTACCGGAACGGTTATCTTGTTTCCGGTATCCGTTACTTTTATTCCGCGCGACAAGCCGTCAGTTGAGTCTAAAGCTATGCACCTTACGGTATCTTCGCCCAGATGCTGGGTTACTTCCAAAACTAAATTGTTTTCCTTGCCGTTTATAGCCGGATTAGTCAAATACAGCGCATTGAAAATAGGCGGCAGTTTTTTATTTGCAAATTTAACGTCAATAACCGGACCGACTATCTGGGCAATATAACCTTCGTTCATTTATAAATTCTCCCGATACTTTAAAAATTAAAAATTTATTTTACCGCGTTAACTCCGTTTATAATATCTAAAATTTCAAGCGTAACCGCCGTCTGTCTGGCTTTGTTGTAGGCTACCGTCAGCTTGTTTATTAATTTTCCCGCATTCCTGGTAGCATTATCCATTGCATTCATTCTTGAAGCCTGCTCGCCGGCAAAAGATTCCAATATTTTATAATAAATTTTAGTCCGAAAATAATTATTAAAAATCGTATCTATTATTTCGTTTTCGTAACCGGTAGTTTCTTCTATTAAGTAGCCGCCGCTTTTAGATGTTACGCTATCGTCGGGAGTTTCGAAAGGTAAAAGTTTTTCCGAATATGCCCTCTGCTGAAGAGTGGAAATATATCGGTTCGATATTATATAAACTCCGTCTATCTCCTTATTTTTAAAATCTTTTATAACGGCATCGCATAAAAGTCCTGCAATATTTAATATCGAATCGCCGTCCGAATAAAGCATTCCGAAAGAGATATCGTAATTATTCTTTTTAAAAAAATCGTAGGCTTTTTTACCAAGAACATATATTTTAATTTTACCTTCGTCAAATCCTTTGCTTCTAATTTCTTCGTTAAAAAGCTTAAACAGATTTATATTGAAAGAACCGCAAAGCCCTCTGTCCGTCGAAATTATTACTATTCCGGTATTTCCGCCGATTTTTCTATCTTTTCCGTCATTTTTTCCGTAAAAAGGATGAAGATGCAGCACGCTGTTGTTCTTAATATTATTAATAATGCCGTCGTAAATCCCTGCATATGCTCTATATTCGTTCATAGCCGACTGATTTTTTTTAAACTTTGACCCGGCAACCATTTTCATGGCTTTCGTAATCTGCCTCGTATTTTTAATGCTGGAGATTTTTCTTTTTATGGATTTTAAATTAGGCATAAATTATCAGTCTTCTACGAATATTTTTTTAAAATTGCCCAACGCCGTTATAATCTTTGTTTTAAGCGCATCGTCTATAGATTTTTTTTCTCTTATATCAGAATAGATTTCGGGATAATTATTTTCTATATAATAAAGGAGTTCTTCTTCATATTTTTTTATAGACGTAAGTTTATACTCCTGAAGATAACCGCTATTAGCCGCAAACAGAATAACTACCTCCTTTTCAACCGGCATAGGACTGTATTGCGGCTGTTTAAGAAGTTCCGACATCATTCTGCCGCGCGCAAGCATTTCCTGCGTGGTTTTATCGAGATCCGCTCCGAACTGCGAAAACGCCGCCAGCTCCCTATATTGTGCAAGCGAAAGCCTTAAGCCTCCTGAAACCTGCTTCATAGCTTTAATTTGAGCGTCTCCGCCGACTCTAGAAACCGAAAGTCCGGCATTGACGGCGGGTCTGGTTCCCGCATAAAACAGGTCTGTTTCTAAAAAAATCTGCCCGTCCGTTATAGATATAACGTTGGTCGGAATATACGCCGACACGTCTCCTGCCTGAGTCTCTATTATAGGCAGAGCGGTAAGTGACCCTCCGCCGTGCGTCTGGTTCATTTTAGCGGCTCTTTCGAGAAGCCTTGAATGCAGATAAAAAACGTCTCCGGGATATGCTTCCCTTCCCGGCGGCCTTCTTAAGAGCAGCGAAAGTTCCCTGTATGCTACCGCGTGCTTGGATAAATCGTCGTAAATTATCAGGCAGTGCATACCGTTGTCCCTAAAATATTCGCCCATAGTGGCTCCCGTATAAGGGGCGAAATATTGCATTGCCGCAGGGTCGCTTGCGTTAGCGGCAATAATAGTAGTATATTCCATTGCGCCGGAATTCATAAGGCGGTCGTAAATAAACGAAATACTCGATTGCTTCTGTCCTATACCTACATATATACAGTAAACTCCTGAATCTTTCTGATTTAATATTGTATCAATGGCAATAGCGGTTTTGCCGGTCTGTCTATCTCCTATTATAAGCTCTCTCTGTCCTTTGCCGATAGGTATTAACGAATCTATAACTTTTATGCCTGTATATAAAGGTTCATTAACCTTCTGTCTTTGAACTATACCAGGTGCTTTTCTTTCTATATTATAATATTTTTCGGCTTCAACTGGACTTTTGCCGTCTATAGGCCTTCCTAGTCCGTCTAATACTCTGCCTATAACCTCTTTGCCAACAGGAACTTCGGCAATTTTCCCGGTTCTTTTAACCGTATCTCCTTCTTTTACCAAAAATTCTTCACCGAGGACTATAACGCCGGCGTTATCTTCTTCCAGATTTAAAACATAGCCGTAAACGTCGGGGGTGAATTCAAGCATTTCTCCTATAACCGCATTTTTAATACCGTAAATTCTCGCGACGCCGTCTCCGACGGATAAAACCACGCCTACTTCGCTGATATCGATGTTTTTAGTATAAGATTCTATCTTGCTTTTTATAATATCGGTAATTTCAGAAGGCTTAATTGCCATTAATAAACGCTCCTTGCTTTAAGTATTTATGAAAATTATCTAAACGGGTTTTTATGCTTGAATCGTATAAAACATTATCTATATTTATAATATAGCCGCCTATAATATTTTCGTCTATTTCGGACTCAATAGATACGGTTTTTTTCAGGGTTTTTTCCAGCATTTCAATTAGTTTGCTTTTTTCTTCGGGTTTTAATTCTTTTGCGGAAATAACTTTTACTTTCAATATATTATTAAGGTTATCGCGCAGATTTGAATATTCCGTGAAAATTTTAGGAAGATACCCTATTCTTTCATGTTCTATTAATAAATGAAGAAAATTTATAAAATGCTCGTTAAAAGAAAGCTCTTCGCCAAGCAATTTTATAACTTCAAACCTTTCCAGCTTATCAATATACGTTTGCGAAATAAATTCTTTAAGGCATAGCTTTTCGTAGCAGAAATTAATAAACTTATTTAAATCGTTAAAAATTTCGTCAACTATACGAAAATTTGCGGCTGCTTCAAACAGCGCCGAACCATAGCGCTTACTTATTTGACTGTCCAGCAAATCCTTCCTCTTGTGCTTTAAGAAAATTTTCGTTTAATTTACTGTCGCCGTATGATTCCATCTCTTTTTTTATCTTTTCGTTTGCGGTTTTAAACGACTTGCCTATCATTTCTTCCAGAAGCTCTTTCCTGTGGTTGTCTATTTCCGATTTTGCATGCTCCAAATAAGCATTGACGATTTTATCGGCGGTCATTTGGGCATTTTTAATAATCAAATTTTTTTCCGCCGCCGCTTCTTTTATTGCGTCTTCCCTGATTTCCCGTATCTCTTTTCTTGTTTTCTCAAGTTCGGACTTAGCCTCTTGGTATATCTCTTTTGCCTTGTTTTCATATTCCCTTGCTTTTTCAAGATGAGCTTCTATGTCGCGCCGTCTGCCGCCCAAAAAAGTTATGCCGTACTTAATATAAATATAAGCGATTCCTATTGCAAGTATAATCGTATCGACTATTCGCCAAAAGATTTCCATATTCATAGTTTTATAATTTTTTTAGCTATTAAATCCGCTATTTCATCCGATTTCAACATATAATCTTTGATTAAATCGTTTTTTTCTTCATCGAAGTTTTTAAGCGCTTCGGCTAAATTTTCCGACGCTTTTTTTCTGGCTTCCGCAATTATTCTGTGCGCTTCGGCTAAACCTTCTTTTTTATAAGATTCGCGGATACCGTTTACTTCTATTTTTAATTTATTTTTTTCCTGCTCGGCAGATTCGTATAATTTCTTAGTTAAATCTTCAAAATTTTCTTTATTGTCTTTATGCGAAGACAAAATGCCTTCGCGTTCTTTAAGAATTTTCCTTATAGGTTTAAACAAAAAAAGGTTTAAAAGAAAAGTGAAAATTAAAAACGAAACGGCTTCGAATAAAAGCCCCTGCCAGGTAATGACTAATTCGGGCATACTGTATTTATATTTTTTATTTTTTTTATTATATCAATTTTTATTTATAAATTCTATAATTCTTTCAAGCTCTTCGCCCGAATAAAATTCTATTTCGATTTTGCCTTTAAGTTCGTTTCCTTTGGCTTTATAGTTAATTCTAACTTTCGTCTGAAGTTTTTCAAGCAGTTCTTCTTCATAGCCTTTAATCTGATAAGATACCGGCAGGTCCTTTTTCGGCTTTTTTTCTTTAATTTTAGATTTTAGCTCTCTCGCCTTTCGCTCAGTTTCCCTTACGTTTAATTTTTCGCCGGAAATCGTATTTAGCAGCATGCCGGCTTCGTCGTCGGACAACCCTATAAGATTTCTTGCATGCGAAGGCGTTATCTTTCCGTAAATAAGCTCTTTTTTTACTTCGTCGGGCAGTGAAAGCAGCCTGAGCATATTGGTAATGGTTGCTCTGTCCTTTCCCACTTTTGCCGCAAGCTCTTCATGCGTAAGTTTATATTCATTTATAAGCCTCATATAGCAGTTTGCTTCTTCGATAACGTTTAAATCCTGTCTCTGTATGTTTTCTATTAATGCAATTTCAAGCGCAGACGCACCTGAAATGTCTTTAATAATCGCTGGAACTTTTTTAAATTTAAGCTCGACAGCCGCTCTGTATCTTCTTTCTCCGGCTATTAAATCGTATTCCCCTTCTTTTTTAGATTTAGCTACTATTAAAGGCTGAATTATACCGTTTTCTTTAATAGAATTTTTCAGCTCTACAAGTTTATCTTTATCGAAATACTGCCTCGGCTGATATATGCCGGTATTAATTTTTTCTATTTCTATTTCAAAGACGGAAAACTTATCGTCTATGCCGGGCATGTTTTCTTTCGGGTTGAAATCGGTCAGCAGCGCTCCAAGACCCCTGCCCAGCACATTTTTTTTAATATGTTTTGCTTTTTCTTCCATATTAGTCCTTTTTTAATTTTATGCCGCTTTAGATAAAAACTCTTTGGTAAGTTCAAGATAATAAAGCGCCCCTTTTGAATTTATGTCGTACAGAATTATGGGCTTTCCGAAACTGGAACTTTCCGGAAGTTTTACGTTTCTCGGTATAACGTTTTCGTAAATTTTTTGTCCGAAATATTTTTTAACTTCGCTTACTATCTGATTCGTAAGATTGGCTCTTCCGTCGAACATGGTGAACAAAACACCTTCTAAGTATAAAGTTTTATTTAATCTTTGATTGACTAATTTTATAGTCTGCATAAGGCGGGATATTCCTTCCAAAGAATAATACTCGCACTGCATAGGAATTAAAACGCTGTCCGAAGCGGTCAGGGCATTAATAGTCAAAAGCCCTAAAGAAGGCGGGGTATCTATAAAAATATAATCGTAATCGTCTTTTATTTTATCTATAATATTTTTTTTAAAAAAATACTCTCTTTCCTGAACGTTTACGAGTTCTACTTCTATGCCGGCAAGGTCGGAATTTGCAGGCATTAAATAAAGATTTTTCATCTGAGTCTTATAAATTGAATCGCCGGCTTCGGCAGTGCCTGCAAGGCATTCATAAACAGTCGGTTTTCCTTTTTCGGCTGATGTATTTAATCCGCTTGTGGCATTTGCCTGCGGATCTGCATCTATTAACAGCACTTTCTTCTCGTAAGCAGACAAACATGCGGCAATATTAATAGCCGTAGTAGTTTTGCCCACTCCGCCTTTCTGATTTGAAATACAGACTACTTTTGACATAAAATCAACCCGTAAACAGTATTTATATAAATTATATATATGCAGCCATAAAAAATTATGAAATAATTATATCATATTTTGTTTCACGTGAAACAAAATATTTTCACATTAATGCTATCAGCCTTCCGCAAATAAACCCTGCGGCGGCAGCGGCTCCGCCTATCAAAACCATTTCGGCGGCGCTTTTTAATCTGCCGGTCTTGGTTACTTTTGCTTTGGCAAGTCCGGTAACGGCAAGAATAATAACGGTAAAAAGAACAGAAACCGAAACCGCCGTTAAAGAATGTTTTATAAAGAAAAAAGGCAGCAGCGGCGGAATGCCGCCCGCCAAAAAAGATAATCCGGTATAAGATGCTATTTTTAAAGGGTTTTCATAGTAATCTTTGCTTATTCCAAGTTCGTCCTGAACCATAAAATCAAGGAGTATTTTTTTATCGGACATAAGTTTTTGAACTATAGGCTCTATTTCTTCGGTAGTAAACCCTTTATCCTGATATATCTCATATATTTCTTCTATTTCATGTTCAGGATTTTCCTTAATTTCTCTGATCTCCCTGTTGATTTCTTTCTGATAAAATTCATTCTGAGATTTTGTTGCAAGATAAGCGCCAAAAAACATCGATACCGTACCTGCGACGATTTCCGCGGCACCGGACATTAAAACAATTTTTAAGTTTATCAAGGCTCCGGTAACGCCCGCTATAAATCCGACCGTTGTAACTAACCCGTCATTAATTCCGAATACGAACTCCCTTATCAATCTGCCTTCAGGCGTGTGCCAGTCTTCATTATGAAATTTTTTTAACGGATCCAATTATCACCCCTCTCCCTGTTTCAAAATTGTAACAGTGACAAAATTCAATTCTGTCACCGTGTCTAAGCCAAAAGTCTTTTAATAGTTCTTTCTCTTCCTAATAATTTTATAATTTTAAGAATAGACGGTCCGTCATGCCTTCCGGTTATGCAAAGCCTTAACGTTTCATAGCAGTCTTTTGAAGTTTTGCCGCTTTCGGAAGCAGAATATTTAACGGCATTTTTTATCGCATTTTCATCGAATTTATAGGATTCTATTTTTTGAAGATTATTTAAAAGCGTTTCCTTTAATTTAATATCATATTTAATTTCCGGCGTTTCTGTTTTAAAATCTTCAAAAAATATCTTAATT
The DNA here is from genome assembly GCA_021850985.1 of bacterium. Classification (GTDB taxonomy): domain Bacteria; phylum SZUA-79; class SZUA-79; order Acidulodesulfobacterales; family Acidulodesulfobacteraceae; genus Acidulodesulfobacterium_A. Next base: position 47,189 of record JAJZJX010000011.1, read on the forward strand.
TCCGCTAAAATTTCTTTGACGGTCTTAAACTCATTTTTTAAAAAATTTATTATTTCTATATATAAAGTTTCTCCGTAAGTTTCTTGAATACTTTTCAACGCTTCTTCCGAATTAAATTTTTCGATTAAAATTTTTATCAACATTTCCGCTTTCATTCCCTGCAGCAATTTTTCGTTTATATGCCTTAACTTATCTTCGTTAAAAATTGCGCTTGACCCCTTAGCTTTTTTAATGTCAAAAAGGTTAGCCATTTCATAAACATCTGAAAATATCTCCTTTTCCGATATTTTTTCTTTACCGTTTTCAAACTGATGGACGGTAAAGGTATTGCCCGTTATTGCAAGATAGTTTAATATGGCATTGGGAAGATAGCCTTCTTTCTTGTAATATTCAATATTCGCGGCATCGTCCCTTTTAGACATTATTTTTCCGTCTTTTCCGTATAAAAGAGAAATATGCGCAAAAATCGGCGGAGTTTTATCTAATGCGTTAAGAATTAAAATCTGCTTCGGCGTATTGCTTATATGGTCTTCGCCCCTTATTACGTGTGTTATTCCTATATCATAATCGTCTATTATAGATGCAAAATTATACGTAAACCTGTTATGCTCTGTCTTCAAAATAAAATCGCCGATAAGTTTAGGATTAAAAGAAATCTTCCCGTGCACCGCGTCTTCAAATTCTACAGCTTTAAAATTTCCGACGGCTTTTAAAACTTTTGCTATGTTTAAACGGATTGACGGATATATGCCTCGTTCTTTAAACTGACTGCTTAATTTTTCTTTTTCTGAGCCTGCAATATTGGCGCATCTGCCGTTATAAATATAGGGCTTTTTAGACTTAACCGCAATTTCTTTAGCTTTTAAAATTTCTTCTTCGGTACAAAAACATTCATATATAAGGTCTTTTTCTTTAAGAACCTCAAGATATTTTTCGTAAACATCCGTTCTTTCCGACTGCTTGTAAACTTCAGAATATTCAATTCCAAACCAGTTTAAATCCTTTATTATTTCTTTTTCATATTCTTCCCTACTCCTTGCTTTATCCGTATCGTCTATTCTTAAAATCAATTTGCCGTGATGCTTCAAAGCAAATAAATAATTAAAAAGTGCGGTCCTAACCCCTCCTATATGCAAATTTCCGGTGGGGCTCGGTGCAAAACGAACCTTTACTTCGTCTGCTTTTAAATTTTCTTTCATTTTTATTGATTTTTTTATTTTATTGATAACTATTTAGCCGTTTAATTTCTTTGAATATAGAATAACATATATGAGAGCAGATATTCAATAAAATCGTTTAATTCTAATTTGCCGGTAAGGAAAATGTGTCAGATTAAGTTTAAATGTAGGGTCAGCATTAATTTATCATATACTTGGGGAATTATAATATAAATTCCCCTCCTTTTTAAAGGAGGGGCGGCAGGCAAAGCCTACCGTGGTGGTTTTTATTAGTTTCTAATTACTAATTACAGCTTAACTCTTTTATCTCCTTCGTAAACATAGACTCCGTTGTCGGATTCATCCTTGGCATGGTCGTGCGAACCGTCGCAAAACGGAAAATTCTTCGATAAACCGCATGCGCAAACATAAATAGGAAATTTTCCGTCCTTTTCTTCGATTACAGCAGGCAGTTTCTTTTCGTGTTTGACTAATCTTGGCATAATAAATACCTCCTTAATTAAGTTAATTTTTATAGAAGTTTAGCATTAATAAATAATATAATGTTTATACGTATATATTGTCAATCAGGGATTTTAAAAATACTTGGTTCTTTTTATATACTTATTATATATTTAGACGCGGACTAATTTTTCGATGTGTTTTATATTTTTTTTATTTTTAATTGTCCAGTCGTGCAGTATTTCAATGGCATCTGTAAGCTCTTTGCCCGCTTCGGTAAGGCTGTATTCCACCATTATAGGTTTAGCGGAAATTATATTTCTGCTTATTGCCCCTATTTCCTCTAAAACTTCAAGTCTTTTGGAAAGTTCGCGCGAAGAAATTCCGTCTATCTTTTTTTTAATTGCGTTGAATCTCATTTTTTCGCTTGACAGTTCTTTGATTATCATTAAAGACCACTTGTTTGCAAGCACTTTAAAAGCTTCCTGTGCGGGACAATAATTCTTATTAGCTTCGTTTTTCATAATAATAAAATAATATCATTTTCTGATATAAAGTGTCAATTAGGTATCTTTTTTTATACTTAATAATAAAAAAATCCCTGATTGACGATTTATATTTAATAGAATATCATTATTGCATAACATATTTACATCAAGTCAATTAACTAAATTAACTTACTTTTAAATGTTTAACGGAGGAATTAATTATGAAAAAGGAATCAGTTGCATTATTCTTTTTAAGATTTGTGTTATTCCTTAGCTTTTTCTATCATGGAACGGGGATACTTTTTGACTGGTTTGACGGACCCGGGATTCAGGGATTTGCCGGATACATGCATTTCCCTATAGTAATTGCTATTCTCGTAGGAATTGCAGAAACTACCGGCAGTCTTGCAATGATAAGCGGAGTCTTGACACGGATCGGCGCATTAAATATTATGCTCGTAATGTTGGGCGCTATATTTTTACTGCACCTGCCTAACGGTTTTAATATAATGAACAACGGCTATGAATATGCGTTAACGGAATTTACGATAGCTTTATGCATATTTATAATGGGTCCCGGCGATTTTTCGCTGACTAAATTAGTTACTAAAGAAGTTCCTTTTATTTTGCAGTAAAATTAAGATATGGTTTTATGGCAAACCGCGTCGCGGCCTTGGCCGCATAAAAAAGGTGTCAGATTTTATTTTTTTGCATACAAAATCGTCAATTCTGACACCTTTTTCCTTATTTTAACTCTTCAGGATTAAACGATGTTCTGTTATTCTGCCACTCTACCATCCATTGAGGATATAATTTTTTAGGCAAAGTAACGTTCGACAGTTTGGAAATCTCATCTTCGGTTAAATGAACGCTTAAGGAACCTAAATTGTCTTCAAGCTGAGATATCTTGTTTGCGCCTATAATAACAGAAGTAACGCCTTTTTGGGCTAAAAGCCACGCAAGCGACAATTGGGCTATCGATACGTTTTTATTTTTTGAAATATCGCTCAATACGTCTATAGCGTCGTATCCTCTTTCATCCACCGGAGGAAAATTAAATTCGCTTCTTCTTGCGCCGGACGGTTTTTGGTTTTGTCTTGTGTATTTACCGGTCAAAAATCCGCCGGACAGCGGCGACCACGGAAGAACACCGAGTCCTTCTTCGTTGCACAGAGGCAGAAGCTCATGCTCCAAATCGCGTCCGACAAGCGAATAATATGCTTGAAGGGAAACAAACCGGCTGTAATTTTTGGCTTTTGCCAAATAAAGTGCTTTCATAATATGCCGTGCAGTCCAGTTTGAAACGCCGAGATAAAGAACCTTGCCCTGCCTTACTAAATCGTTCAGCGCTTCGAGCGTTTCTTCTAATCCGCAGGACAGATCCCAGCCGTGAACCTGATATAAATCAATATAATCAGTTTTTAATCTTTTTAAACTGTTATTACAAGTCTCGATAATATGCTTTCTGGAAAGTCCGACATTATTTACGTCGCCTGTGCCGCTCATCGCTGCTTCGCTAAGAGGGGAACGAACTTTCGTCGCGATAACGAATTTTTCCCTTGGAACGTTTAAGATTTTTAATGCATTGCCGAGTATCTCTTCAGACTCTCCAAACGAATACATATCGGCAGTATCAAAAAAATTAACTCCTGCATCATATGCCTTTTTTACCATTGTATTTGCATCTTCTTGTCCCACTGCGCCGATGTTTCTAAAATTAAAGCCGAAAGTCATTGCGCCTAAGCAAAGCCTAGATACTTTTAATCCGCTATTTCCGAGATTAACATATTGCATACAAAATCCTCCATGCTTTACTTTTTTAATATTATCTTATTTTCTGAACGTCGAAAGATAAACAGGAAGTCCCATCTGCTCTATTTGGTCAAGATAAACTTCAAGTCGGTCTATATGTTTCTCTTCGTCGTCTAAAATGGATTGCAACAAATCTTTAGTGCCGTTGTCTTTTATTTCCGCAGCAAATTTAATATCTTCGTTATACGCTTTAATTGCATCCTCTTCGGCTTCCCTGTCGTTTTTATGCATTAATTCGACGTTAGCTCCAATATGAAGCTTATTATAATTAGATACTATAGGTATTCCTTCAAGAAATAATATCCTGCCTATTATTTTTTCGGCATGTTTCATTTCATCAATAGCCCTTTTTTCGACTTCATTATGCAATTCTTCATAACCCCAGTTGTCCAGCATTTCCGCATGAACCATATACTGGTTTATAGCGGTTAATTCCTCTGCAAGCCTTAAATTAAGTCTTTTGATAATTTCTTCGTTTCCTTTCATAATCCGTGTCTCCTAATTTTTTTTATTTTGTTATTATTTTTATACACATGTTATTTATTATACCATATTAAAATGAATGTATTCATTGTATAATATTTTTATTACACCGTATTGCTTAATGAATTTAAATTTAATTTAAAAACACTTCTTTATGATAAAACTTTTAGGTGCTCACGTTTCAGTTGCCGGAGGATTTAAAAATGCCTGTATTTCCGCTGAAAACACCGGCTCAACAGCAATACAGATATTCACCAAAAGCCAGCTGAGATGGCAGGCTAAAGAATTGGATTTAAAAGATATAAAAGATTTTAAAGAATGCGCGGAATCTCAAAAATTAATCGTTTTATCGCACCTCTCATATCTTGTAAATCTTGGAAGTTCTGACGAAGATATTACGGAAAAGTCTCTAAACGCATTTATAGACGAAATTAAAAGATGCAGCGCGCTCGGCATTAAATATTTAATATTTCACCCCGGTTCAAATAAAAATTTAACCGAAACTGAATCTATTCATAAAATTGCTCAAAATTTAAATATTATTCTTAACAAATCAAAAGATTTTATAAACGTAATTTTAGTCATAGAAACTACTGCAGGACAGGGAAATCAGATAGGATACAAACTCGAACATATAGCAGAAATTATTAAACAGTCAGATAATCCTGAACGACTTGGAGTCTGTATTGATACATGTCACATTTTTGCCGCAGGATATGACATAAGAACAACAGATACTTATAATAATTTTATGAAAAACTTTAATAAAATCATTGGATTTAACAAATTATGCGCATTTCACCTTAATGATTCACTCAAACCTTTAGGTTCTAAAATCGACCGCCATGCGCCTATCGGAAAAGGATATATAGGATTAGACGCTTTCAGATTTATTTTAAACGATAAAAGGCTCGATAATATTCCTCTCATAATAGAAACGCCAGGCGGCGACAAAGAGCATAAGGCTGATTTAGATATTTTAAAAAATCTTTCGGAAAAGGTGTCTGATTAATTTTTTTGCAAATAAATTTTATGTTAACTATCTGTTTAGTATTCAAAAAAATTAATCAGACACCTTTTTCACCGTCACAAATTGATCAAATTATCTGCTATCGGTTGAGCCAGTCCAAATATTTCTTTACTCCTTCTTCGACGGATGCAAAATCTTCTTTATATCCGATGTTTCTTAATGCCGCTATATCCGCTTCGGTAAAACTTTGATACGCTCCTTTAAGATGCTCCGGAAACTTAACGTACTCAGTCTCACCTTTTCCGTGATATTTTATTACGGCGTTTGCTACGTCGTTAAAAGATCTTGCCTTACCAGTGCCTATATTAAAAATTCCGGATTTTTCCGGATTATCCATAAACCACAAGTTAATCTTTGCGCAGTCTTCTACGTATACAAAATCGCGCCTCTGCTCTCCGTTGCCGTAACCGTCTGTCCCCTCAAAAAGCTTTGCTTTTCCGGTTGAAATTATCTGGTTGTTAAAATGATAAGCTACGCTTGACATTGTCCCTTTATGAGATTCACGCGGACCGTAAACGTTAAAATATCTAAAACCCGCTATCTGATACCTTGCATTTTTAATTACGCTCCTGACGTACTGATCGAACTGAAACTTTGAATAAGCGTACATATTTATCGGAAGCTCGCATTCTCTTTTTTCGGTAAACCCTTTTTTACCCAGCCCGTAAACCGAAGCTGAAGAAGCATAAATATATTGGGCTCCGTTTTCCTGACACCACTTTAAAAGCTCCTTGGAATACTCAAAATTATTCCTCATTATAAATTTTCCGTCCCATTCGGTAGTAGAAGAACAGGCGCCTTCATGAAAAATTGCCGATATCTTTCCGAAATCGTAATTTGATTTTATTCGTTCGATAAAATCTTCCCTATCCATATAGTCTAAAATATCAAGGTCGTGAAGATTATACATTTTTCTTCCGTTAGTCAAATTATCTACGACCAATATATCAGATTCGCCTCTTTTATTGAGTTCTTCGATAATGTTTGACCCTATAAACCCCGCACCGCCGGTAACTACTATCATTGCATCGCGCTCCTGTTAAATTATAATTTTAAAAATTAATTTTATTCTTTCTAAAAGGTGTTGGATTAATTTTCCGTCTTAGCACCCCTCCTTTTTAATGAGGGGTGTCGGCCTAAGGCCGACGGGGTGGTTCACGGAAAATAATCTGACACCTTTTCCTATCCTATTACGGTGCGGACAGAATTTAATTCTGTCCGCACCGTAATAAATTGATTTAATTAACGTCGATATTCGATTTCCTATCCCACATACGATAAAAATTATGCAGAGCAGTTCTTATTTCGCTTTTATTTGTAATATATGTAGCATTGTTGTCTTGATTTTCAGCAGGTCCGCAATTTCCGCCGTAGCAGGATGCGCCCTCGGCGGAAGGCGACCAGTTAGCAGAACCTTCCCTAAATACGACGCCGGGTATGATAAAGATTTTTTCGTGCATAATATTCCAGAACCCTCTGTCTCTTTTTGCTTTTATAAAAATATTTTTTACGTTTTTAAGCATATAAGTCCTGTCGGTTTTGTCTTTCATCTGCAAATCGTCCCTGTAAATATAAATCTTTACTCCTCTGTGCGCAAGATATATTAAGTCTTTTGCAATTTTATAATCGGTAAAAGAAAACATCGCAATATATAATCTCTTGGCAATTAATGATTTATTTAACCAATGTATATCAATGTTTTGAAGATTATATCTCGGCGAAAAATAGGTTGCCGTTTCGGCGTTAGCGGATAAAGGTGCCGCAAAACAACCCAAAAAAATAAAAATTAACGCTGCCCATGCAAGCGGTTTCATAAAAAACCTCAATCTTAAATTAATACGGCTATTTAAATTTATAAATTTTATAAAATTAATTATATTATAGACGAAATTCGTATGCAACAAATATAAGCATACCCAAATCCCGATTTAGAAATTTATTTTCTGCATAAACTTAATGCGTTTATATCCGCCTGTGCGGGAATGACTTTGAGAGGATTTATCGTTTCACCCGTTGGGCGTCATTCCTGCGAAAGCAGGAATCCAGATTTACTTAACATTGGAATATATAAATATTTTCTAAATCGGGATTTGGGAGTAGTTGGTATTGCCGATTAAATATTTATTTTTTCTATTTTTATTTCTTTTACTATATTATCGACAAGATCCGTCGTAAACAGCTCCGTTCCGGGCATCTGTACCGTTGCCGCACCGCAGGCCATTCCGATTTTTAGGGAATCTTCTGCGCTCCCTCCGTTTGCGATAACGCTTAAAATACCGGCAACCATAGAATCTCCGGCTCCTACTCTCGACACCAGAGGAACTTCAGGAGACGCACCGTAAAAAATTCCTTCTTTTGAAGCCAATATTGCCCCTCTATGCCCGATAGATATAAATACGTATTCTATCCCTAAATTATGCAAATCTTTTGCGGCAGCCGCAATGTCATCTATCGAATCCAGATTTTTTTTGACTAACCTTTCAAGTTCGTGTATATTCGGCTTTATTATATAAGGTTTTGATTTTACCGCGCTGTTCAATAATGCGCCGTCCGCATCTACTAAGCATTTTATACCGGCGTTTTTCAAACGCGAACATAATATGTTATATATGTCATGGGTTATATTTAAAGGAGGGGAACCGGTAAGCACGGCAAAACCGTCCTTTGAATAAGCGTATAGTTCTTTTTCCAGTTTATCGAGAACAGAAGCGCTCATAGCGGGACCCATGCCGTTTATTTCATATTGCGAAACGGGATCGCTTTGCTGAATAACGCAATTTATCCTCGTTTCGCCTTCCTCCCATATAAAATGCGGGTCGTCTAACTCGTCGCTTAGAATATCCGATATAAGAGTTCCTATTTTTCCGGCTAAAACACAGCAAGTAGCAGCTTTAACTTTAAGCCTTTTAAATGCCCTGCCTACGTTTATTCCGTTTCCGCCCGGATCAAACCGTGTTTCAAATGAATGAATTTTTTCGTCATCGACTAATTTTTGAATTTTATATGTAACGTCTAATGCGGGATTTAGCGATAATACGGCAATATTAGCCAATTAATTCCTCCGATATAATTTGCATACTTATTATAGCAATAAATTTAAGAATAAAAAATATAATTTAAAAAATATATTGACATTCATATATATTTATTTTAATATATAATTATTAGCATATGCTAATAATAAAATAAAAAATTAATAAATATGAGACCCTATAAGTGTAGAAAAGTTGAAAAAGAGCCGGAAATAAAATTTTTCAAACCGAACGGGATTCCGGCAAAATTATTAGAAAAAGTTGTTTTGACGGTAGATGAATTTGAAGCCGTAAGGCTTGCAGATTTAAACGGGCTGTATCATGAAGAAGCGGCGGAAAAGATGAATATATCCCGACAGACGTTCGGCAATATCATAGCTTCCGCCAGACGCAAAATCGCGGATTGTTTGGTTAATGCTAAAGCTCTTA
>JAJZJX010000036.1 GCA_021850985.1 bacterium
TAGCCGTTCCGTTAAAACCGTCAAGATATTCAAGTTTAAATACGTTAGAAACCTTAGGCGTAAAAGCGTAAATATTTTTATACGTAAGGCTTAAATATTTAACCTGATAACTTTCGTCGTAACCGCTTGCGCCGTTTGAAAAAGACGAATTAGAAGCCATAAAGTCGTGATTCATATCGCCCAAAGACAAGTATAATTCATTCTGCATAAGCCCATTCATAAGACGCGGATCAATACCCGCTCCTACTGAAAAATTATTTAAAGCATAGTGAACATTACCCGTCGTGGCCGTTCCGCCCTGCGTGGCGCCGGTATAAGTTGCGGGAACATAACCAAACGAACCCCTTAAAGATAAGAGAAATAAATTATTGTGGTAGTTAAACCTCTGGACCAAAGAATAGTTAGTCCCCGAATCTGAATCTCCCGCCGTCTCGCCGTAAGCGAAGTGTCCTACGCCTATTTTAGTGTTAGATGTCCAATAGGTATAACCGTGGGCGTAGCTTGTAGCCGCAAAGGTTAAACTTAAAACTAAAGCCAAAGCTACCGATAAAAACTTTTTCTTAAACAATTTTTTTCTCATAATACCTCCATTAAAAATTAATTTTTTATTTTTTTATATAACTACAGCCGTTCCGTAAACCGTGACCGCAGTTATGTAATCGTTACTGTTTGATACGATATTCTGCACGTCGATTCTTATGCCTTCTATGGCATTGGCTTCCTTATCTCTGGCATTTGCCGTCATTTTTTCTATCGCTTCTTCGATAGTCTCATCCGTCGAATTTGCAAATACATCAAGAAACCCGCCTTTTTTGACTTCGTAGGAACTTTTAAATGAGTCAATATACTTTTCAGAGTATATTGCCGTTCCTCTGACAATGCCTTTTACTTCTTTTACGTTTTCTAATTTTGTGCTCGATAACTGCATAAAGCCTCCTTTAAATTTAAATTAATCAATAAATATCATTTTAATAAATCTATGTCAATACAAAAATTAATAAAAAAGTTATTTTGACTCAAAATGCAATATTTTCTGCACTACGGCGTTAAGCAAACCGCTTGTAAGCTGTCCTGTCCAATGAAAAACTATTTTATGGTGCATTATAAAAAACGATTGAGGAACTTCGTTTATTCCGCCGTAGTCTTGCAATTCTAATATATTTGCATGGACTATTGGGTAAGCTAAGCCGTCGTCAAACTGTTCGACAAAGTTTTTGACGCCGTTTTTGAGAACGTTTACGTTTATGCCTATTATCAATACGTTCTTTTTATTTCTTTTATAAAATCTGTTAAGCATAGGCAATTCCGCTCTGCAAGGCGGACACCAAGTAGCCCAAAAATTTAATACGATGACTTTTTTATGAATTTTGTTTAAATCGATATATTTATATCCGGAAAGTTTAGGATTAAACACGTTGCCTCTTATATTCGGAGCTTTGGGCGTATAAGCGTAGGATTTTTGAGAAACAGCAAAAAAGGCGAGAAATAAGACTATCAATGAAAGAGCGGTTTTGAAATGTTGCGAATATCCCGCATATTTTTTGCGGGTTAAATAAAAATAATAGCCTGATTGAGAAACGTAATTATTCTTTATTAACGAATTAAGAATATCGGATAATGCTTCTTTCGAAAGATTAGAAATTAATAACAATTCTCCGAAGCTAATACCTTGGTTGTTAGATATTATTTTACAAATTAATTTTTGGTAACTATCCACGTGAGCCTCCTTTTATTAAGGTTATAAAAAAAATATCATTTTAATAAAATCTTGTCAATACAAAAAAAATAAAAAAGAAATATTTCTATTAGAACGCAGAAAAATCCTCGCAATAGCCGTGTTGATTTATTACAAATTCTCCGTTGCAACAAGTATTATAACCCTTGTCTTTTTTAGAACAACGGCAACAGCAGGCATTTGAAAAAACTAATCTACAATCCTCGTCAGTGTTAATTTTAATTTTGCTTGTTTTCTGAAACTCGGACAATGTCTTGTTTGTTCTGATTTTTTCTTTTTTCATAGCAATCTCCATTATTAAATCGGTTAGTTTAGCTTTCCAATGCGTTACAATAATATAATCCGGACTATCGGCAAGTCCAAATTCGTAAAGCAAATCAAAGTCATATTTCTTGTCTATTGCGGATTCCGGCAACATATGCCTTGTTGAAAGTTTTATAGAATTAACCGCTTGAAAATATTCATCGGTCTTATCTGATATGCCAAATTGGTTTAAATATCTATTTATTGCGTCTTTAATAATTTCCGACCTACTATTAAGCGCCGTCGAATTTTCATCATCGGATACACTACAATTAATAAAATCAATGTAAACGCTATAATAAAAATTATCAAAATCGACTTTATCAATATTACTATCAATACAAACAAATTTAAAAGATAAAACGGCTTCCCCGTTTAATAACATATTCGATATTTTTCTGTCTATGATATTTGCAAAATTTATTATCATACCACCCCCCCCCCTAAAAAATTGAATATATTTTTTGTCCGGAAAAAGTTTCAAAAATATTTTGCTCTATTTCGATAGAACTATCGCAAAAAGCGTCGTTAAAATCATCAAATATCATTCTTTCTTCGTCTGACATATTAGATGTATCAATATTTGTTTCTTTTTTAAAAACTTCTTCCGCTATGTCGTATTTTTTTCGCATTATCAAATCCTGAAAATAATCTTCGTATGTTTCCGCTCTTAAACCTGCGCCGCTTATATAAGTAGGAACAGTATTTCCTGTTGACTCTTCAAGAAAATCTTTAACGGTCACATAATCAAGAATATCTAACCGTTTTCCAGTCGGGCGGGCATGTTCTGAAACATCATAACCCACATCTACTATTTCTACTTCGTATTTTAAATTGTTTTTAAGAACTTTAAGCAATTCCGAATTTACTTCTTTTATAATGGTTGAAATGCGATCGCCTATCAGCATAACGGCTTTATCAACCATAAGTTGCAAATCGAATTGATTAGAGTTTTTAGAATTTTCTTTTAGCATATATAACCTCTCGTTGAATTTTAGAAAATTAAATCAATTAAATAATAAAAATTCCTCTTTTTTAAAATAAAAGTAATTGTTTTTCGTATATTTCTTCGTTATTATTGATTTTTTTACCAATATAAACTTTCATATTTTTATATTGCTCGTCGGTAAGCGTTATTATCCTGACGCTTCCATTCAGCGGAATATTATTAATAACTAATTGCTCATATGTTTTAACGGAATATTGCCCTTCGCATGCTCTCATATACACGGAATATTGAATCATAAAAAAACCAGAACTTATTAACAGCTTTCTAAAGTCTATATAATTTTTTTTGTCTTTCTTGCTTTTGGTCGGCAAATCAAATAAAACAATAAGTCTCAAATATTTTACTCCCGCCCATCGTCTAAAAACGAAGGAAACAATAAATCGTCAGGTTTATTATTTTTAACGGCTTTTGCATAAGATTGAACTGCTAATCCACAAGTAAACAGAATAGTTTCTCTTTTTCCATTAAAAACAACCTTATTTTGTAAAATTAATAATAAATCTGCTTTATCTTTTTTTGTAAATTCAATATTAAAATTTGATAATGTTCTATATTTATCAAATACAACGATGTCCACAAAAGCCCTGAAAGGCTCTATTAAATCATCGGCAAGATTAAAGGCGTTAAATTGATTATCGTGATGAACGCCTATCGACGGAAATAAACCTGACGTCGCAATAGACCGAGCTACTGCACCTCTGATAATGGAATAGCCATAATTTAAAGCAATATTCCTAATATCTGCATATATTTTATTTGGTTTATTTACTCGCACAAAATTATCAAATAACGATTGAAAATATATTCTGGCCACCTGAGATTCTAAATTAGAACTATCGCCTGATAAAACCGTATCTCTTAATCGCTCTAAAACAACGTGATTTTTAAGACCTTTTGATTTTAAAACCTCAAATTGATTGTTTATTTTAGCTTTAATTATTTTCTGCCAGCATCGCTTTTTAAACGGTTCCGATAATTCAATTTGCAATCTCGATATCCCCGAAAACCTGCAATGAGTATTAAACGGAATATAGATACCATTGGGAGTATGCTTATCGTTACAAGTAAATAATGTTATTCTGCTATCAGCTATTTTCGACAACAAAGAGGCACTTATCGCAATTTGCGGATTATCTAACATAATAACAGATATATCGCTTAACGGTATGCTCGTCTCCCTGTTTTCTGATTTGATAATTAAATTATTCAACTTTAAACTTAAATAATTTTTCTCCGTTACAAATATCGTTTTTAATTTCATTTTTAAAAAAAATAACTTTTAAATCTGATTTCCCTGTTTAATTTTTCCGTTTTTTTCTTAAGGAAAACGGACAAAACCTTACAAACACAACGCTTTGGTGGTTATGCGTTTTAACCTCTCATATTTTAAACAACCAATAAACCTAATACGGTTAAAACCGTTAATGTTAATGAGTTTTAACCTCTCATATTTTAAACAACCAATAAACCTGCCTACCGTGCCTTCTCTTAATCCTTTAAGTTTTAACCTCTCATATTTTAAACAACCAATAAACCCGGCGGTTCTCTTTTTTCCGGCTTTCGCTAAGTTTTAACCTCTCATATTTTAAACAACCAATAAACCAAACAGGCGCAGAAGGCGGTATGGGTCTTAGTTTTAACCTCTCATTTTAACCTCTCATATTTTAAACAACCAGTAAAGTTAATCAAATTATATCTCTTGTATAATGCGCCCGAATCCTAATCCTACCTTATATCCTATGAATTCAGGCAAATTATAATCCGAAATAATCATGGTTTTTATTGCGGGAAACCATTTTTGCCCTTCTTTAACGCTTGTTTTAAAAAACTTAAAATCTTGAACCTTTATCATAATATTCGGTATTTTCACGCCTATCGATTTAGCCTGATATTCCAGATCGGACTTAATTCTAGAAATTAAATACTTCGTAAAATCTTGAATGTTATGTTTTTCTACCACAGAATGGATAATTTTAAATTCAACGGCATTAGCCGCTATGACTAAAGGCGTTAGCGTTTTATAGATATGTATCGATTTTTCCGGTAAATAATAATCATCTCCGTCAACGATTATTTTTAATATATCCGCTCCATAGAAATTCCTATTCTCGTTAATTTTATAGGCTATATGCTTTAAAAGGCTTTCATCGTTTTTAGTTAAATAAATTTCAAACCTATTGCCTAACGGCTTGGCGTAAATAACTGGTGGAAACGCTCTTTCGTGCCACATAACCGTATCTTTAAATTCCTCGCCAGCGATAGAACCAATATAGTTTCTGACTTGTCTGGAATTAAAATTACTTAAAGACTTATTCGTGTTTACGGTAATTTTCATTTAGAATTTATAGCTCGGATACCTCATCCATAAGGACAGGAACAAAAGCTATCCTCCGTGTTTAAAGTTAATTTAAACTAAAATCTCATATTTATCAACGAGTCCCGCCTCATAAACAACGTATATTTACGAGACGGGGATATTAAACCGCAATGCGTTACTATTCTTTCTCTTCCTTTTCCGCTTTGGCATATTTCTTAATAAATCCGGCAATGTCTATATTATCGACGGTTATATTTTTCAACCAGTTGTCAAAAGCGGAGACGCAAGCATTTTCTTTATCCGTGAACATATCGTCGATTTGAATTTCGGATAAATATTTTTCGTCTTTCGGATAGGAACGCATTATAGTATCGCCTTCGGCATTTTTAATATTAAAACTAACTACGCCCCAACCTTTATTTACGATGGCGCCAAGCGGATGTTTTACGAATTCTCTCAAGATACTGTAAAACAATCCTTTTTCTATATCAGACCATTCCTCTTTCATGGCGACGGAACTATAAAATTCGACTCCGGGAATTATATATTCCCTGCTGATAATATTCTGAATATCGCTCTTTTTTTCGGATTCGTTTTTTGATTTACCTGCATCTTTGTCCGCTTTTCTTTTGCTCCGATTTTCTTCTACTTCTTTCTGCCATTCATTAACATCTTCCACCGTAAAAAATTTGCGGGCATAATTGTTGTAGTCTAAAATATCGTCTCTTTTAATTATAGTGTCCGTTCCTATAAGTTTGCTTTTGTTCCAAAAAAACCCGGGCTTATCTTTTATTTCCCCCGAATAATACATGGATTCATCATTAATATCTCTTTTAGAAGGTAAAAAGTTATGTATTATAATTTTACCAGGCACGATTAGTCCCGTTCCGAAAAGAGATATTAGAGGATTTAATCCTTTTAAGGTTTCCCTTTCGGCAATGCCTAACGAAGATTCTTTCTCTGTACCGCTTCCGCCGCCGTTAGCCATGTAATGATAACTTTTAACAAATTCCTTATCTATAGTTATCCCTTTTCTTATCGCTGCATCTAAGATTATACTTGTTCCGATACGCCTGAATTTTCCATCGATGCCGTTACTGCTGTAAAATGGCACCTCTTTTACTTCCGAACCTACTAGTACCGGCATTTTTTTGATTTCCGTCGTTCCGCCTCCTTTGGTTTTATTTAAATCAACTTTTGTCTGCATTAACGGACTTTCCGTTTTAAAGCTAATGTTTACTAAATTTTCCAACATTGTTAAACCTCCTTAAATTAAAAATTAATGTTATATGTTATATAGCGAAGTTAAGAAACTATCGTTCCATAGTCTTCTAAAATCTTAAAAATATCAGATTTATATTTCGGCTCATGAACGCGGGCATCTAATATATAAATATCGCCTTCGTCTTTTTCCGTTCTTAACAATCTTCCTATGGACTGCCGGAGCATTATGCACATTTCATTTTTATTTATAGTGTAATAATTTCCTTTTCCGTATAAAACTCCCGTCTTTTTGTTTATTCTATTGCCTTTTTCGTCGGCATCCAGCATAAGCCTCGAATTTTTAACGGGAAAAAGAAGCTTAGCTATATAAACCTTTTCAAGTAACTTACCTGGCAAATCTATGCCTATAGCATAATTTCTCGTGCCGACGAGAATGCCGCCTTCTCTTTTAAATTGTTCTATTATTGAATTGACCGTTCTGCTCGGAGTAGCACAAATAGATTTAATGCCTAATGATTTTAACTTTTCGCAAATAGCCTTCGCTTCGGCAAAACTTCCGGTTATAACAAGCGAAGTCCTGTGATTATAAGTTTTAGCGATATACTCAGCTCGTTCCGCTACCCAATTTTCGTCGGGCTTTTCGCCAATATCATCAGTATATTTCAGCTTAAGAAAATTTTTGTCGCATAAATGTATTCTTGCGTTTTCTTGCTTAAAATCGGATTTTCTCACTAAAATAGGAACCCTGTTGGGAAAATTGTATATGCCCATCTTATAAAACATATAATTTACAGATGAAGCGCTCATCGGATCGGGCACGGGATATATCGTTCCTGAAATACCTATACAGCCATTTATTTTGCTAAAAAAATGGTTAGCAAGAGAAATACTTATATCGGCTTTTAAATAATGTATGGTAGGAAAGCCTTTCGCTGGAGAATAATAAACCCTGACCGAAGCTTTCTTTTCGTCTTCTCTACCTGAATCTTCAGTGAGAGCGATACAATTTAGCATTTCTTGATATTCTTTTAATAGTTCTTTAGCCTTTAATTCCTTAAGCGCAGATATCGTCTTTTTGCTAAGTTTTAGCGCTTTCTCTTTTCTTATGTCATCGACGAATCTCCTTGCTGTTTCCGTTTCGATGCCCGCATGTAGGAAGTTTTTGTTTATTTCTATGTATTGACCCACTAAAGAACCGTTTATATGCTTATTTATTATCTTAGATAGAGATTTTTGCATTTTCCTTAATTGAAGCAAAATATCTTTATTTGAATTTTTATTAACAAAATTTTTGACGAATTGAGAAAGCCTTAACACGGAAAAAGACGCCGTTAATATAATTTCTTGAGCATTGTATATTTTGTCCACTTCATCAAGAATAAAATTATATTTTTTATGCTCACCGTTAACTGACATCCGATGGCTTCTTCTTAACAAGAGGACGTGGTTCGTAACGACTATATCGAAATCGTCAAAGTTGTTGGGTATGCTTGCTCCTTCTTCGCAGTGATATTTCTCGGCGATAACGGATTTAAAATCTTCCGGAATTATGAATTTGGCAAATAAATCATCAAAAAATACCGCAGTTTTAAACTGAACATATTCTTTTACTAAGTCAGAAAATTCAAAATAGTCGTAAAAATTTTTATTGATTTTTTTAATATCTAAATATTTCTTTTTCTTATCGTTTGTGAATTCCGCTATATCGGATATAGAATTTTGAAATTGTTTTTTAAGTTTAAAATTTTTAAATAATTCGTTAAGCGATATGCTTGTTTTCTCTTTAAAATACTCCTTTATAGGCGCATCGTCTTCAAAGTAGGAATAAAATTCCTCATCTAATTTCGTTATATCTAAATAATTTATTACGCCTATTACCTTGCCTACTTTCATCCCCTTTATTTCATTTGCGTAATTCCTGATTATTGCATCGTATAATTCGTTCACTAATTGGTTAGAATAAGTAGATATAATAACCGTTTTCCCTGTTTTTTTTCTTATATCGACGGCAAGGGCGGGAATAACGTAAGTAGTTTTTCCGAAACCTGTTTGTAATTCTGCAAGTGATATTTTGCCTTTATAAAAATAATCCAATGCCTGCTTTACGTAATCTTTTTGTTTTGGCTTTAACATCTTTTTTCTCCTTAAATTAAAAATTAATGTTATCTACATAGGTTTTAACCTCTCATATTTCAATAACCCAGTAAAACGAATACCTTTTTAGAACAGCTCTTGCGCTACGTTTTAACCTCTCATATTTCAATAACCCAGTAAAACACTGTAATAATTCGTGAGAACCGCAATTATGTTTTAACCTCTCATATTTCAATAACCCAGTAAAACTCCCGTTATTTCGAACAGATCCGTTAATTTGTTTTAACCTCTCATATTTCAATAACCCAGTAAAACATAGGCGTAGGCGATGAAATTAAATTAACGGTTTTAACCTCTCATATTTCAATAACCCAGTAAAACTGGAGATGTTTTGCTATCACCCGCCTTAGAGTTTTAACCTCTCATATTTCAATAACCCAGTAAAACGAATACCTTTTTAGAACAGCTCTTGCGCTACGTTTTAACCTCTCATATTTCAATAACCCAGTAAAACTTTTTCTTGCCGCTTCGCCGTACGAAATAACGTTTTAACCTCTCATATTTCAATAACCCAGTAAAACTTCCTTTGAAATTTCCCCATTTTTCGTTATGTTTTAACCTCTCATATTTCAATAACCCAGTAAAACTTCAGGTTTTGACTACTATTCGCAAAATGCTGGTTTTAACCTCTCATATTTCAATAACCCAGTAAAACCTATCACCCCCAACACTAATAAGTACAAGATACTTGAAAGAAAAACTTATAAAAAAAATTGATTATTTTCGTTTTATTTTTATGACTTTTTACCGTTTTTCTTCTGCATATACTATAAAATTTAATAAATTCCTAATACCCGAATCGTATTTCTTATAAAAATCATTAATATTCTCGTAATTGTCGCTTGTAATATAAAGATTATTTTTATCAAAATTTGTTAACGTGTTTTTTCCTATACCATCGCTCATTAATTTTTTAGCTTCTTCGATAGCGCGGGGCAATAATTCATTGTCAACAAATAAAGTATTATTCTTAATCTGAACAGGTATCATTGCATTCGAAATAGATACGGTTGATTTAAATAATACATGCTGGGCATCTTTTTTTTCTTTTAAAGGTATTAAAAACGGTAATTTTTGGCTCACTAAATTACTAAGTAATTTGGATTTTTTGGCTTGTTTTTCTTTATCGTTTTTGCCTGCCTGAGACGACTGAATATAATCTATTCCGTCTTCGTTAATAATACCATCCACAGCAAATACGGCCGGATTTTCTCTTATAATTTCAAAACTTACGGTTTCTTTTCCTGTTTTTTTGTTTTTTTTCTTTTTTTCGATAGTTACCGGTTCTAGTGTTTTTTCGTCTATAACGGGAGGTTTCGTAATAGACCATATGCAATAATTGCAAATAATGGTTCCTTCTTTTGCGTCTATATAAGGATAATCGTTAAAATACTCTGATATTTTATAATTTTTAAACATTTTACCTTCCGATATACCCCCGCAAAACATACACTTACCTTTATCATGATATTTTTCATCCATCCAGTTCTTTTTTGTATATTTAAAAGCGAATTCCGAAGGACTTATATATTCATGGTTCGGTAAACTCTTAAAATCAGGGTTTTCAAAGCTTTTATCTTCCGTTTCTATTAAGGACGTTGTCGGCATATAGCAAGCTGTTTTATTTTTAACCCAATAAGGCGGATATTGAGGATAAAAAGCGACTTTATGTGTTTCGATATTCCAGTTCTTGCAAGCTAAAGGACGCGACGGCGTTGTTTTATTAAGTAAATAACCTTTATCCTCTTCCATGTCAATTATCTTTATGCTTTTTACTTTTCCGTAGCCGTTTTTATTCTTTTTGCCGATATAATTCAAATCCGATAATAAATCGCCTATTGTATTTTTGTCTCCAGTTATATAAAAATAAATAGAATCAATTGACAGAGTTTCTATTCCAAATATAAATGCTTTAAAAAATCCTCCACCCGTATTTTGTTCCTGATCGTTTAATCCTTCAAGGGATATTTTTTGTTTGTAAAAATCCATTTTTGGAATTTCGACTTTTTTAATTATCTTAAGATTAAATGGCAATATATTAGCATTCTTATCTATATACCAAATAGAACCGGATAACGTTTTGTTTTTAACTTGAATAAATTTAGAAATCTCGTCTAAACAATCCTCCGTTTTGACATAATTATTATTTTGTCCGTTTCTCGAATGGCGAGCAAAATACTTGTTTAAGACGATAGAATCTAATGTCGTAAATCTGTCAAGTATTACGGGTGATTCTAATTCCATTGAAACTTTTAGATTTTCCATTTTTCCCCCTATTATTTTTTTATATTTATATAGCGAAAGCCAAAATATTAACTATACGTATATAGCGAAGTTGCGATATTAGTATTAAAATTATAAAAAGTTCTTGAAAACGTTTTTAGTCCGTATTCTTTTATTTCTTCTTTAATTTTTCTATTCCTTTCCTCGAAACTTTCGATATTCGCTTCCGTCGTATATATCCAAACATCTATGCCGAAATATTTTGAAACCTTTAGAAACTTTTCTTTATATATTTTCGCAAGACGATTTAAGTCGTGTCCGGCAAGCGTTTTTTGCCTTAATGTATCAGAATTAATAACGTTTTTAATAAATTTTGTATCGACATTTTTTAAATCAAAAAAATAGATAAAGTCGTATTTTTTAAGCAAATTCTTTGAGTACAATTCTTTTGCTAAAAGCATTAGTTCTTTGCCCTGACTATCGTCGTTAATCAAGGCAAAAACAATGTTATCGATAATCGTTCTATCGAAAATTTCAAGCATGTTGTTGAAATTTAACGATTCAATACTGACTTGATAATCAA
>JAJZJX010000037.1 GCA_021850985.1 bacterium
AACGAATCCGAAATATATTTAAGAAATATAAGTCCCAGAACGACGTGTTTATATTCTGCGGCATCCATATTGTTGCGCATCTTATCCGCAGTCTGCCAGAGCTTGGAAGTAAAATTGATGTCTCCCGTCTGATTTGAACTATTATTACCGTTAATCTTCGCCATTTATAATCCTTTTAAAATCGTTAATTTTAAAATCTGGTTTGTCTTTCCAAGCGCCTTTAGAATCGTCTATGGCGTTTGATATTTTATTGCTTTTATTTACCAGGTTTTTTTTGAGGTTTTCTCTTATTATTTGAGATGTACTTTTACCTAAAATCAAACTTTCTTTCTTTAAAATTTCGTATATTTCATCGTCTAAATATATTTGCGTTCTTCTCATTAAAGTTCCTCTTTTTATGAATTTAATCATTTATAATTTACTGTTATGATGTATATTATAACTTATTATACATAATATTGTTAAATTATAAAATGACCTTAATCCTACAAAAGAAATAAGGTTTTTTGTATCATTATGTATTATAATATTTATAACTGCTTCAAATAACTGTAAACAACATAATATACATTCTATGAAAATAAATAACTTCACGGTAAAAACCGGCAAAAGAACCGAACTTATAGACATTACGCAAACGGTTGAAGATTTTATCGTCAAATACGGCAACGGGGAAGGGCTGTGTATGGTTTATTCGCCGCATACTACAACGGCGGTTATTATAAACGAAGCATACGATCCCGACGTTGCTTTAGATATAAACCGTTTTTTAGATAATCTTGTTCCTAAAAACACTAACTACCGGCATGCAGAAGGAAATTCCGATGCGCATATAAAAGCGGCTATAATAGGCAATTCAAGGATATTGCCATATTCCGGCAATAAGCTGAATCTCGGAAGATGGGAGGGAATTTTCCTTTGCGAATTCGACGGTCCGAGACAGAGAAATATAAATATAATTTTAATTTAATTTCTCTATGCGTATCTTTCTTCTTTAAACGGGTCTGCGCCGTTGGAATAGCCTCTTTGTTCCCAGTATCCAAGCTGTTCTTTATCTAAAAAGGTAACCGTTTTTACCCACTTTGCGCTTTTATATGCATATTTATCGGGAATAACAAGGCGGACGGGGAAACCGTGTTCCGGAGTTAAAATTTGCCCTGCATATTTTAACGCGAATATCGAGTTGTCCTTGAGAAGAAAGTCGATATCCACGTTTGTATTATAACCGTCGTAAGAACCTATCAAAACATATTTTGCATCTTTAAGGGGTTTAACTAAAGCGGCGAGCTTCTTAGACAAAACGCCCTCCCATTCCGCCGATTCTTTAGTCCAGCCGGTAACGCAATGAAAGTCGTCGGTTACTTTATCGTTACCGATTTTTACGATATCTTCGTAAGTGAAAACAGCCGGATTTTCGACTAATCCTTTTATCGTAAGCCTGTAGTCGTCGATGTCTACGTCCGGAATATATCCTAAATCAAGCTGAATCAGGTCATCTACTTTTTTCTGGTTTGGCGGTATCATACTAGTTTTATTTTAATTAAGAATATTTTCGACGATAGTTTTAGAATTTTCGCATATAAACATTTTTTTCATATTTTCTAAAGACCTGCCGTGCGCCTCTTTATCCATAGAAGATACGCAGTTTTCTGCAATTATGGGATAAAATCCGCGGTTTGCGGCGTCTCTTGCTGAAGATTCGACTCCTATTTCCGTAGCTATTCCGGTAAAAATCAGAGTATTTATGTTCCTGTTTTTCATCATCTGCTCGAAATAAGTTCCGATAAATATGCTTGCTGTAGGCTTCTCAAGCAGTATGTCGCCCTCTTGCGGCGCTATATCTTCGAGAATATTTCTGTCGCTTGAACCCTTTGCCATAAAATCGGGAAGTTTTGCGGGATCGTCAACGCCGAAACGCCTCATCATAGCATAATACGACCACGAAGACCTGAACTCTTTTGCCGCCGGTGTTATAAGGGTATATACGACTGGAATTTTACCCCTTAAGGCATTTATTAAATATTTAATATCGGAAACAAATTCAGTTTTATTATATATTCTGGAAACCAAGCCGTTTTGAACGTCCCACACTACAAGGCACGAGCGTTCCGGATTCAATATTTCTTTTAAGTTTTCATAGATTTCAATGCCGTTTGCTTTTTTCATAATACCTCCCCCCTCAAAATAATTAATATTATACTATTTCATAACCGTTTCTATTTATTAATTCTTCGCTAAGCCGCCATAATTTTGTCCTCGCATCTTTATCGCAAACTATATCGTGCGGTTTTGCTATTTTTGAGTCGCTGAAATATTTTCCGGTTATGTTTTCTACATCTTTAGAGACGGCTAAATAAACGGATGTTTTGGCTCCTTCCTTAGGGCTTCTGCCGAAAAAACCTCCGACTGCTCCCCACCCTGCTTTTAAAAGTTTCGTGTTTATGACTCCAGGGTGCAGACAGTTTACGGTGATATTTTTATCCTTCAACCTTTCGCTTAACTCGACGGTAAAAAGAATATTACATAATTTAGAAAGGCTGTAAGCTCTGTGTCCGTCATATTTTGCCGGTTTTACGAGATTGTCGAAATCCATTTTAGAAGCGTGCGCCGTCGAACTCACATTGATTATGCGGGCATTTTCTTCTTTTCCGGGTTTGATAATCGGAAGAAGATTTAATGTAAGATAAAACATCGAAAGATGATTTATCTGAAAAGTCGCCTCTATTCCTTCCGGAGACAGTATATAATCCTTTAAATAAACGCCTGCATTGTTAATTAAAATATCTAAATTTTCATATCTTTTTTTAACTTCTTCCGAAAATCGGTAAACTTCTCGTAAGGACAATAAATCACATGTGAAGTAGTCTAAATTTTTAGAGCCTGCTGCCGAGGAGATTTCATTTACGGTTTGCCTGCATTTTTCTTCGTTTCTGCCGTGAATAAGTACAAAAAAGCCTTTTTGCGCCAAAATAACGGCGGTCTGTTTTCCTATGCCGTCCGTAGAACCTGTAATAAGAACGGTTTTCATAACTTCGACGTCCTTTCGGCAACGATATTCCTGACGCTTTCGCTTTCGTCGTCTTTCATTAAAGGCAGATATTCTTCGGGGATTCTTTTCGATACCGCTTTTCTTACCAATGCTTCTTCGTCTTTAATCATATCTTTTAAATATTCGGGCGACATCCTTTCGGCAACCTTAATTCTTACTATCGGTTCTTTATCATGCATTAAAGAAGGCAGATAAGATTCGTCTATTCTTTCGGCTACCGCATGCCTTACCCAGAAAGATCTGTCGTTCATCATTTTTGGAAGTTCTTTTGCTTCTATTCTTTTTGCGACTATTAAACGAACTTCTTTATATGGATCGTTTATAAGGGGCGTTAAATTTTCGGCGGATATTCTTGAGGCGACTTTATATCTTACGTTTTCGTCTTTATCTTTTAAAGCGTGAATTAAATAAGAAGGCTCCGCCATACTTACGGCATTAAAGCGATTTTTGAAATCGCCGTTGTTTAAAATATTTATAAATTCGCTTTCGGTCATTTTTATGTACGAAGCAGATAAAAGTTAATAAATTTTAATTTTAATTCACTTTCTTTATTATAATTATATCATACGGTAATTATTTTTAATATTCGGCAATTTTTATATTTTTTTCTGGTATAATTTATTTATACCGCGCATATACAGGGAGTAAAATTATGCTGAAAATAAAAAGGATTTACGAAGAACCGTCAGAAAAAGACGGAATGCGAATACTTATCGACAGATTATGGCCTAGAGGATTAAGCAAAGAGAAAGCAAAAATAGATTTCTGGTTTAAAGATATAGCGCCGTCAAACGAATTGAGAAAATCGTTTCACGAAGCGACAATAGATTTTAACGAATTTAAAACAAAATATTTGGAAGAACTTTCTGAATACGACCGCACGCATAATTCGTCAGCCGAACCTAATTCTGATAATTCGATTGCCGCAATATCACGATTATTAAAAACCGGAGGTAAAGATATAACCTTATTATACGGGCTTAAAGACGAAATAAACAACAACGCCGCTGTCTTAAAAGAGTTTATATTAAAAAAAAGAAACTAAGATTCTGCTTAACGCAATAACTAAAACCGTAAATTATTCTTATTTGTTCTAATTATATCATACGGTAAGGATGTTTGGAAAAAGCGTTGTAATGTCTGCCGCATTTATAAACTTTATCATTCAAAATAGTTTATAACGTCTTCGTTCCTGAAAGTTTTTATTTCGTTTACCTTGCTTGCTTTTTTGTAGTAACCTAGGGAAATGCCGAGCAGAAATTTTTTATTTTTAGGCAGTTTAAATGCTTTCCTTAAAACGTCGGGGTATGCGACTAAATAAGCCTGAGGACAAGCGCCCAAACCTAAACCGTGCGCCGCAAGCAAAATGTTCTGCGCTAAAAAACCGCAGTCGAAAACCGACCATAGACCTAAATTTTCATCCATATATATAAAAATGGCAGTCTGGGAATGAAAAAAAACATAATTGCGAAGTGAAAATTCGGTTCTTTTTTCTTTGTCGTCCCTGTTAATGCCTATATATTCAAACCTGTGCCTGCCGGTTTCAAACATATTATCGTTTTGCTTTTCCGGCCAGGAATCGGGAAAAGGATAATCCGGATTAATAGGAGTACAGTTTTTCGCAAGTTCGTAAAGATTAGTTTTAATAAATTCGGAGGTTTTACCCGTAGAAACCGCTATCTCCCACGGCTGAGAATTTGCCCATGAAGGAGCCCTCAGCGATAATTTAAGTATTTTGTCTATAATCTCCTTAGGGACGGGCTTGTCTTCAAAATCTCTTTTCGACGTCCTTGAGCCTATAGCTTCAAATAGTTCCATTAAGATGCCTCCAGCGGGTTTTTAAGTATATAAATTTTTCCGTTTTTGTAGTTAAAAAGATAAAGCGATTTTTTAAATATATTATTTTTTAAGTTAATTATGCCGCATATGCCCTTAAATTTTTTAATTTTTAAGATCGCATGATAAAATTTTATGCCGCTTACATTTTTATTTTTGGATAAATTAACGATACCGGCGGCTTTAATAATTATTCCTCCTATATCGTAACCTTCGGCGCTAAGAATATTTGGGGTTTTTCCATACGTTTGTTTATAAGCCGACGAAAAATTTTTAACGATTTTATTATCCGCATGTTTAAAAAAACCGTCCGGAAAAATAGAATTTTCCATATAAAAACCGTTTTTCTCTATAAACTTTCTTGAATCTAAAGAGCTAAGCCCAAATATCGGATACCCCGTAATGTTATAATATACTAACTGCGTTAAAATCAGTTTCATTTTTGAATTTCCGCCTATCACGAAAAGGCCGTCAAACGGAATATCCGGTTTCGACTTAGTTATGCCGTGCATAAGATCATATTTAGTTATTCCAAGTTCCGCTTTTTCAGCTGCGGATACATGAAGATTATTTATACCGTTAAATCTAACTATATTGTTAAAATTATCGAAAAAATCTACGGTGTTTCCCTCGTATGCAGTTTGATTTAATAAATTTATACCGTATTTTTTTGTAAAATCGTTAATATATTCTAAAATTTTCGGGCCGTAGCCGTAATCGGGATATATAACGGAAACAGATTTTATGCCTTGCTTTTTAGCATATTTGATTTCCGTTTGAATCTCCTGTTTTAACGTCATGCCGTAGCCGAAAACATAATGCAATAAATCTTTTTTAGCGGCTACCGGGGAGGGAGTAATTACCGGAATTTTAAATTCATCAGAATATTTTGCAAAATATTTCAACTGTCCGGCAAAAAGAGGTCCGATTATAGCCGAAACGCCTTTTTTGCTTAAAGATTTAAACAAACCGGATATGTTTGTTTTGCCTGCGCTTAACGGCAGGTTGACTATAATGAATTTTACATTAGAGGCTCCGCTTTTCTTTAAACTCAAAAGCATTCCGTTTACAAACTGCTTTCCGAAAAAAGCATAACTGCCTTCTACAGGCATTACCAGGGCTATTCTTATAACCGATCCCTGATTTAATGCATTGCCGTCTTTGGCGGCAGCGATTTTGCATACATATAACGAAAAGACAAAAATAGTAAAAAAAATTGCGGAACCGAGAAATAAAATTTTTATTCTATTCATGTTGTATTTTGATAACAATTTAATTATTATTATATTTATACAACTTATCTTTACCGCAGTCAATCCAATTTATTTTAAAAGACTATAAACCGTTTAATTTTTTTGAATTTTATTTTATTATTCTTATGAACGCCGAAGATTTCGAATCGTATAAAAATTACAGGATATACATAAATGCAAAACGGGAAGGGCTTATAAAAGAAACGGCCGATAAAAAAAGAGCTACGGCCGATATCTCTTATTTAAAAAAGTGCGATTTTTATGAAAGGTTAAAAAACGGCGCCGAAAAAGAAATAAATTTATTAGACGAATTAAAAATAAAACCTTTAAAAACTTCTCGCATTATAAATTACTGTAGCAAACAAAATATTCCACTTTCTTTGCCCGAATTTTTGCATATATACGATCCTGACGGCTTATTTGAAGATTTTTATGCCGGTACTTCATTGCAAAAACTTAATGAGGGATTATTTTTAACGTCGTCCAGATATGCCGGCGTTAACGTTTTTAAACCGGATTTGCCTTTAATAAACGAACTTAGCTTATACTGCAAAGATACAGACGGAAACCAAAAATTTTCTTTTATATACATAGGATTGCACGAATCTGCCAATAACGATTTTATCGAAAAGTTTTCGGATAAATTAAACAAAGATATATTTATTTTAATAATTCAACCCTATTCTCTATTAAAATCGGCATATAAAAATAAACCGAAACAATTAAATCTTATAAATCTTAAATTTCCGCAAATTTCGGCTTTAGACCCTTTTGCAAAAAATTCAAAATACGGATTTGCCTTAAGAAACAGCCTCGCTTTTCATTTATCGCAAGAGATGGCTATACTTTATCTGTCGCATAACAGCTCTCTTGCAAGTTTAATAAAAAAATTTAAAGACGCCGGCAAGAAAGTAAAAATTTTTCTAGGCGAAGAAAATTACAAAAAAAACATAACTATAACTGCAACTGCGAATGCAAATACCCAAAAAGACGCCGCCGCTTACGGAACGGACGGACTAGAAGAATATGAAATTATCAACAAATTTATAATGAATTCTTTAACAAAAGAAAATATTACTATTGACAATTTATTGAAACTAAGCAATATTAGATTAAAAGCAAATGAAAATGAAATTATGAGAGCGCTTTCTATCCTCGAAATAAATTCGGAAATAGAAAGACTGCCTGGAGGAATAATAAAAAAGATATGAAAAATTTAGTTCTCGTAGAGTCCCCTTCTAAAGCAAATACTATAAATAAATATTTAGGCCCCGATTTTATAGTCAAAGCGACTGTGGGGCATATTAAAAATTTACCGAAAAGTTCGATAGGAGTAGACATAAAAAACGGCTTTGAACCTAAGTACGAAATAATAAAAGGAAAGGAAAAAACCGTAGACGAAATTAAAAAACTTGCAAAAAAAGCAGATATTATTTATCTGGCCCCCGATCCCGACCGCGAGGGGGAAGCTATAGCGTGGAACATAAAAGAGATTATAGACGAAATTAACGGCAAAAAGCCCGATATAAAAAGAGTTCTTTTTCATGAAATTACCAAAGATAAAGTTTTAGAGGCTATAAAAAATCCTGCCGTCTTAAACGAATCGATGTATGAATCCCAAAAAGCGCGCAGAATTTTAGACCGTTTAGTCGGTTACAACCTCAGCCCCTTTTTATGGGATAAAGTAAGAAGAGGGCTTTCCGCCGGCAGAGTTCAATCCGTCGCCCTGTATCTTATAGTAGAAAGAGAGAAAGAAATAAACGCTTTCGTCAAAGTAGAATTCTGGACGGTAACGGCTTTATTTGAAATCCAAGGCGGAGACAAGAAAAAATTTTCTACCGGTATCGAAGGCGAACTCTTTAAAATAAACGGAAAAGACCCTGAAATTAAATCCGAAGAAGAAGCCGAAGAATTGAAAAACAGGCTTCTTTCGATAAAAAACGATTACTCTATCGAAGACGTATCAAAAAAGCAGACTTACAGAAAAGCACCTCTGCCGTTGATAACGAGCACCCTTCAGCAGGAAGCCGCAAAAATACTTCATTTTCCCGTAAAGAAAACAATGTCCGTAGCGCAAAAACTTTACGAAGGCATCGAAATAGGAGCGGTGGAAGACGTAAGCAAAAAATCTCTCGGTCCCATAGGCCTTATTACATATATGAGGACGGATTCCACGAGAATATCGGACGAAGCGGCATCGGCGGCTAAGAAATTCATAAATGAAGTTTACGGTTTAGACTATATTGCCGATAAAAACTCTCCCAAAAAAAGCAAATCCCAGGAAAACGCCAAAAAAGTTCAGGATGCGCACGAAGCTATCAGGCCGACGAATATTTTATTGACGCCTAAAAAAATTAAAGCATACCTGAGCGCCGACGAATTTAAATTATACAATCTTATATGGACGTATTTTACGGCATCTTTCATGAGCCAGAGCATATACGACCAGTACGCTCTTACGCTAAAAGGAACTTATATCGGCAAAAATAAAGAAAAAGACGAATATATTTTTAAGACTACCGAAAGCATATTAAAATTCGACGGCTTCCAGAAAGTTATCAATGAAAATCTTAAAAATAAAGAGACTTTGGAAGAAGAAAGCAGCGCTCAAACTCAAAACGAAAAAAATCCTTCGTCTATAATTAAAATATTCGAACTGCTTTCAAAAGGCGACCCTGCTTCCATAAAAAAAGCAGACGTTTTTCAGCATTTTACTTCTCCTCCTCCAAGATACACCGAAGCAAGTTTAGTCAAGGCATTAGACGAAAACGGTATAGGAAGGCCTTCTACCTACCAGAGCATAATAGCCAACATCAAGACCAAAGACTACGTCGCAATGACTACCGAATCGGCTGATACCGCAAAAAAAGGGAGCGCAACCCAAAAATTTAAGCCGACCGAACTTGGAATGACGGTGTCCGATATTTTAAAATCAGGTTTTTCCGATATAATAAATTTGAAATTTACCGCTAATATGGAAAAAAAATTAGACGACATCGAAAACGGAAAAATACAAAGAAAAGAACTGCTTACGGATTTTTACGATAAATTTATGAAAAACTTTAAAGACGCCAAAGTTAATATAAAAAACATAAAAGGTTCGTCCGAACCTACCGACGTAATATGCGAAAAATGCGGAAAGCCCATGGTTATAAAAATGGGACGGTTCGGTAAGTTTCTTGCCTGCAGCGGATATCCGGAATGTAAAAACACTAAAGAAATAAAAAAAGTGAATAATGACGGTCAAAATATAGAACCTGAAAACGAAGAAACGGGAGAAATCTGTGAAAAATGCGGAAAGCCTATGATTATAAAAGCAGGCAGATACGGCAAATTTCTTTCATGCAGCGGATATCCGGAGTGTAAAAATATTAAACCTATTCCCGTAAAGGTTAATCAATCCAAAATACCGTGTCCTACCGGATGCGGCGGTTATCTTGTAGAAAAAAGAACGAAAAAGGGAAGAAAATTTTTCAGCTGTTCCAACTATCCCAAATGCGAATATGCATCATGGACGCTGCCCGAAAAACAATAATTTGATTTTATAAAAAAATTAAATTATTATTATTATATATTATTTATTAATATTTATTAAAATATATTATTTAATTATTTTCGAGGTGTCTTATGTCAAACAGCATTTTTCAAGCCTTTAAAGACGTATCTATCAAAACGAAAATTATCGTTCCCCTCTTATTATTAGTCATCATTCCGATTGCATTAATTGTTTTCAATACTTATCGACTGGCTATTTCTTTAACGAAGCATGATGCCATAGTTACAGCAAAAACCACTCTTTCCAGCCTTAATGCAATGATGCTTAACGGAACTATAATGAAAAAAAGGGATAGAAAACAGCTTTTTTCTATTTATAAAAAAATAAAAGGCGTTAAAAAATTCCAGGTTATTAGGGGGAATGTAGTAAATATGGAATTTGGGAAAGGACTAAGGGAGGAAATGCCTAATTCTAAATCTAAGTTCGATGATAAAATATTAAACTCAAGCAAAATTCAAACTGAAATAATTTCAAAAAACTTTTTACCGTATGAAATTAAAGTAGGCGTTCCTTTCGTTGCAAAAACAAATTCGAGAGGCATAAACTGCCTTACGTGTCATACAAAAGCTTCTTCAGGAGATATTCTCGGCGGCATAAAGTTAGTTTATTCCTTAAAACCTGTTGCTGTTTCTATAACAGGAACCTTAATCATAGCTGTAATTTTTATAGTTCTTATAATTCTGTTTCTTTATTTTATTATAAAAAGTGCAATAATTAAACCGATAGCAAAAATGTCTAAATTAGCCGACGAAATTTCTAAGGGGCATTTTGAAGAAGAAATAGAACATCCCAGAAACGACGAGATAGGTTCGCTTGCAAAATCTTTTAACAGGATGCAGGTCAGCCTGAAAAAAGCGATGGAACTTCTGAAAAGAGGCAGATGATAAACATTCCGATATCGGACAATATAAATAACATTAAAGAAAAGATGAAAAGCGCCGCCTTAAAAAGCGGCAGAAATTTTTCCGATATAACGCTTCTTGCGGCTTCAAAAACAAGAACCGCGGATGAAATAATTGAAGCGGCAAGGAGCGGCATAAAAGTTTTCGGAGAAAATTACGTTCAGGAATTTTTGTCAAAATTTGAAACGCTAAGACAAAATAATGATATTATCTGGCATATTATAGGACGCCTCCAAAAAAATAAAGTCAAATATATTATCGGGAAGGTTGATTTAATACATTCGGTGGACGGCATTGAACTTGCAGAAATTATAGAAAAACATTCGGCCGCAAAAAATATAACCTCTAATATTTTAATAGAAGTAAATCTTGCAGGGGAAAAAACAAAAGGCGGAATATTGCCTGAAAAATTAACCGGTTTAATATCCGAAATAAATAAATTTCGACATATTAAAGCCGCAGGACTTATGACTATGCCGCCGCTTGAAAGCGGAAGCAGAAAATACTTTAAGCATTTAAAAGAGCTTATCGACGAAATAAACTTAAAATCCGTTTACAAAGAAAAACTTTCCGTTCTTTCCATGGGCACGTCCGGCGATTTTGAAACTGCAATAGAAGAAGGCGCGACTATAATAAGATTGGGCACCGTTATATTTGGAATGAGACCTCCTAAACAAAAAATAAATTAAAAAAATAAAAGATGAATCCGCCATACATTCTTGCTTCATCTTCCCAAAGAAGAATATCTTTATTAAAAAAATTTGGATTTAGTTTTATTGCCGTAAATCATAATATAGCCGATGAACCTAAGTTTGAAGATTTAAAATTAAAAGAAAATATTTCTATAGAAAATT
>JAJZJX010000012.1 GCA_021850985.1 bacterium
CGTTTTTTACTTTTTCTTCTATGTAGGCGTTATTATTGAAAAAACGGCTGAGCGTTATGCCGTTTAAAAATCTGTCCGAATATCCGGTAAGTTCCTGTGCTGGAAGGTTTAAAAATTTTAAAACGAGGTTTTCGTCGAATAAAATAACGGAATAGTTTAAATTGTTAAGTATTAGACCGTTTATGTCCATTTTTATGTTATACTTTATGTTATGCTTTATATTATATTATAAAGCATAAAAATTAGTTACAATATTTTTATATTTCTATTCCCTAATTTCAAAAAATAAAATATGTTACAATTATCATATTATTATGGGAAACAATATTGTAAAAACAAAAAATATACTTTAAAAATTATTACATATACTTATTAATAAAAGTGTCCAATTTAATTATTTGACACTTTGTCCGTAAACTCAGTCAGGAGTAAGCAAATAAATAAATCTTGTCCCTTTAATTAAAATTATATGAATAAAATATATGAGAAATAAATAAAAAAATGTAAAATAAATTATATTAGAAACTATAATTATTTATTTGACTATAATAAACAACAATGATAATATTTAGTGATTATAATATTCAAATATATATAAAGAATTAGAGGCCATAATCATAAACCCATATAATGTTTATAATCGTTATTATCTATATTATATTAATTATATAATATCCATTGAAAGTTGCAGTTATGCTTCTTTATGCCTAATATGTTATTATTAAATTATCTAAAATCCAAAATCTAAAATTATGAACCAAAAAAAAATAATTAAAAGGCGGTTATTTGAACTTATACTAAAACATTCATTCAAAGGAAAAGCTATTATAATACTTGGGCCGAGACAGTCGGGAAAAACAACCCTGTTATTGGAAATAGCTAATGCTTTTAATAAGCCTTACATATTTCTTAATTGCGACGAACCCGATATTAGAGATATTCTTTTTAATGCGACGTCCGATAAACTTAAAGCCGTTATAGGAAAAAATTCCGTCGTAATAATAGACGAAGCCCAAAGAGTTAAAAATATTGGTTTAACTATCAAGTTAATAGTCGATAGCATTGAAAATGTTCAGGTTATAGCATCCGGTTCTTCTTCGTTTGAACTTTCGAACGAGATAAACGAACCGTTGACGGGCAGAAAATATGAATTCAGGCTGCTGCCGTTTTCTACGGAAGAGCTTATAAACGAATTTGGGCTGCTTAAGGAAAAAAGGCTTCTTGAAAACAGGCTTATTTACGGGATGTATCCCGACATAATAAACTCGGAAGGGCAGGGGCTTGAAAAAGAAAATTTAAGAAATTTAAGCGACAGCTATTTGTATAAAGATATATTTACTTTTAACGAAATAAGGCGGCCGGAAACTATATTTAAACTTATTGAGTCGCTGGCGCTTCAAGTATGTTCGGAAGTTTCTTATAACGAATTGTCGAGGCAGGTTGAAATAGATAAAGTAACCGTCCAAAGATATATAGACTTATTGGAAAAGTCTTTTGTAATATTCAGATTACGGTCTTTTAGCCGTAATTTAAGAAACGAACTCAAAAAAAGCACGAAAATATATTTTTGGGATAACGGCATTAGAAATGCGGTTATTAACGATTTTTCAGTTTTAAATTTAAGGCAGGATAAAGGCAAATTATGGGAAAATTTTCTCGTAAGCGAAAGAATAAAATTTAATTTTAATAAAAACAGATGGGTTAAAAGCTATTTTTGGCGCACTATTCAAAAACAGGAAATAGATTACATAGAAGAAGAGAACGGTAAAATAAACGCTTATGAATTTAAATGGAATATAAAATCAAAA
Organism: bacterium; assembly: GCA_021850985.1. Classification (GTDB taxonomy): domain Bacteria; phylum SZUA-79; class SZUA-79; order Acidulodesulfobacterales; family Acidulodesulfobacteraceae; genus Acidulodesulfobacterium_A. The sequence continues at coordinate 1,809 of JAJZJX010000012.1, forward strand.
ATAAAAACACCGTCTTCTTTCCAAGAAACATACGGTTCTACGGTTTCGGCCGTCAACCCTGAAAATTATACGGAGTTTTTAACTAAATGAATAACGGATATTGCAATAATGGCAATAAGACGGACAATAATGAGTAATCAATAATATGTTTATTTTAATATCGGCATTTTTCAATTTATTATGTATGATGTAGATGTAAGATGTAAGATAAAGCGGAGGGGCATATCATAAATAAATCTGTCCCCTGCTACGTTATTTTATGTTATTATTTATATATAAACATACCTTAAATCACCGTTAGGAATTTATTTTTCTGGATGAGCCGCCTTAATACCGGCGGCTTTAAACCGTACCTGCTTACGCAGGAATGACTTTTAGAGGATTTAATATTTAACCTAATGGGTGTCATTCCCGCGTAGGCGGGAATCCAATCTTTATTACATATTGAAGCGACTTTAATAGTTTCTAACGGTGATTTAAGGTAATTATAATTGGTTTAAAAAGCTTGATTTGACAAAATTAGATTTGGGTAAAGGTAAAAGAATGATAGTTAAGGGCGGGACATATGACCCGAAATTTCAAATAACGGTAAAGAGGTAGATTTAGTGGAAGAAAACGAAGGAATTTTGTCCTCATACGAATTAAAATGGACTAAAGATAAACATAATAATAAAACGATAGCTTTATGGAATAAAACATACTCAAATGCACCGTTATCGGTTGTCAACAATGAAAACTACTTAGATTTTGTATTATAAGGGATTTTAAATTTTAAATATTTCACAGCTATGATCCTATGTTAAAAACCTGTGAATAATGCTTTTGATAAAAGTTTGATATCTTAGTCCGTTTTTTGTAGCGATAATTTTTATTTTTTCTAAGTCGTCCGAAGAGATTCTAAGAGTTATAGTTTTATCTTGCTTTTTTGTATAATCTTTAGCGGCATTTTTAAGTTTGTTTATATTTTTAACATCATTTTTTATAGATTTTAAATCTAAATCATTTAAAGATTCTATAATTTCCTTTTCTTCTTCGTCTATATAATTATTATTTATTGTTTTTCTCATTTTTTTCTGTCTCCTATTATTTTTTTAAATCTTCTATCCGGATAAACGGTTTTTAGAAAAATTTCATTTTCAGTCTGCACATATGGTACGCAATATGTATAATCATTTATCAATATAACCATTATTCTTTGATTCGGATATTTATAATGGTTAGGATGTTCGAAATCTAAAGCTATTTCACCATTCGCCATTTTATCTATAACCGTTTTAAAATTGACGCCTCTTTTTTTTAGTAATTTTTTGTTTTTATTTTCATCGAAAATAATTCTCATTTTTTAATTATAACTTGAATTGCAAGTATTTACAATGTAAATTTATATTGCGTAAAATTAATGCCGATATGTTTATTATAATCTCTGCAAACCCAGCCGGCAGTAAGCAAATAAATAAATCTGTCCCCATCATGCCTGTTTCCGGTTTTCTTTCTCTTTTTCTTCTATGTACCTTTTTTCTTGTCTTCATTATAAGCCCTGCGTTTAATAAAGTTTTATAAAGATGGGTGTAACTTTTTTCTACTCCTTTATTAAAATAATCTGATATAACATAAAATACTTTGGATTTTATATATAAGCGGATAACCTCCTTTAATTGGGGCTGATGGTGTTATTCGCTATTTTATTATTATTTTTAGTTAAGGAATAGACATTTTAAAAGTTATTTTGCTATAGATATTTTAAAAGTTTTTAACACATTGAAAGCGGCAATTTGATTTTGCAGAGAAAAAGAGCTATAATCTACGCATAACACATGCGGAGATTATAGCTATGTATATTTATCAACATATAATGTTCCCATAAATTAATACAACCCTCATAGGTGGATTCGGGAATTAAATACAGATGAATAAAAAGGTAATGCGCAATGGAATCTTTAAAAATGTATCAAAAAACCATTATTGATTTCCTTAAATCTAAAATACTGAATCTTCAAACTGTTATAGTTTTCGGTAGTTTTGCAAATAATTCGGCGAATAAAAATAGCGATATAGATATAGCTTTTTTAAGTAAAGATAAAATTTCTAATATAGAAAGATGGCAATTACAAGAAGAGTTAGCCTCTAAATTAAATAAAAATGTAGATTTAGTCGATTTAGAAACCGCAAATGATGTTTTTAAATTTCAAGTAGCTTCACAAGGTGTTGTAATATATGCCGCTTGCAAACGGGATACAGAATATTATTTAGATAATATATATACTGCCTACTTACAGCTAAACGATGACAGAAAGGCTATTTTAGACGATATAAATAATGGTGTATATTATGCAAGATGATTTAATAATCAATAAAATAGGCACTATTAATAAATGTCTAGACAGAATAAAATATGAATATGAAGAATCAAAAGATCTGTTTAAAAAAGATTTTACTAAGCAAGATGCCGTTATATTAAATTTAGAAAGAGCATCTCAAGCAGCAATAGATATCGCTTCTCACATAGTCAGGATTAAAAAATTAGGCATTCCGCAAACAAATAGAGATGTTTTTGTATTTTTAGAAAATGCAAATTTAATTTCAAATGAAACCAGCAAAAAAATGCAGGCTATGGTTGGTTTTAGAAATATTGCCGTTCATGACTATCAGACTCTAAATTTAGATATAATAATAGAAATTTTAGAAAAACATTTAAATGATTTTGTAGAGTTCATAAATCAGATCATTAAGTCTTAAAAACGAGAACTTAATATAGTGTCTAATTTTATTCCAGTTAATTAGGGGGCTAATACATAAACGCCGTCTTCTTTAATATTGTAGTGTATGGCGTCTAACCAGACGAAAGGATAGACTCTTTCTAACGGGCGGGACTGCCATTCCCTTACCTTTTCTATGATTTTATCAGTTATTGCATTAATGGTAGCTGAAGATATAGAAATCTGATAAATCTCTTGAATATGTTTTGAAATATCGGCATAACTTAGACCTAAGGCGTACATCGAAAGTATCCTTTTTCTTCTATCTCGTCCGATAACATCGTCTGGTGCTTTTTGACCATCTGCGGTTCGAAAGAGCCGCTTCTGTCACGGGGAGTATCAAGTTCAAATGAGCCGGAATGGGTCTTAATGGTCTTGGAATTATAGCCGTTTCTTCTGTTGGATTTGCCGGAAAGAGCATCCTGGGCTATATGAGACTCTACTTCGGCGGATAGGGCTGTTTCTATAAGTTCTTTGATTAGAGGGGTTAAAACTCCGTCTTCTCCGGTTAGTTTTTTGCCGGACATTAAATCTTTAACCGCCTGGTTGAAGTCGAATGCGGAATTTTTCTTAAGTTCCTGTAAAATGGATTCGGTTGATCCTGTTCTTAGTTTAGTTCTTTGTTTCATTTGTCAGTCTCCTTGTATAAGGTTAGATTATACCAGACTGACACGAAATTTTAAACGGTCTCGAAAATTCTTTTTTAGTTTTTAAAAATGTTTCATGTTTAATTTTTAATTTTTTCAATATTTCTTCGAGTTTATTTTTATCGTTTTTTTGCTGTTCGATAAATTTAATTATAAAAACATATTCATCCATAAAATCTTTAAAAAAATCTATATTTTGATTTGATTTGTATTGATAGTGATTTTTGATAGCATCTTCGTGTTCATTTATAAAGGAGTCTAAATCTGTGATAAATGTTGAAAAATCATTAATTATCTGCTTTAATTTGCGGTCATCAGTATTAAAATCTGTCTGTTTTTTAAATTTTGCTTCTATACCATATTCTGCAAATTTTTTTATGTTATATTCGGCATCTTGCTTTTGCTTTTCATATTCTTTAATCTGTTCGTCTATATTGGAAAGTTTCTTAAATTGGAAGATTTTATCGATTACAATCTGTTTTTGTTCCTCAATTTTTTTTCTTACATCGAAAAGCTTTTCTCCCATTAGTTTTTCGACTAAAACCTTTTCAAATCCTTCTCTGCTGTTGGATAAATCTTTTTGGCCAAAGTATAGAGGATTTTTCATGACTGTTTCTTTTATAGAAATGCCTGGCTGAAGTGTGTCTTCTATATAGACCGACGGAAATTCATTTAGGATTCTTTTTATTTTATATTCCGAACCGAACCTATCTATGGCGGTAACAACTGCCGTTCCACCGCTGCCTAAAACATATGCGACTAATCTGTTTTTATATTCTTTATCGTCAGTTTTTTCGCCGAGCGGAATATCAAGAACATATCGCAATACTTCAATAATAGACGATTTACCGCTGCCCCTAATTCCTATAAGCGTATTTAGTTCCGGAGAAAAATAGATTGTTTTTTGATCTAAAATACCGCCTTTGAATGCAATACTTTTAATATACGAATGTTTTTCTTTAGGCGGTTCATTTTGTCTTACGCGGCCATTATAATCCGTCAAAGCATATTTTACCGCTTCAAAAGAGAAATCGCCTATTTTAAGCCATGTTTGCCCATTTTTAGCGCCGATTTCATCAATTGATTTGCAGTCTGAACCCTCTACTTCTGCGGGATACCAGTTTCCAAGCCACGATTTTACTTTTTCCCTGCAAACTCTGCCTCTATATTGTACATCGTGAGTCCTTACTTTCTGAAAACCGAGCGTTCTCCTTCTAAATATATTATCTTTACCAAGCTCCCCAATCCTTCCACCTTTAAGCTCATGCCATAAGCCGCATTCCTGTTCTACATGCGCAAATATAATAAAATAATCCTTTTGATATCCGTCAAGTTTTTTTATCGTGTCTATAAGATTGAGTGATGCGCGACCGTTTTTATGTTCATATACTGCCGGTGTTTGTCCTTCAAAAGCGATATTTAAAAATTGATTTATATAATCCTGACCATTTTCAAGCCATTGAGCTGAAAATGCTATGATGGTATGAATTCCGCTTGCTCCGTCGTTTACTGAAAGTTCTACACCTGGAAGTATAAAAATTTCTTCCTTTATTGCTTTTTTTTAAGACTATCGAACTCGCTTTTATCAAATTTATTGTGATTAGCGATAACCCCGATTTTTATATTATGCTCCTTAAGCTTCGCAACATAATCATCCAAAAAGGAATTTTCTTCACCGTTATAAACAAACTCTTTATCAGCCTTAGTATGTAAATGAAAGTCCGCCCTGAGCCAAACGGAACCATAACGAAATATTTCTAATTGTTTATGTTCTTTGGACATCATTATAGATTCTTATTTATTATTACTAACCCCAGGAGGTTATCGAATTATGAAAAATTATATCATACATAAAGCTAAAAGTAAATTTACTCCGTTTGCCTTAATCCTGCAATAGAAAATATTTAGATGTTTCTTCTGTCATTAAATACTGGATTCCCGCTTTCCTCTCTCTTTGTTTGTAGGAAGGATAAACTTCAGCAGTTAAAGCTTTTTTTTACCGTATTTCTCGATACTTTTAGCTGCTTGGCTATAGCGCGTGTGCCGAGATAAGGATTTTTCTTTTTAAAATTCCTGATTGTTACCCAGTCTTCCATACTTATCACCTTTTTCCTCTCCTTCATTAAATTAAATAAATTAAATCCTTAAATCACCGTTAGGAATTTATTTTTCTGGATTCCTGCTTACGTAGGAATGACTTTTAGAGGATTTAATATTTAACCTAATGGGTGTCATTCCCGCGTAGGCGGGTACGTTTTAAAGCCGTCGGTATTTAGACGGCTCATCCAATCTTTATTACATATTGAAGCGACTTTAATAGTTTCTAACGGTGATTTAAGGTGATTATTAAATCATCTTGCATAATATACACCATTATTTATATCGTCTAAAATAGCCTTTCTGTCATCGTTTAGCTGTAAGTAGGCAGTATATATATTATCTAAATAATATTCTATATCCCGCGTGCAAGCGGCATATATTACAACGCCTTGCGAAGCTACTTGAAATTTAAAAACATCATTTGCGGTTTCTAAATCGACTAAATCTACATTTTTATTTAATTTAGAGGCTAACTCTTCTTGTAATTGCCATCTTTCTATATTAGAAATTTTATCTTTACTTAAAAAAGCTATATCTATATCGCTATTTTTATTCGCCGAATTATTTGCAAAACTACCGAAAACTATAACAGTTTGAAGATTCAGTATTTTAGATTTAAGGAAATCAATAATGGTTTTTTGATACATTTTTAAAGATTCCATTGCGCATTACCTTTTTATTCATCTGTATTTAATTATTTAAATAACATATATCATATATTATATATTTTTTATATTCTTAATATATTTTATAACGAATTGATGAACATATCAATCTTCGTTCAATTGCCGACACCTTTTTCTGAGTATAATTTCTATTGCAGGATTAAGGTATCTTGTATTTATGCATTTGCATAGAATTAAATGCGGAAATTAACTTTACGGTTGCAAAAATTTGAACGATATTATAGAATTTTATTATGCCCAATACTTTTAAAATATACGAAAATCTTAAAAAAACCTTTAACGAAGATTCTGCTAAGAATCTTACCGACATTATTACTCAAATTTATGAGGACGTCGCAAATACCGTTACGAAGGTTGAGTTTAAAGAGCTAAGGGACATAGTTTCAGAGCTTGCCGAAGCCCAGAAAAGAACGGAATTAAGGGTTGAAGAGCTTGCCGAAGCCCAGAAAAGAACGGAATTAAGGGTTGAAGAGCTTGCCGAAGCCCAGAAAAGAACGGAATTAAGGGTTGAAGAGCTTGCCGAAGCCCAGAAAGAAACACAGCAAGAACTAAGAGACCTTGCTAGACAGGTAGGCGGTTTATCTATGAGCGTAGGATACGGCATAGAGGACAAATATATTCCTTATATGGATGATTTTGTTTTAAAACAATACGGCATTATAGCTAATTCGGTGGAAAGAAGATTCATAGAATACCCGGACGGAAGATATGACGAGGTTAATATCTTTGTAGAAGGCATAAAAGACGGCAGAAAAATATACGTCATAGGAGAATCAAAAGCCCAGCCTTCAAAAAAAGACTTTGACAGATTCGACTCAATGCTTAAAAGATTAAGCAAACATCTAAACTCAGAATTGCAGGCATTCATGGTAGGCTATATATTTGCTCCAGAGGTTGTAAGATACGCCTCGGAAAATTATCCCCACATAGACCGCTACCAGACATATCATATCGAGCGTATCGTTAAAAGCAAAGCCGCATAAGTTATAAAATAATGGTGTCAGATATATTTATTCTCTTACTCGCGCCGGTATTTGCCGATTTCTAAGAAGGTATTTGTATCTAATGGGGCAGTCTCTTATAATACATAATCCGCATTTCAAAGAGTATTACGACAAGAAGAAAAAAGAAGGCATGCCGCATAGAAAGGCTATGATTGCGCTTTGCAATAAACTCTTAAGAATTATATATTCTCTTTTAACTAACAGAAGGTATTACGACGAATCTTTGAATAAGGCCTATGTATGATAATAAAATAAAACTAAAATTATAACCTATGAAAAGCGGATTTTTCGTTCGGTGTTTTAGGGAATTTTAATTCGGCGTTTTTGGTATTATACATTCAGTGACGATAAGTTAAAGAGAATGACCTGTGCGGACATGCAACCCTGACGTCGGATCACCTCATATTCGAACACACAGGATATCCCTCTGATTGCATTACAATTAAAACTAAAAGCGGGGATTTGACGGTTAGAAAAAACGGAAATATGCTTGAGGTGGATTTTCCATTTTCTATTAGAACTCTATTTTTCTTGCCGGTTTTTCCGGCGGGGTAATCAGCTGGCGGATTGTTTATATAATTATCTTAATATCTTTATATCTTTGTCATGCTTTTCATATTTTTATCCAGTTCGTTTAGCTTATGAATAAGTTCTTTATTTGTTGAAATGATTTCCCTTAGTTTTACAAATGCCCTTACGACAAAGATACTCATTTCTATCGCTTTGGGCGAATTAAGGATAGTTGCGGCCATAATTGCGCCGTGTTCGGTAAAAAAATAGGGAGTATAGCGCCGGCCTCCGCGACTTACTTTTGAGGTCGCAATTTGCTACCTCAAAAATTCATATTCTTCCTGTGTAAGTTGGAACATAAAATCAAATGGACGCCTTCTTCAGCGTCTCCGGAACTAAATGCGAATACCTTTTCGTCATCTGCGTTGTCCTGTGTCCGAGTAATTCCCTTGTAATATACAAGCTCGTCCAGCCCATAACCATTTTGCTTGCAAAGAAGTGCCTTAAATCGTGAATGCGCAAATCTTTTAATTCTGCATTTTTGCAGGCGGATTTAAAAGAATCCTTAAAATCTTTTACTTTGCCGTTTATACAGGTAAAGACGTATTCCGATTTTCTATCTATGCCGGATAAAAGTTCTTTTAGCAATTTAGAAACAAGAATATATCTGTCGTTTTTTGTTTTTGTTCCTTTTATCGCTATTACGTCGTTCTTTAAATCGACGTCGTCCCATTTTAAGTTAAGCGCTTCGCCTTTCCTGCAGCCTGAATAAAGCAGAAATGATATTAAGTCCTTTGTCAGCTTATTATGGGCGCTATCTATAAGCTTTTTTATGTCTTTATCGTCCAGCGTTTTATTCGTTTAAGTTCGTTGAGTTTTCAATCCTAATTGCAGGGTTATTTTGTATATAGCCGTGTTCGATTGTGAAAATCTCGCCATAAAAAAGACAAAAAATGGGTAAAAAATGATATTATTTAGTTAAATATGAAAAGGGGCTTAAAACCGGAGAACCTTATAAAATAAGTGGTGCCGAAGGGGGGAATCGAACCCCCATGGGATTGCTCCCGCCGGATTTTGAGTCCGGTGCGTCTACCAATTCCACCACTTCGGCTTATATATGACAATAAAAAATATTTTACTGCAGTTTTGTGCTATCACCTTTGATGCGGTTTAGTTAAAATATTTTTTCATTATACAAAATTATAAAGATAATGACAATTAAAAAAAGGTTAACGGCATTTAAATTTTAAAACCGAACTCTTTCTTATTTTAAAAAAATAATTATTTTAAGCCTCCGGTATAATGTGCTGTAAATGCTATAATTTTTTGCAATTATCAGCCGAAACAATTATCTTAACCGTGCTTTCATCGGCGTTAGTGCCAACAAAGTTTATAAAATAATTTTTAATTTTTACGTCCCCAAATATTCTGCATTAACAGTCAGAATAAACGTTTAAACAGTTAAAATCTCCATAAATAATGTATTGTCACGATAATTGCTATAGCTATAACATTATTATAAATTTTAAAAATCGTAAAAATGATTTTACGAATAATTTTATTTAATTGGAGATATTTATGAGAAAACTGTTTTTGTTGTTAACGGCAGTTTTTGCCGTTTTTTTGTTAAGCGCTGTTTTTGCGCCTATTCCTGCAATCGCCGGTACCGTGACAATCGCCGGCAATACTAACCTTACCATCGGCGGCTTTATACTTGGATATTACGGGGAATCGAGCAACCAAAATTTGATTTCTTCGCAGGCAAACAACCCGGGTATAGTTAATACCGCGACGAGCAATTCTACAAAATTCAGCGGTACGTTGGATTTTACCAGATTATGGCTTAATTTAGACAACAAACCGGAAGGTATTACCGGTTACGTTTCTGCCGATTTTAACGGCAGCGGTCCTCAGGGCACAGGAGAAGGGATAAGATTAAGAAGAGCTTATTTAATTAAGTCTTTCGACGAAAGTAATTTTACTCCGTGGATTGAAATAGGGCAGGATTATAATCTTGGACAGCCGGTAGGTTTTTCGTTTACGGCTTATCAAAATGCCGGTTTAGCAGGCGATGAAGCAAGCGTGCCGATTTGGGTGCCTCAAATTATGGTTGGAACAAAAATTAAAACTGCGGAAGTTACTTTAAATCCCGAAATAGGTTTAATGGATATACAGGGAGAATCAGGAAGCGATAATTATACCGAGTTTATGAGTAATGCGGGAGATTCGGGCGTTCAGAGTATAAGCGCAAGCGCTCCGGGTTTCGGAGTAAAACTGCCGGTAGATTTTAAAACAGGCTTCGGCGCACCGGCATCTTTATACGGCGCTTTTGAAGGACAATATGTTAACGTTTCTTACGGATCAAGCACAGCCGTTCTTAAAAAGACGGAGTTCGGCTGGGCGGCAAGCGGCGGAATTTCAATCCCCGTTTCATTCGTTACCTTTATGGGGGACATTCAGTATACGCATGGTATGACGGGTTTAAATACGGTATTGGGGCAGGAAAATTTAGGAAATTACACGCCCGAAGCTTTCTGGTCGAATACAGGAAATAACGTCAATGCTACAAAGGCTATACAGTGGGACGCTCAGGCCAAAATAAATTTAGCACAGTTTGGCGCTCCGGTAAACATTGCCGGCGGCTACTCGAAAGTATCGTTTTCGAATTACAACGGTGCTGAAGGTGCTACAAATTTAGCTGATAACTATACTGCGTGGAGTAAAGGAAACACCTCTTATCAAACCATTAGCACTACACCAACAATAACTTATATGTCGTATGACGCTTCTCCGATAAGAAACTCCAGTTCAATATTCGCAAACATCGGCTGGAACGTAACAAAATCTATGATGCTTGGTTTGGAATGGGATAACAACCTCACTTCATATGCGGTTGACCCAGGCGCATATTTTCATTCGAATGCTGTTTATATGATAGGTATGTACAGTTTTTAACTTTTCCTCTCCACCTCCCGTTTGCGGAATAAAATCCGTGAATGGGAGATATTTTATTGCCAACTTCATTGCCAACTTTATTGCCAATATGCCGATATATTTTAAAATTATTATATTTAGTGAGATTAATAAGCGGCAATAAAACATATTACGATAATGCTAAAATAGAAAAATATATATAAAATGCAAAGTAAAAACTATAATTTTTTAATATTAACTTTTTATTAATCCTGTTAATGTTATTAATGGCATAATAATTGCATTATTAAATTTAAATATTTATTTATAAAAATATTTAAAATGGAGAGGCAATCATGGCATTTAAGAAAATTTCTTACGATATTGCGGTTAAGTTTGCATCCGTATATTTATTTACGGTAATTATATTTGCAATTCCGTTTTTTATCTTTCCGCATTATTTTTCTATTAAATCGGCATTTGCTTTAATCTTGGCAGGTATAATAATCGCATTTGTTTTTGTATATTATTTTTTGATTAAACCGCTTGAAAGGCTTCAGAATATTATAGAAAACATGGATAAAGGCAATTTTTCGGGCGAAAATTCAAAAATAGAAACATTTTCAAAAAAAGGCATTAACGAAATTATTGCTAAATTATATAAAATATCGCTTGAAATTAATATGTTTCTCAATGCGTTAAATGCTTCGGCAAAACTTATGAAAGAGAGAAATTTAAACTTAAAAGACATAAATGTAAATACAAATAATGCCGGTCAAGCCGGCAGCCTGAACGGCGGCGATAAGGCTTTATCGGCCGTATTAACCGCAAAACGTTATTCGGAATCTAACTCTGCGTTGACGGAAGCCATTAAAACCGTTGCTAAAGATATGACTGAAACTAAAGATGAGATAATAAAAGTATCGGTCGAGTTTGGAACGCTTCTAAGTCAGATAAGCGACTTAAATAATGCCGGAGCGGAACAGTCAGAAGAGTTGTCGAGAACGGTTGCAACTATAGAGGAAAATACGAGGACAATCAGCAGCATAGCGGAATTAAGCGCAAAATCAAGAGAGAAAGTGGACGGCATAGTAGGGCTTATGGATACTAATGCTGTGCATGTCTCGGAATTGAACGACTCTATTCAAAAAATAAACGAAAGCACAAATAAAATTACAAATATTATTACGGTGATAAGGGAAATAGCCGATCAGACAAACCTTCTTTCGCTTAACGCTGTCATAGAGGCGGCGCGCGCCGGAGAACACGGAAGGGGTTTTGCCGTAGTAGCCGACGAAGTAAAAAAACTTGCCGAGCAGACGCAGAAACAATCTAAAGAAATAGAAAAAACTACCGGAGTAGTCGCCGGCAACTTTGATATACTGGTTCAAAAAAACAATTCAATCATTGAAATTATAAAAACCAACACCGTCTCTGTAGAAGAGATGCTTAATTCTTTTTCGGAACTTGCCGGTAAAATATCGCAGGCTAACGATATGATAATAAGTATTACCGCCGCGACGGAACAGCAGTCCAGTTCTGTCGAAGAAGTTTCCCAGACGGTTCTGCATATGTCGCAATCCGTAAAAGAAATTTCGGAAAAATTAAACGTTTTGAGTTCAAAGAGTATAGAAATAAGCAAAATTTCGGAAAAATCAGAAAATATACTTAAAAAGGTCAAAGTAGGAGCGCATATTGAAAAAATTGCGGAGTTTGCGGAAAATGGAATAAAGGAAATAATAGAAATAATAGACGATTCTATAAAAAAAGGAGAGATTTCTTCTTCGGATATGTGGGACAGAAATTACGTTCCCGTAGCAAATAGCAATCCTCAGAAATATAAAACTAAATTTACCGATTTCCTAAAAAGGCGGATTCAGCCTATAGAAGATAAATACCTTGCAATGGACCCAAGTTTTAAATATTTTCTGCTGGTTGACGAAAACGGTTATGCGGCAGCGCATAATTCCATTTTTGACAAGCCGCTTACCGGCGATTATGCAAAGGATATTGCCGGCAACAGGTCTATGAGGATATTTAACGACCCTGTCGGTCTTGCGGTAGCAAGAAACACAGACAATCTTATAGTCCAGACTTATCCAAGAGATACCGGCGAAATAATAAGCGACGTCGGCGTACCTATGTTTATCGACGGCAAACACTGGGGCGGCGTAAGGGTAGGTTACGGCGTGAATGTTTAAAAATTTAAAAATGTCTTTAAAAATTTTATTGAAAAATTTATAACTAAATTAGCGTAACTTTTTCAAATTAATTTTCAACAATTAATTTTTTAACTAACTTAAAAAGGAGGCAGTTTTATGGAAACAAAATTAGCTAATCCGGCTCCGCTCGGACTTTCCGGCTTTGCTCTTACGACTTTTTTACTTAGTATGATTAACATCGGGTGGTTTTCCGGCGCAAACATGCCGATGGTTCTTGCGTGCGCTTTTGCATTCGGCGGTACGGCGCAGTTTGCCGCAGGGCTTATGGAAATGCCGAGAGGCAACAGTTTTGGCACTGCAGCATTTTGCGGATACGGGGCGTTCTGGTGGAGTTTTGCCCTGTTCGTTTTATTTTTTGCAAAAGGCGTAACCGGAGCTTTCGTCGGCTGGTATCTGTTCCTATGGGGATTGTTTACGATGTTTATGTGGGTTGCGTCTTTGAAAAAAGGAAAAGCCCTTATGCTGGTTTTCTTATTTCTTACAGCAACTTTCTATCTGCTTGCGATAGGTTTCTGGACGGGTGCGGCTATTATAACCGTCGCCGGCGGATATTTCGGACTTATTACTGCTATTCTCGCATTTTATCTTGCGGCTGCCGAAAGCATAAACGAATCGTGGGGAAGGACCGTTCTGCCGGTATAACGTTTGGCAATATGCATATCAGTGTTATTTTGTCATTGCGAGCGAAGCGAAGCAATCTCCTGTCGTTATAATAAAAGGTGTCACGAGAAAACGGAAAAGGCGTCGTTTAGAAGAAAAGGTGTCTGATTTTATTTTTTTTGTATAAGTACATTGCAAAAAATTAATATGGCACCTTTTCCCAAATAAATTTGAAAATATGATATAATCTAAAAAATAGATGCAGATAATGATAGCAACCAAATTATAAAAAAATATAAAAAATAAAATGTGTCTTGCTATTCCCTCCAAAGTCATAGAAATAAAAGACGAAAATACCGTTATCGTAGATACTATGGGTTCTAAGCGACTCGTTTCTACGATGCTGCTGGAAGATCCTGCCGTGATAGGCGATTATCTGCTTATACACGTAGGTTACGCAATGCAGAAAATAGATGAAAAAGAAGCGGCGGAAAGCCTTAACCTGTTCAGGGAAATAGAAAGCAAAACGCAGGATAGCAAAGAAATATAAATTATTTAAAATAATTTGGTCTTACAAAAAAATAAGCACGATTGTTACCGCTTAACTATTCCTAAATCAGGCTATGGAATTATATTCCGATTTTAAAAGAAAAGACGACATAAGCAGGCTGGTATCGGCAATAGATTCCGAAGTTAGAAACCCCGTAAATATAATGGAAATATGCGGCGGACACACCCATTCCATTATGAAATACGGATTAAATACCCTCCTTAAAGATAAAATAAATTTTCTTCACGGGCCCGGTTGTCCCGTCTGCGTTATGCCAGCCAAAAGAATAGACGAAGCAATAACAATAGCTGATTCGCCGGATGTTATACTGGCGGCATACGGCGATATGATGCGGGTTCCCGGAACCGAAAGCTCTTTGATAAAAGAGCGCGCAAAAGGAAGATACGTAAGAATGGTGTATTCTCCTCTCGATATTATAAAAATAGCCCTCGATAAAGCAAGTAAAGATAAAAAAATAGTTTTTTTCGCTATAGGGTTTGAAACTACGACGCCTATGACGGCGGCTCTTCTCGAAGAAGTTATATCTAAAGGTATAAATAACGTCTTTTTTCACATTAACCATGTTCTCGTTCCTCCTCCCATAAACGCTATTTTAGATTCCGGCGATAATTTAATAGACGGATTTATCTGTCCCGGACACGTCAGCGTTATGACCGGAAGCGGTATTTACGACGATATTCCTGATAAATACGGCAAGGCGGCAGTTATAGCCGGATTCGAGCCTTACGACATTTTAAGCGCAGTTCTTTTAATAGCGAGGCAGATTAACGAAAACAGGCCTGCCGTAGAAATTGCTTATAAAAGGGCCGTCAAAGAAAGCGGCAATAAAAAGGCGCAGACTTTGGCGGATAAATATTTTGCCGTAAGAGACGAGTTTGAATGGAGAGGGTTCGGAAATATTCCTAAAAGCGGTTTAAAATTAAGGGACGAGTTTAAAAATTTTGATGCCGAATATGTTTTTAAGGATAAACTTAAAGAATTAGAATTAAGATTAAATACAGGATACGCCGGCCTGACGGGAAAAGCAGACGGAAAAGTCATAACAAGCGGGGCAGATATAGAAAACGCCTTATGCAAATGCGGCGAAATATTAAAAGGCAAGTCAAAGCCCGACGACTGTCCGCTATTCGGGAAAATCTGCTATCCGGAAAATCCTATAGGGGCATGCATGGTATCATTTGAAGGCGCCTGCGCCGCATATTATAAGTACCGCAATTTTTAAAATATGTAATTATGATGAACCGTTAGCGGTGATATAATTTTTTAGGACACCATAAAATATGTGATATAATATAAAAATATAATATAAATAATAAATAAACTCATAAATATTAACATATAGAGGTAAAAATGCTGCAAACTGAAGAACTTTTAAATGAGATTATTTCCTTACCATTGGATATTAGAGTTCAGTTTATCGACAGGTTGTTAAATAGCATTCAACCAATTAACGAAGAAATAGATAAACTGTGGGCTGATGAAGCGGAAATTAGAATTAAGGAAATAAAAAGCAAAAAGATTAACACCGTTTCCGGAGAAGAAGTGTTTAGTAAAATATATAAAAGGTTAAATTCTTGATTTATTCTTTTCATCCGGAAGCCGAAAAAGAACTAAACGATACCATTGATTACTATAATAAATGTAAAAATGGTTTAGGGTTAGAATTTGTTAAGGAGGTTTATTTAACTATACAGGAAATTATTTTGTTTCCTGAGGCATGGCTTAAGATATCGGCTAATACAAGAAGATGTCTATTAAAACGCTTTCCATACGGAATTATATATTATGCCAATAAAGATGAGTTATTTATAATTGCTATAATGCAACTTAATAAAAAACCAGATTATTGGAAATTCATAACGAAGGGTAGATTTTAACTAACATTGCAGGAAAGCGCAATATGGATAAACAAAAATTCGAAAGAATATTGCTTTCTCACGGCGGAGGAGGGAAAGAAACCTCCGAGCTTATCGGGGATATTATATTTAAAGGACTTTACGGGCGGGACGCAGGAAACGGTTATTTTTACGGTCCGCATAACGGCAGCGTCCTTAATAGCGCTGGTATAATTAATAACAAGGGTGTTCTGAATAACGATAACGGCGGCATTCTTAATGAATGCGGCGGCAGAAGCGGCATTTCAGCCGATATATCAAGCCAAAAAATAAATTTATCGGAAGATGCGGCAGTTTTAAAATCTCCGCAAAAAATAGCATTTACTACTGACGGTTTTACGGTAAGCCCCGTTTTTTTTAAGGGCGGCGATATAGGAAAATTATCCGTCGCCGGAACGGTGAACGATTTGTCGGTTATGGGAGCCAAACCCTTGTTTTTAAGTTTAGGTTTAATAATAGAAGAAGGATTTGCTCTCGACGATTTAAAAAAAATCATAAACAGTATTGCTGACGAGGCGTCAAAAACCGGAGTCAGAGTGGCGACAGGAGATACGAAAGTAGTCCCTGCCGGAAAAGCAGACGGGATATTTATAAACACGAGCGGAATAGGGGAAGTTTTATATGGCGGACTTTCAGTTTATAACATAGAAGACGGGGATAAAATTATAGTTTCCGGCAATGTAGGCGACCACGGCGCCGCGGTTATGTCGCGGAGGGAAGGGATAGAAATGGACGTAGAAATAGAAAGCGACTGCGCTTCTTTATGGGATATAATAAATGCCGTTCTAAGCGGCGGCGTAAATGTTTCTGCGATAAGGGACGCAACGAGGGGCGGATTAGCCGCAGTTCTTAACGAATGGGCTATGGCGGCAAATATCGACATTTACGCCGAAGAAGAAAAAATTCCGGTAAGCGCTCCCGTAAAAGGTTTTTGCGAACTGCTCGGTTTTGAACCGTATCAGCTTGCATGCGAAGGCAGAGCGGTATTTGCGGTAAAACCTGAATTTGCGGAGAAAGCCTTAGGCATTCTCAGATCGCATCCGATTGGGAAAAATGCGAATATAATAGGAACGGCGGCTGCAAGAAGAAAAAGTGCGGACGGAGGACAAAATAATTCTTCGGGAAAAGTTATTTTAAAAGGCATATACGGAGTCGACAGAATTCTCGATCATCCTTCCGGCGAACTTTTGCCGAGAATCTGCTAAAATAAGTATAAATCATGCAGAGCCGAAAAAAATGGATTCGCCGGTAAATAATAAATCGATAAATAATGCCGTCATAAAAAGAGCGGCGGTTAAACTGTCGGGCAGAGTTCAGGGCGTAGGATTCAGGCCTTTCGTTTACAGGCTTGCCGAAAAATACGGAATAAAAGGATATGTTTTAAATAATAGCGAAGGCGTAGAAATTTCCGCGGAAGGCGAAGAAAGCGCCCTGCTGAATTTCATAAATGCTCTTGATTCAGATTCGGAAAAACCTCCCCTTGCGGTAATAAGCGATAAAACCGTAAATTTTATCGATTTTACCGAACAAGAGCATATATTTTATAAAAATTTTGAAATTAAGGAATCCGATAAATCAAATAAAACTAATAAATTAAATTTAACCATACCTCCCGATACCGCGATATGCGGTAAATGTTTAAGCGAACTTTTCAATCCGTCCGACAGGAGATATCTATACCCCTTTATAAACTGTACCGACTGCGGTCCAAGATTTACCATATCTAAGGAGCTGCCGTACGACAGGGCTTATACTTCCATGGATAAGTTTACGATGTGTACGGAATGTAATAGCGAATACAAGAGCCCTTTAAACAGAAGGTTTCATGCCGAACCCAACGGATGTTTTACCTGCGGTCCTGAAGTCGAATTTATTTTGAGTTCGGATATAATGCAGAAAACAGATATAAATAACAAAATAAACGACAATATAAATATAAATATCCGCAAAATAACTTTAAATAATTATGCGCATACTGAAAATATTGCCGAGGTTTTAGAATTAAACCGCGTAAAAAGTTTAAACGCCGTAAAATCTTTGGCAGATTTGATTAAAAACGGCGGCATAGCATGCGTAAAAGGAATAGGCGGTTTCCATTTAATGGCGGATGCCGCAAACGACGATGCTTTAAAATTATTAAGGGAGCGCAAGAACAGGCCTAAAAAACCTTTTGCGGTAATGTTTAAGGACATCGGGCAGGCGTCGGAATATGCATATATAAGCGGTATTTCGGCAGATTTATTAAATTCAAAGGAAAGGCCTATATGCTTATTGAAAGACGGAGGCGGACTTTCTTATTACGTAAACTGCGGACTTAGAGATATCGGCGTTTTTTTGCCTTATGCGCCGCTTCACTATGTTTTATTCAGTTTTTTCGGCGGTCCTTTAGTTGCTACTTCGGCAAATATAGGCGGAGAACCTATAGTGAAAGACAACGAGGAGGCGTTATTAAAGCTAAATGGTATTGCGGACGGTTTTTTAATTCATAACAGGGATATTTTAAGAAGGTGCGACGATTCGGTAGTGAAGGTCAATAATGCCGTCTCTTATTTTTTTGTAAGGCGATCGAGAGGCTATGTTCCAGAACCGTTTAATCTCCTTTTTAATTTAAAAAGAAACGTTTTGGCATCGGGAGCGTTTCTTAAGAACGCTTTCGCATTGGCTTACGCCGGTAAAGGAGAAGATACGGAGGGCGCAGAAGATGCCGGAAGAGTAGTATTAAGCCAGCATAACGGAGACTTGGACAATGCCGCCGGATTCGCTAATTTCAAAAGAAATATAGAAGATTTTGAAAAATTTTACAATTTTAAACCGGAAGCCCTAGTTTACGACTCTCATCCTGATTACGAAAATACTAAATGGGCTAAAGAATATGCTAAGGAAAGAAATATCAAAGGCATATCCCTTCAGCATCACAGAGCGCACGTCATTTCATGTATGGCTGAAAACGGGCTTGGACTAAACGAAGAAGTTTTAGGCATAGCTTTCGACGGAACTGGTTACGGAGACGACGGGACTATCT
Source organism: bacterium (assembly GCA_021850985.1). Lineage (GTDB taxonomy): Bacteria > SZUA-79 > SZUA-79 > Acidulodesulfobacterales > Acidulodesulfobacteraceae > Acidulodesulfobacterium_A. The sequence goes on from JAJZJX010000012.1 coordinate 20,735, forward strand.
GGGGAGGGGAATTCTTTAAAGGTAAATACGATAATTTAAAAAGAATAGGCAGTTTTAAAAAATTCAGACTTATCGGCGGCGAAAAGGCGGTTAAGTCGCCGAGAAGGATTCTTGCAGATATTCTGTTCGGCATTTTATCGGAAAAAGGCGGCGATATTATGCGCAAAGAAGACAAAAAAGCAGATAAAAATGACGACGATAGATATAGCGGCAATAAGTATAACGACCCTTATATTAAACCGCCGGACATCTTTAAAAATATTTCCAATTTAACCGGTTTTTCCGAAAAAGAAATAAGTATATTTCATAAAATGAGGGAAAACGGTTTGAATTCTCCATTAACTTCTTCATGCGGAAGAATTTTCGACGCCGTTTCATGCTTATGCGGCTTTAAAGGCGATATAACCTATGAAGGCGAGGCCGCCGTTTATTTAGAAAATTTGTGCTATGAATATGAAAATAAAAAGAAAAGCGGCGAAGGACAGGTTGATTTAATAAGCAAAAAAGACTGTTTTAGATATGGAATTAGATATGAGAGCAGTAGCAGGAACAATAGCAAGAGCAAGAACAAAAGCAGTAGCAGGAAAAAGAGCAAGAGCAAGAATGAGATTGAGAATGAGATTGAGAATGAATCTGAAATTAAATCTGAAGCTGAAAATGGTTATTATAGCAATAATATGAACGATAGCGATGATTTTTTTACGGTTGATTATTACCCCATATTTAACGATATTATCGGTATAGTTCATGATAATGGTAACGGCAAGCCGGATGCCGGCAATTCTCGTGCCGCAGGTTTTATCGCAGAGAAGTTTATAAATACTCTTGCTATGATTATACTGGATGCAGCGTTAAAGTCCAGATGCAAAAAAGTCTGTATGAGCGGAGGAGTGTTTCATAATGCTTTGCTCAGGAATAAAAGCGCATTCATTCTTAAAGAGAACGGTTTTAACGTTTATTTTAACGAGAAAATACCATCTAACGACGGCGGAATTGCATTCGGTCAAGCTGTTTACGGCGGAGTTATATAATTTGGATTTATTTGCCAGTTTATGCCGAGCGGTTTTATTTCTTCCAAAACTAATTTTTCGAGCGTCGGCATAACTTTTTTTAATGGTTCTGAAATATCCGTTCCTACGCCGCTGCAGTCTTCGGGAGATATAACGAAAAACGTAATTTTAGGGTTATGTCCCTGCAGTCCGCACATTGAAATTACGTCGATAAATTCTACGTCGTGCGCCGTTTTTTTCATTAAATTTACGGGAAGATTATCTGCGTCGAACTTAAATATACTGCCGGGTTTTTCGTCCGTTTTGACTGCATCTACGACTATGATGTCATCGAGGCTGAATATATCGTCCAAAAGCCCGTATCCAAGAGTAGAACCGTCTATTAACCGTATATTGCCCTCAAAAATATATTTTTTTCTTAATAAATTTATAAAATGAACCCCAAGCCCTTCGTCTTTTAATATCAGATTGCCTATTCCAATAATTCCCGTCATATAAGTAAATTTTACCTTATTGAATTTATTCCGATATTTTTCTATGGATTCCCGCTTACGCGGGAATGACAGCTTGAATTTATTCAGACCCGGATTTATTTCTCATATATTTATAGCCGCCGAATGGTATAAGAATATCGCCCTCTTTCCACATTACCGAACGCCAGACTTCTATATAGATATGATAAACTATAAAAATTATAATGAGCCACATTATAAATAGATGGACGAGAGTAACACCTGTTAATCCGCCGAAAACTACGAGCGTCCAGTCTGTCGAAAAATGAAGAAGCCACGGCCACCATGCGCCTACCGCCGAAGTTCCGGTAAAAGAAGCTACGTACATCTGAAATCCCGTAAGCATCTGAAGAAGGATGAGCAGATGAAAAAACGTGAATATTATAGCATTTAAAGGATCTTGATACTTGCCTGTTTCCGGTCTGTCTTTTAGCGTAAAATAGTGTTTCAGCATTCTCCATGCTTCTTCCATTTTATCGCCGAAAGGAATAAAACTTTTATACAGCGGCTCTTTCCACGAAAAGAAAGCCAGATAAAGCCATACGAAGAAAATAACGTCTATTATTACCGCGCCGATAAAATGAAATTCCCTCATCCAAGTCATTATAAACGCCTGATAAGTTTCGCCGGAGTTTAAAACGCCGGTAGAAAGAGAATCTGCCTGCGTCGGAGTTTTTCCGAATATTAAAAAAGGATAGGCAATATAAAAACCTGTAATAATATTGTTAATAATCGCCGCAAAGAACGACCAGTGTATAATTCTTTTTATAACAGTCATTCTGTGAACCAGCTGTATCTCGGCGTATTTGCTATTTTTATTTTGCATAATTAACTCCGTTTATTTAATTTGCCGAATTACCTCTCAGCATATTTTATATTTTTTTATTTCGTTTGTTTTGGGATCGACTATATGAACCGCGCATGCAAGGCAAGGGTCGAAAGAGTGAACCGTGCGCAAAATTTCAAGAGGCTGCGATACGTTTGCCAGTTTTACGCCGACCAGCGATGCTTCATATGCTCCCGGATTATTGAAAGCGTCTCTCGGAGATGCGTTCCAAGTGGTCGGAACGACTATCTGGTAGTGCGTTATCTTTTTGTCTTTTATCCTTACCCAGTGGCCAAGCGAACCTCTCGGTGCTTCGTCCAACCCTATGCCTATAATCTCTTTTGACGGCATATCGTATTTCGTCCAGCTTGTCTGATCGACGGCGGCGTTTTTAATCAGTTCGAGCGTCCAGGATTCCAATGCGTCGGCGACGTATTTTGCTTCTATCCCTCTTGCCGCCGTTCTTCCAAGCGTAGAAAATAGTGCCGTAACTGGGAGGTTTGCAGTTTTTAAGACGTAATCGACTAAGGATTTTATAGTCTTATTTCCTTTTGCGTATGCGACTAACGTTCTTGCAAGCGGTCCTACCTCCATAGCTTTATTTTCATATCGCGGCGATTTAATCCAGCTGTATTTTTCGTCTTCTTTAAGGCTGCCGTCTTTGTTTAATCCTGTATAATCTGGGTCGGTTATTCCAACGTTAGGGTTAAGCCCGATTTTTTCGTTTGGATACTTATACCATGAATGCGTAACAAATTCGGTTATCTTTTTTTCGTCTAATTTGTGGACTTTGCTTAAATCCCTGTCGAATATAACTCCTCTCATTAAAAAATAATCGTCGGGATTTTCGTCGTCCGTCTGCGGAAAGGCTCCGTAAGAAAGATAATTTTTCAGCCCGCCGCCTATTCCCTGAATCGCTTCTTCTCTATAAAACTCCGCCGCCGTCAACAAATCCGGAATGTATGCGTTATTGACGAAGTCGGTAATTTTTCCTATTCTGAACAGTATATCGTCCATTCTCTGCGGGTCGATAATATCCGCTATAGACGATATTCCGCCCACTACGCAGGTTTGAGGATGAGGGTCTTTAGCGCCGAGAATAGCTATAATCTGAGCCGGTATCCTTAAAATATTAAGATTGTCTAAATAATGGGAAGCTATTAAAAGATTGCCTTCAGGCGGAAGTTTATATGAAGGATTGCCCCAGTAACCCCCTGCAAAAGGCCCAAGCTGTCCGGATTTAACGAAAACGGCAAGCCTTGACTTTACTTCTTCGAACCTTGCCAAGCTTGCATTATAAGGGGTTTTGGTGTAAGCGTATGCTAAATCCATAGTTTTTTTCGGGTCGGCTTGAAGCGCCGACACGATATCTACCCAGTCAAGTCCGGCAAGCTGGTAAAAGTGGACTAGATGGTCCTGCACCATCTGGGCGCCTTTAAGTATATTTCTAGCAATTCTTGCATTTTTCGGCGGATGTATTCCCAGGGCGTTTTCTACCGCCCATGTTGCGGCTTCGTAATGAGCATAAGTGCATACCCCGCATATTCTCTGAGCGAAAAGACCGGCATCTTCGGGAGCCCTTCCGTTAAGTATAAGTTCTATGCCTCTGAAAAGAGTGCTGGAAGAGTATGCCTCGCTTATTTCGCTGCCGTTGAGAATTGCTTCTATTCTTAGGTGCCCTTCTATTCTAGTCACTGGATCTACTATGATTTTTGTTGCCATATATCCTCCAAAGGTTATATTTAAAATTGTAATTTTAATAATTTAATGCTAAAGATAATTTTTTTATTTATTGTGCATTATTCCTTTTTATCGTTATTTTTTTTGGAATCGTCATTGTTTTCGTTTTTAGATTTATTGTTATTGCGTTCTTTTTTCTTTTTAACGCCGGTATATATAGCATGTGCGGCAATTCCCGCGCCTGCCGCCGCGAATAATCCCACTCCGAATTCGTCTGCGGTCGCTTCTACGCCCGGGATTATAATTTTTGCGTCTGCGTTAGGTTTCTCGAAAGGCGTCATCCTGTCCCAAAATTTAGGTTGAGAACATCCTATGCATCCATGTCCCGCCCTCATCGGAAAGCTGATATCCTGATTGTATTCTGCCGTAGTGCAGTTGTTCCACGTAAAAGGACCTTTGCAGCCCATCATATATAGGCAGTATTGTTTTTTGGCTCCGTCGTCGCCCCACTGCCTGACGTATTCGCCTGCTTCGAAATGACCCCTTCTGTAGCAATTGTCGTGGAGCCTGCCGGAGTAAGCCCATAGAGGGCGCCCTAAATTGTCTAACTGCGGCGCTTTTCCTATAAGCAGATATTCTACGAGCGTGCCGACTAAATTTACCGGATTTGCCGGACAGGCGGGTATGTTAATTACACTTCTGTTAGTAACCGAACTTAAGCCGACCGCCGACGTCGGATTTGGATTGGCTGCAGGTATTCCGCCGTAAGCGGCGCAGTTTCCGACGGCGATTATAACGCCGGCATGTTTTGCCGTTTCCTTTGTTATTTTTAAACCGGTATCTCCTTTTGCCCCTATGGTAAGGAATTTTCCGTCCATTCCGGTGGGAATAGCGCCTTCGACCACAAGTATATATTTCCCTTTATACTTTTTAACCGTTTCGGTTCTTCTCGCTTCAGCCTGGTAGCCGGCGGGAGCCATTATAGATTCCATATAGTTTACGCTGACGTAATTAAGTATAATTTCGGCAGGCGTTGGGTTGGCGTTTCTTAAAAATGCTTCGGTATTTCCCATGCAGTCCGCCATATCCAGCCATATGAAAGGCGTCCTGGTAAGAATATTAGCGGCTCTTGCCACTCTCGGTTCAAATATGTAAGGAAGCATTAAAGCGGAGGTCAAAAATGCGCTCCATTTCAGGAAATCCCTTCTTGTAACGCCGTAAATCCCAAATATATTAGGCAGGTTTTCTTCTTTATCTTTTTTACCTTTAAAATATTCTTTTTCTAATTCGTCTAACCTGTCATCGACTTTTTTTAAAACTTCATCGGGTTTTTTAGATAAAAACCTTAGAGGATCCCATTTAAAATTATTGCCGGAATTATTGCCGTTGGAATTGGAATTGCCGGAATCGGAATGGTTATCGCTTGCCATACTGCCTCCTAAATTCTAAATTAAATTGCGTGTAAATATAAATTAATAAACAGACGGAAAAACAAATATTTTTTATTATATATTTTAGGGATAAATGTTATATAATGTTTTCTATAATCATATCGCAAATTCATAAAATGTCAAATTAATTTTTAATTAATTAATTAATTTTTTTATTATTTTTATTTATGCATGAAATTTCGGTAGCCCTTGAAATAATCGACACTCTTGACGACAACGGATATTTAGTCGGCGTAAAGAAAGTGAATTCGATTAAACTTAATATTGGCAGATATTCGGGAATTGACGTAAATTATCTGTCTTTTGCATTTCAAAATATTGACGATGAGAGGTTTAAAGGCGTTTTACCGGAGTTCGTTTTGAACGATTCAGATGAAATTAAGATAGAAGAAATTATCGTAGATTGATTATTTAATAAATTAAGGAGGTTTTATGCCGAACTCTAACGGTTGGAACCGCAGAAGCGCAGACAGAGGCGGCGTCGGTAAGGGCATAGGAGCGCTTGGAACGGTCGGCGGCAAACATTCAAGCAGAACCGGCGGAAGGGCTTTAACGGTAAGGCTTAACGCTTTAGAATCGAATGAAGTTATCGCCGGAAAAAATAAGGCGTTATTCGGAAAGGCTTTTGTCATGAATTTTTTAAGTTCGCCCGGGTCAGGAAAGACTTCTTTGCTGGAATCCTTAGTGCCGCTTTTAAAATCGGAAGGCTTAAATAGCGCCGTTATAGAAGGCGACGTAGAAACTGATTTGGATAAACGGCGGATAGATGCTTTAAGCGTCCCCGCATATCAGATTATTACAAACGGAACTTGCCATTTAGACGCAAATATGGTGAATAAGTCTTTATATAATCTAAACATAAACATAAAGGATATGGACGTAATTTTTATAGAAAACGTCGGCAACCTCGTATGTCCGACTTCTTATAATCTCGGAGAAGATATGAAAGCGGTCGTGCTTTCGGTAACCGAAGGCGACGATAAGCCCTTGAAATATCCGGCGGCTTTTTATAAGTCAAAAGTTATGATAATAAATAAAATAGACCTGCTTCCAGTTCTCGATTCCGATGTTTCAAAAATAAAAGAAAATGCGTTGTCTATAAATAAAGAACTTATAATTTTTGAAACGTCCTGCAAAAGAAAGATAAACGCCGGCGGCATCACGGTTTGCAGTGCAGACGGTTCAGGCAATACAAACAGCGCAGACAGTCAAGACAGGCGGGAAGGACGGGATAAAGGTATCTTGGAATTAGTTTCATTCATAAAAAAAAACGTAAAACTAAAATCAGAAAAGTTTAAAGATACCATAGATATTTATTGATGATGATAAAATCAAAAATAATACGCCAAAACAGATTTGACTTATATATTATATTCAAGTTTTAAAATTAAAAAACTAAATAAAAAATGCAATTAATAATATGCATTAATAGCCTTTCTAAATTTATTTTTTTCATCTGCCATTTTATTAATTAATTTTATATAAATAACTATAATAAAATGAATATTTGCGTTGCCGGAGACGTTCACGGAAGGATCGATAAATTTTACGGGTGTGTAGAAAAATTCGAGTCGGAACTTAAAATAAATTTTGACGTTATTTTGCAGGTGGGGGATTTCGGTATATGGATAGATGCCGACAATCACGACGGCGTTACAAAATTTCATAGCGGAACGGGAGATTTTCCTCGATGGTACAGAGAGAAAAAGTCCGCGCCGATTAAAACTTATTTTGTAAACGGAAATAACGAAGATTTTAATTTTCTCGGTTCCGTTAAGTTATCCGGCGATTTAGAAATTATCAAAAATCTTTTTTATATTCCAAACGGAAAAGTAGCGGATATAAATATAAACGGCGAGCGCCTTATCGTTGCCGGCATCGGCGGAAAATACGATTCCGAATATTTCAATCATAAAGAATCAGACAGGCATTACACGAAAAACGAGATAGACGGCTTGTTAAGATATGCGGGCGAAAACAATGGAATAGAGGATAAAGGCATAGATATTTTCATTTCTCACGATGCCCCCGAAGGCGTTCTTATAGAAGATAACGATAATAACAGATATTATCCAAAGGCAGTCGGACTCAGGGATTTAATTTTAAAAATAAAGCCTAAAATGGTTTTTTTCGGACATCACCATGGAATATGCAAAGCGGAAATAGAAGGAATACCGGTTTACGGATTAAACGTTCTGGCTCACAAAGGCGCTTTGCTTTCGACCGTTATGAAATATAAGAACGTAAATGAATTAGATACAGCTAAGGACGGAGAACACATATCTAAAACGCTAAAATATTTTGAAACTCCTATTATTAAATAACCGGCGGAAATTATAAAATAACGCAATTTTTTATTAGGCAATTTTTTCATTTATTATGGTTTAATAAATAACTTAGTATGATAGCGAAAGAAACTTTCATAGATAGCCTGCTCAAAAAATTAAAGAATATTCCCGCAGGACATTACTACGACATAAGAAGTTATAAAAGAGACAGGGGATTTTATGTCATAAGGTCTCAAGAAAACGAGTACTGCATACTCGAAAGAGGTTTTTTCGACGAAGAATTTGTTTCGGATTTTGACGGATTGAACGGCATTTTTAAAAAGCTTTTGAAGCGCGAATTTCCCAGAAGCCACAAACTAAGGATTTACAATATGGGCGAAATCAACGAATGTATATTTAAAAAACCCAAGCGGAAAAAAATATAAAATAAAAAGAAAGTTTTTTATGGAGCGGGAAACGGGACTTGAACCCGCGACCCTTACCTTGGCAATTATTTTTTAAAATAACCTAAAACCTGCATTCACGCTTGTTTATTATGTCAGACAGGTTTTTTGATTTACCGTTTTTTATAGTTTTTTTGACTATTTTTTATCTGTTGTCTTATCTGTTGTCTTACCTGAAAAATTTCTGAAAAGAAGAATCTGCCGTTTATAGTGAAAATTTTCGTTCCGTAAAAATAGGTTAATACGTGCGCAGGCAATTTTTATCCGCAATCCCGGACGCATTCAATTCGTTCAATGTTTTTTTCAAAGGGTTTATAATTGTAAAACCGATAATTTCTTTAGTTTCTGAATTTATCCTGACTATGGTATCGTTCCCTAAATCCACCCCTTCCCCTTTAGCGGGCGATCCTATAGACACGTATAATACATCTGCTTCCGCATCATAATCCCATTGTAAATTTTCTTTTTTTTCTAATATTTTTAATGTTTCCATATAATTTTCCTCCTGTTATTTAATCTTCTGGTAAAATAAGCGGTGAGTATAAAACCATCGTCATTTTCGATTTCTTTATATATTACAACCAGATATTTGTTTTCGGACACCGGTGTTTTATTATAAAATTTTGCGGCAAGAAGTTCATTAAAATTGCCTTCAAATATAATATCCGGATTTTCAATTGTGTTTATAATATTATTTTCTTCTCCGTTCATTTCCGGATGATTTTTTATAACATGATTCATTCTTTCATCGGTCAACCTTATATAATGATTATTCTTTGATAAAATAATTTTCATGCAATTTATTTACGCGTATAAAATTTGTTCTTTCTCCGGCATATTTAAACCCCGAAGAGTCATTAATATGCTCATTTATTTTATAATCTCTTATTTGGTAATTTATATGTAAATTATAACATATTTTTATCGGAGCCTGGGTTTTTCTTTTTTATAATTTTTATAAACATAATAAATTTTTATTTTTTTTAATCGCCGATAAGACAGCGGTTATTAATAAATACAATTGTTATATAATATAAATATCTTATGTCAAGTAAATAATATATCTATGGGGGACTACAAACGTAATTTAGATAAAAAACACCCGCAAAGCCGCATAAGTTCGTTTATGATTAACTGATTTATGGGTATTTTTATGAATTTTTAGGGTTGGAGTGGTGAAGTTGGGCTAGGACATAAGACGATTAATATGACTTTAAGATACGCTCATTTATCGAACGTCCGCTTGAAAGACGCCGTAAATACGCTTGATAAAAAAAATTATCATAATTTTATCATAGACGGCGAAAATGATATTTTGATAAACTCTTGAAAGGCTTGATTTATATGGAGCGGGAAACGGGACTTGAACCCGCGACCCTTACCTTGGCAAGGTAATGCTCTACCACTGAGCTATTCCCGCATGAATGATAAAGATGTAAATTAAATTGTTCGTTTAATTTACATATTATTTATATATTAAAGTATATTTTTAGTATTTTGTCAATAGCTTAAAAAAACTTTAATCCTGCAATAGAAAGTTTTTAGATTTTTATTTTGTTCGGATAATCAAAAATGTAAGAAAAAGGTGTCTGATTTTATTTTTTTGCATACGAAACAGATCAAATTTTATAAAATTCTTTCGCAAAAAAATTAATCCTACACCTTTTTCGATTATTCCGGAACTAAAGTAAATTTAATAATAGCCGCGCCGCAAACCGGGCATACCCAGAAAGACGGTAGCTTTTCAAAAGGCGTTCCTGCCGGTATTCCGCCGTCCGGATCTCCTTTTTCCGGGTCATATATGTAATCGCATACTTCACACCTGTATTTTTGCATTTTAATCTCCTAATTTTTTATTTTATTTTTTGGAAACTATCGTAAACGACGCAGAATATAACGGCAGTGTTTTTATGTCTTTAAAACCCGACTCTTTAAGGGCTTTTTCTGCTTCTTCCGCAGAAACCCTTTCAGATGCCGGCGGTCCCATAACGGGGTTGGGATCTTCTTTTTTCCAGTCTAAAAGAAAAAACGTACCGCCGTCTTTTAAAACCCGCTGAATTTCCTTAAGATAATCGTCTTTGTTTTCTATTTCGTGGAAAACGTTTGCCAGCAGCAAAATGTTTACGGAAGAGTCTTCAAGAGGAATGAAAAATTCTTCGCATTTTACGCATTTGATTCTGCAGGAACCGGTATCCGTCGGGTCTATATCTTTATCTTTTTTAAGTTTGCCGTTAAATACGCCGAGCATTTCTTCGCTTATATCTAAGGCAAAAAGAATAAATTTTTTATCTTTAAAATTTTGAGCCCTCTTTGCAAGCGGTATCGAGAAAAAACCGCTTCCGCAGCCAAGGTCGGCAAACGTGACGGCGTCCGAATTTTTAAAATATTCTATCGCCGTTTTTTCTATTTCGTTTACAAGAAGTTCCGGAGGCATAAATTTATGCCTTTCTTCCGAGTCTAATCTTTTGTGGTGTTCAGGATTAAATTTGTGCATTTGCCTATTATATTATATAATAAGCAGAAATACAATGATTTTTAAATCCTAAGATTTTTAAATTTTATTAATTTATCGATTTTTTAAATGCATACCGAAAATTTAAAAATAATATCGGTTAACAGCGGCAGTTCTTCCATAAAGTTTTCCGTTTTTAACCTTTCGGAAGATTCCGCCTCTTTAAATTCAAAAAACGGCATTTCTCCCTTGAATAATATAGATAGGGTCTTGTCCTGCAGAATAGAAGAGATAGGGACGGAATACGGCTCTTTTTACCTTAAAGATAAAAACAAAACCGAAAACGAAAAACGAAATTTTTCCGATCATGAAACGGCGCTTAAATTTATTTTACGAAAAATAGGCTTCATTGACGGTTCAAATGAAGATATTAAGAAAGATGCTGCCGCATCATCAGATAACGGCAATAATATTTTAGTCGCCCACAGATACGTCCACGGCGGGAAGTATTATATTAAACCTCTTATAGCCGGCGGCGAAGACGTTAAAAAATTAGCAGTATTAAACGACATTGCGCCGCTTCATAATCCTTCAAACTTAAAAGGACTTGAAGTTATGAAATCGCTTCTTCCCGATGCGCCTCAAATATGCATATTCGATACGGCTTTTCATGCCGGCGTTCCGGACTATGCGGCGCTTTATCCTATTCCTATCGAGTATTACGAAAAATTGGGCATAAAAAAATACGGTTTTCACGGAATTTCATATGCGTTTATAGTAAATTTATTTAATATTTATAACAAATACGAATACGGCCATAAAAACGCTATAAAAAAAGCGGTTATCTGCCATCTTGGGAACGGTGCAAGCGTTTGCGCCGTCGATAACGGAAAATCGGTTGATACGTCTATGGGCTACACTCCCCTCGAAGGGCTTATGATGGGGACGAGATGCGGAAATATCGACCCGGAAGTTCCTTTTATTTTAAAGAAAAAACTTAATTTGACGGACGACGATGTTAATAAAATTTTAAACAAAAAAAGCGGTCTTCTCGGCATATCCAAAAAAACTTACGATTTTAAAGAATTAACGGAGTTTAGCGACGAATATTCAAAACTTGCCTTAAAAATGTTTGTATATAGAATTGTAAAGTTTATAGGACAGTATGCCGCAGTTTTAAACGGAATTGACGCTCTTGTTTTTACGGGCGGGATAGGCGAAAACTCCGACCTTTTGAGAAAAGAAGTATGCGATAGCCTTACCTATCTCGGTTTAAAATTAGACGGCGAAAAAAACGCCGCCGCCGCGAAATATTTTCAGTCGCACAATCCGTTCGGCAGGATAAATATCAATGACTCGGTTAAGCCCATAAGCGACGATGTATCTTCGGTAAAAGTTTTTGCCGTCCATACCGACGAAGAGCTTCAGATGGCATATGAATCTATTAATCTTTTAAATAATATGTCCGATTTGCGACGGTGACAGAATTTAATTCTGTCCCAGTATTTAAATAAAAATTAAATCGGAATAATAAAATAATAAATAATTATAAAAAGAAAAAAAAATAAAATGGACGGCAAAATTAACGAAACTCTGGAAAAAGATACGGAACTGCGTTTTCCGCATATTTATTCGGTGGAAGCGTCCGCCGGTTCCGGCAAAACATATACCCTTACTCTTCGCTTTCTGCAGTTTTTATTGTCCCGCCGCAACATTGAAAACAATAATCTTAAAAATATATTAGGCATTACGTTTACCAACAATTCTGCAAAGGAAATGAAGATGCAGGTTTTAAACAAGTTAAAATCTTTAAACCTAGGTCTTCTGGATGCAGATACCCTTCGTTATATTTATGATATTACTTCTTTCAGCCGCGGTACTTCAGGCGATAATGCATCGGACGGCCGGTTATCGGACGGCAGTTTTTCGGACGGCGGCGACCCTTCAGCCTCCCTTTCAGGTTTCTACGCCGCCGCCGCTGCCTACGCCGCTGCCGACGCCGACGCCGTTGCTAAAACTGCAAAAAATTTAGCAGGAAATTTAATAGATGCAATATTGTCGAACTATCACGATTTCCAGATAAGAACTATAGACAGTTTTACGTCGAAGATACTTAAAGCGTCTGCCGCCGAAATGGAACTGCCTCCGGATTTTGAAATATCTACCGAAAGCTCCGGCATTACAGATTACGCCGTTTTAAAAATGATAGAGTCGGCGGAGCATGGCGTTTTAGATAAATTTTTGGACTTGCTGTCCCGTAATGCAAGCAGGGACGGGATAGATTTCAATCCGGCGGATAGGATTAAAATCGAGATGAAACGCCTGCTGGAAATTGAATCGGACCGCAATTCCGAATTTCTTGCCGATTTTTCGGTTCAGGAAAAATTAGACGAAAATTTAAAACCGGTAATAGACGGACTTAAAGGATTGCTGGAATCGGCGGAAAAAGAAGGCATGGAAATTAACGGCAGGTTTAAGCCGGAAACTATAGAAAAAATTAAAAATTATTTAAACGATAAAAACTATTTCGGATTGGTAAACGACCGCAAAGGGTTTCCGTATAAAAATAAAAAAGATTATTCCGAAAAATGGGAAGAATTATACGACCGTTTTAACGGATATATGCCTGAAATAGCAAAGCTAAAGAGCCTGCCTTATTTAACAATGTATGAATCGTTCAAGAAGGAACTGTTAAACGCTTATAAAATTTTAGGTCTCGTTTACATAAGCGACGTCAATAAAAAACTAAGCCGGTTTTTAAGGGAAAATTCGGTTCCCGAAGTATATTTCCAGCTTGGAAATTCGATTTACCATTATTTTATAGACGAATTTCAGGATACTTCCAAAGTGCAGTGGCAAAATCTTAAGCCTTTAATAGAAGAATCCCTCGCTAAAGGCGGTTCGCTTTTTACGGTAGGAGATTTAAAACAGGCTCTATACGGATTTAGAGGAGCGGATTACAAGATAATGAAAGCGCTGAACGGCGGCGGCGGCAGATCCTTTCCGTCGATAGAGGAATTTAAAAAAGTTTCTTTAAAATTTAATTACAGGTCGGATAAGATTTTAGTGGATTACGTAAATAACGTTTTTAAAATAGATTTAAAACGTAAGGCGGAAGCGGTAGGCGATCCGGCCGGTTTTTTAACTTACGAACAGGACACGCCTCGGGATGAAACAGGGGGACATATTCATAACGGCGGTTACTGCTCGACCGAAATATTCAAAAAAGAAGATAATAACAAAAATCATGAAAATAACAACAAAGACGGATATAATGAACATAATAATAACGATAATAAAGAAAAAGAGGAAAATGAACCGCAGGGCGGTCCGTCGGAATTTAACGTTTTAAACGCAATAGAAGCGCGTCTTTTAGAAACGATAGACGACCTCGTGAAAGTCCGCAATTACGGCTGCGGCGATATCGCTATACTCGCACAGAAGAACAAATATCTCAACTATTTAGCCGGACTGCTTATAGAAAGAGGTTATAAAGTAGTTACGCAGAGCAGTTTAGACATCAGAAACAGAAAAATTATAAGAGAAATCGAAATGCTGTTAAATTTCTTAAATGCGCCGATAGACGATTTTAATTTCGGCAGTTTTATTATAGGAAATATTTTCGAAAAAAAAATCGGTTCGCAATGCGGAAAAAAATACGCTCGCGAAGAGTTTGAAAAATTTCTGTTTGAAACTAATTTAAATAATGCAAAAGGCGAACCCCTTTACATATTATTCAGGGAAAGGTACAAAAATTTATGGAACGAATGTTTTGAGGAGTTATTCAATAAAACGGGATATCTTCCGCCCTACGAAACCGCGCTTTATATATATAAAACCTTTAATATCGCGGAAAATTTTCGGGAAGAATCCGCTTACCTTGCTCATTTTCTTGATGCGGTACAGTATGCGGAAGAAAAGGGCTGCGCGGATTTAAACGATTTATTGGATTTAATGAAAACCGATAATTCCAACTCAAATTTTAACGCCGCAGATTCTGACGAACTCTTTTATATAGACCTTCCCGAAGTAAAAGATGCCGTTACTCTTCTTACCGTGCATAAAGCGAAGGGGCTTCAGTGGGATGCAGTTATAAACGTTTTTATCGCCGAAGAAAATTATGCGCTTATGCCCGATACGGCAAAAAGCGCAGGCGGAAAAGGAAAAAAAATAAATTATTTTGCTGCGGAATCTTGCGATACGACAAATAACGCCGGCTTTGACGATGCCGAATACATTAATACGGATAGGTATTTAAACCTGTTTTATATAACTAAAAGCATGTTTGAAGCAAAAAAAGAAGGGCTTTCCCGTTCTCCTTATTTGGAATCTATTTATTACGACGCCGTAAAAGACCAAAATATAAGCGATTTGAATAATCTTTACGTTGCGCTTACCAGAGCTAAGCACGAGATGTATAACTTTATTATTGCCGCCGAAGAATGTCCTCTGCCCGAAATAAGTTTAGGGGAGAAAAAGTTTAAAAAGAGTATCGAAAATGAAAGCGCCGAAAACGCAAGCGATATTGAAAACGGAACTGCGGTATTAAATTGCGGGTATTGCGATATAGGTTACGAATACGGGATAAAAAGCGGCAGCCAATATTTAAGCGTAAAAAGAGGCGACGTCTATCATAAGATTTTAAGCGAAATTAAATATGCCGAAGATTTTGAAAATTTAGACGCATTAATAGAAAAATGCATGCTTCTTTTAAGATTTAAACCTGCCGGCGAGGATTTTGACGAAACAAAAGCCGACATAAAAGAAAAAATATTGCGGATAAAAAACGACGATTGTCTGTCGAAACTGTTTAATAACGAATTATGCAGCGTTTATACGGAAAAAGAATATCTGTCCGCTTCGGGGGCTATCTGCAGAATGGACAGGATATCCATATTTAATAATATTGAAGAATTAAAAGAATTAAAACTATGCGAAATTTGCATATTAGATTATAAAACCGGTCATATAGATAAAAAAGAAAAGGAAAATTACGAATCGCAAATGCAAAGATACAAATCTATTTTGAAAGACATATATAAAGATAAAGAAATTTCCGCAATCGTTTATAATATAGACGGGGGCGAATTATTTCATTTTTAAATACGGGGTGGAATTCAATTCTGTCCCCGACGCAAATTAGATACTTATGAATAATGCCCATATCTTAAAAAAATCGGCGGATATTATAAAATATACGGGCGATTTAATTTTGCAGGAAATTAAATCGGGACGGCAGGTTACGGTGATATTTCCGAACAGAAGACCCGTTTATTTTTTGT
Organism: bacterium; assembly: GCA_021850985.1. Classification (GTDB taxonomy): domain Bacteria; phylum SZUA-79; class SZUA-79; order Acidulodesulfobacterales; family Acidulodesulfobacteraceae; genus Acidulodesulfobacterium_A. Next base: position 36,679 of record JAJZJX010000012.1, read on the forward strand.
CGCGATATATTTCGGACGCATACAAGACGGCCGTCGATTCCGTAAAAATGTTTTCAATAGACGACTTCATAGACGCATGCTGGGAATCTTCCGACCCTGCCGTTTTTTATCCTTATGCAAAAGTAAACCCGGCCGAAGCGGTTTTCCTTCTTTTCGATTTGAATAAAAATCCTGAAACGCGTTTAATAAAAAATGCCGAAAAATTGGATGTTTTTATGCCATGGGGGTATAAACTTTTCGGCGATTTCGAGGAGCTTTTAATAGAAATGACTGATCCGTCGTCTTGCGACGATATAATAGCCGGTAAAATAAATCACGAATTTAATTTGCAAAATTTTTCGGATAAATTTGCAAAATTTTCAAAAATGTATAAGTTGTTTTATGAAGTTCTCATAAAATCCAAATTTACTTCAAGGTCTTACAGATATAAAACATTTGCAGAAAATATTACCTCAAATCCGGACGTTTTTTCGTCCGTTATAAACGGCACGGTAATTCTTTCCGGTTTTTACGGCATTACCGCATCGGAAGCCGTTATATTTAAAAATTTATTAAAAAATAACGGCTTTAACGCCTTTAATAAAGAAAATCAAACATTAGCGGTATTTAAAACAGGCGCTTCCGACGCCGAATTTCTCTCGAAAATAGGTTTAAAACCGTCCGACGGCGGCAATGAAACGATGAAAGTCGAAGAATATAAATACGGGGAAAATTACGGCAAACTAAAGGAAGCGGCGAATATAACGTCATATAAGGAAGAATCCGAGTTAAACGGAATTAATTTTTATTTCAATAAAGTTTCTTCCGTGCATAACGAAATAGCCCGCCTTAAAGAAATTATAGATAAGTCCGAAAAAAAACTTTCTTCAAAAGATTTAATAGTATTATCCAAAGAAGAATATCTTTTTCCGTTAATCCACAACGTTCTTAATTCTTTAGATAAAGGCGGCTATAATATATCTATAGGATATTCTTTAAACAGGACACCGATATATACGCTTTTTAATCTTTTATCCGTCTTGCACGGCAGAAAAAAATACGATAAATTCTACGCAAGAGATTATATATCTTTATTTCTTCATCCTTACGTTAAAAATATAAGCGGAAAATTGCAGGGACTGCCGCAGTACCGTTTCGATGCAGTTCAGACGAGGACGCTTTTTCAGTCCATAGAATCTTATGTTAAAAATAATAAAATTTTATTTATTTCCGTTAAAGAAATAGAAAACGCTTTACCGTCCTTCATATCCGAAGATTCCGTCAAAGCATACCTTGCGGAGATGCACGGGATATTTATATCTAACTTTGAAAATATAGAAAACATAAAAGATTTTATTGAAAAAATAATAAAAATAATCGATGCGGTATCGCATAATTCTTCGGCGGACAAGCATCCGTACGGTTCTAAATTTATAGAATCTGCATTAAAAGCCGTAATGGAATTCGACGGAACAAATTTCGGGCATTATAAATTCGACGGAATTGCCGGATATTTTAATCTCCTTAAAAACCTTTTGAAACGGCAGAAAGTTCCTTTTAAGGGTACTCCCCTTAACGGCTTGCAGGTTTTAGGCCCCCTCGAAGCGAGAAATATAAATTTCGACAGGATATTTTATCTGGGGGCAAACGAAGGAATACTGCCGGACGTTTCAAAGGAAAATACCGTTTTGACCGAAGACGTAAGGAGATTTTTAAATCTTGCCGATGCCGGCGAATCTTCGAAAATTCAGGAGTATAATTTCTTCAACCTTGTATCCGGCGCAAAAGAAGTATATTTATTTTATAACGATTCAAGCCGGTCGGAAAAATCGCGTTTCGTAGAAAAAATCATATGGGATATTCAGAAAAAAACAAAAAATTTGGAAGAGCCGAAGGTAGTAAATTCAGCTTTTAAAATTAATTTTAACAAGACCGAACCGTATTTTATAGAAAAAAACGAAGAAATAAAAGATTATCTTTGCGGCATAGAATATTCCGCCGCAAAATTAGATGTCTATCTTAAATGCCCTTCTATGTTTTATTACGGATATGTTTTAAATCTTAAAGAGAAAGACGATATAGGAGAAGATATCGATGCTGCGGGCATAGGCGTAGTAATCCATAGCGTACTTAACGAATATTTTAAAATGTTTGAAGGCAGAGAATATGCCGTTTCAAGATTAGAAGAAGAAAAAACAAAAATAGTCGGGATATTAAATAAAAAATTTAACGACCGCGGCTCAATGCTTCTTAATCTGCAAAAGAAACAGATATTAACGGCTCTTAACTTATTTATAGAAAAAAGAACGAAAGATTTAGCCGGCGCAAAAATAATAGGCGCTGAATATCAGTTGGAAGGGACGGTAAATATAAAGTTAACGGATCGTGGCGAAAAAGAGATAAAAATTTCGGGAAGATCCGATTTAATTATAGAAAAAAGCGGCGAACACTTTATCATAGATTATAAAACGGGAGCATCGCTAATCTGTCCCGATAAACATTTTATACCTTCGGCGGAAAACAGAGACGAGTGGTTAAAAAGGATAAAATCCGTCCAACTGCCGCTTTATATAATTCTTTATTCCGCCTTAAAGGGCGTCGGACATTCTAATATTGCCGCCAAATTATGGGGTATTAAAAAAAATGAAGAACGTTCTATAGATTTAAAAGACGTTAATCTTTTAAACGCGTATGAAAACTTTATCGTAATGCTCATAGAAGATATAATAAATTCGGACAATTTCGATTTCGTTAAAAACGAACCGGACAAGAAAAAAATATGCGGCTTCTGTTCTTATTCCGTTTTATGCGGTAGAATATAATATAAAAGTAATATAAAATTAAATAATTCCGAAAATAATTTAATTCTAAACAAAAAATTTAAAGGCTCTGTCTATGGTTCGCAAAAGCTCTGATGAGCAGGATAAATTAGAAATTCTTAAATCTTTTTACAAAGCCCTTGCCGATGCTTCCGAAGCTATTTATTATGCGGAAACGGAACGCGAACTTTTTGACAACGTTTCAAAAGCCGTGGTGGAATGCGGACTTTTCAGCGCGGTATGGATAGGTTCTCCCTGCAGGAATCTGCTTTTTAAATATTTTGCCGCTTACGGTCCTGGTATAGATGCGCTAAAACATATTAAAATCAGCATTAAAGATACTCCGGAAAACCAGACTTTGGCGGCAAGGACATGGAGGCGTGAGAAAATATTATACGATAATAACCAGCTTGAAGATCCGCTAAGGAAACATTTTGCAGATTTTTTAAAAAAATATAAATGGCTTTCGGCGGCTACGCTTCCGATATTTAAAGACGGAAAAATTTATGCCGTCCTTGCCGTAGTATCCGACAGAACCGGTTTATTTAATAAAGATACCGTAAATCTTCTTGAAAGAATCGTGAAATTAATGGAAAGCGCTATAGATAAAATACATCTGCGCGCTATAGAAAATAAATTCGAGAAGTTTAAAAAATACGCCGAAAAAAAAGTAGGGCATGCCGCGAGATACGATGCGCTTACCGACCTTCCCAATTACGAAACGTTTGAGTCCGAGATTAACAGGCAGATAGAAAAAGGGCGGCGCTTCGGCGGTAACGTCGCAGTGATCATTTTAGACTTGGACGACCTTAAAGCGGTTAACGATTTTTACGGAACGCCGACGGGAGACGAGATTTTAAAAGTCGTTGCCGATAGGCTTTTGAAATTTGCAAAAGACAGATATATCAAAAATTCCTTTTACGTTTCGAGGCTTGGAGGCGACGAATTCGGCATTTCTTTGTTTTATAAAGATTCCGGCGAAGATATTTCCGCTATAGCGAAAGATATACTTAAAGAAATTAATCTTCCCTATGTTTCAAACGGTTTAAAAATCGACTTAAAAGCAAGCGTCGGCGTTACTAAGACGGCAGATTTAAATTCCAGAAAAGCGGATCCCGATACATTGATAAGAATGGCGGGGCAGGCTATGTATAAGTCTAAGGCTATGGGAAAAAATATGGTTAATTTTTTCAGCAGCGACGAAGAGCTTGGAATGGTCGAATATTACCAGAAACTCCGCAATATAGAAAAAGCTCTTAAAGCAAAAGAATTCGTCATGTACTATCAGCCCAAGGTTAATTTAAAAACAGGCAAAATATTCGGTTTCGAATCCCTGATAAGATGGATAGACGATAAAGGCAACGTTATTTCGCCCGGAGAATTTATACCGGTAGCCGAAACTTCGGAAATTATCGTCGATATCGGCGATTATGTTATCGACGAAACCGTTAAACAGGTAGGTATATGGGCTGAAGCAGGCAAAGAATGGCAGGTCTCTATCAACGTTTCGGCTAAACAGCTTCAAAAATACGATTTTTTAGAAAAATTGAAAAAAGTTTTAAAAAAATATCCGTCGGTGAAACCGGAGCTTATTCAGCTGGAAATAACCGAAACGGCGGCGTTAGAAAATATTGCGCACGTTAAGGAAGTAATTAAAAAAAGCTCGGAATCGGACATAACTTTTTCGATGGACGATTTCGGGAGCGGTTATTCGTCGCTTCTGTATTTTAAAGAGCTTAACGTAAAAGTTATTAAAATAGATATTTCTTTCGTGAAGAATATGCTCGAGAATGCCGAAGATACATTAATTATCGAAAGTATAATAAGCCTTGCCCGCATATTCGGCAGGGAAGTCATAGCCGAAGGGGCGGAAACCGCCGACCACTGTATAATATTAAATATGCTGGGATGCTCGAATATACAGGGGTATTATACCGGCAGACCTATTCCAGCCGATAAGGTAATAGACTGGGCTCGGAACTATAAATTGCCGGATGATCTCGTCCAGTGGAAAGATATAACCCTCAGCATAGAAGATCTTCCGGTAGCCCTCGCATATACGCAGCATAACGACTGGATTAACAAAGTTTTGGAACTTAACAAAGGAGCGGATATCTCTATAAGTAAAGATAAAGTAAAAAACTGGAAAGAATGTCCTTTCGGCATATGGTATTACGGAACCGGAGTTAAATACAAACGGATTAAGAATTATGGGGAGATAGGCGGCGTTCATAAAAAACTTCACGAACTTGCATATAAAAATCTTGATTTGACGCTTAAAGGAAAATATGAAGAATCCGAACCTTTAATCGGCGAAATAAGTAAAGTACGCGAAAAACTCAGAGAACTATTGTTTGATTTAGCTAAGGTTATAGCTAAACGTTAATAAATACGGGGACAGAATTCAATTCTGCCCCCGTCACAACTTGTAAACGAGGAAAAGGCGTCAGATTTATTTTCCGTAGACGAAAAGTCGAATTAATATATATAGTTTATTGCGGAAAATTAATCTGACGCCTTTTCCGGAAAATGGTGGTATAATAACAAAATAAAAAAATAAATAAATTAAAAAGGAGAAACAAGATTATGCTGAACGAAAAAATAATCGAAATTTTAAAACATGAAGGACCTGCGACGTTCGCAACTCACGGGACGGACGGAATACATCTTGCCGCTACCTGGAACAGCTATATAGAAACTCTTCAAAACGATACTCTTTTAGTACCGGCGGGACATTTAAACAAAACACAGAGAAACGTAGAAGCCGGAAGCGAACTGCAGATGATTTTAGCTTCTAAAGACGTCGTCGGTCTTCAGGGCGGCGGCGCAGGGTTTTTGTTAAAAGGCAAGGCAAAATTTGAAGGAGAAGGTGAAAATTTCGACAAAATAAAATCCCGTTTCGACTGGGCAAGGTCTGTTATGGTTTTTAACGTAAAAGAAGTTACGGAATTGGTTTAAAGAAATATATAGTAGGGTCGATAATCCCTGCTTCTTCAAATCCGCGTTTTCTTAAAATACAGGAATCGCAAACTCCGCATGCCAGCCCTTCGACTGGATCGTAACAGCTGTGCGTAAGTTCCAGAGGAGCGCCTATCTCAACCGCTTTTAAGATAATATCTTTTTTGCTTAATTTTAAAAGCGGAGCGTTTATTTTAAAACTTATTTCGCCTGTTACGCCCGCTTTTGTCCCTAAATTAGCCGTTTTTTCGAACGAGGCTAAATATTCCGGCCTGCAGTCGGGGTATCCGCTGTAGTCTATATAATTAGCTCCTATAAAAATATCGGACGCCTTTTCGACTTCCGCTGCGGCAAGGGCATAAGACAAAAAAATAGTATTTCTTGCGGGAACGTAAGTTGCCGGAATGTCGGTGCAAGTCATTTCCGCCTTTATTCTATTTTTCGGCACGCTTATATTTTTATCGGTTAAAGCCGAACCTTTAATGCCGCTAAAATCGAGATTTATGATTACATGCTTTTTTAAACCGAAAAAATTTATTATTTTTTTGGCGTGTTCTATTTCGGTCTCGTGCCTCTGGTTATAAAAAAAAGTTACGGGAACAGGTTTAAATCCTTCGTCAATAGCAATTTTAAGAGTCGTCGTCGAATCCAGTCCGCCGCTGAAAAGCACTACGGCTTTTTTCTTTTTATCGTTATCGTTTTCCTTACCGTTAATATTCATTTGTATTATTATAACAATTTTTTTGCATATCGGGCATTAAATTTTTAACCTTTTTTTGTCCAAAATGATATAATAATTGTATGGAATTTGAATATGATAGGAATAAGAGTCGAATTAATAAGGAAAAACACGGCATCGATTTCAATGAAATTCAAGCACTATGGAATGATGAAAATTTAATAGAAATTCCCGCTAAAAACACAGATGAGCTAAGATATATGGCTATAGGCAAGTTTAAAGAAAAATATTGGTCTGTTATTATTGCTAAAAGAAGTGAAAGAATAAGAATTATTTCCGCAAGAAGATCAAGAAAAGAGGAGGTAAATTTATATGAAAGCGTCTAAATTTGATGAAATATTCGATAACGGCGAATCCGTTATCGAATATTTAGATTTAAAAAATATTAGAAAACCCAATCTTGAATTGAAAAGGATTAATATAGATATTCCCATCTGGATTGTCGAATCTTTGGATAAAGAAGCAAAACGTATAGGCATATCACGGCAGGCGATAATTAAGATGTGGCTTGCCGAGCATTTTGTTTAGAACTCATATATATATTCAAAATAACCAAAAAGGAATATTATGTTAAAAAATTATCCTCTTTATATAAACGGCAAATGGATTGAAAAGAATGACACTTATGAAATTGTCAACCCTTTTAACGGCGAAACGGTTGCGCTTTTGAGCAAACCCGACAAGTCGGACATAGAAGCGGCGGTTGCTTCAGCAGAAAAAGGGTTTCATAAAATGAGAAGCCTTCATACTTACGAAAAGTTTGAGATATTGGAAAAAACGGGAGATATTTTAAAACGCAACGCTAAAGAGATCGCGCATTATATTTCCCTCGAAGTCGGAAAAGCTTATAAATATTCTCTTATAGAAACGCAAAGGGTAGTCAATATATTTAAATATGCCGCCGAAGAAGCAAAAAGAATTCACGGCGAAACCGTACCTATGGACGTGGTCAAAGGATTTGAAGACAGGCTGTCTTTTTATTTAAGGGTTCCGGTAGGTATTATAGGGGCTATTACGCCGTTTAATTTTCCAGTTAATCTTCCTGCGCATAAAATAGCTCCTGCTATAGCCGCAGGAAACAGCGTCGTGTTTAAGCCCTCCATTAACGGTTCTATTACCGCATATTTTCTGGTTCAGGCTATGCTCGAAGCCGGACTGCCGGAACATGCTATAAATCTGCTTTACGGAGATAAAGACACAGGGGAAGCTATCGTTACTAACGATAAAATCCGCATGATAAGTTTTACCGGCAGTCCGAAAGTAGGCAGGGAAATAATGGCTAAAGGCGGCCTTAAAAAATATACTATGGAGCTTGGAAGCAATTCCGCCCTTATAGTTGACAAATCCGCCAACATTATAGAAGCCGCAAGAAAAGCGGTAATAGGCTCTTTTTATAATTCGGGACAGGTCTGTATATCGCTTCAAAGAATTTACGTGCATCAGGATATAGAAAGCGAGTTTTTGGAGCATTTTATTAAAGAAACCAAAAAATTAAAAATAGGCGACCCGCTTGACGAATCTACCGACATCGGTCCGATTATCAGTTTCGAATCTAAAGAGAGGATTATGGGCTGGGTGGAAGAAGCAGTCAAAGAAGGCGCAAAAATAGAACTCGGCGGCGATTTTAACGGAAATATAATGAATCCTACAATATTTTCCGGCGTTACCGAGAAGATGAAAATATCCTGCCTCGAAGTTTTTGCCCCTATAGTTTCTACGGTTCCGTTTAAAGATATTCAGGATGCAGTCCGATTGGTAAACGACTCTATTTACGGACTTCAGGCCGGAATATATACCAACGATATTAAGAACGCCCTGTATTTTATAAAACATATCGATACAGGAGGCGTTTTAATTAACGATATTCCGACTGCGAGAGCCGACCACCAGCCCTACGGCGGCGTTAAAGAATCCGGCATAGGACGGGAGGGCGTAAAATACGCCCTCGAGGAAATGACCGAGCTTAAATTCGTCAGTTTCGCCTGATAATTTTTTCAGTTACACTTATTTTTCAATTTACTTCCGTCTTATTTTTTTTAGATTATATGGTATATTTTAAATAAATATTTATGTTAGTTATAGCCGCCTTTTAAATAATAAACGTAATTAAAAAATCGATAAATTTTAAAATGGATATTAATAAAATAGAACCGGATAACGGCGGAGATATTAACGTAAATATTATTAGAATAAAAAAAGATGAAATAATCGATCAGATTATTCATAATGCATTGACGTCAAATATCGAGATCGGAATTACCGTTTTTCCTCAAGATCAGTTTTTTAAAACTTATTTTATAGAGATAAAGTCTAAATATCTAATTATAGACAGTCTTATGCCTTTCTACGGAAATAAGATACTGCCCAAAACGGAACATCTAAAAATAGACATAAAAACAAATAATCAAATAACCGACAAATATTTCATTTCAAAATATAAAGAAGAAATAACTTCGGGAGACGAAAGTAATTTTTTGATTTATAAACCAAAAGAAATAGTGATAGTAGAAAAAAGAAGCGTTCTAAGAGTCTCGACCGATGAATACAACGCTGCTTTTATAGTCTGCAAATATCAAAGTAAAGACTTTTTTTACCCGCTCTATGATTTATCGTGGAACAGCATATCTTTCAATTCCGATGCAAAAATGGAGCCTGGAACGTTATTAAAAAATGCTATTGTAAAATTTTTAGATAAAGTTATTCATATGGACTTAAAAATTATTCATTCTACTTATATTAATAATGACGGAAAATTCAGGATCGGATGTTATATAAACAATATTTCGGAAAAGGACAGGGATGCCCTTATTAACTTTATTCTAAGCATAGAAAGGCAAAATATAAAAAATGCCGATTAACGAAGCGATAATATAGGAAAAAGATTATCAGGAACTTTAGCCGGCAAAGGAGCCGGATATTTTTATATAGAGTTTAAATCTAAGGCTTTTTTGAAAAATATTTCGGCTTCTTCCGATTTACCTGAATTTTTAAGGCATCTTGCATATTCGTAATGGTATCTGGGGTTATTGGGGTTGTAAGCCATGGCGCGCTGGAAGTATCTTAGCGCTTTGTCGTAAAGTCCGTATATTTCTCCTCTTATTTCTTCGCCGTAAACATAGCCGTACATGTTCTTTCCGCCGTTTTCTTCCGCGCGCCTATCTTCTATTTTGCGAAAAAGCGCAGGTTCTTCGTTGTATGAGCCGCCTGTGCCGCTTGATTTAAGGTGTTCGGCAGATTTTGTCCTTGAGGATTTGCCGGCGTTTTTTTCTTCCGCTTTTAAATCGATGCAGTCGGCAAGCTCGTCCATAATAAAAAGTCCGTTCATAAAGCAAATTTCGTCTTTAGTGTAATAGCCGTTAATTTTTTCTTTCCATCCCGAAAGTATTAAAAAAAACTTATCGTATGCTTTATCGAAAAGTTTAGGGTCGAAAGCGGCTTCGTCCCTTTTTGACCTTTCCCGTCTAAATTCCGCAAAAGGGTCGTCTTTTTCGGCTTCGTCCTCTAAATAGCCTCCTAAATTGTCTTCCGCATCGTTTTTCGATTGATATTCCGCATCGTTTCCCGGTTTATCGTCTATATTGCTTATTATAACGGGAATTTCCCTTGCATATATAAGCAGATTATAAAAAAAAGTCAAAGATTCCGCCTCTTTAATTTCGTATAAAAAACCGCATAAATTAAAAAGATGCGGAATTATATAATTTCTGTATTTTGTTTTTGGAGCGGCGCGGAAAAGATCGGCATATGTTTCTATCAAAGCCGGCAAACTTTGTTTGTCATGTTTAGAAAGTTTTTTTAGAGCCTGAATAACCGTAAGATAATAATTGGATAAAAGCACGTCAAAAAGCATAATGCTTAATTCGCTGCCTGATTCGTTTCTTCTTGCGGCGCCGGCCTCAGCCTTTTTTGCCGTATCAGTTTCTATTTTTGTAATATTATGCTTATAATCCGAATCGTCTATGTTTTTTAAATAGCCGTCGAAAGATTCCTTGAATATTTCTACGTGTTTCGCAAGATTTTCAAAGTCGTTATTATTTTCGTTTTTATTTTTTTTCATAAATTTATACCCCTATATTTCTTATAGATTTTTATTTATCTATTTTTTTTAATTTAACGCTTAATTGTGCTGGTAGCAAGATCGCCTATAAAATTAATTAAAGCCGTTTTTGTTATCGTTTTTTCCGCCGCATCTTCAGTTTTTAAAGCAAGAAGTCTTAACTCTTCGCCTGTTTTGCGGTCTATAAAAAGCAGTTTCATATCTTCTTCGGTATCTCTAAGCATCGCTAAACGCATGGAAGTATTAGATTCTATATCGAGCTTTATATCGTTAAGCATTATTTTATCGTTTAAATCTAATCTGCTTATGTCGGTCAAAAGTTTCTGCATAACTTCTTTGTTATATATCATAAGTCTGCCGTCGTTTCGGTCCTCGCCTCCGTCTTTAGAAATATTATTGGAAATATTATCTGCGTAATAGTTATTAACCCCTCTTAGTCCAGACGTATTTTCAAAATATTTCTCCCTGTAATATCCGGTGTTTTTATCTATTAAAACTTTATAAGCATCTGCAAGTCTGTGTTTGTCTTCGCTAAGCGCTATAAGATTTGCGACGTTTTCCCTGCCGTCGTCCTGCAGCTGGTTAATATGGTGAATTTCTATCCTTCCGGCGATATCTCCTTTTTCGCAGTCTCTTAATCCGTTTAAAAATTCCATATCTCTTATTTTTACATAATGCATAATTTTTTGCCAGTTATGAATAGATTCTATCTCTAAAATTTTTTTATCGTCAACGGTAACTTTTAAGTTTTTAAAACCGTCCATTGTGTCTTTGTATTCTTTTAATCTCCCGAGAGACGGATTTTTGCCGAATTCTTCGCCGCCGTCGGCATATCCCTTTTTAAATTTGTACGCAGAAGGCGTTTCGGTTATAGAGTATTTTATCCGGCTCGATTTTCCGGCTGCGTTATTCGTTAAGTTTATTATTCCAGGAGCGGCGTTTTTTGCGTCTATATCGGTATCGAGCTTTATACAGGGAATTTTTTGTTTTAAATCAAAATAATTTTCAAGCGTAAACTTAGACAGTTTATATTCTTCGTTAAATTTCCGGTCGTGTTTGGCGTAATTGCCGGCATATTTCGCCGAATTTATATCGTTAAATTTTTCGGACGACATTATTATGTTTTTTACGGTTATATTTCTTCCGTACGGGGTCATAGAACTGAAAGAAGCTCCCTGAACTTCGACGAAACTGTTTTTTAAAAA
>JAJZJX010000038.1 GCA_021850985.1 bacterium
TGGTTATGGGTTAGAGCGTATATGTCCTCTTTAGGCACAAAATTGAGAACGAGGATAATTAAAACCGCAAGCATCGGCAGCGTAACAAGTCCATATTCCTGAATAGTTCCTACTCTAAACAAATGCAGACAAAAACCTTTCTTTGTAATAGGATATAAAAACGGAACGCCTATCATATTAAAACTGTCAAGGAATAAGTGGGAAAGAAAGGCAAGCGCAAAAACCGTTATTTCAGATTTAAGACTTATATTGTAATGAATAAATTTTTCTTTAAAATAAATAATGCCGAAAATACAAATAACAAGAAATAAAAGCGTATGAGCTATGCCTCTGTGCTTCCAAATAGTATTTTTTTTCCTTGAGTCCCCCAAAACTAAATCTATATCCGGCAAAACTCCGCCTACCATTCCGGTTAGTAAAAGAGGCGCTGCATTGAAATAGGTATGGTTTCCGCTGCTGCCTATATAAGCGGCGGCAACGGTAAGTCCCGCTATGATATGAGTAATTCGAGTCATGAAAGCACCTAAAAAAAATAAAAGTTTACTTAAAAAATATCACTTTAATAAATGTTTGTCAATACAAAAATTTAATAAAACGATATTTAAAAAATAATATGATTATTATAATCTTTTTGATTATTCTTTCAAAAAAGGAGACTCGTAGCTTTTATTTGCATAAATTACGACTTTTTCTTTTGCCCTTGTTAGAGCAACGTAATAAAGCCGCCTTTCTTCCGCAAAAGGATATTCGTTAATAGCGTCTGACACAAGATTAAGAATAGAATCGCTTGCGTTTTCGGAAGGAATATTTTTTTTATTCGCATAAATCAAGAAAACGATATCCGCTTCAAGACCTTTTGAACCGTGAATAGTGTCGTTAAATATAATTATGTTCTGCGGTTTAAATTTCTTTTTAAGCAAATCTATTTCAGCGGCGTATAGATCTTTTTTTAAAAATGATTTATTTTTTCTGTTTAATATAAAAACAGTTTTATCTTTTTCGTTCTTTAGCAGTTCTTCTATGTCAGCGAATATCTCCGAATCTTCTTCGTAGTTCACTATTACGACGGCGTCTTTGGCTAAATCCGTATTGGCAACTATGCTCTTTTTTATCTGTTTAGGGTTTTTCTGAATAAACTCGGAAGAATAATCGACTATGCCTTTATCGCACCTAAAGGTTTTAGTCAGAAAATCTGTTTTTACGCCGTAATCGCCGTTTTTAAAATATTTATCGAAGTCATAGATATATTTAATATTGGATCCTGCAAAACCGTTTATAGCCTGATAGTCGTCTCCTACCGCAAAAAGTTTTGCGTCCTTATTTTTATCCAAAACGGCTTTTACCAAATTAAATTTAGAATCCGAAATATCCTGAAACTCGTCTATCATAATAAGTTTATAATCGGGGATAAAATAGCCGGAATTAATGTTTTCTGCGGCTTTTATCGCCATATCGGTATAATCTATCATGTTTTTGCTTTTAAGTTCGTTAGCGTAAGCGTTATAAACTTCTTCGAACATTTTTAAAAACAGAATATTTCTTTTTCTACCGTATGAAAATTTGATAGATTTGGCTTTTCGTTTTAATTCATCAAGGTTAATTTGTCTGTCCTTAAAATTATCAAGGAAACTGGCGAGCAAGTCGTTTAGTTTGCTCTCTCCAATTCTACTTAAATCTCTGTTGATTTCCGATACGGTTTTAGGAATAAATTTTAAACCTCTCTTAATAAGTTCTTTTTTAAGATAGCCTAATAGTTTGCCTGAAAAAAACATCCCGCTCGTAGTCGCAATGAAATCTACTTTATCTTTCTTATAAAGTTTTATTTTTCTATCCATATTTTCTATATATTCTTCCCCGAAAACCGATTTACCGCTATTATCTACGGCAAAATGCTCGTGGTATAAATCTATATCTGAATAATAGAAATCAGGATTAGCTATAATCTCTCTTTTGTTTTTTGAAAAATAAGGCTTTTCGTATTGATAGTTCACGCCGTTTACGTAAAGATAGTTTGCGATAACCGCTTCTTGATAAGACTTAACATATTCGCCTTTTATGGTCCTATAACGAATGTCTTTGCCGGTTACGGCTTTTTTATATCTGCCTCTTTCCAATAAATCGTTGTATTCGGCGTAAGGATCGGCAGTTTCTTTTAAATCCGATAAATAGCGGGTTACAAATTCGACATAATAGCCGAAGAATTTTTTATTAACGGAAGTGTAACTTCTGATAAATCTGTTCGCAAAATTTTCGTCCGTTACCGAAATATCATTATCTTCATCTTCCGATTTATTTATAACAGAATAACCGAAAGAATGAAACGTATGAATATTTTCCTTTCCTAAATTTATGCCGATTAAACCTGCCCTTTTAACTAATTCTTCCCTGACTTTCCTGTTAAAAGCAAGGAGAAGTATGCGCTCAGGTTCGCATAGGTTTTTTTTCAGAACATATTTTAACTTATAAAGCATAGTTTCGGTTTTGCCGGAACCTGCGGCCGCTATCAAAAGATTTCTGTCTTCGAGCGCAATAACGGCATCTTTTTGCTCATCGGTAAGTTCATAACCTCCCGCCTTAATAAAAAGGCTTTTATATTTATTTTTTTCCGAATCTATATATTCGGCGTTTCTTTTCTCTATTTCCGCAGCAAACGTAAAATCCGCTATATTTTTAATCTTTTCGGATAAATTAGAATCGTTAAACAACTTATACATGGAAGATTTTACGAGATAGGAACAATAATCAACGAGAGGCACGTATTTTTCTTTTAAAGCAAATATATCGGAATAAGCAACGTAGCCGTCTTTCGACATTAAGGTTTTATAATCGGAACGCAAACTGTCTATTCCTAAATCGTTTAACTTTAAGACGCAAAAAGATTTAAGCCTGTCCGATAATGAATTTAAAAAATTATCGATACTAATTTTAGGAATAAAAGACAGTTTAATATCGGGGCGGTTATTCAGAATAATAACGATTTTTGCAAAAAGAAAAGAGGCATGGTATTTTATGTCGTAAACATCGCTGTATTTAATAGGCGTTTTGTTTTTGCCGCTTTTAAATATAAATAAAACAGGCGGATCGTCTATTAAACCCAAAGACTTTCTTCTGAATATGTTTAATAGACCGAATGATTTTATTTGCATTTTTATTGTGTCCGCAATGCGAATTTAATTTAAAAAAAAATTAATCGTCGTCGTTCGTACCATAAAGATTATTGTGAGCATCTACGCCACCTATCATAGGCAATCTAGTAACAGGATTAACTTTAAATATTCCGTAAGAATTATTTTTAAAACCGGTGACATATGAACTTTCGTTATTCCCAAAATCATTAACTGTCTTGCCGTTTACATAATCTTCTTTAGATAGCACCTTGCCTTGCAATACAAAATATATATAAGGATATTTAAAGGTAGCGACCGGACGATAACCTTTTTTTATAGCATCCTTTGCCAGATTGTCGTTTTCAAACAGCAAATCTAATAAAGCTTGATTATTAGATTTAGAATCCTTATTTTTTATAAAAAATAGAAATAATATAAATTTAAAAACCCTACTTATAAACAAATAAAAACCATTATTGTAATATTTTGCATATATCGTATTGTTGAATCCTTCTATCCTGTGAAAACCGTTATTTAAAGCGTATCTAATATTGTCTATAAAAGCGATATATTTATACGCAAAAGGACTGAAATAATACAGTATTTTTCTGACGATAGTTAAAAATATAACGATAAATACGATGCTAATTGCTAAAAAAGTAATAACGGCAATTTCATTTCCGTTTAGAATTAAAAAATTTTTATAGTCAGACATAATTAAACCCCCTTTTTTAATAATTATATCATAAATGAGCTATTCCTTTCCAACCTTCGCTAATAAGCCATTCTCCTCCGTTAACAAGTCCGTCTGGTCTAACACCGTCTTTATTAAGTCTTTTTTGAATTTCCTGTTTATTAAAATCGCCTATTGTAGGAGTCGGAAGCGGTTTATTATCTTCTATAGATTTAAACTCTTTTTGCGCTCCTTTATAACTTAAAGACGGCATGTCATGCGTAGGAGTATAAGACGATATACCGTATATTTCATCAGTAAATTTTTTTGTTCCTGTAAACGAATTGTCCCCTTGAGGAGTTAACGACAAATAAGAATTTGAATTTTGGTTATATAAACTACTAAAATAACCACCCTCGCTACTATACTTTGAATTAAGATTATAATTTTCATTATTATACTTTATTTTGAAAGAACCTGGATTGACGCCGTGATTTTTTACGCTTGACGTTATTGGAGACGAAGCGCTACTTATTTTTCTTTGTATTGACTTTGTCCCCAATTCTCCATCGACTATATGAGACAATGATGCATCTAATGCAGCGGGATTTTTTCCATTTTCTTTCTGAAATTTAAGCCATTCAGTATTTTCGGCAGTGACAGCATTCTGCCCTGAATATCCATGTTCGTTTGCCCATAAATTTAATATATAAGGCATTGCGCTACTACTCACTCCACCTGATTTAGAAGACACGGCGGCTATAGAATGAGCGTATTTTTGTTCGTTTCTTTCTTCTTCCGAACGCATATTTTCTAACTTTTGCAATCTTGCATCGCTGCTACTTAATTTTGCGCTTATAGCATTTTCGGCATTTTTTACGCTTCCATATTTACGCACCAAATTAGCCGATATAGCGGCGTTATTATTGTTTGAACTCGCTACTGTATTTGCATTTGTCGTGGTTTTTGTATGCGTCCAACTTTTATTGTGACCCACTGCCACTTCAGTTCCAATACCAGCATTAGCACCTCCTGCGCCTTCTCCTTTACTGCCGGCCGATACTCCACCATCAGCTTTTATTCCGCTTCCCTGAGTATAAGCATTTTTATAGGATCTCGCATTAGCTACTTTATGCGAATACGCTCCTTTTGAATTATGCAATACCTGTCCTTGTTGGACAGTTTGACCTCCGTTTCCTGCGTTTACGCCCGTGCTTTGTAGCGCCGAAAGTTCATTACTTAATTTGGTAGTTGTTTCTTTTGTGTCGTTTATTTTTTGAGTTAATGTAGAAACTTTTGACTGTGCATGAAGATATTTTTTTTCGTTTATAGCTTTGAAATCTTGTCCTATTTCTGCCTTTACTGAACCTTTCGCATTTATCATAGTGGCGTTTCCATTTGCGCTTATTTCTTCTGTAGTGTTTACACCTGGTCCATATGATGTAGTAGATATAGAATTACCTGCCGCAGACGTCGTTTTATGCGTCACTCCGCCCTTAGAATTAATACTATCTTCTGTTTTTGCGCCATATTCGTTGGTAAAATTAGGCGCCCGATAACCGGTATTGTGCGTATGAGTAACGTCGAACTTATTCATGTTCATATTATCGCCATTCATAACGCCGAAACTCCCGTTGCCTTTAGACAGAGCCTCGGTGGCCGAATTTGTCTTTAAGCCGCTCGATAGGTCGCTTACCATTGAAGTCATAGCGTAGCTCGAACCTGAAGCTATGGCGTAGGCCATCATAGGAACCGTCCATGAAAGATAGCCCATCCATGAAAGCGCCGAGTCGAAATAATTAGTTATTCCGCCGCTTCCTGAAACCGAATAACCAATCCCTGAATAAGTCGCATACTGCGATTGAATTATAAGCTGCGTTATATAATTAAAGCCTGCTGTCAATGACGGCCAAATCGTTATCATAAGCATTATTTCAAACAAAAGTTTTACATATTTTAGTCCCATATGCGTTGCAATTAATATAAGAATAATAACAGAAGCTATTAAGACTATTGCTTCAAATAATCCGAATACGATAGGCATATATTTGCCCGCAAGTATGCCGGAAATAAACATACTTGAGTTCGTTGAGTTTTCCGCCGTGCCAGTAGCATATGCCAGTCCGTTAGCGTTCACGCCTGCAACCTGCGCCATTTTTAAAATAGCGGGGGCGTACATATTTACGCCTATAGCCTGAAATAACTGATTTTGACCGCTTTGTTGAACATTAAGTAAAAATGAATTCATTGTTCCCAGACTATTATCGTAACTTGCAGCATTCGCGAAGCCTTCGCCCCCTGCGATCGCCGGACCTGCAACTTGATTAATATAATCCTGAACGGCGGTTTGAAGCCAAGTGGTTTCTTGCGCGCATGTAGTTGAAGTCCCGTTTTGATAAGTAGCTCCGGAAGCTTCAAAAGTCGTCGAGTTAGCTCCCGTCCCGCTATACCATTCGGTAAGCATATTACCGCCCCCACCCGCACCTGTATTCGACGTATATGAGCTCATTATTTGCCAGATACTTGCTGCATTATTCGGCTGGTAAGTTGCTGAAGCCGTATTTGTTGCGTCCCCAGCGCTTAATAACGATGAAGCGTTTAAATTACCCGATTCTACTCCGGGCGCTACGCAATTTGAAACATACTGATTGTAATCCTGATAGAGATAGGAATTAGACGTCGAAATAGTAGCGCTGTCCGCCTGTTGAATTATGGAAACGCCTAAGCCTTCCGATAACATATTATCGCCGGCAGGAACTGAAAAATCATTAGTAAAATCTTTTGCCAGTCCGTATTGAATAGTCGTAAAATCCGACCATATAACCGCTATTCCCCAAGGAACGTTACTTATGGGTTGGGCGTTTGTAGGAGCTCCTGGGTTAGCGACGTCTTTTACGATAACGGTTGTCTGGTTATAAACGAGCCCAGTTAGTATTATCGAGAATGCTAAGATATATTTAGCGGTAGAAACAAGCGAATGCTGATGATAAATAGTAACCTTTGCGGCGTAATAAATCGCCGCTATTAAGGCCAGTATGGTAAACAAAACCCCGATATTGTTATTTTTAAAAAATAAGGCTATCGATTGAAAAATGTAAAACAAAATATAGCCGTTGCCGAACGCGTAAATAGTGTACATGATTTTTTTTTCCTATTTTTTTTCTTTTTTTTGAAGTTTCAAATCCTTAAGCATAAAATAAAACAGAGCCAGAACCGAATTAACGATAAGTAAAGAGAATATAATCCCTATAATAAAACCTATCTTTTGTTCTGAATTATTGATTTTAGGCGTTATAATAAAAAGGTAAATTGAATAAATAATGAAAAAAGTATTTGGAATAATAAAAAACAGATACTTTTTCGATAATTTTTTCATCTTTTTTCTCCTTCCGAGAAGTCCTCGTTCGTAAGGGCGGTAGTTCACCAATTAACTTCGCTATATATTGTCAACCACCCCGCCCTTACGAACGGGGACTTAAAATTATGATTCGTTAAAATAAATTACGGATTAAAATTATAAGCTCCAGCAAGCCCGTATTGACTTAAAGCGCTTGTTACTTGCTTGTTTACGTTTTGGTAAGCCTCTATGTTTTTAGTTTGGGTATTTAAGAGTGTTATATCATCTTCGTATTGTGTGTTTAGCTCTCTCTGGATTGGCGTAATTTGACTAGTATATTCTTCATATAGTTGAAGTTTGTGTTTATGGTCGATGTTTTTAGCTGACATAACGTTTTTTTGGACAGCTTGAATCATATCTCCAAAAAGGTTTTTTGCGTAACCGGCGGCCATTGCGTTCGCAGCTGAATTTACTAACGACTGATCTTGAGTAACATAAGCTAACTTTAATATGAGTATTACCGGCATTGACGAATTAGTTACAAAGTTGTCCATTTGCTGTTGAGATAAACTCGCGGCCGGATCGCTTGGGCATGTAGTATCTGCTGAACTCGGCGCTGGAGTGCCAAAATAAGAGCTTTCGATTTCTTGCAAATAGTAATTATAATAAAATATAAAACCAGGAAAGCATTTTGGCGTTAGACTTTCTATTTGAGACAACGAGACTCCAGTTACCGGATTCGTGCCAGCTGCCGGATAATTTATTGTCATTGAGGATAAATTTTGACTGCCATCCATCATCATCGTAAAAACATTTGACAGAACCTGACTGCTTGTCCCTGGCGTTAAAACTTGCGCCGGCGCAATATACCTAACTACGAAGTCCCCGCCTTTGCTCGCCGATGGATAACCGACTAAATCCCCTATAAACTGCCCCCTTAAAACGCCTATTAAATTATTTGCGCCGCCGGACCCTGGTTTTGAACCCGCTATTAAACCGATATGCGCCTGCGATAAGGCATACCTAAGTAAAGAACCTGCCTGGAATTGACTTGCGACCGCTTGCGCTCCGCAGCTTGTAAATCCTGACGTTACGAGCGCCTGCGCTCCGGCTTCAGTAGAAGCGCAATTCATTGTGCCGTTGACGGTATTTACAAAGTTTCCAACAGCGTTAGAAACATTGCCTAAAGTATTACTAACTTGGTCGGCGAAAGCGTTTGTAGCACCCGCTACGCCTGTTTTACCTATCATATTTCCTAATTCCGCTCCGGCAAGGTTGCCCATCGCCTCTGCCGTTTGACATGAATTGAAATTAAGCCCGTTAAGTTTATTGGCGATGCCTTCTATTTGCGTCATTATAGTCTCACATTGTTTACACATGACCCCCAAAACCATATTGAAAGCATACACCTCTACTTCTTTTGATTGGATTATAGACGACAAGACTTTCATTAAATTAGAACCGAGCATCGCAAAAGCTCCCCATTCGGCGCTTATGCCTGAACATCCTATTGAGAAATTAGGCGGGGTTATGGTAAATAACTGCAAGCTCTGACCGGCAGTATTAAATCTTACGTTACTATAACCTAAAGAATAGATATTTTCGCCCTGCGTATGAAATACCCCTGCTCCGCCGCTCGTAGATACCGAGTTTGCGCCGTTAAGACCGGCGGAAACGAATGAGTTAATCCCTGCATATGCCGGCTGAACATAATAACTTAACATGGCGAACGTAGGCGTAACCAATAGAAAGAAAAATAAAACAAGCGATATTATTTTAAATTTAATTTGATTATACATAAAATCCCCCTAAAGTTATACAACTACGATATCTTTCGTGACATATATCCTATTTCTTCCGTTTTCTTTTGCCAAATAGACATTATTATCCGCTTCTTTTAGTATTTCCTCTTTCGATTTGCCGCTGTCAAAAAAACCCACGCCCATTGAACAGGTTATTTTCGGCAAATCCGGTATTCTTATCTTTTCTACGGCGTCTTTTAATTTCTTCGTTAAAAACCTTGCTTCCTGCAATGAGTTCCTTATATGATTAGACGACACCAAAACAAATTCTTCGCCACCATAACGAAAAAATACATCGCTGTTTTGTCTTATGTTTTTATTAATGGTCTGCGCAAATATTTTAAGCACTTTATCTCCCGCCTCATGTCCGTATGTATCGTTAAATTTCTTGAAATGATCTATATCGAAAAAAACTACAAAAAAAGGCTCGTTGTTGATTTGAGACTCTTTATATATCTCTTCTAAATATTTATCAAACGTCCTTCTATTATTCGCTCCTGTCAAGTGGTCTTTTTCCGCCGTATCTTTTAATTTGGCTATTTTTTTCTCCGTCTTGCTAAATTCTCTCTTAATATTAGTAGCGAAGTTATAAACATCATACGAGATAAAAAAATTAAAACCCGACAATAATACAAAAATTAGCGAATATACGCCGAAATCCCTGAATAAAAAAAAAATGAAAAAGCCAAAAGCATAATGCTTGATAATAACAACATCAGCGAATCACCGACTTAGGAAAAAGCGGTATAGTATTATATTTAACTACTTCGTCTTTGACTAATCCGAAGTATCTCGAATCTAATCCGTATTTATCAGGAGAAGCGGCAAAAAAATAACCGGCGGGTATTTTATAATTATGCCAGACCGGAAAACCTTTTATTTTCATATGAGGCATAGGTATTAAAACCGCATACTTCGGTATCTCGGCTATAAATCTTCCGTTACAATAGTCTTTTCTGCCGATGGTATTTAATATCTGACCATGCGTGCAAGCTACATATTTAACCAATAAAGTTTTTTTAGGATAATGAAGTCCGTTGGCTTCGTAATATTTTTTCCATAAAAAAAATCTTTTAGGCGCAGAGAAAACTACCGCCTTGCCGTCCTTTATCGCAGGACGCAAGGCGGTATATTTTTCGTTAATAAAAAAATAGGTATCCATGGACGGAGTGTTGGATATTCCGAAGGCGTAAAACTGGCTTATGATAAGATAGAAGAAAGCAAAAAATAGTATAAGCGCAGAAATACTATAAAACCTTTTGCTCTTTAAGCCTGCTTTCAATTTTTCCCGTAATGTCTTCATATCCCTTGCCGCCTATTACCGCTTGTTTTACTATTATGACGCCGTCAGACTCGTAAACCTTAGTATCCAAATCGATGTCCTTTACAAAATCCGTTATCTGTTCTTTTATCATTTTAGGAGTAGTAGAGGTAGGATGCCTTAATATTTCTTTATGAATTTCCTGCCTTTTTAAATCCGTCAGTTTTTTTAAATTCAAGGCGTAAATTTTAGTTCCGCCCGCTCCCATATGTTTAATATATACAATATTAACAAATAATGTCAATACTAAAATTGCAAAAAAAGATATTGCATAAATCAAAACGCTTTTCTTGCTAAGAGTTTTTTGTTTTTTTGCCGATTTTTCCTGCTGTTCCACAAATACCTCCTGAAAATTAATTTTTATTTTTTTCTTTTGCATTGTCTTCGGCTATAACCGACTCTATCGCCTGAACCATTGTTAAGCCTTTATCGGTATATTTCTTAAGTCTTAGCTTGTCTTCCATAAACGTAGTAAACAGATAATACATAAACCTATCAACCATTATCC
>JAJZJX010000039.1 GCA_021850985.1 bacterium
ATTCCGTTATGAGAAAAAGGGTCAGCAAACCTGAATACCTGTTTCTCCTCAATTCGCTTAAATCGAAACAGACTACCCGTCAAAACATTTATCAAAGCATGATAACTTCGGAAATTTATAACAGGCCTAAAAATTACTATTTCGACCTAATAAACGACCCGCTTGAAGAAAATGTTAACGTATTAAATGCTTCTCTTTCGGATTCCGCAAAATATATCGAAATTTTAAACGAAATAGAAAGCCATGCATTTATAAGCGAAAATTTATTCGACGATAAAAGCGCTGCCGGCAAAAGAGGAGCCGGCATCATATTTAACCAGCCGGAATCCGATAAAAATATTGCGGCTGAATCGCTTGCGCTTCTAGAACAAAAAATTTCTCTAAGCATCGAAATTATTAAAGAAGCGGCGGACAGATTCGGAGATAAAATCGGGATAGCATTTACCGGCGGAAAAGATTCAACCGTTCTATTAGATTTGATAAGGCGGGCGGAAGGCGGCAAAATATCTTTTAAAATTATTACCATAGATACGTCGGCCGAATTTTCCGAAATTAAAGAATTTATGGAAAAATTAAAATCCGTATGGAACTTTGAACTTGTAAAATACTCAAACGATGAAGCGCTTCGGCAGAAATATCCCGTAGCTAAAGATAAAACCGACTGCTGCAATACTCTTAAAACTATTCCTCTTAAGCAGTCTATTAAAGACCTTCATCTTAAAGCTATGTTTACGGGAATAAGAAGGGACGAAAACGAAGCCAGGGCAAACGAATCATATTTTTCAAAAAGAAAAGACCCCCACCATTTCAGAGTCCATCCTTTGCTTCATTTTACCGAAAAAGATATATGGGATTACATTAAGTTTAACAATCTTCCTTACTGCACGCTTTACGAACAGGGCTACAGATCTATAGACTGCGCGCCCTGCACTCATAAAACCTCGGAAAAAGATGCCGCAGAACGTTCAGGGCGTTCGCAAGATAAAGAAGCCGCGATGGACAAACTTCGTCAGCTCGGATATTTTTAAATTTGCGACGGGGGAAAGGTGTCAGATTAATTTTACGCAATATATTTTCTTATTAATAGACTTTTTCGTATGCGTAAAATAAAATCTGACTTTACCTTTCAAATTTGTGACGGGGACAGAATTAAATTCTGTCCCCGTATTTATAATTGACATATTTTCAAAAAACTAATAAAATATTAGTTTTCAATTATAAAATCTTTTTAAAAAATTATTTAAATTTTAAATTAAAGCAATGTTTGACGGACTCAGTTCAAAACTCGAAAAAGTTTTTAAAAACCTTAAAGGTTACGGAAAACTGTCGGAAAAAAATATAGAAGACAGCCTTAAGGAAGTCAGGCTTTCTTTGCTTGAAGCCGACGTAAACTACATTATAGTAAAAGAATTTATAGAATCCGTAAAAAATAAGGCTATAGGCGAAAAAGTAGCCGACAGCCTGACCCCTGCCCAGCAGATTATTAAGATAATCAGGGATGAACTTGTTGAACTTTTAGGAAACAACGAACCTTTAAATATTAAGGCAAAGCCTCCGGTTATTATAATGCTCATAGGGCTTCAGGGTTCTGGTAAAACTACTACGGCAGGAAAACTTGCGCTTTATCTTCACAGAATGAAACGCAGCGTATATCTTGTTCCCGCCGACGTTTACAGGCCGGCCGCTATACTTCAGCTTAAAAAAATCGGAGCAAGTATAAATATTCCCGTTTACGAAACGCCGGAAGAAAACGGAAAAATTCTGCAAAAGCCCGACGAAATAGTTAAAAGCGCTATAGAGATTGCCGAAAAACATGCTTACGATACCATAATCGTCGATACTGCCGGACGACTCGAAATAGATGCGCCGTTAATGGACGAACTTAAACTTCTTAAAAATAAATTTAATCCAAACGAAATATTATTCGTAGCAGATTCAATGCTGGGGCAGAGCGCGGTTACCGTCGCAAAAACTTTCAATGACGTTCTCGACATATCCGGAGTCGTTCTAACGAAAGTTGACGGCGACGCAAGAGGCGGAGCGGCTCTTTCTATTAAAAAAACCGTCGCTAAACCGATTAAATTCTTAGGCGTCGGCGAAAAACTCAGCGATTTTGAAGTCTTTTACGGGGACAGGATAGCCGACAGGATACTCGGCATGGGCGACATATTAAGCCTTATCGAAAAAGCTCAGGCATCTATCGACGAAAAATCCGCTAAATCCATAGAAGAATCGCTTAACAAAAAAGATTTTACGGTTAAAGATTTCGCCGAACAGCTGAAAATGATGTCTAAAATAGGGGGGATTACCCAGATTGCGGGCATGATACCAGGCTTTTCAAAAATAAAAGATAAATTTAATTCCGAAGCGGCGGAAAAAGAGATAGTTAAAATTAAGGCTATTATTAATTCCATGACGGAAAAAGAAAGGCTGAATCCCGACATATTAAACGGCGGAAGACGCAAAAGAATTGCGATAGGAAGCGGCACTACCGTCAACGACGTTAATATCTTTATAAATAAATTCGAAGAAGTAAAAAAAATTATGAAGTCTTTCAAAAAGAACAAATTGGGTTCTTTAAAAAATATAAATAATATTAAAAACATGTTTAACAAAGGAGATTTCAAGTGGCGGTAAAAATCAGATTATCGAGAATCGGTTCTCACAAAAAACCTTTTTACAGAATAGTAGCGGCTTCCGGAGAAAAAGCCGTGCAGAAAAAATTTATCGAAATACTGGGGACTTACAATCCGTGCGCCGATAAAGGCGTCCAGTTCAATATCAATAAGGACAAATTCGACAAGTGGGTAAGTTTGGGAGCAAAACCGAGCGATACCGTTATGACGCTGGTAAAAAAACAGGCTAAATGAATCCCGTTTATATAGATATAGGGGAATTTATAAAACCGCACGGCATTTTAGGCGAACTTTTATTTAATCTATACAACCCCTCGTCTAACGTTATGGATTCGGACTGCGAACTTTTTATTAAAGAAAACGGCGCATATCAAAAATTAAAAATAGAAAAAATCAGACAGGCAAATAAAGGTTACCTAATTAAATTAAACGGCATAGATTCTATAGAATCGGCGGAAAAGTTTAAAAGAACTTCCGTTTATATTAATAAAACCGATATTAAATTCGATAAAGACGAATTTTTAATTTCCGATTTAATCGGTTTAAACTGCTATAACGAAAAAAAAATTAATATAGGATCGGTTTCGGAAATTTACGGCGGAGAAACCGACGTTATGGAAATAAAGTCAAATTCGGCGGTTTATTTAGTTCCTATGACGGCTGAAAATATAGAAACTATAGATATTAAAAATTCAAAAATATCGGTTAAAAACGAAAATAATTATAGAATCTAAAAATATGAAGAAGGTAATAGACGTTATATCTATAATGCCGGAATATTTCGATTCGTTTTTAAAAACCGGCCTTATAGGAAAGGCTTTAAAAGCCGGATTAATGGAAATAAATATTATTAATCCCAGAGACTTTTCAAGCGGCAAATATAAAAGGGTCGACGATAAAATTTACGGCGGAGGCGCCGGACAACTGTTAATGGCTGAACCCATTATTAAAGCATACGAATATTCCGTAGAAACTTTTAAAAAAAAATATAAAAGCGAAAAAAGGGGTGTAGTTATAATGTCTCCTTCCGGAAAATTGCTCGACTCGGATACCGCTTCGGAAATGTCCGATTTTGACCATATTATAATAATTTGCGGAAGATATGAAGGAATAGACGCAAGAGTGGCCGATTTAACGGGGGGAATCGAGATATCGATAGGCAGCTATATACTGTCCGGAGGCGAAATAGCTTCGATAGTTTTCATAGAATCGGTAAGCAGATATTTTAAAGGTTTTTTGGGTAATCAAGAATCGCTTAAAGAGGAAAGCCTTTCCGGCGATTTTAAAAAAATATTGGAATATCCCCAATATACCAAACCAAAAACTTTTAGAAATTTATCCGTTCCCGAAATACTTCTTAGCGGAAATCATAAGCTGATCGAAAAGTGGAGAATGGAAAAAGCATTAAAAAAAACGGACCAAATAAGAAAAATTAATTAATTATATAAACAAAAGGAGAGACCTAAATGAATATCGTGGAAAAAATCGAAAATGCGTCCTTAAGAGCGGATGTTCCTCAATTTAAATCTGGAGATACCGTCAAAGTATATCAAAAAATAAAAGAGGGCGACAAAGAAAGAATTCAGGTTTATGAAGGAGTAGTTATTGCAAGAAAAGGAAGCGGCATCAGGTCGGCTTTTACGGTAAGAAAAAATTCTTACGGCGTAGGAGTCGAAAAAACTTTTTTGATTAATTCTCCCTTAATCGATAAAATCGAACTTCTTTATAGGGGAAAGGTAAGAAGGGCAAAGTTATACTACTTAAGAAAGAAAAAAGGTAAGGAAGCTAAAATAGAAAGGCTCGATATGGTTCAGCAGCAGCAGTAAATTTTGAGGGTTATTTAATTAACTTTTTTTAAATTTTAATGATATACTTATAATATTAAACGAATTATCGTAAGTATAATTATAATTAATATTTAAAGGAGGTTTTATGGAATCGCAAAAAACGGCTGTCGATAAGTTTACCGAATTTATAGGAACGGTTCTTGGGGTTACCGAGGACAGATTTCAGAAGATTTTAGACGAATTTATAGTCAGCCATAATTTCGGCAAAAAAGAATCCGAAGTTTTTTCGCAAAAAATGAGAGATATATACGATGCGAATAAAAAAAAATTGATGTCTATAGTTGACGAATCCGTAAAAAAAGCCCTTAGCAAAGCCGATATAGCCAGAAGTTCCGAAATCAAAGGATTAGAAGAAAAGATTAATTTGCTTGAGGAAAAACTTAATAAACAGTCTGCCGCACATTCTAAACATAAAGACGCTCCTATTTCGGCTAAAACTAAAAGCCGCAGCCGCAGTCTCGAAAGTAAGAAAGAAAAATAATTAGTTATTTTATTTATGGCTTTAAAATCTTACAGGGTTATTATAAAAGGAATAGTTCAGGGCGTAAATTTTAGAAATTTTACAAAACTCGAAGCTGAAAGAATAGGCATAAAGGGTTATGTAATGAATACGCATGACGGTCATGTGGAGGCTTTTTTCGAAGGCGAGGAAGAAAAAATTAAAGAAATAATAGCTTCCGTTCATGTCGGTCCGCCCTCTTCAAGAGTCAAAGAAGTTAAACTGTATGAACAGGACGGACTTTCTAATTTTAAAGATTTTAAGATATTAAGATAATTCTTGGTTTGTTTCCGCAATAGGCGACGGATCGACGATGACGGTCAACTCGCCCTTAGTTAGTTCGGGTCTGTTTTTAATTTCTTCGGTTATAGTTTTTACGTCTTTCGTTTCTATAAATTCATAAATTTTAGTAAGCTCTTTTGCATAGCATATTTTAACGCTGCCCATAATTTCGTTTATATCGGCAAGCAGTTTTTCTACGCTTCTGCCGGGTTCAAACAGTATAAAAACCCTTTTTTCATCTTTTAATTTTGCAAGCACTTTTTTTCTTTTTCCCTCTTTTTTAGGTAAAAAACCTATAAAAGTAAACTCCGAAGTATTCAGCCCCGATGCCGATATTGCGGTTAGAACGCTTGAAGGACCGGGGATCGGAACTACTTTGATTCCTTTTTCGATGCACAAGCGGACTAAATAAGAACCGGGGTCGGATATTAAAGGCGTTCCGGCTTCGCTGACCAGAACGTAATCTCTGCCTTTCATTATGCCGCCGGCAATAGCGTCGGCAGCCGATTTTTTATTGTATTCGTGATACGGAATTAAGCGGGTCTTAATATGATATTTTGAAGTTAAAATCCTTGTTTTCCTAGTATCTTCGCAGGCTATAAAATCTGCCTCTCTCATTACTTTTAAAGCTCTTATAGTAATATCTTCGAGGTTTCCTATAGGCGTCGCCACCACGTATAATACGCTCATAAAGACTATGCCCAGTCCCTTAAATATCTAAAATCTATATTTATAGTCCGTTCCGAAACCTTCGCTATTAAAGGCATCCGTCTTTTATACTGCGATTTTTTTATTCTTTCGTATATTTTGTTTACGATATTTTCTTCGAATCCTAAAGAAATTACTACTTCTGGCTTGTACATTTTATCTATTAAAAGATACATTATATCGTCCGCAGTTTTGTAGGTGAAACCAAGTTCAGATTCATCCGACTGCCCTTCCCATAAATCGGCCGACGGCGGTTTATTTATTATAGTTTTTGGGATGCCGAGATGCTCCGCAAGCTGGTAAATCTGAGTTTTATAAATATCTCCTATCGGATTTAAAGCCGAAGCCATATCGCCGTATAAAGTTCCGTAGCCTAAAAGCAGTTCCGATTTATTGCTCGTGCCGAGAACTAACGAATTCAGCTTATATGAATAATCATACAGAATGGACATCCTTTCTCTGGCCATTTTATTGCCTTTTCTAAGTTTTAAGGCGGTATCGCCGCCTGCCGAATCGGCATTTTCGTTTGCTTCAGCCTCATCGGTCTCATTCTTAAAATATTCGTTTATCTGCTTAGATATATCTAAGATATAATATTTAATTCCGAGCGTATTTACTACTTTTAAAGCATCCTCCATACTCGACTTGGAACTGCTTTCATAGGGCATTATTAAAGCCGTTACGTTATCTTTTCCAAGCGCGTTTGCAGCTAAAAAACAGGACGCCGCCGAATCTATGCCGCCGGACAAACCAAGAACTACCCTGTTTACCCCTGCTTTTAAAACCTCGCTTTTAATAAAATTACCGAGATGCTTATAAATTAAAGGGAAATTTAATTCATCTATTTTTGGCAGTTCTATTTTATGATTCATAAAGGTTGTCTCATTTATTTTTATTATTACCGATAATACTTCCCAGCTCTTTAAAGGTAAGATTTAAATTTTCGTCGCGCAAAAGAGGCGTTTTAAACCTTTCGTTATTAAGAAGGTTTAAATTTACTTCCGCTAAAATTTCTCCGGTTTCTATATAAGCCATTTTGCTTTCGATATTGCCGGAAGGATTTATTACGCACGAACCTCCGGAAAAACCTATGCCGTCTTCGAAGCCGACCCTGTTCACGTATATAACGTAACTTTTATAGTAAAAAGCTATAACGGAAAGCAGTTCCTCCCACATTTTCGTCGAATTAAATTTATTAAGTCCGGCGGTTATACCTCTCGCAGGGGAAGCAGTATTGATTATAATTATGTGCGCGCCTTTGTTAACGGCGATATAAGACGACGAAAGATGCCATGCGTCTTCGCATGTTAAGACTGAAATTTTAACGCCGTTTAAATCGAAAATGCCGAACCCGTCCCCAGGCTTAAAATACCTCAATTCTTCAAACATGCCGTACGTAGGCAGATAAACCTTTCTGTGTACGTTAATGAGTTTTCCGTTATAAACGCAAAAAGTCGAATTATAAAAATTAAAATCTGCGTCTTTTTCTACGAAACCTGCGATAACGGCGACATTCAGTTCTTCCGATATTTTATAAATAGGCCCGAATACTGCGGCTTCGTCGGAATTAATATCGACGCCTAAATCGTAAACGGAGTCTTTTAAAAAATAGCCGGTGAGTGAAAGTTCCGGAAAAATTACTATTTCCGCCCCTTTGTTTTTAGCGGAGGAAATAATTTCAATGTGGCTTTCAATATTTTTTTTTAAATCTCCCGTTTTAGGGTCGGTCTGCGCTAAGCAGACTTTTATCCTGCTATTGCTTTTATTTTTCATTCGAGAATATTTTCAAAAAAAATTAATTTAATAGAACCGCGTTCTATATATTCTATGGAAATTACGCCGTAATTTATAGATTTATTATCTTTTTTTATATTAAATGCAGACGACTGCATCAAAAAAAAATTAGATACGTCTATAATAGTCGAAAGCTTCTTTTTGTTTACCGCTTCGTAAGGCTTGCCGAACATACTTTTAAATCTTGATTTTACTTCTATAAAATTTAAATTGCCGCTTTCGTTTTCGGCGATAATGTCTATCTCATTCCTGCCTTTTTTGAAATTTTTTTTAATAATTCTGTATCCTATTTTTTCTAAAAACTCTGCCGCAACGGCTTCTCCCTCGTTTCCTTTAGCTCTATTTAAAGACTTACTTTTCATAGTTTTATCTTAAAAATATTTAAGTTCATTTTATGCATTCGGAAAAGGTGTCAGATTAATTTTCCTCAAGCAACTTTATATTTTAATTTACTGCTTCACATGCGGAAAATAAAATCTGACACCTTTTCCTGCAATTGGACAGAATTAAATTCTGTCCCCGTATCTAAAAGTTAAAAGTTTTCCTGTGAATTTCCGTTAAACCGTATTTTCTAATATTTTGTTTATGTTCGACTGTTGCATAACCTTTGTGTTTTTTAAACCCGTATTCGGGATATTTTTCGTCAATTTCCGTCATCAGTCCGTCCCTAAAAACCTTAGCGATTACGGAAGCGCAGGAAACAACTTTTACCCTGTCGTCGCCTTTTATTACAGGTATTACTTTTAATCCCGAAATATCAGTTAAGCCGTCCGGCGCATACGGACCGTCTATAATTACGACGTCGGGCTTTACGTATAAACCGTCAAAAGCTCTTTTCATCGAAAGCATAGCCGCTTTAAGAATATTAATTTTATCGATTTCTAAATTAGAAGCGATACCTATAGAATATGATACGGCGGAACTTAAAATAATCTTATAGAACTCTTTTCTTTTTAGCTCGGTTAACTGTTTAGAGTCTTTTATGCCGGAAGGAATTTTATTTTTATCTATTATCACCGCCGCCGATACTACCGGACCTGCAAGGCAGCCTCTGCCGGATTCATCTATTCCGCATATTTTTAACGGCATAAAAAAGCCTCTATTCTTTCAACGCATCTTTCTTTTCCGAGCGAAAATATCATCTCGTATATGGGCGGGCTGACTTTTTCTCCGGTAAAAGCAAGTCTTATAATCATGGCTTTTTCTTTCATCGTCCATCCGTTTTGCGAAAGAAAATCGTTAAACGAGTTTTTTATGGATTCTATAGATAATTTTAGTCCGTCCATATTTTTTGCGTCAGTAAAAATTTTATCGTCTAAGTTTACTATAAAATTCTTAAAAGCCGACAGAAAATCCGCATCGTTTCGATTAAAATTAAATTCGTTAATAACGCCGGCATCATATTCAACTTTTTTATTTAAGAAAAAATCTAATTTCTGTCTTAATTCGACGAGAGTTTTGGAGCGGGATTTAAGGGAATCTACAAGCGCCGCAGTTTTTACGTCTTCGTTAAGCTTTGTTTGCGAATCTTCCGATATATCGTTTATAAGGCTTATTAAGGCAAACGGGTCTTTCGATTTTATATAATGGGAATTAAGCCATAATAATTTTTCGGTATTGAAAATAGCGGCGGACTTGCTTATGTTTTTTAAATCGAAAAATTTTATAATTTCATCCATAGAAAGTATTTCGTCGTTGCCGTGGGACCAGCCGAGCCTTATGAGGTAATTAACTAAAGCTTCAGGCAAAAATCCGTCTTTTTTGTACTGGATGACGGAAGTAGCGCCGTGCCTTTTAGAAAGCCTTTTGCCGTCGGGACCGAGTATCATGGAAACATGGGCAAATTCCGGCACTTTAAAGCCTAAAGCATTATATAGCATTATCTGCTTAGGGGTATTACTTACATGGTCGTCGCCTCTTAACACGTGCGTTATTCCGGACAGAGCATCATCTATGACGACAGCAAAGTTATAAGTAGGAATTCCGTCTTCTCTTACTATTACGAAATCGTCTATTTCTTTGTTTTCTATACTTATAACCTGATTTCTTATCAAGTCTTTAAAAAACGTGGCGGATCCGGTTTCCCTGTCCACTTTAAACCTTATAACGTGCGGCGTCTTTAACCTTTCTGCGTCCGGCTTTAATTCCCTGCATCTGCCGATGTACATAGGTTTTTTATTTTCCGCCGTAAGTTTATTTCTGTCTTCTTCCAAAAGTTCTTTTGAGCAAAAACAGTAATAAGCCTTTCCTTCTTTTAAAAGTTTTTCGACATAAGAATTATATATGCTAAGGCGTTTCGACTGATGCAATATTTCTTCGTCCGATATTATAGACATCCACTTAAGGCTTTCTATTATATCTTCTTCGAATATTTTTTCTGAACGCTCAAAGTCTGTGTCTTCAATTCTTAAAACAAATTTTCCTCCGTTATGTTTAGCATAAACATAGTTAAAAAGAGCCGTCCTAGCTCCGCCTATATGCAGATAACCGGTTGGACTAGGAGCAAATCTTGTTTTCATTGTATTCATAATAAATAATAAATGTTAAGCAGTAAGTATATTTTCGAAATGGGAAAAGGTGTCAGATTTTATTTTTTTTGCATACGGAACAAATCAAATTTTATTAAAAAAAATTAATCTGACACCTTTTCCGCTAGTATACAACTATCGAAGAATATCCGACTACGCTTGAATAATCGCCGGTAACTTCTCCCGAATTTGTATATCCTATTAGTTTTGCTTTTGTTCGTCCGGCCATTTTGGCGACGTTAATCATTATAGATGCGGGAATAAAACCGCACATAGTAATATCGTGCAGCCTTACTTTTTCGTACAGGCCCTGCGAATTTAAATCCAATATTTCTTTTATTGCGATATCGTCTTTATATTTTGCCGACTCTGCGGATTCGTAATGCGTCATATCGGAACTTGCAACTATCAAAACGT
>JAJZJX010000040.1 GCA_021850985.1 bacterium
AAAACCATCTTTTTTGCAATTTTGCGTTTTTTGGTATAAAAAATATTGACGGCGAACCGAAAAAACGTGAAATGATAACCGGTTTTTACTAAAAGTCGAAAACTAATCTATAATTAATCCATAAAAATAATAAAAAAAATATAAAAACTATTTAGTGGTTAATTATGAAGTTTCTAACGGTGAGTTAAGGTATTTAAATAAATTTTTGCAATAATTTTATGTATAGTATATATTATTTAAATAAATTTTTGCAATAATTTTAATGTAATAAATATTTACCACAACAAATAGTATAAATTATAGTATAAATTAATTTAATTTGGTTTAGTTAGGAGGTTTTTATGCGCATTTCTATAATAGGCACAGGCTATGTAGGTCTTGTCACCGGCGTCTGTCTTTCGGATTCCGGCAATACCGTTTATTGCATAGATAATGATAAAGATAAAATAAATTCATTAAACAAAGGCATTATCCCCATATATGAGCCCGGACTCAAAGAGCTCTGCGACAAAAACGCTAAACTTAAAAGGCTGCTGTTTGATTCCGATTTATCAAAAGCCGTTAAAAATTCTGAAGTCATATTTATAGCAGTCGGCACCCCGCCGAAAGACAACGGAGAAGCAGACCTGTCAAACGTCTTTAAGGTAGCAGAAAGCATTGCGGCTTCCATGGATTCCTACAAAGTAATAATAGTTAAAAGCACGGTTCCGGTTGGCACGTGCGATTCCGTAGAAAAAAGAATAAAAGAATTAACGGAAATTCCTTTCGATGTAGTGTCTAACCCGGAGTTTCTAAAAGAAGGGGCGGCTATCGAGGATTTTCAGAGACCGGACAGAATTATAGCCGGTCTAAATAATCATAAAGAAAACACCAAAGCAAAAGAGCTTATTTCCGAAATATACGAACCATTTACAAGAACAGGCGCTCCTATTTATTTTATGGACAGACTGTCTTCGGAATTAACAAAATATGCCTCAAACGCCATGCTTGCTTTAAGAATATCCTATATGAACGAGCTTGCCAATCTCTGCAATATAACGGGAGCGGACATCGACAGCATAAGAATCGGAATAGGCTCCGATAAAAGAATAGGCAAATCTTTTCTTTTCCCGGGAATAGGCTACGGCGGCAGCTGTTTTCCGAAAGACGTAAAGGCTCTTTATCAAACCGCTAAACAGCACAGATACGATTTTAAAATATTAAAAGCCGTGGACGAGGTTAACAATATTCAGAAAGAAATAATCGTCAATATGCTTTTAAAACATTTTAAATCGGATATTAAAAACAAAACATTTACGCTATGGGGTCTTGCGTTTAAACCTAAAACAGACGATATAAGAGAAGCACCCGCCCTTGCCATAATATCTAAACTTCTGTCGTACGGAGCATCCGTCAAAGCTTTTGACCCCATTGCCATGGAAAATACAAAAAAAGTATTTCCGCAGGTAGATTATTTTGACGATATGTACAATGCCTTAAAAGATTCCGACGGACTTATATTGGCAACAGAATGGAACGATTTCAGGATGCCTGATTTTAACAGAATAAAGTCGCTTCTAAAAACCCCTGCCATGTTTGACGGGAGGAATATCTATGATAAAGCCAAGATGAAAGAATACGGTTTTGATTATTATTCTGTCGGGAGATAAGCATAAATAGCAGTTTACATTAATTAATAATTAACTTATTTATGAATATTCTGTTAACAGGCGCTTCCGGTTTTGTGGGACACTATATAATACAAGAGTTATTTGAATTTCACACTTGCGTTCCATTAATAGATGAAAGAGGTACGGTTGACTTAAGAGATATTAATAGAATAAAATCTTTTTTATCGTCTGATACTAATGCGCTTTTGTATAAACAGCAGAGCGAAAATTTGCAAATTTTAAATTCGCGGCATTCTTTAAATTCTCATATTGATATTACTGAAAACTCGCAAAATTTTAATTTTGACGCCGTAATCCATTTAGCAGCCCAGAGTTTTGTTCCTGAATCTTTTAAGAATCCTCTTGAAACTTATAATATAAATTTCATCGGCACTTATAACCTGTTCAGCGCTTTAAAAGAATACGGTTTTTGCGGTAAAATACTTTATATAAGCTCCGGCGATATTTACGGTCATGTAGACGAAGACAAACTCCCAATAACAGAAGATTATCCATTAAAGCCGAGAAATCCCTACGCCGTGAGCAAAGTTTCGGCTGAAGCCCTGTGCTATCAATGGTCTGCAACCGAAGATATGGAAATTGTTATAGCGAGACCTTTTAATCATATAGGACCTAATCAGAGCGAAAGATTTGTCGTATCAAGTTTTGCAAAACAGATAACAGAAATCAGTCTATGTCTGAAAAAACCTGTAATTATAGCGGGTAATATCGATACTACAAGAGATTTTTTAGATGTAAGAGATGTTGCGGCTGCGTATAAACTATTATTAGAAAAAGGGATAAATTCCGACATATATAATGTATGTTCAGGAAAGGAGGTTGCTATGCGCTCTATAATCAATACTCTGTGTAATATTGCGGGCGTTGAGGTTGAAATAGAAATAGATGAAAATAAATTAAGACCTAACGAACAGAAAAGGGTATGCGGCAGCAATGACAAGATTAAGAAAGTTACCGAATGGGAGCAAAAAATACCGCTTGAAAAAAGTTTGGCGGATATTTTCGGATATTGGAAAGAAAAGCTAAAAAAATAAATTTTTTATTGTATAAAATCACATTTTATAGTTAAATTATTATAGTCTCTAATTATATTATTGTAATTATGTTATTATGTCTTTATTTTTGATTAATTAATAAAAATTATGTTGGACATTGCTAAACATTAACATTTAGCAAAATAACGCCGATAGAAAAAAGGAGGAACTAAACTATTATGGCAAAAAACGCTCTTATAACGGGCATAACGGGACAGGACGGAGCATATCTTTCCAAATTCTTGCTTGAAAAAGGTTACAATGTTTACGGCTTTCTTGCAAGAAGAGGCTCGGATACTTTATGGCGGTTAAGGTATTTAAATATATTAGACGATATTAAAATCATAGACGGAGACCTGCTTGACCTGTCTTCGCTCATCAGAGCTTTAGAATTGTCAAAAGCCGACGAAGTCTATAATTTAGCCGCCCAAAGTTTTGTGGGGACTTCATGGCAGCAGCCTATACTTACCACTCAGGTAACCGGTTTTGCCGTTGTAAACGTTCTTGAGGCAATAAGAATTGTAAATGATAAAATCAGGTTCTATCAGGCATCCACATCTGAAATGTTCGGAAAAACAACCGAAACTATACAGTGCGAAAATACTGTGTTTCATCCCAGAAGTCCATACGGAGCGGCTAAACTTTTCGCGCATTATCTTACTATTAATTACAGGGAAAGTTTTAATATATTCGGTTGTGCAGGTATTCTTTTTAATCATGAATCTCCCATAAGGGGCATAGAATTTGTTACGAGAAAGGTGACGGACGCCGTTGCTAAGATAAAATACGGCAAACAGAATAAATTGTATTTAGGCAATATAGACGCTCAAAGAGACTGGGGTTACGCTAAAGACTATGTAGAAGCTATGTGGCTAATGCTCCAGCAGGACGTGCCAGACGACTATGTTATTGCTACAGGTAAGACTTCTTCGGTTAGGGAAATGTGCGAGATAGCATTTTCTTATGCGGATTTAAATTATCAAGACTATGTCGAAATAGACCATAAATTGTATCGACCTGCAGAAGTAGAAAGACTGCTCGGTAATCCTAAAAAAGCCAAAGAAAAATTAAGATGGGAAGCTAAAACTTCAATGAAAGAGCTTATAGAACTTATGACTGAAGCGGATATAAAAAGGGTAAGGGATAATAAACCTGAATTTTAATAAAAATAAATAAAAAATAAAAAGGAAACGAATAAAAAAAGTAGCTTTAAAACTAAATCAACCAATAGGAAATTAGGGATAGAACACACTTTTTTAGGGACTTTCAAGCCCATGCGGTCAGATGGTTCTTGTCTAAAATTAATTATTATTTTTTAAAATAGCATTTGTAAATAAGGACTGTGGAGTTTCATCCCCCCACCCCCAAAAAAAGCCGTATAAATATACGTTTACATATAAATAGTAACATAAAAATAACGTAGGGGACTGCTCAAACAATAATTACCGACTATATTTGAACTAATAAACTTCTTCATGGCTTCCGATATCAATTAATAATATTTCGTTTTCAATTACCGTGAAAGATAAAATTATTCGATAAGAATATGTTATAGAAACAGCATATTTATCTTTAAATTTTCCCTGTAATTTGTGTAGTTTTAAAGAAGGGTGACTTGGATTTAACTCTAAATAGCGGAAGAATCTTTTTATATTTATCTATATATATTTATATATAGATTCATTTGCTTTTCTAAAAAGTTTTTTCTTTTTTTAAATAACTTTCAGTAAAAATTAATTTGAACATCAGATGCCGATTTTTTTAAAATGTTCTTCGGAGCTTTCAATTATAAACTTTCCATTATTATAATCGTTTTCCGCATCCATTATAGCTTTAAAAATATCAGCTTCTTTTAATCTTTCATACTCTTTTAATGAAAGCAATACAAATTTAGCTTTTCCTCTTTTAGATATAAAAATCTCATTTCCATCCTCTATCATTTTTTCGATATTAGATAAACCTTTTGTCTTTATATCATTAGCACTTATAATCATATTTTTAATCTCCTGTAATCTCATATATTTTCAATAAATTATATCATATATCGGCAATAAAATTAAAGGAAAGAAATTAATGTCTAAGGAAAAATTTTTTAAAATTTCACTTTTTCTTTTTTGATTAATAGATATGAAAATTTTATACATAATGTAAAGCAATCCCAGAACTTCTATCTTTATTGCCGCAGCTTGAAATGTCAAGTTCCGGGCAATATGCTATATATGTTTCGTTTTCTTTAACTACAATCATATCATATTCAATCGGTATCATAAAGCACCTTAAATCTTAAACAATATTTATAATATTTTTATAGGTTATACATTAAAACCGTATTCTGTTGTCAAAATCATTTTTTTAAAAATCCCCCTCCCACCCACAGCCCTTGCAAATTAAGCTACACAGGCGGTTTTATTTTTCGCAATTTGTTTTTAATTCCCCCATTTTTTTAAAAAGGGTGACATCTTTATTTATTCTCTCACTCCTGCCTATGATATTATTATCATGTGAACAAAAACCAGTCGGGAACCGCGAAGATATTTTTTCTTATTTCTATTATTTCATTGCCCTGGTAAACGATTATGCCGAAAGGGATTTCGTATTCTTTAAGTATTAAAGAGGACGGATTTATTTATTCTCTTACTGCCGGCTGGCTTTGCCGCTAAATAGTCCTAAAGTGAAAATAATTTGCTATATTTTTGTTACAGGCAATAAGATAGGCGGTAATCCGGTGCGATACATTGAATTAGATACAAATTCACGTAAATATGGCATTATATTGAGAGGTATATTTTTTTTAGAAAATAAATCAAAAATTTCATCGGTAATTTTTATTTTATTTTTGTAAATAAGCATAAAAACCGCTTTTAATTCAAATAATTTGATTTTTTTGCTATCTTTGTTAAAGCTTAATATAAAATTTACCGAATGTTTTACTTCAAAGGTATTATCTTTAAGCTGTTTATATTCATTTTTTATTAATTCAAGCGAAGCTGTTACCTCAATGCTATGATCGTCCAATTCTGAATCCGCCCTTTTAAATCGGCATTCTGAAAGATACAGATTTAATAATTCTAAATGCTTAATAAAGTTATCGTATTCTTCTTTATTTACTTTTGCGTCAGTATTTTTTTTTGTTTTTTTGTCCATAATTTTAAGCTACAAGTTTTAAGTTTGATTTAATTTTAAATTTCATTTTTTCTTTATTGAATTTATTATAATAATCGCTATCATCAAATATTTCACTATTATTATAAATTTCAAATTCTTTATTTTTTTCCGCTAATAGCGTCGCAATATAATAATTCAAACTAACGTTCTCGTTTTTAGCATTATCAGCAAGCTTTTTATGAAGATATTTAGGTAATCTTAATAATATTTTTCCGCTGTAACTATTTTCATCTGAATGTTCGGGTAACGGAATATCGACATTATCTTCAATTGCTGCCGATAACCATAAAACCTTAGCCTCTTCAATATTTTTTACGGCTTCTTCCAATAAATCCGCTTCCGTCATACACCCTTTCAATTCTTTTATCTTGCAAAAATAAGAGCCGTCATCATTTTTAATAATTTCGATTGTATATGGCAAACTCATATAATAATCAACAGTTTTTTTCATAAAATTCCTCCAAATTTAATATATCTATAATTTCTTTTATATAGCATTCTTTAATAAAAGGTCTTTTGTAAGGAATAGTGATAGGGCTATGTTCTTTTTTCCTATATACATAATGGCTTGTTCCGGCATTAGACTGATTTACCGTATAATTAAATTCTTTTAATAAGTTATCTACATCATTAAATCTTACATTTTTTTTATTTTGTAAAATTTTTTTTACAATTTTGCATAGTTTATTATTTTTAGTCATTATAAAATTCTCATTGATTGATATTATATTTAATATCATAATCAATATAAAAGTCAAGAAAAAATCTTTACCTGTAAATTTCAATAAACAGGGACAGAATAAACAGGGACAGCGACCATTTTTGTTTTAGAAATTAAAGGAGTCAAATTTATTTATTTGCTCACTGCCGACTGAGTTTGTCGGCAAAACATTTCTATAATTAGAACGAATGTTACAGAATTTATAATCCTTTAAATTTACAATTAAAGGGGCCGGATTTATTTAATTTCCAAATAAGGTTTTGCCATTAATACAATTCCGGCTTTTCCGCCATATAGTGCTTTAAGAATAAAACATTGCATTTATCTATTAATAAAGAGCCTTCTGTAT
Source organism: bacterium (assembly GCA_021850985.1). Taxonomy (GTDB): domain Bacteria; phylum SZUA-79; class SZUA-79; order Acidulodesulfobacterales; family Acidulodesulfobacteraceae; genus Acidulodesulfobacterium_A. The sequence goes on from JAJZJX010000040.1 coordinate 6,940, forward strand.
TTGAATTTAAAATAATGCCCTTATCAGGATTATACTTTTGGATAAAACTATGGAAAGATTTTGAAACGGAAGGCTTTAAAAGTTTAGACTTTACTTCGACGGGCAGTTTGTCGTCTATTATGAAGTCTATTTCCGCTCCGCTTTTACTTCTGTAATACTTTACGCTTTTGTCTTTTTCATAAAAAGCTCTGAATATATAATTTTCGAATAGCGCTCCTTTGTCAATCCTATCGTCTATTGATTTAAAATCTCCAAGTATGGCATTTCTAATCCCTAAATCCATAAAAAACACTTTAGGGTTTTTAGAGATTTCTATTCGCTTATTGGAAAAATAAGGAGTAACGAACTTTACCAGAAAAAGTTTTTCAAAGACGGCAAGTATTTTTTTTGTTTTATAATAATCAAGTCCGCTCACAGCCGCAAGCTCGTTATAGACGGTTATATTGCCTATCTGCAGAGCAAGCGCTTTAAGAAGTTTATAATACTGCGTTTCATCTGCTAAAGATATTAAATCCTTTATGTCGCGCAATAAATAGATATTGACGATATTTTTCAGAACTTCTTTTTTTTCCTCGTCGTCCTTTGCAAGCAAAATACGCGGATATCCTCCGTAAATCAGGTAGCCCGAAAGATATTTATAAATCTTATTATTGATTTGCTCGGAAAATTTATCTTCTTCAATAAATATATTATATAGGGGTTTGTCCGCAGCCGATAAAAATTCCGAAAAACTGAAAGAATAAAGATAAAAGACAAAAATACGCCCCGCCAGATATTTAATTGCTTCTATGCTCAAATTCATGGCGGAAGATCCGCTTATTAAAATTTTCTTTTCGTTTGATGTATCGTATATATACTTTAATTTCTTTCCGCCCTCTTTCGCGTATTGAAACTCATCTATGAATATCGTTTTATAAGGCTCGACATAAAGTTTTGCAAAACTTTTAATGTCTTCTTCGAATAAAAGTTTTAATTCTATATCTTCAAAAGTTAAAAAAACCGCATCCTTTGATTCTTCATAAATTTTTTTTAAAAGCGTAGTTTTCCCTACTTGTCTCGATCCAAGGACGGCGATGATTTCCGGTTTATCTATATAGGCTTTTATCTTGTCTTCCAGATCTCTTTTATAATACATAGGAATGGGATATATAAATATAAATAATATGCATATTATGCATGCATGGAAAAATACAAACCTGATAAAATATTACTTATTTTTATTTTAGCAGGGGAAAAATTATATGTCAATAAGTTTTTCGATTATAAGTCCTCTGATTAAAGGGGACGATTAAATTAAAGGTGTCAGATGGTTCTTGCCTAAAATTGATTATTATTTTTTAAATAGCATTTGTAAGGGCTGGGGCTTCGCCCCCCCCCCTGACCCCCCAAAGCCATATAAAATATATGTTTATATATAAATAATAACATAAAATAACGTAGGAGGGGACAAAAAGTCTGATTTATTTTTTTGCATTTAAATAAAAATGTCGGATATGCTCTTCGGCAATAAATTCGGAAGCTGATAATATTTTAATTTTTTTGTATTCTTTGAGAGGCAATATATGGTGCTTATCTCCGGAAACGATATAATCCGCTTTTCCTTCAACGGCACATTATTAAATAGGGACAGCGACCGTTTTATTTTGATATAAACAGAGGTTTCAGATTTATTTATTATCTTATAATAAACTTACACAAAAACTTTAAGGTTACCCCCGAACAGATTGCTTATAATGTAAACGATACATTAGATAACGTTATTTCCGTTCTTAAAGAAGAAGAATTGTATTATTAAAACACAATTATATTGCTTACTGCGGGCTGGATTTTTGACGAACATTATACTGACACTTTATTTTTGTTTCTTACGATATTAAAACCGATAATTTTTGCAATGTTTCGTTTAAAGATGATTTTGGCAGTTTACATATAAATTCGGCTTGCCTTGCTTTCCAATCCAAGCTTTTTACTTGATCGGACAGGATAACTCCGGATATTTTTATTTTAGGAGGAATTAACACTTCAAAAGGGTAACCTTTAACATGGCTTGTTACGGGACACATTATGGCCAATCCTACTTTTTCATTATACTCTGCAGGAGATAAAACAAGAGCCGGTCTTCTACCCTTCTGTTCATGTCCAGCCTGAGGGTTAAAGGTAATACTAATGATATCTCCTCTTTCAGGTATATACATAAAATTTAGAAGATTTCATTACCGCAAACTTCACCGGTATCGGTTTCCGAATGTATGTTTTTATCATTAACGCCGGATAGCAGTTGTTTTAATGAATATTTTACCGCATTCACAGGCTTTATAATAATGTGTTTATCGATTAAAGAAAGCTCTATAATGGAATCTTTTTCTAGGCTTATTTCAGACGCAAAAGTTTTTGGTATCCTAATAGCAAAACTGTTGCCCCATTTTTGAATTTTAGTCAACATATAATCACCATAATATATAAGAAAAATTATAAACGATAAAAATGTTAAATATTTTTAAAACATTTAAAATAACTTAATATTTATAGAACGTATATGTATTTCTAATATATAAACATCTATACATTAATACCGCAATTTTATTTTTTTTATTTTATAAGTATCTACAATAAAGATACATAATTTTTTTTTATTTGTCAACAACAATTAAATTCCTTAATCCTGCAATAGAAATTTAATTTTTTTGGATGAGCCGTCTAAATACTGACGGCTTTAAAACTTACCCGCTTTCGCTGGAATGACAATTCGGGAATTAAACTTTTAAGCTTTCCGGTAATAGTAATTACCGTCGCAAGGCAGGTCTATAATGAACAACCTGTCTTTTATCTAGGTTTCCGGTTTCCCTTAGTTTTTTAGGTATCATAAGCTGTCCTCTGGATTTTATCTCTGCCGTATATCGTATATATAGTTTTCTGCATTTTTTATTTGCTTCAACCTCCGGTATAAGTATAATTTTTTTGTATCTCTTCCCTGCTTGTTACCTTTCTTTTATCGCCGGCATTCTTAACCCATATCGCACCTTTGTTATCCTGATAACGACATGAATAAATTTGCTCCGCATCTCCAAGAACCGGAAAATTTGCATTATGGGTAGCAAATATAAACTGAATTTTCGGCTTTATTTCTTTAATAAGCTTAATGACATCTTCATATATTGTTTGATTATCAAGATCATCTTCAGGCTGGTCTAAAATTATAACATCCCTTAAACCACCGTTAGAAACTTGAAAACCACCCTCAAGTTATTGTAAAATATAGGTGTTAAGCAAATACCAACAATAACCCAAAAGGTGGCTTATAATGAAAAGTTTATCACTAAAATTAAAAATGAGCAACGAAAAAATTACATCGTTCGGCGGCAGTATCTTA